>JAKFDH010000019.1:0-55128 GCA_036676245.1 Massilia sp. | reverse complement strand
CCATCGGCCAGGAACGACGTCGGAGATTGCATTTCACGTTTCACAGCGTCGACTTCGGCAGCGCAGCGGGTCAGCTAAGGGGCAAGGAAAAAGTCAACAAAATTATTCCGGACAGCAGTGCGCGTGCGCGAGGACGACCTTGGTTAAGGTTTTCGTGTGTTCGAATGAGCGAATTCGGTTAGGTCTCAAGCCTCCAGAATCGTCACCGCCGACATCCCCGGCGCGCCATACACCTGGGTATAAGCCAGCCTGGCCCCTTCCACCTGCCGCTTGCCCGCCCGCCCCCGCAACTGCTGCACATTCTCCACCACCTGGCGCAGCCCGGACGCCCCGATCGGCTCTCCGCATGCCAGGCAGCCGCCGTCGGTATTGACTGGCAACCGCCCACCCAGCCTGGTCGCCCCCTCGCGCAGCAGCTTGTCCTGCTCGCCGTCGGCGCAGAAGCCGTTCTCCGCCATGTGCATGATCTCGGCGCCCGATTCGGTATCCTGGATCTGCGCCACATCGATATCGCCCGGGGCCACGCCTGCCATCTCATACGCGGCCTTCGAGGCAATCTGCGTCGGCGACGGGTCGCGGTCGATGGACAGCGACGGCGAGAACACCTCGAACGAACCGGCCAGCCGGGTACGCACCGCCGCGCCGCGCAAGATCGGCCCATTCAGCCCCAGCTCACGCGCCTTGCGCTCGGACGCCAGGATCAGCGCCGCCCCCCCTTCCGCCGGTGAGCAGAACATGAACTTGGTCAGCGGGTCCGACACCATCTGGCTGTTCATGATCGTCGCCAGGTCGACCGGCTCGCGGCGCCACGCATGCGGCGCCAGCGCGCCATTCTCGTAAGCCTTCTCCGCCACCAGCCCGAGCGCTTCGTTCGAGATGCCGTGCAGGGCCATGTAACGCTGGATCTTCATCGCGAAGAACTGGGTCGTCAGCATCATGCCGGTCTGGCCGTACCACATCGGCAGGCCGGCCCGTTCCGGGTCGGCATTGAAGGCGCCGCGCGGATGCTTGTCGAAACCGACGACGACGCCCAGGTCGAATTCACCCGACTTGATCGCCCAGTAGCCGGCCAGCAGGGCCGAGCCGCCGGTGGCGCAGCCATTGGCCACGTTGATGAACTGGACCCCGGTCAGTCCCATCCGCGGCAGCACCGCATCGGCGTCGCCGGAGGCGGCCGAACCGCCGAACGCGAACTGCACATCCTTCCAGTCGATCCCGGCGTCGGCCAGCGCTTCGCGGATCGCGAACACGCCCATGTCCAGGCCCGTCTTGCCGTCGTGGCGGCCGAAGGGATGGATGCCGGCCCCGATCACTCGTACTTTGTTGCTCATGATTGCTCCTCGTTGATTGGGCGGAAGGCATAGGTCCAGACATCGCCGTCCGGGCCGCGCCGGTAAGGCAGCAGGGTCAGGCGCATCGGCATGCCGATGTGCAGCCCGGCGAAGTGCGCGGTGTCGAGGCGCGCCTCGACGATCACCTGGCCGGCCAGCTCCACGTAGCCCACCGCGTAGGGGCGGAAGTCGGCGTCGGACGGGCCGTCATAGGGCTGCTTGGGCGGGAAGCGCTGCACCGTGAACGACCACAGCGTGCCCTCCGTCGCCAGTTCGACCGATTCGTAGCGCTCGCCCTCCGGCCCGGCCGGCATCGGGAACACATAGCTGCCGTCGCCCCGGCTTTTACCACCGAGCAGCCTGGCGGCCGCTCCCGTTCCGGCGACCAGCCCCGGCGCCACCATGTTCTGTGTCATCGTCTTTCTCCTTGTTGATCCATGTCTTGTTGAGGCTCAGGCGCCGTCGACCAGTTCGAGCGCGCGGCGCACCAGCGCCGGCCCATGCCAGGCGTCGCCGGCGGCAGGCGCGAGCGCCGCGCGGTACAGCGCGAACACCAGGTGGAAAATGGTCACGCCCTCCGCGTGGCCGCCGCTCTGGCGGTAATGGGTCAGGTATTCGGCCTGCGCCGGGATGCCCTGCTGCGCCAGGTCGAGGCCGCGGATGCCCGCACCATCTTGCGCCAGATGCCACGGCAGGCAGCTGTGGGCGGCATCGGCAAGCGGGTGGCCGAGCGCCGCGCGCTCCCAGCCGCACAGCGCGAGCACCCGGGTTCCTGTGGCATCGAACACCAGGTTGGCAAGCCTGAAATCGCCGTGATGGATGGCGCTCTCGTCGTCGTCGGGCAGATGGGCCGCCAGCCACTCTCCCACGCGCGCCAGGCCTGGCAGCGATTCGTGCGCGCTGCCAGGCATGCTGTGCTGGTGCTTCCAGTGCGCCACTTCGCGCGCGAAGAACCGCGCTGGCCTGGCGTAATCGGCAAGACCGGCAGCCGCCCAGTCGACACGGTGCAGGCGCGCCATCGTCTCGGCCATCGCGAAGTACACCGCGCGCCGCTGCGCGGGCGGCAGCTCCGGCAAGCCGTAACTGGCAAACACCCGCCCCGCCGGGACGTCGGCGACGTAGAACGGCGCGCCCGCCACCTGCGGATCGTCGCAGGCGAGCACCGTCCTCGGCACCGGCACGCCGTTCGCGGCGAGGGCGTCGATGATGCGGTACTCGCGCCGCAGCGCCGGCTCGCCGTGGGTACGCAGCAGCAGGGCCTTGTCGCCGAAGCCGATGCGAAAGCTGGATCCGCCCTCTCCCAGCGGCGCGATGCGCATGCGCCCGCGCAGGCCCGGCAGGCAGGCGCGCAGGTGCGCCTCGACCCGTTGCGGATCGAGCCCCAGCCGCGCCGGCGTGGCCAGTTGCGGCTTCATGAGGCGGTCCGGTGGCGGCGCATCAGCGGCCCGGGAACAAGGGATCGCGCCGTTCGGCGAAGGCACGCACGCCTTCGGCGAAACTGTCGCCATCGAGCAGCTCGCGCTGGCGGGCGGCCTCGTAGGCCAGCTGCGACGCCAGTGGTCCGCTGCGCGCGGCGCGGTCTGCGCGCCGGGTTTCGAGGGCCGCATGCGGCGGCAAGGCTGCCAGGCGCCGCGCCAGCGCCAATGCTTCGGCGCGCAAGTCGGCGTCGTCCACGCACATCCAGATCAGCCCCCACTGCGCGGCCTGCTGCGCGGACAGGCGGTCGCCCAGCAAGGTCATGCCAATTGCCCGGGCGCGGCCGACCTGTTCGCGCAGGAACCAGCTGGCGCCCAGGTCCGGCACCAGGCCCAGGCGCGTCATCGACGGCAGGTAGAAGTAGGCCGAACGCGCCGCGATCACCATATCGGCCGCCAGCGCGAGGCCGACGCCGCCGCCGACGGCGCCGCCGTTCAGGCAGGTCAGCACCGGCACCGGCAGTTCCTGCAGGGCCAGGATCAGGGGATTGGACAAGCCCTCCATCGTATCGAAGGTCGCCTCGCCCAGCGATTTGCCGCTGCCTTCGTGCGCGTTCATGTCGTCCAGGTTGGCGCCGGCGCAGAAGCTCTTGCCCGCGCCGGTCAGCATGAGGGCGCGCACGGACAGGTCTTCGCGCACGCGCGCCAGCACGGCAAGCAGCTCCGCGGCCTGTTGCGGCGACAGCGGATTGCGCTTGGCCGGCTCGTTCAGCGTGACGATGGCAATCCCATCGTCCACTTCGTATGTGACGCGCTCGTAGTCAGACATTTTTGCCCCCGTTGTCATGGATGCACGGCCGCCTACAGCGCCCGCGCGATCACTTCCTTCATGATTTCATTGGTGCCGCCGTAGATGCGCTGGACGCGCGCATCGACGAACATGCGCCCGATGACGTAGTCGTTCATGTAGCCGTAGCCGCCGAACAGCTGCAGGCAGTCGTCGATGACCTTGCCCTGCAGGTCGGAGGCCCAGGCCTTGGCCATCGAGGCGGTAACGGTGTCGAGCTTTCCGGCGACCATGTCCTCGACGCAGCGGTCGATGAAGGCGCGCGCAGCCTTGATGCTGGTGGCGATTTCGGCCAGCTTGAAGCGCGTGTTCTGGAACTCGGCGACCGGCTTGCCAAAGGCCATGCGCTCGCGCACGTAGGCGAGGGTTTCCTTGTAGGCGCCCTCCATCATCGCCACGGCCATCACGCCGATGATCAGGCGCTCGTAAGGCAAGTCGGACATCAGCTGGGCAAAACCCCTGCCTACTTCCCCGCCGAGCAGCATGTCGGCCGGCACGCGCACATTGTCGAAGAACAGTTCCGACGTGTCCTGCGCCTTCAGGCCGATCTTGTCCAGCGGCTGGCCGGCCCGGTATCCCTCGCGGCCCGCGGTTTCGACGATCAGGATCGAGATCCCGCGCGAGCCCAGCTCCGGCGCGGTGCGCACCACCACCAGCACCACCCCGGCCAGCAGGCCGTTGGTGATGAAGGTCTTGGCGCCATTGATCACGTAGTCGCCGCCGCTGCGGGTGGCGCGGGTGCGGATGCCTTGCAGGTCCGAACCGGCGCCCGGTTCGGTCATGGCAATCGCGCCGACCAGCTCGCCGCGCGCCATGCGCGGCAGGAAGCGCGCCTTTTGCGCATCGGTGCCGTGATTGAGGATGTAGTGCGCGACGATGCTGTGTACCGACGGGTTCATGCCGGTCAGGCAGCGGCGCGACATTTCTTCGTACAGCACCGCCTCGTGCCGGAAGTCGCCCCCGCCCCCGCCCCAGGCCTCGGGGATGTCGGCACAAAGCAGGCCGACTTCGCCGGCGCGCCGCCACAGGGCATGGCCGACGTCGCCGCGCTTGCGCGCCGCAGCATCGCCGGGCAGCATTTCCTGCTCGATGAATCGCACCACCATGTCGCGGTACAGTTCAAGGTCGCTGTCGGTCCAGGAAGGGGTGAAGTCGATGGCCATGTTCGGGAAGCCTGAATGCGCTGTAAGGTTGAGCTTGATAATAGCCAGACGTGGGCGGCATGACTTCGTCTGTTCAGACGATTGATGCGCGCACGGCCGGGCGATACGATCTTCAGCATCGACACACACTGAAGGAAGCGCCATGGACCACCCTGCAGCAGACCGGCCCGACCGGCCAGCCCCCCGCCCGCCGCTGCGACAGCCGGCCATGAAGACGCGGGTCACGGGCATGCTCGGCATCGCCTACCCGATCGTCCAGGGCGGCATGATGTGGGTGGGCCGCGCAGAACTGGCCGCCGCCGTGTCGAACGCCGGCGGGCTGGGCGTGCTGACGGCCCTGACCCAGCCGACGCCGCAGGCCTTGCGCGAGGAAATCGAACGTTGCCGCTCGATGACGTCGCTGCCGTTCGGCGTCAACCTGACGATCCTGCCCACCGCCAGTCCGCCGCCGTACAGGGAATACCTGCAAGCGGTCATCGACAGCGGGGTCGGCGTCCTGGAGACGGCCGGCAGCAGCCCGAAGGAATTCATCGCGATGGCGAAGGCGGCCGGCCTGCTTGTGATCCACAAGTGCACCTCGGTGCGCCATGCGCTGTCGGCCGAGCGGCATGGCGTCGACATCATCTCGATCGACGGGCTCGAATGCGCCGGGCATCCGGGCGAGGACGATGTCGGGGGACTGGTGCTGTTCCCGTCGGCCGCGCGCCAGGTCAAGGTGCCGCTGCTGGCCTCGGGCGGCATTGCCGACGGGCGCGGACTGGCGGCGGCGCTGGTGCTGGGCGCGGAAGGCGTCAACATGGGCACGCGGTTTTGCGCCACGCGCGAGGCGCCGATCCATGACGACATCAAGCAGGCGCTGGTGCGCGCGAGCGAACGGGATACCAATCTGATCTTCCGCACGCTGCATAACACCGGGCGGGTGCTCAAGAACAGCATATCGGACCGGGTGGTGGCGCTGGAACGGCGGGACGGGGGCTGCGAGTTCAAGGACGTGCAGCCGCTGGTGTCGGGACAGCGGGGACGCGCGGCGCTGGAGTCCGGGGAGCTGGAGGGCGGGCTGGTGTGGGCTGGGCAGGTGGTTGGGCTGATCGATGATATTCCGAGCTGTGATGGGTTGATACAGCGCATGGTGACGGAATGCCGGCAGCGGTTGACAGTGGGGGCGGCCGCCTTCGGCGGGCGCGTGTAGCGGCGTTCGAAGCCGGAGACGTGAGAATCTAGCCGCAAGCACCAACGTCATCCCTGCGAAGGCAGGGATCCATGCTGAATGTGCAAATTGGCGTAGTCAAGAATAGTGCCGCCTCAAATCGAGCTCAGTATGGATTCCTGCTTTCGCAGGAATGACGTTGGTGAGTGTGTCTTGGGTTCCAGTTGCGTGACTTCGATTCTTCTCAGGCGATCACGCCCAGCTTGCGCGCGACGGCCACTGCCTGCGTCCTGTTTCCGGCCCCGAGCTTCCCGTTAATCCCCCGCAGATGCGTCCTCACCGTATTCGCCGACACGAACAGCTTCTCGCCGATGGCGATATTCGAATACCCTTCCGCCAGCAAGGCCAGCACCCGCAGTTCCTGGCGGGTAAGCGGCTCGGCCAGCGCGGACGCAGGATCGGCCGTCCCTTCCGCCTCCGCCGCCGGCCCGAAGCCCTGAGACAGCCGCTGCAGGTACTCGACAAACAAGGGATCCCACTGCGTATGCGCCGCCATGTAGCTGCGCAGCAGCGCCCCGGCTTGCGGCCCCTCGTCCAGAATCAAATGCAGCGCGCCTTCGTTGGCGCTCGTGCGCAGCAGGTCGCCGAAGGCCGCATGCGCACTGCGCTGGTCGCCCTGGCGATGCAGCGCCACAGCCCGCAGCAGGCGCAGCGCCAGTGCGCGCCGGTGGCGCGAGGCGCCGGCCGCAGCCTCGATCTCGCGCTCGAGCAGCGGCAGCGCCGCCGCACCCTCCCCCGCCGCGATCTGCCAGCGCAGACGTCCCAGTTCCAGGTACTCCACATCATGCGCCAGCAGGCGCAGGCCCGTGAGCCGCTGCCACAGCGCGCGGTCATCGGCCAGTTCCAGCTCGGTGCGCGCCGCGTCCAGGTGCCCCTGCAGCACATACACGCGCGCCCGCTCCAGCCGGGCGCCGGCGATCAGGCGCGGCAGCCGGCGGCGATGGCCGAGGTATTCGAGTTCAGTCAGCGTCTGGAACGCCAGGTCCACATCGCCGCGCTGGAAGGCGATGCGCGACAGCGTCACGTGGGCGCTGATCATGTGGTCCTGGATGCCGGCGTTGATCGCCAGCGGCAGGTAGATGTTGAGAAGATGTTCAGCCTGGGCGCAATCGTCCGCCTCGTACAGCGCGTTCGCGTGCAGCACCCCGGCCCAGGCATTGCCGTGCGCCTGGCTGAAACTGCCCTCATGGGAGGCGCGCAGCGCCATCCGGAAGCGCGCCGCGGCCTGCCGGATGCGGCCTTCGTGCAGGTCGATGATGCCTTCCACCGCTTCCGAGTACATCGCGTTGAAGGCCCCCGATTGTCCTTGCCGGCGCCGCGCCGCGCCCAGCAGCTCGCGCGCTTCCGTGTACTGCCCCAGCACCGAGTAGACGTTGGCCATCGCATTGGTCAGCGCCGTATGGGCAAAGGTGACCTCGGCGGGCACCGTCGCGAGGGCCACGCGGCCGACCGCACAGGCCTGTTCGTAGTCGTCCATCATCGCCAGCAGCACCGGCCGCAACGCCACGATCGACACGGCGCTGCCCGGGCCGACGGCGTCGCAGCCGTCGCCGCGCCCGAGCAGGGCCAGCGCCTCGCCTGGTCCGCGCATCATGCACAGCGCCCATACCCGCACCGCCTGCAATTCGGGATGGGAACGCAGCGCCGCTTCCGGCAGCGCATCGAACCAGCGTGTCAGCAGCCGTATGCGCCCCTGGGCCAGCAGGTCCTGGGCGTGGCGCGCCAGCAGGCCGATCGCCTCCGCCGGCGCGTCTGCAGCGATCGCATGGTCGATGGCCGGGACCGGCCGCCCCTGCGATGCGAACCAGCGCGATGCCGCCAGGTGCAGCTGCCCGGCCTCGCCGGGACGCTCGCTGGCCAGCTGTCCCTGCAGGAAATCGGCGAACAGTCCATGGTAGCGGTAAGTCGCCTGCTCGCCGTCGATCGGCGTCAGGAACAGGTTGGCGCCGTCAAGCCGCTGCAGCAAGGCCGCACTGTCGCTGCGGCCTGTCAGGGCATCGCACAGCGGCGCGTCGAGATAGCGCAGGATGCTGGTGCGCAGCAGGAAATCGCGCAGGGCCGGCGGCTGCTGCGCCAGCACGTCGTCGGCCAGGTATTGGGCGACGGCCTGGTTGGAGCCCGAGAAGCGCGCGATGAACTCGGCATAGCTGCTGCGCCGCTCCAGCGCGACCGAGGCCAGCCACAAGGCGGCGACCCAGCCTTCGGTCTTCTGGTGCAAGGTCGACAGCTGCTCCGGCTGCAAGGACAGCTGGCGCCGCTGCTGCAGGAACTCGCCGGTTTCGAGCAGCGAGAAGCGCAGGTGCTCGGCATCGACGTCGAGCATCTGGCCGCGCCCGCGCAACTGGCCCAGGCCGAGCGCGGGCAAGGTGCGCGAGCCGATCACCATCTGCCCGTTGCGCGGCAGCTGGGTCAGGATCTCGCGTACCAGGCCGAGCACCACCGGGTCCTGCACGTGTTCGAAGTCGTCGAGGAACAGCGCGTACGGCGACTGGAATTCGGCCAGC
This sequence comes from Massilia sp., assembly GCA_036676245.1. Lineage (GTDB taxonomy): Bacteria > Pseudomonadota > Gammaproteobacteria > Burkholderiales > Burkholderiaceae_D > Telluria_A. The sequence continues at coordinate 46,661 of JAKFDH010000019.1, read as the reverse complement.
GCATCGGCCAGGCGCAGCACCACGTCCCGCGGCGACGCCAGCGGGCGCGCGGCGGCGGCGTCGAACGCCTCTCCGGCCACGATGTGCGCAACCGCGGTCTCGAGGCAGGACAGGAAGCGCGAGGCGTCGTTGTCGGCCTGGTCGAGCGTCAGCCAGGCGGTGGCGGTGCCCCGGTCCTCCATCTGGCGCCGCATCTGGATCATGGCGGTGGTCTTGCCGAATCCGGCCGGCGCCCGCACCAGCACCAGCCTGGCGGCTGGCGTTCCGACCACTTGCGCATGGATCGCCGCCCGCTCGACCTGCGACGAGCTCAGTGATGGCGGATTGAGCTTGGCCCGCCACAGCGACAGGTCGCGCCCTTGCGATGGGGGCGCAATGAGCGCTCCTGGCGCCTGCCCTGCCGGCAATCGGTGGCCCACGTCAGCTCCAATGCGTCAGGACGCGTAAGCAAACTTCTGCAGGACGACCAGCGTTTCGCTCTTGACCGTCTCGTCCAGCACCTTCTTGAACTCGCCGAAACGCGGATGCGACATCAGGTGCGCGAAACCGCGGTCCATATGGGCCATGTCTTCCAGTTCCCAGATGTCGATCACGGTGTTGAGGCGCCCGGTGCGGTGCATATAGGCCGCGTTCAGCTTCCAGCCCGATCCTTCGATGATCGGCACCCACTCCGCCATGGTCTGGACGAAGCGCTGGTAGCCGGCGCCGTCGATTTCGAGTGTTGCCTGAAGAAAGATGCTCATGTGCTGGTCTCCGTTATTTTTCTAAGGATGTTGATGGCGCAGCCGGCGAACTCAGTCGGCGCCGACCTTCTCCAGCGGCGCTTCCACCGGCGTCTTGCCGACCGCGCGCAGGAAGGTCTTGTGCATGTTGATCAGCGACGGCTCGTTCCTGCCGAAGGTGTTGAAGGGCTTGATGTTGGCGTTCAGGCCCTTCTGGACGTTCCCGCTGACCCAGTAGTCTTCCTTGTCGACGACATCGCGGATGAAATTGAAGTGCGATTGCGGATCGAGCCCTTCGCTCGGGCGATTCAGGTCGCCGCGCCAGTAGCAGCGGTAGCGGGTCACGTGCTCGCCCACGGTGGCGCCGGGGTAGAGCTGGAAGAACTCGACCGCGTTCGGCGAAACCAGCAGCGAGATGTTCGGATAAATGAAGTGGACGAAGGCGAAGTGGTCGAAGATGCCCGTGGTCCATTGGTCCTCCGGGATCTCCTTCAGGCTCGAAATCGTGACGTTGACGAAGGTCATCCGATGGTGGCGCTGGTCCGGGCCGAAGCGGTCGTACAGCGACAGGTTGCCCATCGTGTAGTCGCCGACGCTGTCCTTGTGCAGCGGGCCGAAATGGTAGCCTTCGCAGAAGGTGTCGAGCGCCAGCTTCCAGTTGGTGTCCATATGGAACTCGTGCATGTTGACGAAGTTCATGTCCGCCAGGTTCCACATTTCGAAGTACGGCGCGAGGTCGCCGAGGTGCTCGTCGATGGTGAACTTCATGTCCGGGTCGAGGCCGACGTAGATGACGCCGTACTTCTCTTCCACCGGCAGGCGCACCAGGTCATAGTAGGACTTGTCGACGCAGCCGAAGGTTTCTTCCTTGAAGATGGTGCGCAGCTTGCCCTTGAGGTCGAAGCCCCACGCGTGGTAGGGGCAGCTGATCGAATTGGCCTTGCCGCAGCCTTCCTTCAGGCGTGCGCCGCGGTGCGAGCAGGCGTTCAGGTAGGCGTTGACCTTGCCGTCGTTGTCGCGCACCAGCAGCACCGGCACGCCGAGGTCGTCGAAGGTGGTGTAGGAGCCGGGGCCGGGCAGGTCGCAGCTGAAGCACACCATCTGCGGGCTCTCTTTGAAGATCTTCACCTTCTCCAGCGCGAACAGCTCGGGGTCGGTGTAGGTCCAGGTCGGATGGCGGTAGGGCGCTTCGGCGCTGTCGGTGGTGGCGGCGTCCACGTGCTTCAGGGCGCGCTTGACCACGTCTACCAGGATGTCTCGTTCGTTCAGCATGCTTGTCTCCATCATTCAAGTGGACGCGTCGTCCAATTTTGCAACGCGCGTTAATTTTTGAATGAATATGCCACAAGCGAATTGGCGCGGCAAGACAATTCTGATCAGGTGGGGATTAATGCGGGAGAGGACTTGCTATAGGAAAACTTCGTGTGGCTTGCAGACAAACAAACGTTTCGTTTTGTTTTGTGGCAGGAACCCGATAGCCTTAATTTACTGAGACCAATACCAACGTCATCCCTGCGAAAGCAGGGATCCATGCTGAGCATATTCAGTATGGATCCCTGCCTTCGCAGGGATGACGTTGGTTAATCTGCTTTATGTTTTAAGCAGCGACTTCGGAAGCCGCCGCATACGCCTCCGAAAACTCACGCATCGCCACCGACGCCAGCAAGTCGAGCAGGCGCTCGAGCCGCTTGCCCTTCTTCAGGTGCGGCGCCATGTCCACCGCCACGCCCTGCATCGAGGACATGATGAGGTCCATCAGCATCTCGCGCGTCTCCTCGACCACCGCCAGGTAAGGAAAACGCTTGAGCATCGCATCCGAGATCTTCTGGTCGAGCGACTTTTCCAGCGCGACCATCGCCTTCCTGAGCGCCTTGTCGGTCCTTGCGCCGCGCAGCAGCTCGTGCAGGGCGACGAAGGTCGGGGAGGCGTAGTAGCGGTGGCAGACGGTCATCGTCTCGCGCATGTGCTTTTCGGCCGGCAGGGTCCCCGGCGCCACGGTGATGCCGCCGATCAGGCGCTCGTACTCCTCCGCGCGCTTGTCGATGATGAACTTCGCCGCCTCGTTGAACACCATCGCCCGCGACTTGAAGTGATGGGTCATCGCGCCGCGCGACACGCCCGCCTGGGTTGCGATCTTCTCGGCGGTGGTCTGCGCATAGCCGATGTGGACCAGGCAATGCACCGTCGCCTCGAGGATCGCCGTGCGCGTCATCTCGCTTTTCTCGGCCTGCCACGAATCGCCCTTGGACTTGGCGCCGGGCCTGGCCGGCATTGAGGATTGGGTATCGTTCATTGTCCGTATCTTGGATGAAGAACGGATGCCGGTCAATAAAAACATCCTTGCACGCTTTTTTTAACCTAATCCGCCGTCATGTCGAAGCGGCGCGTGACCGGCAGCAGTTCGCGGCTTCCCTCCAGCTCCAGCAGCGCCGCGTCGCCAAGGCGCCATACCCGGACCGCCGGGCAGGCCAGGTGCAGGCGCCGCACCCGGAACGCCGATTGTTCCCATACTTCTCCATTGCACAGCCTGAAGGTGGTGTTCCCATCCCAGCCCTTGCAGTTGCCATCGAGTTCACTCTCGGTGATCAGGCGGATCGGCAGTTCTCGCATCACATGCTCCTCCGGTACTGGCCGCCCACGGCGAACAGGGCGTCGGTGATCTGGCCCAGCGAGCAGACCCGCACGGCGTCCATCAGCACGGCGAACACATTGCCATCGTCGATGACGACCTGCTGCAGGCGCGCCAGCATGGCCGGCGCCAGCGCGGCATGGCGGCCCTGGAAGTCGGCCAGCCGCTGCAGCTGCGACTGCTTCTCCTCGTCGCTGGAGCGCGCCAGTTCGATGCTCGCCGGCGGCCCGCCCGCGTTCGGGTTGCGGAAGGTGTTGACGCCGATGATGGGCAAGGTGCCGTCGTGCTTCTGCTGCTCGTACAGCATCGACTCTTCCTGGATCTTGCCGCGCTGGTAGCCGGTCTCCATCGCGCCCAGCACGCCGCCGCGCTCGGCGATGCGCTCGAACTCCTGCAGCACCGCTTCCTCGACCAGGTCGGTCAGTTCGTCCATGATGAAGCTGCCCTGGTTCGGATTCTCGTTCTTGGCCAGGCCCCATTCGCGGTTGATGATCAGCTGGATCGCCAGCGCCCTGCGCACCGATTCGTCGGTCGGCGTCGTGATCGCCTCGTCGTAGGCATTCGTGTGCAGGCTGTTGCAGTTGTCGTAGATGGCGATCAGCGCCTGCAAGGTGGTGCGGATGTCGTTGAAGTCGATCTCCTGTGCATGCAGCGAGCGGCCCGAGGTCTGGATATGGTATTTGAGCTTCTGCGCGCGCTCGTTGGCGCCGTACTTGTCGCGCATCGCGACCGCCCAGATGCGGCGCGCCACGCGGCCCATGACCGTGTATTCCGGGTCCATGCCGTTGCTGAAGAAGAAGGACAGGTTCGGCGAGAAGTCGTCGATGTGCATGCCGCGCGCCAGGTAGGCTTCGACGAAGGTGAAGCCGTTCGACAGCGTGAACGCCAGCTGCGAGATCGGGTTCGCGCCCGCCTCGGCGATGTGGTAGCCCGAGATCGACACCGAATAGAAATTGCGCACCTCGTGATCGACGAAGAACTGCTGGATGTCGCCCATCACCTTCAGCGAGAACTCGGTCGAGAAGATGCAGGTGTTCTGGCCCTGGTCTTCCTTCAGGATGTCGGCCTGCACCGTGCCGCGCACGTTCTTGAGCACCCAGGCGCGCACCTTGGCCGCTTCGTCTGCTGTCGGCGCGCGCTTGTTCTCGGCGGCGAACTTGTCGAGCTGCTGGTCGATGGCGGCATTCATGAACATCGCCAGGATGGTCGGGGCCGGGCCGTTGATGGTCATCGACACGGAAGTGGTCGGGTCGCACAGCGCGAAGCCGTCGTACAGCGCCTTCATGTCGTCCAGCGTGGCGATCGACACCCCCGAGTTGCCGACCTTGCCGTAAATGTCCGGACGCAGGTCGGGATCGGCGCCGTACAGGGTCACCGAATCGAAGGCGGTGGACAGGCGCTTGGCGTCCATGCCGGTCGAGACCAGCTTGAAGCGGCGGTTGGTGCGGAAGGCGTCGCCCTCGCCTGCGAACATGCGGGTCGGGTCTTCGCCTTCGCGCTTGAACGGGAACACGCCTGCGCTGTAGGGGAAGGATCCCGGCACGTTCTCGAGCATCAGGAAGCGCAGGATCTCGCCATGGTCCTCGTAGCGCGGCAGCGCCACCTTGCGGATCCGGGTGCCGGACAGGGTGGTGGCCACGAGGCGCGTGCGGATCTCCTTGTCGCGCACGGTGACGACGTAATCGTCGCCGCTGTACGCCTCCTGCAGCGCCGGCCAGCCGGCGATCAGCTTGCGCGCCTGCGCATCGAGGCGCGCTTCGCGGTCCTCGATCAGGGTTTCCAGCCCGGTATCGAGGTCGGCGAGCTGCCCGGCATCGGCCAGCATGCGCCGGGTTTCCAGCAAGTGCTGGCGCTCGCGCGCCAGTGCGACCTGCTTGCGCACGAAGGCATGGTAGCCGCGCACGGTGTCGGCGATCTCGGCCAGGTAGCGCGCCCGGGCCGGCGGAACGATGGCGTTCTTGCCCGACGAGAAGCGGCGCCCCGCCGGCGCCAGCGTGCCTGGCGCGCTCTTCAATCCCAGTGCGGCCAGGCGCGGCAGCAGCGCCTGGTACAGCGAGGTCACGCCGTCATCGTTGAAGCGCGAGGCCTGGGTGCCGAACACCGGCATCGTGTCCGGCGACTGGCCCCACAGTTCGCGGTTGCGCTGGTACTGCTTGGCGACGTCGCGCAGGGCGTCCTGCGCGCCCTTGCGGTCGAACTTGTTGATGGTGACGAAATCGGCGAAATCGAGCATGTCGATCTTCTCGAGCTGCGAGGCGGCGCCGAACTCCGGCGTCATCACGTACATCGACAGGTCGACGTGCGGCACGATCGCCGCGTCGCCCTGGCCGATGCCCGAGGTCTCGACGATCACCATGTCGAAGCCGGCGACCTTGCATGCCGCGATCACGTCAGGCAGCGCGGCCGAGATCTCGGACCCGGCCTCGCGCGTGGCCAGCGAGCGCATGAAGACGCGCGACTGCCCCGCCCACGGCGCGATCGCATTCATCCGGATCCTGTCGCCCAGCAGGGCGCCGCCGGACTTGCGGCGCGACGGGTCGATCGAGATGATGGCCAGCTGCAGGGCGTCGCCCTGGTCCAGGCGGATGCGGCGGATCAGTTCATCCGTCAGCGAGGACTTGCCTGCCCCGCCCGTGCCCGTGATGCCCAGCACCGGGATCGCCAGGTCCTTGCTGCGCTCGCGCAGCGCCTGGGCCAGTCCGGGCGCGGCCTTGCCGTTCTCGAGCGCCGTGATCAGCTGCGCCAGCGGCCGCTGGCGCTCGGCCATGGAACCGGTCGCCAGCGCATCGATCGTGGTCGGCGCATAGCCCGACAAATCGCTGTCGCAAGCCTGGACCATCGACAGGATCATGCCGACCAAGCCCAGGCGCTGGCCATCCTCGGGGCTGAAGATGCGCGCCACGCCATAGGCATGCAGGTCCGCGATTTCGTCCGGGACGATCACCCCGCCGCCGCCGCCGTACACCTTGATGTGGGCGCCGCCGCGCTGGCGCAGCAGGTCGATCATGTACTTGAAGTATTCGACATGCCCGCCCTGGTAGCTGGAGATGGCGATGCCCTGGGCGTCTTCCTGCAAGGCGGCGGTGACGATGTCATCGACCGAGCGGTTATGGCCCAGGTGGATCACCTCGACGCCGTTGGCCATCAGGATGCGGCGCATGATGTTGATGGAAGCGTCGTGGCCGTCGAACAGGGAGGCCGCCGTGACAAAGCGCACCCGGTTGGCGACGGCATATTCGGTCAGCTTGGTACTATCGGCGAGGTTGGTCATGGCGGCAATCTGAAGGGACAAGGGAGGAAGCGATCTTCCTGATGCCCTTCAGTATAGGAAACGAGCGGCCCGGCAGCGATGCCCTAAACCGTCAAACTCCCTGCACGATTTTGCCACGCGCGTCAAAAAGTACCGGCAGGTGTACAATTTGCTGGTTGTTTGACAACGAACAGTGCGTTATGGAAAAAGCAAGCGTCTCGATCTACTTCGTCAAGTCCGCGCTCGAGCCTGTTCTCGCGCGGGGAGCGGACGTGGACGCCCTGCTGCGGCAATCCGGCATTTCGCCGGCGCTGGTCCAGTTGCCGCAGGCGCGCGTCAGCGCCAGGCAATTCGGTGCGCTGTGGCTGGGCGTGGCCGGGGTGCTCGACGACGAACTGTTCGGCCAGGATGCGCGGCGCATGAAAGTGGGCAGCTTCGCGATGCTGTGCCGTACCCTGGTCCATTGCGAGGACCTGCGCGGGGCGCTGCAGTGCATGGTGCGCTTCTTCAACCTGCTGCTCGACGATTTTCACTGCAGCCTGCAGGAAGCGGAGGGACGCGCCAGCCTGGTCATCGAGGAACGGGCGACGCCGTCCCCGCGCGTGCTGGGGCACGAAACGCTGCTGATGATGCAGCACGGCCTGGCCTGTTGGCTGGTCGGGCGCCGCATCCCGATCCTGGCGGCGTCATTCGCCTATCCCGAGCCCTCGCGCAGTGCGGAGTACCGGCGCATGTACTGCGAGCAGCTCAGCTTCAGCCAGGGTGCGACGGCGCTTGCCTTCGACGGCGCCTGCCTGGACCTGCCGGTCGTCCAGAGCCAGCGCAGCGCGAAGCAGTTCATTGCCGAGGCGCCGGCGAACATCGTCCTCAAGTACAAGAACAGCAGCGGCGTGGCGGCCCAGGTCCGGCGCCACCTGCGCACCACCCATGGCGCCGACTGGCCCGATTTCGACGTGCTGGCCGGGCGCCTGAACATGAGCCCATCGACCCTGCGCCGCCGGCTGCTCGACGAGGGGCAGTCGTTCCAGTCGGTGAAGGACCAGTTGCGGCGCGACCTGGCGATCCATTTTCTGTGCCATACGCGCAAAAGCGTGGCGGATGTGGCTGCGGACTTGGGCTATGCCGAGGTCAGCGCGTTTCACCGCGCGTTCAAGAAATGGACAGGGACGCGGCCGGGGAGTTATCGGGAGAGCGTGCATCACGGCTAGTCCGAAGTCGCGGAAAAATAACGTAAGCGACAATTGCCAACGTCATCCCTGCGCAGGCAGGGATCCATAGCACCGCTGCTCAGGGTTAGACCGGCTCGGAGCGAAGGTGCCATGGATTCCTGCCTGCGCAGGAATGACGTTGGTTACAGTGCTTTGAGGTTCATTTTTGCGGCTTTTGAAACACCAACTGGGCGAAGTGATACAGGTTCTCGGCCCAGCTGTCGCGGTCGTGGCCATACCCGTCCACGTTCCACACATGGGGCACGTCATTTTGCTTCAGGTAGCGATGCACGCCCTGCGACACGTTGATCAAGCCGTCCTTGTTCCCGCAAGAGAGATACAGCAGCTGCAAGCGCCCGCGCGCGAGCGCGGGATCCGGCAGCAGCATTGCAGGAGCCTTGGTATTCGGCGCCGACGAAAAACCGCCCACCCAGGCAAAGGTATCGAGATGCCCCAGACCGAAGTTCAGCGACTGCCCGCCCCCCATCGACAGCCCGGCGATCGCGCGCCGTCCGCGTTCGGCCTGGGTCGGGTAAGCCTTGTCGATGGCCGGGATCAGGAACTCGAGCAGGTCGCGCTCGAAATGCGCAAAGCCGGCCGCGTTCCCGGGCGTGAAAACGCGATCGGCGGGCGGCGGCCGGTCGTCCTTGAGCGCGCGGCCGTTCGGCATCACCACGATCATCGGCGCCGCCTTGCCGGCGGCGATCAGCTGGTCGAGGACCGCGTGCGCGCGCACATAGCCGCGCCATTCATCCTGGCTGCCGCCGATCCCGTGCAGCAGGTACAGCACCGGGTAGCGGCGTTGCGCCGTATAGCCGGGCGGCAGGTAGACGCTGGCCTTGCGCCGCGTGCCTGTCACGCCCGAGTCGTAGCTGAACTCCGCCACCTGTCCTTGCACGGCGCCCTCCTTCGCATCCGCGAATCCCGCCGGCGGCGCAGGGTAGGCGCGCACGTCGTCCGAAGCCAGCACGATGGAACGGGCAAAATTGGCGCGCGCCCGTTCCGCGTTAACGTCGGCCTCCTGCGCGGACGAAACGGCGCACACGGCAAACAGCGCGCCGGCCACCATGGCCCCTGCGAGGCGCCTCATGGCGTCACCGCATCGAGACGCAGGCGCTGCACCGGCAGGCCGTCCACCGCGATTTCCACGACAATCGGCCCGGCCGCGGCGCCCGAACGGACCGCCGCCACCACCCTGCCATGGAAGGTGGTGCGCTCGCCCGATTGCAGGCTGGCCGCATCCATCGGATTGCCGTTCCCCGCGCCGCCCAGCGTGCCGGCCCCGCTTACCGTGAACCTGACCTTGCGGTCGCCGCTGCGTGCGTATATGGGAACGCCATCGCGGTCGAGCAGTTCGACCGTCACATAGGCCACGTCCTCGCTGTTGGCCTGGAGCCGCGGCCGGTCCGCGGCAAGCTTGAACGATGCCGGCTGCCCTGCGGTGCGCAGTTCCCACTGGCCGGCCGCCTTGCCATCCTTGTAGCCGACCGCCAGCAGGCGGCCCGGCGTGTAGGGCACCGCGAAACTGGCCTTGTATTCGCTGCCGACGTCCACGTTCTTGCGTCCCATGCTCTTGTCGTTGAGGAAAAGCTCGACCTCCGGGAATTCCGAATACACCACCACGTCGAGCGGCTTGCCTTCCTGTCCCGCCCACGACCAGCTCGGATGCACGTCGGCGTGCGCCCAGTCGAAATGCGGCGGCACGATGGGGAACATATGACGGTCCGGCAAGTCCACGCTGCCCTTCGGCTGCGCGACGAAGGCGGAAATCGGATCGAGGCCGGATTTCCAGATCACTTCGCGGTAGTAGGCGGCCGGCCGCTTGCGTCCGGTCGCATCGATCTCCCCGCAATAAGCCAGGTGCCATGGATACGGCCCCAGCACCGACCAGTCCTGGTTGTAGCCCATCCAGCCGATGCCGCTCTCGCCGAGGTAGTCGAGCGCCGTCCACACGAAGTCGCCGATCACCCAGGGCTGGGTTTCGACGGCGCGCCAGTAGGCGAAGGCGTCCATCGGCAGGGATTCGGCGGTGTACATGACGCGCGCCGGGAATTTTTTGTGGTCGCGCTCGAACAAGTGGGCCATGTAGTTATAGCCGCCGACATCGAGCTCGGCGAAGTGCTCGGCGAAGTGCTCGGCGATTTGCGGCGCCTCGTTGCTCATCGCCTGCGTGACCTGCCGGGACGGGTCGAGCCGGCGGATCCGCTGGGCCAGCGCGCGCGCCGCCTTCACGCCTTCCGGCGTGCCCTGCTCCGGGATCTCGTTGCCGATGCTCCAGAACAGCACGCTCGGGTGCTTGCGGCCGCTGATGACCATGCTGTCCAGATCCTGCTGCCAGTCGCTGCCGAAGAAGCGCGAATAGTCGGCGCCCCGCTTGCTCTTGTTCCACATGTCGAAGGCTTCGTTAATCACGAGCATGCCCAGTTCATCGGCCGCGTCCAGCGTCGCCTGGCTGGCCGGGTTGTGGGCATTGCGGATGGCGTTGTAGCCGGCGCCCTTCAGCAGGGCGACCTTGCGCGCGTCCGCGGCAGGCAGGCCGGCCGCGCCGAGCATATAGTTATCGTGATGGATATTGCCGCCGCGTAACAGCACTTTTTCGCCATTGACGCGCAGCCCGTTCACGGCATCGACCTCGATCGTGCGGATGCCGAAGCGGGTGCGCCGCACATCGGTCACCACGCCGCCGCTACGCAGCTCCTGCCGCAGCTGGTAAAGATGCGGCGAGGCCGGGCCCCACAGCCTCGGGCTGGCGACTGCCAGCGCCTGCACGGCATCGATCTGTCCATTGGCCGGCACCAGGTAGCGCTGGCTCGCGCGGGCCACGGTTTCGCTGCCGTCGGTGCTGGTGACGGCCGTGACCAGTTCCACCCGCTGCGGCGCGCCGCGGCGGTTGCGGATGGTGGCGCGCACGTCGAGCGCGGCGCGCTGCGCGCTGGCGCTGCGGGTCGACACCGCCACCGTGTCCGGTCCAATATGCAGCGGGTCGAGCAGGTCGAGCGTCACCGGACGGATGATGCCGGAGCCGGCGTACCAGCGCGACGACGGATCCTTGTGCTGTGCCCGCACCGCGATCACGTTGCGGCCCGCCTTGACCTTGCCCGTCAGGTCGAGGGTAAAGGCGGTATAGCCGTAGCGATGCTGCCCCACTTTTGCGCCATTGAGCCAGATGTCGGCGTCCATGTAGACCGCCTCGAAATTGATGCGGACCACGCCGGCCGCCTCGGCCGCGGACAGGTCGAGGTGGCGCCGGTACCAGCCGGTGCCGCCTGGCAGGTAGCCCGAGTCCTGGCCGCCGACGGCGGCGCGGTCGAAGGGCGGCGAACCGTCTGCCTTGTCCATGATGGACCAGTCGTGCGGCACCGCCACCTGGCGCCAGGCGGCGTCATTGAAGTCAGCCCGCTCGGCGCCCGCGACCTCCCCCTTCATGAAGCGCCAGTCGCTCGTCAGGCGGCGTTCCGCGGCGGCGGCCGGCAAGGCGGCCAGCGCCAGCAGCAGCGTCCACGGCAAGCAGGCGGCGATTTTCTTGAACATCCTGGGGCTTCCTTCTTATGGTTTGGAGTCGGCGAGCACGTAGTCGCGGATATAGTCGGCGTGGGTGGGGAAGGCATCGGCCGTCTGCCTGATCGCTTCGCGCAGCTGGGCGAAATGCGCAATCATCTGACGCATGTCGAGCGTGTCGACCAGCGGATCGTAGGCCTTGGGCACGACACCGAGCCCCATCAGGATCGACACATGCGAAGCCACGCCAAATCCCTGCGTATCGAAGATCGCCACGCGCCCCGTTTCGCGGAACAGCTCGATCTGGTGCCGCAAGGTGTCGGGAATCGGCATGTTGGCGCAATAGCGCCAGAATTCCGAATCGGTCCGGCTGTTGACCTTGTAGTGCAGGATGATGAAGTCGCGCACGTACTCGTAGCGCGAAGTCACGTGCCGGTTGAACTCGTCGGCCAGTTTGGGCCGGAAGTCGCGCTCGGGGAAGTACTCGAGCAGCCAGCCCACCGCATTCTCGATGATGTTGATGCTGGTCGATTCGAGCGGCTCGAGGAAGCCGCTCGACAGGCCGATCGCGACGCAGTTCTTGATCCAGGACTTGCGCCGGCGCCCGGTGGTGAAGCGCAGCTGGCGCGGCTCGCCCTGCGCCCCGGCGTCGAGGCCATCGATCAGCACGCGCGCCGCTTCCTCGTCCGTGGTGAAGCCATCGCAATACACGTGGCCGTTGCCGGTGCGGTGCTGCAGCGGGATGCGCCAGGTCCAGCCGGCCTGCCTGGCGGTCGACGTGGTATAGGGCGTGAGCGGCTCGACCCGGTCACACGGCACCGCCTGTGCGCTGTTGCAAGGCAGCATGGCGCTCCAGTCGTCGTAGCCGGCCTGGTACACGCCTTCGATCAGCAGGCCGCGAAAGCCCGAGCAATCGATGAACAGGTCGCCCTCGACCCGGCGTCCGTCCTTCAGGTTCACGCCGGTGATGAAGCCGGTCTCGGGGTGCTGGTCGACGGTGGTGATCATGCCTTCGATGCGCCCGACGCCGCGCGCCATGGCGTAGTCGCGCAGATAGGCCGCGTACAGCCCGGCGTCAAAATGGAAGGCGTAGGAATAGGCGTTGCTGGCCGCCGGCTGGTCGCCATGGGGCGGCACGAAACGCTGCCTGCGCGCCATCGCCGTCGCCATCGACCACTCCTCGTACGACGGCACATCCTGCAACTCGCGCACCATCCGCAGCCAGTACATATGCGACGGACGGTTCTCGACCGCCGGTCCGAAGTCGCCGAAGCCGTGGAAGAAGCGGTTGCCGATATGGCCCCAGTCCTTGAACTCGATGCCGAGCTTGAACGTCGCCTGCGTTTTCCTGACGAAATCGGCGCCGTCCAGGCCCAGCGCCAGGTTGTAGTAGCGCAGCGTGGGCAAGGTCGCCTCGCCGACGCCGACGGTGCCGATGTCGGGCGACTCGACCAGGACGATCTCGCATGCCCTGCCGAGCCTGAGCGCCAGCGGCGCCGCCGTCATCCAGCCGGCGGTGCCGCCGCCGACGATGACGATTTTGCGGATGGCGTTACTTGACATGACTCCCCGGGCTCCAGTGATTTTCAGGATCGATTTTTTCATTTTGCCGCCAGGCACTAAGGACGGCAATAGCGAAAATCGCGAAGGCAAAGAACAAAATATGCTGCCGCACAGCCTAGTCCTGGAGCGAAAGCCGGTAGACAGTCGTCTGGCGATATACCTGTCCGGGCTGCAGGATGACGAGCGGCCAGGCGACGCTGCGCAGGTTTGGATAGGCATGGGCGCCGAGGAAAAAGCCGTCCGCGTTGCGTTGTGCGGCGCACAACAGCACGGCCGCCTCGGTGGTGTACATCTCCAGGCGCCGGCCGGAACCGGGATCGAACGCGCTGGCCACTTCGCGCAGTACGCCTTGTCCGCCCGCGAAGTGGTTGCGGACGAAGAAAGCGTGGGCAAATCCGCCGCTCAGGCGTGTCTGTGGATCGGACCAGCGCAGGCGCGGGCCGATCGGCGCCGGCTGGCGAAAGTCGAACGGCGTTCCGCCGACTGCCGCCACCCCGACCGGGTCGCCGGCGGCATCGACCTCCACGAAATAGTCGGCATCGACCTGCAGCACATGGTCGCCGGCGTCGGCGCGGCCGCCGCTCAGGTTGAAGCAAAGGTTGGGATTCCGTTCCAGCGGCGTGGGGACCGCGGCCATGGCGCGCTGGTCGATGAACAGGCTGCCGTCGTCGTCGAGATGGTAGTCGACCTGCAGCGTGGCGGCGCCGCCGGCCGCCATCCGCAACAGCGACACGCCGCCGCCGGCGTGGCGGCCCTGCCAGGAAGCGGGCGAGGGACCGGCGGGGCCGGCGCGCAGGACATCGGCCATCCGGCCGTAGCGGTCCGGCGCGCGCCATGAACACAGCGCGGCATTGCTGGCGCTGATCGTCACCTGCATATCGCCGGCATTCTTGAGCGTAAACACGCCCTCGTCATCGGAAATTGCCGCAACGCCAGGAAAAGGCTTAGTCATCATTGAAATTCGGGCAGCGTGAACGGCGATCCCCATTCTGCTACCCGTAATTTCAAGTTGCAATTACGAAAATGCCCAATCGGATGAACATTTCCCGCCAAGTACTAAGGCTTGCGCACCCCGCGCAGCGGCTTGCCGTTCACGTCGTAGACGGCGGCATCCAGCTGGATCACGGTACTGCTGGCCTGCTCGTCCGCCGCACTGGCCGCCAGGATCACCTTGTAGCGGCCCTTCGCCACTTTCCAGGTCTTGCTGGCCGAGTCGTACATGGCCAGCAGGCGCGGATCGACGCTGACCGACGCCGTGGCGCTTTCGCCCGGCTTGACATCGACCTTCTGGAAGCCGACCAGGCGCTTGGGCGCTTCCCACTTGGCCTTGAGCGGCGATACATACACCTGGGCCACTTCCTTGCCCGCCACCTTGCCCACGTTCTTCACGCTGAACGAGGCGCGCAGGATGCCGTCCTTCACGCCGGCGGCCAGGCCGGACAGGGCAAATTCGGTATACGACAAGCCGTGACCGAAGGGGAACAGGGGCTTGAGGCCCTTCAGGTCGAACCACTTGTAGCCGACCGCCGCCCCTTCGTGGTAGACGACATCGAAGCGTTTGTCGGCCTCATGCGGATAGCCATCGAGCACCGGACGCGGCAGTTGCGACTCCGACGCCGGAAAGGTGGCAGGCAGGTGGCCGGACGGGTTGACCTCGCCGAACAGCACGCCGGCGATCGCCTCGCCGCCGCTGGTGCCGGGGTACCAGGCCTCCAGCACCGCGGCCACGTTCGGCAGCCAGGGCATGGTCACCGGGCCGCCGGTCTCCAGCACCACGACGGTCGCGGGGTTCGCTGCCGCCACAGCGGCGATCAGCTCATCCTGTTTGCCGGGCAGCGACAAATTGGGAACGTCCACGCCTTCGCCCGTCCACTGGGTGGCGAACACGACGACGACGTCGCTTTCGCGCGCCAGCCTGGCCGCGCCAGCGCTGTCAGCGCCATCGTGAAAGCTCACCACCGCCGCCGGCAGCCGTTGCTGAATGGCCTTCAGAGGCGACGATGGAAAGAACATGACCGGGCCGGGCCAGGACTTGGGCTCCAGGTCAGGCACGGCATTGCCGCCCGCGGGATACACCAGCGAAGAGCCGCCGCCCGCCATCACGCCCTTGTCAGCATGGCCGCCGATCACGGCCACCCGTTTGACGTTTTTTTTCAGCGGCAAGGCGCCAGCGCTGTTTTTCAGCAGCACCATGCCGTCCTGCGCCCCCTTCAGCGACAGGGCGGCGTGCGCCTTGACGTCGATCGTCTCGGGCGCCGGCGTTACCGGGTGATCCATCACGCCGTGCTCGAACATGGCGTGCAGGACGCGGCGCGCCATGTCGTCCAGCCGCGCCTGCGGCACCCAGCCATTCAATACGGCCGCCTTCAGGGGCGCGCCGAAATAGTCGGACACATCGAATGGCATGCCCGATTGCTGGTCCAGCCCGGCGTTGGCTGCCGGAATGGTACTGTGCACCCCGCCCCAGTCCGACATCACCCAGCCCTTGAAGCCCCAGTCCTTCTTCAGCACTTCATTGAGCAGATAACTGTTTTCGCAGGCATGCACGCCATTGACCCGGTTGTAGGAACACATGACAGAGCCCGGGTTGCCGTCCTCCTTCGCAATCTGCAAGGCCAGCAAATCCGACATCCGGGCCGACTGGTCGTCGATCTTCACGTTGAGCGTGTTACGGCCCGATTCCTGGTCGTTCAGGGCAAAATGCTTCAGCGTGGAGATGATGCGGTTCGATTGGATGCCCTTGATTTGCGCACCCACGATCTTGCCAGCCAGCAGGGGATCCTCGCCGCCATACTCGAAATTGCGCCCGTTGCGCGGCTCGCGCACGAGGTTGACGCTACCGGCCAGCAGCACGTTGAAGCCGTAGGCGCGCGCTTCGGCGCCGATCATGGCGCCGCCCGCATAGGCGGCCTGCAGGTCCCAGCTGGCCGTCGTGCTCATGCCCGACGCCAGCGCCGTCGCCGGCCGCGCGTTCGGGCCGGGCTGGCTGGCCACGCCCAGGCCGGCGTCGGTTTCCCACAGGTGCGTAATACCCAGGCGGGGTATGCCGTAAATGAACCCGGCCGATTGATTGCGCGACTCCGGCGGCCGCTTGCTCCCTTGCTTCCATGTCAGGTCGCCGCCCACGTAACCGAACACCAGCTTCAATTTCTCGTCCATGGTCATCGCCTCGACGGCCAGGCTGGCGCGCTTGGCGGGATCGAGCCCGGGGTTCAGCCACGGCTGCGCCGCCAGGACGGGACTGCAGGCCAGGGCCAGTGCGGCCGACAGCAGGCCAATTCGTTTATTCAGTTGCATTGACGCTTTCCTTAGCTTTAAGAATTAATTTCAAGTAAAACAGTGGTTTTCAACGTGGCGAGGCGAGATCCACGATCGCTTCCTGTGTCGTCTCGCGGGTGTTCAGCACGTCCATGATCTGCCCTTCGCGGAACACCACGACGCGGTCGGTCATCGCCATGATCTCGGACAGTTCGGAACTGATGAGGACAACGCCGATGCCGGCGGCTGCCAGCCGGTCCAGCAGCGTGTGAATTGCGTGCCTGGCGCCGGCGCCGAGGCCGCGCGTCGGCTCGTCGAAGAAGATGATCTTCGCCGCGCGGAACAGCCATTTGCCGATCGCGACCTTTTGCTGGTCGCTGCCGTACAACAGTTCCGCCGCGTCGTCATCGACGTCGCCGGCGCGGGCCGGCACACCGGCCAGCTTGGCCAGGGCCAGGCTGGCGGCGAGCGACATGCGCGCCGCCAGCCCGTCCAGTTTGCGCGTTTCCGGCAGATAGACGAGGCCCTGGCGGATCGCTTCGCGCGGCGTGCGGATGCTGACTTCGCCCTTGTCCAGCCTGATCGCGCCCTCATCGCCCGGGTCGGCGCCGCAGATTGCCTGCGCCACCTCGGTACAGCCGGCCCCCGCCAGGCCGGTAAAGCCGAGGATCTCCCCGCGCCGCAAGCTGAAGTCGAGCGGGCCGAACACGCCCTTGCGCGCCAGACCCGTGACCGACAACAGGCGCGATTGCTCCGGCGTCCCGCTGCGGGCCGGATAGGCCCGGTCCGGCGCGTGGCCTGGCGCATCGGTCATCATGTCCCCTCATCGACGGCGGCGGCGCCGTCGAGCAGGCCGCGCTGCTTGAGCGCCTGCCACAGCCGGGACGGAATCGGCAACTCGAACCAGGCCGCGTTCTGCCGCAGCTGCGCCGCGCAGCGCGCGCCTGGAACGCAGGACACGACGGCCGGATGCGCCATCGGGAATTGCAGCGCGGCCGCCGCCAGCGGCACGTCGAAGTCGCGGCAAACCGCCGCGATCGCCGCCACCCGCGCCAGCACCTCGGGCGCTGCGCCGGCGTCGTTGTACTTGCCGTTGCCGGCCAGGACGCCGGAATTGAAGGGCGCCCCGATGACGATGGCATTGCCGTTTCGAACGCAGGCGTCCAGCATCGCCGCCGGCGCCGCGTGTTCGAGCAAGGTGTAACGCCCGGCCAGCAAGGTGCAGTCGAGTTCGCACTCCTGCATGGCAGCGGCCACCACTTCCCATTCGCTGACGCCGAGCCCGATGGCGCTGACGCGGCCCTCGTCGCGCAAGGACTGCAGCGCGCGGAAACCACCGCCGCGCGTCAGCTGCCGCCAATAGTGCATATGCAGTTCCCCGTGGGCCCGCAGGCCGATGTCATGCACAAGCAGGATGTCGATGTGACCGACACCCATGCGGCGCACGCTGTCGTCGTGCGAACGCAGGATGCCTTCGTAGCTATAGTCGTTCTGTGGTCGAAATGGCAATGGATCGGCCCAGCCGCCGGTGCCGGGAAGCACCGAGTTATCCAGGCGCATCAGGCGGCCGGCCTTGGTGCTGATGACGAGCTCGTCACGGGGACGGCCGCGCAAGGCTGCGCCAAGACGCAGTTCCGCGCGCGTCAAGCCATCGCAAGGGGCGGTATCGAAATAGCGCAGGCCGAGTTCCCACGCCGCATCGAGCGCGGCGCGCGCCTCGTCCTCCGGCACCGGACGGAAGCGCCCGCCGATCGGCGCGCAGCCCATCCCCAGCCGGGTCAGGCGCAATTGGCTGCGCGGCAGCGCCTGCGTATCGGCGGCGCGCAGGCTCATGAAACGGCGGCAAAAGAGTTGGGATGCATTGGCTTTCCTCGGACAGCGTCCCCACAGGGGATGTGCCAGCGAGGATAGAGGGATCCGCGATGCCAGGCTAACGCCTTTGGCGCAATTGCTATCAAAATGGATTTATTTCAATAAATCCGGCTGTTTTTGTTAGCGCCTAAGCCTTGCACGCGATGCGGAATGCCTTTGGGGTGCACCCGTATTCTTCCTTGAACAGCTTGTTAAAGTAGGACACATTGCCGTATCCGACCGAGTAAGCGATCTCCGACACCGTCGCGCTGTCTTGCTCGGCAAGCAGCCTGGCCGCCTCCGTCAGGCGAAGCTTGTTCAAATAGCCGCTGAACGTAAACCCCAATTCCGTTTTGAGGATGTCGTAGATCTTGTTGCGATTGACCCCGGTTTGCTCGACCACGGTGTCCAGGTCCAGTTCCGCATTCGCATAATTGGTTGCGAGGAACTGCATGATTGCCATCTTTTCCTTGTCGCGATGCGGTTTGAGCGACAGCTGCTGATAAGCGACGAATGGCAAATCCTTCTGCAGCTTGGCTCTCACATCCTCGATCAGGGCCCGCGCATGCCCCTGGAAGAACCACAGGCCGAAACCGCCCCACGCCAGCACCAGCAGGGCGCCGAGCAGCATCAGGTAGCGGTAGTCGCGGCCAGCCAACACCAGTTCGCTGATCTCGACGCTGGACCTGGTATCGACCGGGCTTTGCGCGGTACTGCCAATGGAGATCTTCGGCACCTTGTCGAGCTTGTATGCCTGATCCGCCAGGTTCAGTTGGGTCATGATGAACCACCAGTGCGGCGTTTCGAGGCGCGTCAAATCGAGCTCGACCCGGGATTCATCGGCATTGCAGAAAAAATTGCCGCCGGGGATACGGTAGCGCAGATAGTCCTCGGGCCGGACCACCTTCGCCTCGAAGGTGGGAACAATGAGTTGCAGCGTGTTGGCGGGCGAACACTTGACCTGCAGGGAAATCGAAGCGTAACGCGTCAAATCGACATGGGTCGGCTTTCCCTTCCGGTCCAGGAACAGCATGTCGACGGCAACATGGGAAAGCTCGGTACTCTTCACCAGGCGAAAGTCGAATCGAAGGCGCTGCTTGTCTTCGTGTATCTGCAGCGTCTCCGGGTTGCCCGGGCGAACTTCCCAGCCCGGCTGGACTTTCAAAGGAATCGAACCATTCCCGGCTGGCACGAGAGCGACCTGCAAATAACTCAGTCGCAGGCAGCTGAAACCGAGGACGACGCTTGCGAGGAGCAGGCAGAAGCCCACCAGTAGCGCCTTTTTATAAAATACATGCATGCAGGGTCGAGACTCAAAGAAATTGGCTCGATGTTACGCGTTCAATGGCCGCATGGCAATGAGTGAACACCAGATAACGCAGGGCTTGAAAAAAGGCGGGGCGGCCCAAGCCGCCCCTATAACTGCCCGCGAGGACAGGAGACTTACAGAAGATTAAGACAGCACCGATTGTGCTTGCTGCGCCGCTGCGCGGCAATGTCAAAAATCGACAATGCAGGAACAAAATTTCACAAGCGGCGCATTGCGCGGCGCCTGCCTTCCCTTCCAAGATAATCGTTCACCGGGCCGGTGATTTTCGTAATTGCGCGGCCAGGCGGAGAGGAGCGACAATGGCCGGCTAAACCAGGTCAACCTGAAAGACATCAAATGCAGAAACGGACTCTTCTCTCCAGTGCCTTGTCATGCTTGATCGCCGCGCTCGCATGCGCATCGGCAGCCGCCCAGGCGCCGCGCGCTGCCCCGCCGGAATTCCCGACCATCCTGTACGGCGCCGCCTACTACCACGAGTACATGCCCTATGAGCGGCTGGACAAGGACGTGGCGATGATGAAGGCAGCCGGCTTCAATGTGGTGCGCCTCGGGGAATCGACCTGGAGCTTGTGGGAGCCGGAGGATGGCCGCTTCGAGACCGCATGGATGGACCGCGTCATCGATGCGATGGGCAGGGCCGGGATCAAGGTCATCATGGGCACCCCGACCTACTCCATTCCGGCCTGGATGGCCAAGCAGAATCCGGAGATCCTGGGGCGCAAACTGGGCGGCGCACAGAACACCTATGGCATGCGCCAGAACATGAACACCGATGCGGCCGCCTACCGCTTCTATGCCGAACGCCTGATCCGCAAGATCGCGGCGCGCTACAAGGACAATCCGAACGTCATCGGCTGGCAGGTCGACAATGAAACGAGCAGCTACGGCGCGGCCAACGACGATGTGTTCATCCGCTTCACCCACCATCTGGAAAAGAAGTTCGGCACGCCGGAGAACCTCTCCAAGGCCTGGCTCCTGAATTACTGGGGCCAGAACCTGCATAGCTGGGTCGACCTGCCCCGCCCCGACGGCGCGCAAAGCACCGGCTACAAGCTCGAGTGGTCGCGCTGGAGCCAGATGCGCGTCACCGATTTCCTGGGCTGGCAGTCGAAGCTGATCCGCGAACACGCATCCCCGCGCCAGTTCGTCACCCACGATTTCGCCGGCGCCATGCACAGCGATATCAATGAGGAAGCCGTGTCGCGTGCGCTCGACATCCCGGCCGTGAACATCTATTACTGGGGCCAGCGCGAACACTACAACGGCGCCGACCAGACGCTGCAGGCAGACTTCACGCGCTCGCTCAAAGGCGGCAATTTCCTGGTGGCCGAGACGAATGCGCAGAGCACGGACTGGAGCTCCTCGTTCCAGTATCCGCCGTATGACGGCCAGTTCCGCGAAGACGTCTACACCCACCTGTCGAATGGCGCCAACATGGTCGAATACTGGCACTGGGCCTCGGCCCACGCCAACCAGGAGACTTACTGGAAGGGCGTGCTGGGGCACGACCTGGAGCCGAACCGGGCATATGCCGAGATGAGCCGCACCGGCAAGGAATTGGGCAAGATCGGCCCGAAACTGGTGAACCTGAAGATCAAGAGCGAGGTCGCGATCCTGTGGAGCCGCGATTCGCTCAATGCCATCAACGACATGCCGTTCGCGAAGGAGTCGCAGTGGGGCGGCAACGGCGCCAAGGCCGACTATGCCTCGCAGGTGCGGCAAATCCACCGTGCGCTGTACGACATGAACGTCGGCGCCGACTTCGTGTTCCCGGACGCGCAGGACTTCTCGTCGTACAAGCTGCTGATCGTGCCTTCGCTGTATGTGGCCGACGATGCGCTGCTGGCCCGCATCACCGACTACATCCGCAAGGGCGGCCGCGTCGTGATGACCTTCAAGAGCGGCTTCACCAACGAAAACACGATGGTGCGCTGGACCAGGGCGCCAGGCCCGCTGCGCGCAGCGCTCGGCTTCCACTACCAGGAGTTTTCCAACCTGGCCCAGCCGTTGGCCTTGAAAGGCGACCCCTACAAGGTCGGCGGCGACAACAAGGTGCAGTACTGGGCCGAGTTCCTGCAGCTCGACACGGCCAAGGCGCTGGCCTGGTACGACCACCCCTTCTTCGGCCGCTGGCCCGCCATCACGTCGAACCAGTACGGCGCCGGCAAGGTGATTTACGAGGGGACCTACCTGTCGGACAAACTGCAGAAGGCGGTCCTGCATTCGGCGCTGGACGAGCTCGGGATGGTCGGGCCGGACCAGCAATTGCCGGCGCACGTGCATGCGCGCAGCGGCGTCAACAAGTTCGGCAAGACCATCCGCTACTACTTCAACTATTCCGGCGCGGCGGCCAGCTTCAAGTACCCGCACAAGGCGGGAACGGAACTGCTGGCCGCGCGCCAGCTGCGGCCGGACGAGGTCCTGAACCTGGGGCCATGGGACCTGGCGATCATCGAAGAAGGCCCGGCCCCTTGAGCGTCATGATTACATTTAAGCCAGTTCTGGCGTTCGAATGGGCTCGGCGGAAGGCGTCCGATTGGCCCGGCCGGGCGCCGGGAGCATGCCAAGCCTGTTCCTTTCCTGGTATTCCCGGGGCGTGCAGCCAAGCTCCCGCTTGAACACGGCAAGCAGATACTGGATGGACGTGAAGCCGCAACTTTGGGCAATGTCCGCCGTGCTGCAATCGCCGCGCGCCAGCAACGTGGTCGCGGCATCGAGCTTGAAGCGCAGGATCTCGTCGTGCACGCTGCAGGCCAGTTCTTGCTGGAAGTAGGATTCCAGCGACGAGCGCGACACGCCGACATAGTCGGCCACCTGGTCGCCCTTGATACCCTGGCAGGCGTACTGCCGGATGAAATGCCGGGCGCGCATGACGCGCGGGTTTTTGACCGGCGCATGGCAGCTCGAGGACTGCACATTGATGCCAACCGGCGGCACCATGATGCGGGTACCGGCCAGGCAGGCGCCGCCCAGCATCTGGTCGAGCAAGCGGGCCGCGGAGCGCCCTATTTCGTCGGTTCCCTGTATTACTGAACTGAGCGGTATGCGGGTCAGGACGCGCGCCAGCGGATCGTTGTCGATGCCGATCAGGGCGACCTGCTCGGGTACGGCGATCCCCGCGATCAGGCAAGCCTGCAGCAGTTGCCGGGCGCGGGCATCGGTCACGGCGACGATGCCGATCGGTTTCGGCAAGCTTCGCAGCCATTCGATCTGCTGCGCCACCGCGGCCTCCCAGTCGAGCGCACTGGTGCCCTGGCCGCGGAAGATCTCGGGCTCGATATTGTCACGTTGCATCAGCCGGCGGAAGGCGTTCTCACGCTCTTGCGCCCAGCGGTTTTCCCTTGCCTCGGGCAGGGAGAACAGCGCGAAGCGGCTCAGGCCAGCCTCGATCAAATGCTGGTAGGCAAGGTTGACCAACTTGAAATTATCGGTCGCGACATAGGGGACGTCGGCGGGATAATCGCTTTCCTTGTCATAAGAGCCCCCCACCGCCACCACCGGGATGCGGCTGTGGGACAGCGCTTCGGCCACGGCCGGGTCGTCGAAATCGGCAATGATGCCGTCGCCTTGCCACTGCGAAATGCTTGGCAGGCGGAGGCGGAAGTCTTCCTCCAGGTACAAGTCCCATGAGGCCCGGCGACTCGACAGGTAGCCCGCTATTCCAGATAAGACTTCGCGATCGAAGACTTTGTTGGCATTGAAAAACAGGGCAATTCTATGCATTCTAGGCAATTTCATTTGCGGCAGTCTCCACGATGCGTCGTTTTCTGACGGCGGTTGTACTATCAGCTTGCCGATAATGTGGCGTCGTCAAATGCATCGAGGCCAGGCATTCCGGCAATTTTTGCCGGCCACCTCGGGGGTGGCGCGGTCGAGTTCAGTATATTTACCGAACCGACTTTTCGCGGTAGCAATGGCCTCTGCAATCCTAGGAGGACAGGAAAAGTTGAAGTTTTCGGGAGTGGAGTGTTAGTACGATTTGCAACGTGGCGACAGCGTGGCCGCCGGCCAGTGCATTGCTGCGCC
The DNA here is from genome assembly GCA_036676245.1 of Massilia sp. Classification (GTDB taxonomy): domain Bacteria; phylum Pseudomonadota; class Gammaproteobacteria; order Burkholderiales; family Burkholderiaceae_D; genus Telluria_A. The sequence goes on along the minus strand of JAKFDH010000019.1, from coordinate 23,326 downwards.
GCACAAGCCGAGCCAGGGCCTCGCAACGCGGGTTGCCGGGAAAAAACTGTTCCCGGACGGACCGCTTCAGCGGCCGAGCATGCTGTCCAGGTAGACGTGGTGCGCGGGCATGCCCGCCACGGCGGCGACAATCCTGTCGCGGCGGAATTGCAATCCTTGCAAGGCTGCATCGCGCGGTATCGCGCCCAGCGCGGGATCGACGCGCTCGGGCCAGTGCCGCATGCCGGCATGGATCGCCAGCCAGCTGGTGGCGTCGAAGCCCTCTTCGTCGTACTGGTGCAGCGCGCCGGACTGGCGCCAGGCCTGGATCTTGAAGGCCAGCGTATCGGGCAGCGCCATCGTCGTCATCGCCCGCCACAGTGCGCTGTCGCGGCGCCCGCTGAGACAATAATGCAAGATGATAAAGTCGCGGATGCGGGCGAACTGGCGCACCATGCCGGTATTATAGGCGGCCACTGCCGGCGCGCTGGACCCGGCGCCGCTCGCCAGCAATTGCATCAGGCGGCCCAGGCCGCTCTGGATCAGGTAGATGCTGGTCGACTCGAGCGGCTCGAGGAAGCCGGCCGACAGGCCCAGCGCGACCACGTTGTTGACCCAGACGCGCTCGCGGTGGCCGGTGGCAAAGCGCAGCAGGCGCGGTTCGGCCAGCGCCGGGCCGTCCAGCTGCTGCAGCAATTGCTCGCGCGCGCGCTCCTCGTCGATGTAGCGGCTGGCGAAGACGTGGCCATGCCCGGTGCGGTTGCGCAGCGGGATCCGCCAGGCCCAGCCCGCTTCAAGGGCAGTGGCCCGGGTATACGGCGTCAATTCGGTTCCGGCGCGCGCGCAGGGAACGGCCCAGGCGCGGTCCACCGGCAGCCAGTGGCTGAAATCGACAAAGGGCTCGGCCAAGGTGCGGCCCAGCAGCAGGGACGCGAAGCCGGAACAGTCGATGAACAGGTCGCCCGCCACCAGGCGGCCATCGGCCAGCCTGAGCTGGTCCACGCCGCCGTCGGCACGCCGCGTGACCTCGACGATGCGCCCCTCGGTGCGCCGCGCCCCCCGCTGCAGCGCCAGGGTGCGCAGGAAGGCGGCGTACAGCGCGGCATCGAAATGGTAGGCGTAATTGAAGCGCGCGTCCGGCTCCGGCGCCCGGAAGCGCCCCTGGCTGGCCATCACGCTGGGCAGGCACTGTTCGCCCAGGGCGCCGAGGCTGGCGTCGTCGAGCCGGCGGTGATGGGCCCATACGCACTTGGGGCCATCCAGGTCGCCGAAGTCGCCAAAGGTATGGAAATAGCCTTCGCCGGGCATGCGCCAGTCGCGGAACTCGATACCCAGCTTGTAGCTGCCGTTGGTGGCGCGCAGAAAATCAGCCTCGTCGATGCCGAGGATCTGGTGGAAGGCGCGGATCGACGGGAAAGTTGCCTCGCCCACGCCGACAATGCCGATCTCCTCCGATTCGACCAGTTCGACGCTGCTGCCTTTCAGGCCGGTGGCCAGGGCCACCGCCGCCATCCAGCCGGCGGCGCCGCCGCCAACGACAACGATGCGTTTGAATGCCATGCCCGTTGCCTCCTCTGCCTGCTTCAATGGCTGCCCATGCGGATCTTGAGCACCGTTGGACGGGCGGGCAGGATCAGGTCAATATCGACCTGGTCGCCGTTCCAGTTGCGTTGGAGCATCGTGTTCATTGTCTTCGGAGGCATGGGGTCGAGCATGGCTAACGTGAACTCATTCTGCTTGTTGCCATCAGTACTAGCAATTGTGAAAACCGCCAACAGGGCGAATGAAATTGGCGTAGCCGTCCGGGCAAGCACAAAAAAGGCGCTGTCGCCGTGATGGATGGGGTGAATCCACAGCATGGCGAGGCCGCCTGCCATCCGAGGGGATGGCAGGCGGTCTGCCGCGGACGGGTTTAGAACGAGTAACGCATTTGCGCGACGAAGCGGCGCCCGATGTACGAGGACGAGCGTTCCTTCAGGCCGATACCCTGTTGCATGTACTGCCGGTACAGCGTGTCGGTCAGATTGGCCACCTCGAAGTTCGCCGCCAGATGCTCGTTGAACTTGTACTGGATGCCCATATCGACCTGGCCATAGGAACCACCCCAGGTCGGCAACGCGAAGTTCACCGAGTAGTTCTGGTTGAAGTTCGGGCTATCCGGGTTCTGGTCGATGCCATTGTTGCCGTTCGTTCCGTAGGCATTCGTCGCCTGCAGGTATTTCGAACGCCAGCTGTAGGCAATCCGCCCCGACCATCCGCCCTTGTCGTACAACAGCGCCAGGTTGTAGGCGTTCTTCGACATGCCCTCCATCGGCAGGTCGCCGAACAGGCGGCCGTCGGTGTCGCAGCCGGCCAGGTCGCGGTTCAGGTTCGCGGCCAGCGTGTCTTTCGGCGTGCACCACTTGCTGCCGCCTGGCGCACCCAGGTCCGAGCTACTGTCGATGTAGGTGTAATTGCCCGACACCCCAAGGCCCGACAGTGCGCCGGGCAGCTTGTCGAAGTATTGCTGGTAGCCGATCTCGAAGCCGCTCGACCGGCCTTTCGCGCCGTTGACCGGGGCCGTGATGAAGAAGTCGTGCGGCTGGCCGGCCTTGTCCATGAGCGTGTAGTACGTCGTCTTGCCGATGATGATGTCCTTGAGCCGCTTGTTGAACACCGACAGCGTGAGCGAGCTCGATTTGGCGAAGTACCACTCGGCCGTCATGTCGACGTTGTTCGACGTGACCGGCTTGAGCATCGTATTCCCCCTGGCCGAACCGCCGTACTCGATCGAGTCGAGAACTTGCAGCTTGGTCACCGGGTCCTCGTGCGTCTTCAGCTTCATGTCCAGGGTCGTATAGGCCTGCAGGCTATAGAAGTTCGGCCGCGTCATCCCCTTCGAGACCGCAAAGCGGAACTGCAACTCCTCGCTGGGCTTCATGCGCAAGTTCAGGCTCGGCAAGACATTCGTATACGCGTTGGTGAAGGTCGATTTCTTGGAATACTCCGGAATATCGGGCACGCCGCCGCCGAACTTGAGCGCATCCGCCGGCGGCGTGAACAGCGTATAGCCGGTCGCGGACATGTCCGTGCGCACGAAGCGCACGCCCACGTTGCCGTCCACCGGATAGCGCAACTGGTTGTCGAAGCTGAAACGAAGCTGGGCGAAGGCCGACTTGGTGCGCTCGTGCTGCTCGTTCTCGCCCCTGCCGTCGCCGAATTTGGGCGGATTCATGGCGCAGTCGGCCCAGCGGCCGGCCTCCTTGCAAAGCGTGGTGTAGTAGCTGCGCAGCGTCGGGAAGCCAACGGCAGGCGACCCATGCACCAGCGCCATGTCCGGCACCACGACCGGCGGCGGTGTCGGCACCGATCCGCCGTAGAAGCCGCCGAAGGAGCGCACCGACGTATTGCCGGCGAAGCGAGGGTCGCTCAAGTAGGCGAAGGTATTGAGCGGCTGCCACGAATCGCCGACTGCCCACCCTTGCGTGACCTGCTGCCAGGGATCGATCGTCGACTGCGAGAGCGAGTCGCGCTCCGTCGCGCGCACGCCGAAACGCAGGTCCTGCAGCACCGGATGATCGAAGGTGTACCTGGCGTCGATGCGCGCGGCGTTCTGCGTCGCTTTGGACTGGTCCCGGTGATCCTGGGTGAAGCCCCAATAGTAGTTCTTCGGATCGGCCAGGTGCGCGCGGTCGGCCGCGTCGAAGCCGAAGCTGGCAGGCGAGGTGCCCAGGTCGACCGCCTGCTTCGGCATCCAGCCGCCGAGGCCGACCGTGTTGTCGGACCCGTTGGTGGTCGCCCGGACGCGCTGCAGGTCAGCCTTGAGGGCCCAGCTGTCCGAGGCCCGCCACTGCCCGTTCCACGCGATCTCGCGCGTCACGGCGTAACGGTTCGACTCGCGCGCGTCGGTGCCGAAACCGATGCCCTTGTCGCTGGGCTGGCGTATCGTGCCGGTCAACAGGACACCGTCCGGATCGAAGGTGGCGCCCGCATCGAGCTTCAAGGTGGACGGATCGGTCCCCTGGAAGAACGCGTTCTCCGTCGTATTCATCTCGTACTTCGACTGGAAGAACGTCAGCCCGGAGCTGAAATCGCCCTTCTTCCACTGCAGCGCGCCATACGCGCCCTCGCGGGTACGCTCGAAGTCGTTCGAGCTCCACGACGCGCCCGGGCTGATCCAGCGCGTCGCGCCGCTGGTGTCGCCCACCACGGCATTCTTGAGCGGATAGTAGGGATTGATGGTCAATCCGTCGCCGCGCGAGTTGACAACCGAGCGCGAAAGGTCGAGCAGCACGCCGACCTGGCCGATGCCGGTCTCCCAGCGGTTCGACACCAGGCCGGACACCGATGGCGAGGCTTTGTGGCGCAGGGACGAGTACGCGGTCTCGGCCGAGAGGCTGGCCTTCAGCCCCTTGAAGTCGAAGGGCATCGCGGTGCGCAGGTTCACCAGGCCGCCGATCGCGCCTTCGATCTGTTCGGCGGACGGGTTCTTGTAGACGTCGACGCCGGCCATCAGCTCCGGCGGCACGTCCTCGAAGCTGAGCGAGCGCCCGCCGTTAGCGGAAAACGAGTCGCGCCCATTAAGCTCAGAACGCACGAAACTCAGGCCGCGGATCGACACGCCGGTGCCTTCGGAGGCGAAGTGCGCAATGCCGTCGCCGACGCCCTGCGACGGGTCGCCCCGGTTCATGGTGCGGTCGATGGTCACGCCCGGGATGCGCTGCAGCACTTCGGTCACCGACCTGTCGGGCAACTTGCCGATGTCGTCGGCGACGATCGAATCGACGATTTCGTCCGAATTCTGTTTGATTTTCTGGGCCGATTCCAGGGCGGCGCGCTGGCCGACCACCACCACGGTGGCCGGGTTGCCGTTGCTGGCGGCATCGGTGGCGGGCGCCGTCTGCGCCAGCGCGGCGCCGCTTGCCAGTAGTGCAAGCTGCGCCGCTGCGATGGCGATCGCTGTCTTCTTATAGTTCAATTTTTGTCTCCAGGTCTCGATTGCAAAGTATCAAATTGCACGCCCTTCTTAGCTAACGTGCAATTCATTCTGCGTGTTGCGATATCGACCTGCAAGAATCAAAAATATCAACTCGATTAACAAAATTTTGGTAACCGTCCGCGCCCTCCCTCGGCGCGCTATGGCTTAAAACCCGATCCGGAAGCTGGACGCGATCGAGGTCGGCATGCTGGCCGGCAAGGCAATCACCAGGCCATCGTCCTGCTGCTTCCATTTCAACACGGCCTTGCTGCCCAGCAGGGTGACGGATTTGACGGGGCGGCTCTCATGCACCGACTTCTTGCCCAGCGAGGCGATGCGCACCTCGCCCGATGGTTCGCCCAGGGTGATGGCGTACAAATTCCCGCCCTTGGTCGTGAAGCGGATATCGGCAGGCGCATAGTCCGTGTTCTCCTGGAAGTGCCCCGACGCGGCCTTGGTCGGCCCTTCGCCAAAGATCTTCCATGGCCGGGTGCCGTAGATCGCGTCGCCGTTGACCTTCATCCAGGCGGCCATCTCGGTGACGAACTGCTGGCATTCGGGCGGCAGGCTGCCATCCGGGTATTGGACGACATTCAGGAGCAGGTTGCCGTTCTTGCTGACGATGTCGGCCAGCATATAGACCACCTCGGCCGTCTTCTTGTACTTGTACCCTTCGCTGTAGAACCAGTCGCCGATCGAAGTATCGGTCTGCCACGGCAGCGGGTTGATGCCTTCCATGACGCCGCGCTCGACATCCTGCACGCCTGCCTTGCGCAGGAATTCGCCGGTACCGATGTCCTTGTGGTTATACACGGCTTCGTTCCTGCCCTGGTGGGCAGCCATATTGCGGTTATAGAATTCCGCCACCATGGTGCGGCCCACCGCGCCGAACGGAATGCCGCCATCGGTGTACAACAGGTCCGGCTGGTACCTGGTGATCAGGTCGGTCACGCGGTTGAACCATTGCTGGTGCCAGGCCGGGTTCTTCGCGTACCAGGTTTCGCTGCCCTTGTACGGTTCCTGGTGGGCCGGGTGATACAGGTCGGCAAAGGCGGGATCGGCGCCGTCGTATGGCACCCCGAACTGCGGCCATATCTGGTCGTAGCCCTTGCTGGTCGCCCACCACGAATAGCTGGCGCCCAGATGCTCCGACACGCCGAAGCGCAGGCCGGCACGCGATGCGGCATCGCGCCAGGCGCCGACGATATCGCGCTTGGGACCCATCTTCACGGCATTCCAGCGATGGTGTTTCGAGTCCCACAGGTCGAAATTGTCGTGGTGCACGCCCATCGAGACGAAATACTTCGCGCCGGCCTGCTTGTACAAGGCCATCAGCGCTTCCGGATCGAATTTCTCGGCCTTCCAGAGCGGAATGATGTCCTTGTAGCCGAACTTGCTGGGATGGCCGTAGTTCTTCAGGTGGTGCTGGTATTGCGACGTGCCGTAGATGTACATATTGCGGGCGTACCAGTCGCCCGCACGCGGCACCGACTGCGGCCCCCAGTGCGACCAGATGCCGAACTTGGCGTCGCGGAACCAGTCCGGGGTCGTGTAGGTGTTGAGGGAATCGGCATCCGGTTTGAACTGGGCCGGCGCCGCAGTGGCGATCACGGTGCACAGCACGGCACAGGTCGCGAACAATTTCCTTTTCATGAATCTCCTCGGTAGTTTTTTATATATGCGGTACTTGTGGATGCGATTATAGTCTGTTCTTCCCACCGCGAAAATGCCTTTTTTTACGAACGGCACGATGAAATACCTCATCTTTCCAATGGACGATGAGATAGCCGAGTCGGTCTTGTTTGCGCGTTAACACAACAGATTTAGTTGAACATACTAGAATATTGCTTCAGATCACTTTTTTATTAGAATATTGAACTTTTGTAAGCTAAACTACGAAATCTCGGCCCAGCGATCCTGTCGCGTCCGGTGATCTGGGCTGCCGTCTGCACTGCACTTCACTTTTCGGGGCTTGCAATGTTCGACTTGGATCTCATCTTCGGCACGCCGGACAAGAGCCTGCTTTACGCAGGCCGGTTCGACCCCTTGCTGGTGGCGCTCTCGGTCGCCATCGCCATCTTCGCTTCCTATGCCGCGCTGCTGGTGGCGCAACAGCTTGGCCCGGCCGGCAGCAGCGTGCGCCGCGCACTGTGGCTGGGCGCAGGCGGCATGTGCCTGGGCCTGGGCATCTGGGCCATGCATTTTGTCGGCATGCTGGCGTTCGCGCTGCCCTGCACCACCTCCTACAACACCGGCCTGACCCTGCTCTCGACCGTTCCCGGCATGCTGGCCAGCACCCTGGCGCTGCATGTGATCAGCAAGGGGCCGCCCAGTCCGCGCCGCCTGTGGGGCGCGGGCATCCTGCTCGGCGCCGGCATCGGCGCCATGCACTACACGGGCATGGCGGCCATGGAGTTCAGCGGCATGATCCGCTACGACCTGCGCCTGTTCCTGCTGTCGATCGGCGTCGCCGTCGCACTGGCGACGCTGGCGCTGTGGCTCAAGTTCCGGCTGGCGGGCTTGAAAGGCCGCTGGCACCCGGCCTCGCCGATCTGGAGCTCGGTCGTCCTCGGGCTGGCGGTCGCCGGCATGCACTACACGGCGATGGCGGCTGCCAATTTCGTCCGCAGCAACGAGGCGCCGAGCGGCGCCTCCCTGGTCAGCCCCAGTGCGCTGGCCGCTTCCGTGCTGGTGCTGACCAGCCTGCTGATCGTGGTCACCATCGTGGCGACCTATGTCGAGAAGCGCCGCCTGTTCTCGCTGGAACGTTCGTACCGCCCGATCGTCCTGCTGCTGCTGGCCTGGACCGCCGCCGCCTGGTTCGGCGCCGCCTATCTGCAGCAACGCGCCGAGGATGAAGGCTATCAGCGCGAACTGCGGCTGGCGCAAGACCAGGCTGCCGGCACGGCCAGCGCCATCGAGCAAAGCCTGATCCGCCTGCGCGGCCTGGCGCTGATGCTGGCGCGCGATGCCGACATGGTCAAGGTCGCCCTCGACCATCCGCCGATACCGGAAGACAGGCGCGCCGCCAGCCGGCTGGCGTGGCAGACCGACACCTCGCTCTTGCGCCTGAACGCCTTGCTGGCACGGACCGCGCAAACACTGAATGTGGACAGCATGTTCGTCCTGAACGCCGCCGGCGACTGCATTGTGACCAGCGACAGCACCGATGCCGCCAGGTTCGTCGGCAATAATTACGCCGACCGCGACTACTTCAAGCTGGCCAGTACCGCGCACCAGGGCCAGCAATTCGGCATGAGCCGCGACGGCAAAGGTGGCGGCCTGTACTACGCGCAGGCGATGCTGGCCGACGGGCGCCTGTTCGGCATCGCCGTCGTCAAGCTCAACACCAACCGCCTGGCCGGCGTGATGCCGCAAGGCCAGGCCTGGGTCGCCGACGCCGACGGCGTCATCATCCATGCCACCGACCGCCAGTTGCTGATGTCGGCAATGCCCCTGGCCCGGGTCCACGCCCTGAGCCAGGAACAGCGCCGGCAGCGCTATGCGCGCAGCAGCTTCGACACGCTCAGGATCGATGCCTGGCAGGTGGCCGGCATGCCGGACGTGGCAAGCATCGGCGCGCAGGACATACCCCGCGTACTGGCGAAGCGCACGGTACCGGGCGAACTGCAGCTGTCGGTGTATACGCCGCGGCCGCTCCCGGCCCTGCTGCACCAGGGCGAACGCCGCTTCTGGCTGTTCCTGCTGATCGAGCTGGCGGGCGGCGTGCTGATCGCCGCTGCCGCCGTCACCATGCTGTACTTGCGCGAGAAACAGAAAGCCGACGCCGACCTGCGCGTGGCGGCGACGGCCTTCGAGTCGCTGGAGGGCATGGCCATCACCGATGCGTCCAACGTCATCCTGCGCGTCAACCGCGCCTATACCGACATCACCGGCTTTGCCGAAAGCGACCTGCTCGACCAGCAACTGCGCGTGTGCGACCTGGCCAGCCACGACGACACCTTCATGCGGAAAATGTGGGAGGCCGTGGCGGCCAACGGCGCCTGGCAGGGCGAAGTCTGGCAGCGCCGCAAGAATGGCGCGATCTTCCCGAGCGGGATGATGATCACGGCGGTGCGCAATGCGGCCGGCGACATCACCCACCATGTCTGCGCCCTGACGGACATCACCGAACGCAAGGCGACCGAACAGGAGATCCGCAACCTGGCGCTGTTCGATTTCCTGACCCAGCTGCCGAACCGGCGCTGCCTGATGGACCGGCTGCAGCATGCGCTGACTGGCAGCGAGCGCACCGGCCAGTGCGGCGCCCTGCTGTTCGTCGACCTGGACAACTTCAAGGACCTGAACGACACCCTGGGGCACAATGCCGGCGACACGCTGCTGCAGCAGGTGGCACGCCGCTTCGTCGCCTGCGTGCGCGAAAGCGATACCGTGGCGCGCCTGGGCGGCGACGAGTTCGTCATCATGCTGGAGAACCTGGCCGACGATCCGCAGCTGGCAGCGGAACAGGCGCGCCTGATCGGCGACAAGCTGCTGGCACGCCAGGGCGAGCCATACATCATCGGCCCGCACCAGCACAACTGCACCTCCAGCGTCGGCATCACCGTTTTCCGCGGCAACCAGGCCAGCGTCGAAGACCTGCTGAAACAAACCGACCTGGCGATGTACCAGGCCAAGGCCAACGGCCGCAATACGCTGTGCTTCTTCGACCCGGCGATGCAAACGGTAGTCAGTGTCCGCGCCACGCTCGATGCCGACCTGCGCCTCGGGCTGGCGCAGCGACAGTTCGAACTGTATTACCAGCCCCAGGTCGACGCGATCGGGCGCATCACCGGCGCCGAAGCCCTGCTGCGCTGGCGCCATCCGCAGCGCGGGCTGGTGCCGCCGGTCGAGTTCATCGGCGCGGCCGAATCGTCGGGCCTGATCCTGCCGCTCGGCGCCTGGGTGCTGCAGCAAGCCTGCGAGCAGCTGGTGGCCTGGGGCGCCCTGCCTGGAATGGCGCAGTTGAGCCTGTCCGTCAATGTCAGTGCGCGCCAGTTCCACCAGGACGACTTCGTGGAGCAGGTCATGGCGACCGTCGACGGCAGCGGCGCCGATCCCAGGCGCCTGAAGCTGGAATTGACCGAAAGCCTGCTGCTTGACGATGTGGAGGCGTCGATCGAGAAAATGGCCAGGCTGAATGCGGCCGGGATCGGCATATCGCTCGACGATTTCGGCACCGGCTATTCATCGCTGGCCTACCTGAAGCGGCTGCCGATATTCCAGCTCAAGATCGACCGCTCCTTCGTGCGCGACATCCTGGTCAATCCGGCCGACGCGGCCATCACCAGGACCATCCTGACCCTGGCCGACAGCATGGGGCTGTCGGCCATCGCGGAAGGGGTGGAAACGGAAGAACAGTTGCACTTCCTCGCCCGGCAGGGATGCCAGGCTTACCAGGGCTACTTGTTCGGCAAACCGGTTCCCGCGCCCCAGTTCGAGCAACTGCTGCAGCCTGCGCAAGCGATGCGCGCTTAAGGAAGCAGCATAAAATGCCCGCGCGCCGCTGAAAAACGCAATGTTGCTTTCTCTGGCGGCGTGACTTAGCACGTTGCCGCTCGCACCCTGCCCCTAAGATGGAACCATACTAATTCATGGACTCCATCCGAGGCATCCCATGCTGGCAAATGCATTCAAACTGGACCGTATCGACATCCGCATCCTGGCTCAATTGCAAAAAAGCGGGAGGATAGCCAACGTCGAGCTCGCGGAAGCAGTGGGCTTGTCGCCCAGCCCCTGCCTGATCCGGGTCAGGCGGCTTGAGAAGAGCGGCATTGTGACGGGATACGGCGCCCAGGTCGAGATGGAAAAGATCGGCAATGTGCAGCTGGTGTTCACCCAGGTGACCTTGTCCGACCACCGGCGCGAAGACTTCGACAAGTTCGAGGCGGCCATTCGCAACATCGACGAGATTGTCGAATGCCACCTGGTCAGCGGCGGCGATGACTACCTGCTCAAATTCGTCACCAGCGGCGTGGTGCACTATCAAACCCTCATCGAAGGCCTGCTCGAGGCCCACGTCGGAATCGAAAAGTACTTCAGCTATCTCGTCATCAAATCCCCGTTCAGCAAGGGGCACTATCCCGTCGAGAGAATGTTCGACACTCCACCATCCTGAAAGGATAATCATGAGCATCCCGTTCAAGCCCAAATACATCAGCTTCGACTGCTATGGCACGCTGACCAATTTCCAGATGTCCCCGATGGCGCGCAAACTGTTCGCTGACCGCATCGCACCAGAACACATGGAAGCCTTCTGCAATGACTTCCGCGCATTCCGCCTCGACGAAGTCACGTGCGACTGGAAGCCGTACTACGAAGTCATCTTCGAGTCGGTGATGCGCACCGCGAACCGCTGGAAGGTACAGTTCCGAGAATTGGACGTCAGCGCGATCTACGAGGCGGTGCCGACCTGGGGCCCGCATCCGGATGTTACCGAGGGGCTGGCCAGGATCGCCGGCAAGATCCCGCTGGTGATCCTGTCGAACGCGATGGACTCCCAGATCATGAGCAACGTGGAGAAGCTGGGCGTTCCCTTCTACCGCGTGTACACGGCGCAGCAGGCCAAGGCCTACAAGCCGCGCCTGCAGGCCTTCGAATATATGATCGACCAGCTCGACGCCAAGCCTGAAGACTTCCTGCACGTGTCTTCCAGCATGCGCTACGACCTGATGTCGGCCGATGATCTTGGCATCAAGGACAAGGCATTCGTGAATCGCGGCCATGAGCCGGGCGCGCCTGCCTACAACTACGCCGAGATCAAGGACATCGGCGGCCTGGCGGCGCTGGTGGGGCTGTAAACAGCAACGCTTCCGAAGCCGCGAATGCAATCTCAAGGCATAGTCACCAACGTCATCCCTGCGAAGGCACACTGCTGTCCGCAATAATTGACTTGACAATGGCGGGTTGTCAACTGGACGTGGGACTGCCACAGAAATCGCGAAATGTGGACTGAAACTACAAGACTCATCGTCACCCCTGCATAGGCAGCGGTGCGGCGATCCGAGGCCCATACTGAGTACGCTCAGCATGGGCCGAATCGTCGGATCGCCCTGCCTTCGAAAGGACGACGTTGGTTAATTTGTTGATCTATTCAACGCCGTGGCTCCTGAAGCAATACATGCGTGCCGGACTGCACATGTCAACTACTTTATTCCGGACCGCCGAGCGCCGCAAGCCGGGCCTGCTGGTCGAGATGAGGACCGCGCCTCACATTGATCACGCTGGCGCCGCGCGGCAGTGCTGCAAACAGGCGCTGCCCGAGGATGCCGCGGGTACGAAACCCGGCAGGTCGCTCTTGCGGAACCAGCGCGCACTGCGCCGTTCCGTTGCATCCAGATCGTCTTGCTTGTCCATGAAATGCTCCGGTCGTCAGTGTAAGCTCCACTATACGGCCGGGCCAGCCACATAAAATACCGTTGTTCTACCGCGTCACAGCGGCAGGCGATCAAAGACTTGCCACCGTGAGGGAAAAATTTGGCCCTGGGGGAGGCCTGAAACGACAATGGCCCGGCTCGGAAAGAGCCAGGCCATTGATACTCGCAAGGCGAGGACGGGAATCGCAGCCGCTTAGCCGGCTACCGCCTGCAAGGCCGCATTGAACGTCGCGCTGGGGCGCATGACCGCCGCCACCTTGGCTTCGTCAAGCTTGTAGTAGCCGCCCAAGTCCGCCGGCTTGCCCTGCACTTCGAGCATTTCGGCAACGATCTTTTGCTCGTTGCCGGTCAGCGCCTTGGCCAGCGGTGCAAAGTGCGCCGCCAGTTCGGCATCGTCGGTTTGCGCGGCCAGTTCCTGGGCCCAGTACAGCGACAGATAGAACTGGCTTCCCCGGTTGTCGAGTTCGCCGGTTTTCGGCGACGGCGACTTGCGGTTTTCCAGCAGTTTGCCGGTGGCGGCGTCGAGCGTCCTGGCCATCACGATGGCCTTCTTGTTGCCGGTCTTGAGTCCCATGTCTTCCAGGCTCACTGCCAGCGCCAGGAATTCGCCCAGCGAGTCCCAGCGCAGGTGGTTCTCTTCCACCAGCTGCTGCACGTGCTTGGGGGCGGAGCCGCCGGCGCCCGTTTCGTACATGCCGCCGCCGGCCATCAGCGGAACGATCGACAGCATCTTGGCGCTGGTGCCCAGTTCCAGGATCGGGAACAGGTCGGTCAGATAATCGCGCAGGATGTTGCCGGTCACCGAGATGGTGTCGAGGCCGCGGCTGACGCGCTCCAGCGTGTAGCGCATGGCGCGCACTTGCGACATGATCCGGATTTCCAGGCCGCTGGTGTCGTGATCTTTCAGGTAGGCCTCGACCTTCTTGATCAGCTCATTCTCGTGCGGACGGTAGGAGTCGAGCCAGAACACGGCAGGCATGCCCGAGTTGCGCGCGCGCGTGACGGCCAGCTTGACCCAGTCGCGGATCGGCGCATCCTTGACCTGGCACATGCGCCAGATGTCGCCCTGCTCGACATTTTGGCTCAGCAGTACTTCGCCTGTTGCCAGATCGGTGATATTGGCAACGCCGTCTTCGGCAATTTCGAAGGTCTTGTCGTGCGAGCCATATTCTTCCGCCTTCTGGGCCATCAGGCCCACGTTCGGCACGGTACCCATGGTGCGCGGGTCGAACGCGCCATGCCATTTGCAGAAGTTAATGATTTCCTGGTAAATGCGGGCGAAGGTGCTCTCCGGGATCACTGCCTTCACTTCCTTGAGGCGGCCATCGGCGCCGTACATCTTGCCGCCGGCGCGGATCATGGCCGGCATCGATGCATCGACGATCACGTCGTTCGGCGAATGGAAGTTGGTGATGCCCTTGGCCGAGTCGACCATGGCCAGCGCCGGACGGTATTCCTGGCAGGCGTGGAGGTCGCGCTCGACTTCTTCGCGCTGCGATGCCGGCAAGGTGGCGATCTTGCTGTACAGGTCCGCCATGCCGTTGTTGACATTCACGTCCAGGCTGTCGAACAGGGCCTGGTGCTTCGCGAACGCTTCCTTGTAGAACATACGCACGCAGTGACCGAACACGATCGGGTGCGACACCTTCATCATGGTGGCCTTGACGTGCAGCGAGAACAGCACGCCGGTCTTGTGCGCGTCTTCGATCTGCGCTTCGTAGAAGGCCAGCAGCGCCTTGCGGCTCATGAACATCGAATCGATGATCTCGCCGTCCAGCAGCGAGACCTTCGGTTTCAGCACGATCGTCTTGCCGCTTTTGGCGATCAGTTCCATCTTCACGTCGCGCGCGCCCTTGATGGTCAGCGATTTTTCGCCATGGTAGAAGTCGCCACCGGTCATGTGCGACACGTGGGTGCGCGACGCCTGCGACCATTCGCCCATCGAATGCGGGGACTTCCTGGCGGCTTCTTTCACCGCGCGCGGCGCGCGGCGGTCGGAGTTGCCCTCACGCAGCACCGGATTCACGGACGAGCCGATGCAGGTCCCGTAGCGCACCTTGATGGCTTTTTCCTCGTCGGTTTGCGGATCATCCGGGTAGTCGGGAATGGCGTAGCCCTTGTCCTGCAGTTCCTTGACGGCCGCCTTCAACTGGGAAACGGATGCGCTGATGTTCGGCAGCTTGATGATGTTCGCCTCGGGACGGAGCGTCAGCTTGCCCAGTTCGACCAGGGAGTCGCTCACGCGCTGTTCGGGCGTGAGGTTTTCCGGGAAGGCGGCCAGGATACGTGCCGCGACAGAAATGTCGCTCGCTTCGATGCGAATGCCGGCCGGCTTGGCGAACGCGGTGACAACCGGCAGGAAGGCGTGCGTCGCCAGCAGCGGCGCTTCGTCAGTCAGGGTGTAGATGATGGTTTGATCACTGCTCATAGTCTTTTCTCGGTTCTGGCGAATAGCGAATTCGCAAAAATTAAAAATATTCGCTTGCCCGTCGTGGGGTCGGTACGCGATCTTTGGGTCCGGCAAACGTCCGCTCAAAACCGTAATGATATTACAGATAAGACAGAAGGATTCACATGATGAAATTTCATTGCACGATACGCCAGCAGGCGACGACGTGAATTGAAGCTCGCAAGACGGCTTTTTCAGCCCGATACTCAGGTCGGCAGGTCGCTCAGCAGATGGGGACCGATGTCGCGGACCGAGTTGACGCCCGTCAGGACCATGCAGGTGCGGATTTCTTTTTCCATGATGGCGAGCAGGCGGTCTACGCCGGCCTGGCCCTGTGCCGCCAGTGCATAGACAAAAGCACGGCCGAGCAAGACGCCGTCGGCGCCCAGCGCAAGCAGGCGGAACACGTCGGTTCCGGTGCGCACGCCGCTGTCGGCGAAGATCGTCATTTCGCCTTTGACGGCTTCGGCGATCGCCTGCAGGGAACGGGCCGTGGAGAGCGCGCCATCCAGTTGCCGTCCGCCGTGGTTGGACACCACGATGCCATCGGCTCCGAACGCCAGCGCAGCCCGGGCATCATCGGCTTCCAGGATGCCCTTGATGACCATGGGACCGTCCCACTCGTCGCGGATCCATTGCAGGTCCTTCCAGCCGATGTCGGGATCGAAATTGGCGCCCAGCCAGCCGATATAGTCCTCGAGGCCCGTCACTTTGCCCCGGTAGGTGGAAATATTGCCCAGGTCATGGGGGCGCCCGCACAGGCCGACGTCCCATGCCCAGCGCGGATGCAGCATGGCCTGCACGATCCGGCGCAGCGCGGCATTCTGCCCGCTCATGCCGCTGTGCGCATCGCGGTAGCGCGCGCCGGGCACGGGCATGTCAACGGTAAACACCAGTGTCTTGACGCCGAGCGCCTTGGCCCGCTGCAAGACGTCACGCATGAAGCTGCGGTCCTTCAGCACGTACAGTTGAAACCAGATTGGCTTGTCAACCTGTCCGGCGACTTCGGCCAGCGGGCACACCGATACCGTCGACTGAATAAAGGGAATATTGCGCGCACACGCCGCGCGTGCCGCCTGCACCTCGCCGCGCCGCGCGTACATGCCGGTCAGACCGACCGGGGCCAGGGCCATTGGCAAGTCGTGGCTGACGCCGAACCATTCGGCCTTCAGGTCCAACGCGGATGCGCCCTTCAGCACGCGCTGGCGCAACATCACCGACTGCAAATCATCGACATTCGCGTTCAGCGTCTGTTCCGCGCCGGCGCCGCCATCGAGGTAGTGGAACAGAAATGGTGGCAGCTTGCGGCGCGCCGCTTCGCGAAAATCGGTTGCAGATGAAATGATCATGTTGTCGAACTGTGCCTCAAGAGTTCAGTGTGATGAATCCGCCGTCGATCGGATAGTCGCTGCCGGTGATGAAGGACGCCTCGTCGCTGCACAAGTACAGCGCCAGCGCCGCCACTTCGTCCGGGCGGGCCATCCTGCCGATCGGCTGGGTCTGCGCCAGGCGCTCGAACATCTCGGCTTCCCTGCCCGGGTAGGTCTTGGCGATAAAGCCGTCGACGAACGGGGTGTGCACGCGGCCAGGCGAAATCGAATTGCAGCGGATCTTGTCCTGCAAATAATCCTTCGCCACCGACAAGGTCATGGCCATCACAGCGCCTTTGGCGGTCGAATACGCAAAGCGCTCGGCGACCGCCACCCACGCCGCCACCGACGCCATGTTGACAATGACGCCGCCGCCATTGTCGCGCAGGCGCGGAATAGCTGCGTGCAGGCAATTGTAAACCCCTTTTACATTGACGCTCATGACGCGGTCGAAATCCTGCTCGCTCGTCGTGTCCGCCTTGCCGATATGCGCGATCCCGGCATTGTTGATCAGGATATCGATCGGCCCGATGGCGGCGAACGCGGCCAGTACCGCATCCTGGCGCGCGACGTCGCAGGCATGCGCGACGACCTGGCCGCCCGCCTCGCGAATTTCGCGCACGGCCTCCGCGCTTGCGGCTTCGCTGATGTCGACGATATGGACAACGGCGCCCTGCCGCGCGAACAGTGTCGCGATGGCCCGGCCGATGCCGCTGCCGCCGCCGGTAATGACGGCCTTCTTGTGATTGAGTTCAAACATGTTTCAATGCTCCTGTCGAAGTGATGGGTGCCGGCGAATGCTGTTCCTGCGCCGCCGCCCGCGCGAACCAGGCGATGACGAGGAAACAAAGCAAGGGCGCGGCATAGCCGAATTGAATATTGTGCGCGACATCGCTGATATAGCCGAACAGCAGCGGCACCACGGCGCCGCCGACGATGCTCATGATGATCAAGCTGCTGCCCATCGCCGTATCCGCGCCGGCGTCATGGATGCCCAGGGCGAAAATGGTGGGGAACATGATGGACATGAAGAAGGCGATGCCGATCACCGCGGCCAGGCTGGCAAGGCCACCTGCGAACATGGCGATGCCGGACAAGGCCGTGCAAATGAGCGCATAGCCAAACAGCAGGCGCGCGGACGCGATATATTTCATCAGCCAGGTGCCGGCAAAACGGCCGATGACGAAGGCCAGGCCGCAGCCCCAGCCCAGGTAATCGGCTGCGGCGACCTGCGACAGTCCCGCCGCGCCGGTCGCGTACAGGATGAAGAAGCTGAACACGCACACTTGCGCCCCGACATAGAAGAACTGGGCGATCGCCGCGCGCCGGATGGCAGGCCGCCGCCATGCCCGCGCGATCGCAGCGCCCGCGGGCGGCGCGGACGCCGCCGCTGCTTCGGCACGCGCCGCACCGGCGCCAAGCGCGGGCAGCTTAAGGAAACAGAAGATGACGGCAATGGCGATAATGACCAGCGCGATCGCCAGGTAGGGGCCCTTGACGCTGGCCGCTTCGGCCGCCAGTGTCGCCTGGCGCACGCTGTCGGACATCGCCTGCAGCTGCGTGTCGCTGGCCCCTTCCACCAGGATCAGGCGGGCGCCGACGATCGGCGCCAGCGTCGCCGCCAGCCCGTTGAACGATTGCGCCAGGTTCAGGCGCTGGATGGCGCGCTCCGGCGTGCCCAGCATCGAGATATAGGGATTGGCAGCCGTTTCGAGCACGGTCAGCCCGCAGGCGATGATGAACAGCGCGGCCAGGAAGAAGGCGTAGCGATGCGTATCCGCGGCCGGGATGAACAATAGCGCGCCGATGGCAAACAAGACCAGGCCGAAGATCATCGCGCGCTTGTAGCCGAATCTGCGAATCAGCATGCCAGCAGGCAGCGCCATCAGGAAGTAGGCGATGAAGACGGCCGAATCGACCAGCGCCGCCTGCAGCACGCTCAGGCTGAATGAACGCCGCAGGTGCGGAATCAGGATCGGATCGAGGTTATGGACGAAGCCCCACATGAAAAACAGCGAGGTGACCATGGCAAAGGCAAACGCGTAGGATTGCCGGCTGGTTTGTTCAGTCATGATACGAGTGTCCCCAATAAAGACGCTCTTGGTGGCGCCGTGTGGTTTCCTTTATTGCCACGCCGAATTCGCGGCGTTCAAGATTGACTCGCCTTTTCCAACGTCATCCCTGCGCCAAGCCGCAGGGATGACGTTGCTTATCGAGTCTGGAGTATCACTTTCGCGACTTCGACAATGTTGCGTCTCAGCCGTCGATCAGCTCAGCATTCCAGGCATGGACGGTCTGGTTCTGGACCCCGAGGCCGTCGATGCCCAGCGCCATGCGGTCGCCCGGGCGCAAGTACACCGGATCCGGCTTTTGCCCCAGGCCCACGCCAGGCGGGGTGCCGGTGCTGATCACGTCGCCCGGATTGAGCGTCATGAAGCGGCTGATGTAGCTCACCAGCTGCGCCACCGTAAACACCATGGTGCGCGTATTGCCGCTTTGGTAGCGCTTGCCGTTCACTTCCAGCCACATGCCGAGGTTCTGCGGGTCGGGCACCTCGTCCGCCGTGACCAGCCACGGACCGACAGGACCGAAGGTGTCGCAGCCCTTGCCCTTGTCCCACTGGCCGCCGCGCTCCAGCTGATATTCGCGTTCGGACAGGTCGTTCACCACGCAATAGCCGGCCACGTAGTCGAGCGCGCTTTCTTCATCGACGTAGCGGGCGCGGGTCCCGATCACCACGCCCAGCTCCACTTCCCAGTCGCTCTTGAGCGAGTCGCGCGGCAGCACGACCGGATCGTTGCAGCCGATGATGGCGCTGGTCGCCTTCATGAACAGGACGGGTTCGGAAGGCACCGCCATGCCCGATTCCGCCGCGTGGTCCGAATAGTTCAGGCCAACACAGATCAGCTTGCCAATGTCGGCCACGATCGGCGCCATGCGCACCTGCCCTTCGACGGCTGGCAGCTGGGTAGGGTCGATGGCGGCCAGCTTGTCCAGCGCAGCCCGTCCGAGGTCGGCCGACGTCAGGTCCGGCAGCACGCCGGACAGGTCGCGCAACACGCCCGTCCCATCGAACAGCCCTGGTTTTTCCTTGCCCTTGGGGCCATAGCGCAGCAATTTCATGTCATTCCTTTTAAGTCTTGCAAAAAAATCAGTCGATTAGGGTGGTTTGGGGCCGTGGCGCGCGGCTGTCGAGCAGCCCCCTTCGCGCCAGGTCTTCCCACAGCGCGGCAGGCAGCGGCTGGGCGAACCAGGCCGCGTTCTGGCGCAACTGGCCGGGGTTTTGCGCGCCTGCGACGCAGGACACCACGGCCGGATGCGCCATCGGGAATTGCAAGGCGGCGGCCTGGATCGGCGCGTCGTGCTCGCGGCAGACCGCCGCGATCGCCTCGACGCGGGCGATGATGTCGGCCGGCGCGTCTTCGTAATTGAATTTGCCGGCGCCGGCCAGGATGCCGGAATTGAACGGCCCGCCAATGACGATGCCGATGCCGCGCCGGGCGCAACGGTCAAGCAGCGGTTCGCGCGATGCCTGTTCGAGCAGAGTGTAGCGTCCGGCGAGCAGCGCGCAATCGATATCGGCGGCGTCGATCGCGTCGGCAATGACTTCCCATTCGTTGACGCCAAGGCCGATAGCGCCCACGCTGCCTTCGTCGCGCAGCTGGGTCAGCGCGCGGAAACCGCCGCCCTCGGTCAGCTGCGCCCAGTAATGCGGCTGCCGCTCCCCGTGCGTCATGCCGCCGATGTCGTGGACATACAGGATGTCGACCCGGTCCATGTCCAGGCGCTGCAGGCTCTGCTCATGCGAGCGCTTGATGCCGTCGTAGGTATAGTCGAAGTACGGGCGAAACGGCAGCGGCTCGGCCCAGCCGTTCTCGCCGGGCCGCACCTGCGCATCCGGCAGCATCAGGCGCCCCACCTTGGTGCTGACGACATAGCTGCCGCGCTCACGCTCGCGCAGCGCCGCGCCGAGCCGGCGCTCGGACAGCGTGTAGCCATAGTAAGGTGCGGTATCGAAATAACGGATGCCCAGCTCCCAGGCGGTATCGACGATGGCGCGCGCCTCGCCATCGCTGATGGCCTGGTACAAGCCGCCGAGCTGGGCGCAGCCCAGGCCCAGGCCGCTCAAGGCGATGTCCCGGCGCGCCAGTTTGCGTAGTTCGGTCGCGTGCATGTCAGGCCGCCTTCAAGGGGAAGCATCCTGGGCCGGCCGGCTCGAACTGCTTGTACGTCAGGATGAATTCCTGGTGGCCCAGCGCTTCCGAGCAGGTTTGCTCGCCGTTGGCCACGCGCACCACCAGGTCGACGATCTCGCCGCCGACCTGCTGCAGCGACGCTTCGCCGGTGAGGATGCGGCCGGCATTGATGTCCATGTCCTCGGCCAGGCGCTCGTAGGTCGCCGGGTTGGCGCACACCTTGATGACGGGCGAAATCGCCGAGCCGACCACGGAGCCGCGCCCGGTGGTAAACAGCGTCACGTGGGCGCCGCAAGCGATCAGTTCCACGATCTCCGCATTGTCCGAGATATTCGGGAAGCCGAACCGTACTTCGCCATCCGGCACCACGTCCAGCAGGTACAGGCCGCCGCCCGCGGGCTGGTCGCCCGGTTTGAGGATGCCGCTGATCGGGGATGCGCCGCTTTTCGCATAGGCGCCCAGCGATTTTTCCTCCAGCGTCGTCAAGCCGCCGTCCGCATTGCCTGGCGCGAAGCTGCCATGGCCCAGCACGGTGTAGTAGCGGGCCGCCTTGTCCACGCAGGCGACAATGGCCTCGCCCAGTTCCGGCGTGGCGGCGCGCCGCTTCATGTGGAATTCGCAGCCCACCAGTTCGCCCGTCTCTTCGAAGATGCAGGCGGCGCCGGCCGCGACCATCTGGTCGAACGCCACGCCGACGGCCGGGTTGGCCGTGATGCCGCTGGTGCTGTCCGAGCCGCCGCAGATGGTCGCGACCACCAGTTCACTGAGCGCCATCGGCACGCGCTGCTGCGGCGCCAGCGCCTCGAGCGCCCAGCGCACCCATTCGACGCCATCGGCCACGCTGGTGCGGGTACCGCGGTTGTTCTGGATGACGATGGTGTGGACCGGCCTGCCGCTGGCGGCAGCCTCCTGTTCCAGGCCATTGCGGTTGAAGCTCTCGCAGCCGAGCGAGACGATCAGCGCGGCGCCCACATTCGGGTGGGTGACCAGGCGCCGCATCATCGTGTCGGCATAATCGTTCGGATAGCAGCCTGGGAAACCGATCAGGTGCACCTCCTGCCCGGGAAAGGCATTGACGACCAGGCGCGCCACATGGTGGGCGCATTCGACGGTATAGACGACAACGACGACGTTACGGATGCCCTTGCGGCCGTCGGCGCGCAGGTAACCGGAAAGTGCGGGCATGGCGGTGCTCGTGCTCAATGGGTGCTCCCGATGAAGGAATGGGCGCCCTCGCCCAGGGTGTAGGTGGGGATATAGTCGCTGACGAGGTTGTGCATGTGCAGCATCGCGCCTGGCGCGACGTCCGCCGTGACCGTGCCGATCAGTGCGCCGTAGCGCAGCACCTTGTCGCCGGGCCGCAGCGCGCGGCGGGCGACCTTGTAGCCCAGCGGGATATCCTCGGGCACGACGACGGCGACACCGTCAATCGCCAGCACCTCGCCGGCCGCGAGCGTCGTGCGGGCGATCAGGCAATTGTCTTCGGGCGACATTAACAGCAGGCGGGGCGCATCGGGCGGCGTCGTTGACATGGACAGGTCTTTCGGGGCTAAGCGAACCCCTTCATTGTACTTTATTTATATAAGACTGCAAAGCCTTGCCGCAAGGAAGCCGTCAAGCCGTTTTCAATTCCCTGGTGCGGATCGCCTGCAGCAGCGTGCTGCGGGACGAGTTCAAGTGGATGCGCATCGCCGCCAGCGCGCCCGCGACGTCGCGCCGCGCGAGCGCTCGCAGGATCGCCAGGTGCTCGTGCACCGCATACTGGTTGCGCGCCCTTTCCTCGTCCTTGTCCCACTGGTAGTGATAGTGAAACACCAGCGAGACGATGTCGTAGAAGCCCTGGGCGAAACGATTGCTCAGCAGGCCGATCAGGAAGGTGTGGAAATCGCGGTCGAGCGCCGGAAAATCCAGATGGCGGGCCGGCATGACCGAACCGAGCTGCTCGTGCCGCGCAATCAGTTCATCCAGCCGTGCGAAGGCCGGATCGTCCGGCGCCACATGGGCGAAGTGCTCGACCGCGGCGAATTCGAACATTTGCCGCACGTCGGCCAGCTCCATCGCAAACGAACGGTCGAAGGCGCACAGGCGCCAGCCGCCGCGCGGCTTCTTTTCGATCAGGCCGGAGTGCGCGAAGCCGATCAGGAACTCGCGCACGCTGACCGTACTCGCCCCCGCCGCCCGCGCCAGCTCCGCCTCCGAAAATTCCGCTCCCGGCGGCAAGTCGCCCTGGTAGATGCGCTCCATCAGCATGTCGCGGATGCGGTCGGCGCCGGTCTGCAATTCGGCGTCGCCGAAGTAATCGGCGCTCTTCGGCTTGCGCAGCAGGCGCCGTTCCTTCATGTCGCTGATCAGGCCACGCGCAAGGAAGTGGCCCAGCGCGTTACGAATCGCGGTGCGGCTGCCCTCGCCCAGTTCGGCCATCCTTTCCTCGACCGGCAAGGTTTCGCCGATGGCGACATGGCTGGCGATGTACGCAAGCAGCAGGTTGGCGCTGCGCTTGGAAACGGTGGAAGGTCGGGACATGGATTTGTGGATCGCCGGCAAAGCAATCGAGCGTGGTAGAAGGCTGCACATTCTACAGAACCAGGAACGCCCCTCCTCGGCTCAGGGCCTTGATGTTCTGGAGCCGGGCTGCGATTAGTCCAGGCCGCGGACCGGGGGCCGGACCCGGGGCGCCGCGTCGGACTGGCGCCGGATCAGCTTGAAGTCGATGAGAGTGTGTTCGGCCGGGGCCGCGGTGCCGGCGCGCTGCTCCAGCACCCGGCGCACGACGCAGTGCACGGCTGCTTCGGCGATCTCGATGGTCGGCTGGTGCACCGTGGTCAGCGCGGGCCAGATCGTGGTGGCCAGCGCGGTATCGTCGAAGCCGGCGACGCTGATATCGCCCGGCACGTCCAGGCCGAGGCGCTGGGCCACCGCGACGGCGGCGGCGGCCATGTCGTCATTGCTGGCGAAGATCGCCGTGGGACGGTCGGGCAGCGCCAGCAGCAGCTCGGCCG
>JAKFDH010000018.1:0-5046 GCA_036676245.1 Massilia sp. | reverse complement strand
CGCACGGCCGAGGTCTTGACCGCCGCCAGGTCGGAGCCCGCGCCGGGTTCCGAATAGCCCTGGCACCACCAGTCCGAGCCGTCGAGGATGCGCGGCAGCCAGTGGCGCTTCTGCGCCTCGTTGCCGTACTTGATCAGCACCGGCCCGAGCATGTTCACGCCGAAGGGCACGATGCGCGGCGCATGGGCCAGCGCGCATTCGTTTTCGAAGATGAACTTCTCGATCGCGGTCCAGCCGGGGCCGCCATACTCTTCAGGCCAGTGGTTGGCCAGCCAGCCGCGCGCGTTGAGGATGGCGTGCCATTCCTCCATGTCGGCCTTGCCCAGGTGCCTGCCACTCGCGACCTTGTCGGACAGGCGCTTGGGCAGCTTTTCGGCCAGGAAGGTGCGCACTTCGTCGCGGAAGGCCAGTTCGTCGGAGGTGAAGTTCAGGTCCATGCCGTGCTCCTCAGTAAATCTCGAACAGGCCGGCCGCGCCCATGCCGCCGGCAATGCACATGGTGACGACGGCGTACTTCGCGCCGCGACGCTTGCCTTCGATCAGCACATGGCCCGTGAGGCGCGCGCCCGTCATGCCGAAGGGGTGGCCGATGGAAATGGCGCCGCCGTCGACGTTGAGCCGCTCGGCCGGAATGCCGAGCCGCTCCTGGCAGTAAATCGCCTGCGAGGCAAAAGCTTCGTTGAGTTCCCAGAGGTCAATGTCCTCGACCTTCAGGCCATGGCGCGCCAGCAGCTTCGGCACCGCGAACACCGGGCCGATGCCCATCTCGTCGGGCTCGCAGCCGGCCACGGCGAGGCCGCGGAAGGCGCCCAGCGGCTGCAGGTTGGCGCGCTCGGCTTCCCTCGCCTCCATCAGCACGCAGGCCGAGGCGCCGTCGGACAGCTGCGAGGCGTTGCCGGCGGTGACGAACTTGCCCGCGCCCATCACGGGTTCGAGCTTGGCGAGGCCCTCGTAGGTGGTGCCGCGGCGGTTGCAGGTGTCGACGGCTATCGTCACTTCGCGCTGGCTCACGGCCTTGGTTTCCTTGTCGGTCACGGCCATGGTCGTGGTGCAGGCGACGATCTCGTCGCGATAGCGGCCGGCGAGCTGCGCTTCCTCGGTCTTGCGCTGGCTCTCGGCCGAGAAGCGGTCCTGCGCCTCGCGGCTGATGCCGTAGCGCTGAGCGACGATGTCGGCGGTCTCGATCATCGCCATGTAAAGCGCGGGTTTGTGCTCCACGATCCACGGGTCCATGCCGCTGTCGCCGCTGTCGGTGGCGCTGCGGCTGCGGATCTGCGAGATGCTCTCGACGCCGCCCGCGATCATGGCCGGTACACCTTCGACGACGATGCGCCCCGCCGCCATCGCGATGGCCTGCAGCCCGGAGGCACAGAAGCGGTTCACCGTGGTGCCGGCGATCGTGATTGGCAGGCCGGCGCGCACGATGCTCTGGCGTGCCACATTGCGGCCGGTGGTGCCTTCGGGATAGCCACAGCCGAGGATCGCGTCCTCGATCAGCGCCGGGTCCAGCCCCGAGCGCTCCACCGCGGCGCGCACCGCAAAGGCGGCCAGCGTGGCGCCGGGCGTGATGTTGAATTCGCCGCGGTGCGCCTTGGTCAGCGGCGTGCGGGCGGTGGAAACGATGACGGCTTCGCGCATGATGTGTTGCTCCAGGAGTTATTCGGATTGATTGAGGCTGGCGAAATCGGCGCCGCGTTCGACCAGGTCCACCAGCAAGGGCGAGGGCTGCCAGAACAGCGGGTCTTGCCTGGCGAATTCGCGGATGTGAGCGAGCACCTTGGGCAGGCCGACGCTGTCGGCGTATTGCATCGGCCCGCCGCGATGCCGCGGAAAGCCGTAGCCGTAGAGGAAGGTCACGTCGACATCGAGTGGGCGCAACGCGATGCGCTGGTGCACGACGTTGGCGCCTTCGTTGATCATGGCGGCCATGTAGCGGCGCATGATTTCTTCATCGCTGAAGCTGCGCGGCGTGATGCCGGCGCGCTGGCGCTCGGCATCGATGATGGCCGCCACCTCGGGATCGGGCGTGCCGGTGCGCGCGCCCTCGGGGTAGAGGTAGTAGCCGCGGCCGGTCTTCTGGCCGAACCAGCCGCGCTCACAGATGCGGTCGGCGATCTGCACGTAGCGCGCCTTCGGATCGCGTGTGGCGGCCTTGCGCTTGCGCGTGGCCCAGCCAATGTCGCCACCGGCCAGGTCGGACACCTGGAACGGGCCCATCGGGTAGCCGAAGTCACGCACCGCCTGGTCTATTTGATACGGCGAGGCGCCGTCTTCCATCATGTGATCAGCCGCCTGGCGGTAGACCGCGAGGATGCGGTTGCCGATGAAGCCATCGCAGACGCCAGCGCGCACCGGTACCTTTTTGAGGTTCTTCGCGAGTTCGAAACCGGTGGCCACCACGTCGGCGCTGACCTGGGCCGGTACCACGATCTCCAGCAGCTTCATGATGTTGGCCGGCGAGAAGAAGTGCAGGCCCAGCACGTCGCCGGGGCGCGAGATGCTGGCGGCGATCTCGTCGATGTCGAGGTAGGAGGTGTTGGTAGCGAGCACC
The DNA here is from genome assembly GCA_036676245.1 of Massilia sp. Taxonomy (GTDB): domain Bacteria; phylum Pseudomonadota; class Gammaproteobacteria; order Burkholderiales; family Burkholderiaceae_D; genus Telluria_A. The sequence goes on along the minus strand of JAKFDH010000018.1, from coordinate 2,495 downwards.
GCGCCGGGCTTGCAGACGCGGTCGAGTTCGGCGAAGACGGCCTTCTTGACCGCCATGTCCTCGAACACGGCTTCGACCACGAGGTCGGCCTGCGCCAGCGCGTCGTAAGACGTGGAGCCCGAGAAGCGCGCCATCACCGCGGCCTTGGCCTCGGCCGTCATGCGGCCCTTCTGGATCAGGCCGTCGTAGACCTTTTCGACGTGAGCGCGGCCGCGCGCCAGGCTGGGCTCGTCGCGCTCGATCATCGTCACCGGCAGGCCGGCGTCGAGCATGGCCACCGCGATGCCGGCGCCCATGGTGCCGCCGCCGATGATGCCGCAGGAGGCGATGGGCCGGGGCTTGGCGGCCTTGGTCTCGGGCGCCTTCAGCACTTCGCGTTCGGCGAAAAAGGCATGGATCAGGCCGGCGCGCTGCGGGCTGGCTAGGCACTGCAGAAAGAGCTGGCGCTCCAGCGCCATGCCTTCGTCGAAGGGCTGGGTGAGCGCAGCCTCGACGGCTTCGATGATCTTCATCGGCGAGAACAGGCCGCGGCTTTTCTTCGTCGTGTCCGCGCGGGCTGCTTCCAGCGCAGCGCACTGGGCGTCGCGCTCGGCCAGGGCCGCGGCATCGCGCGTACGGCGCACCGGCGCTTTCGCGTCAACGAGTTCCTGCGCGTAGGCCAGTCCCTCGGGCAATGCGTCCGTGCCTTCGCCCAGGCGGTCGATCAGGCCCAGCGCCAGCGCTTCCTTGGGCGCAGCGTGGCGGCCGCTGAGGATCAGGTCGAGCGCGGCCTTGGCGCCGATCAGGCGTGGTGCGCGCTGCGTGCCGCCGGCGCCGGGCAGCAGGCCAAGCTGCACTTCGGGCAGGCCGAGCCTGGCGGAGGCCACGGCCAGCCGGTAGTGCGCCGACAGCGCAATCTCCAGCCCGCCGCCCAGCGCGGCGCCGTGGATCGCGGCCAGCACCGGCTTGCTGCAGTTCTCGATGCGTTGGCACACCTCGGGCAGCGACGGCAGCTGCGGCGGCTTGCCGAATTCGCGGATGTCGGCGCCGGCGATGAAGTTGCGGCCGGCACCGACGATCAGCACCGCGGCCACGGCGCCGTCGGACTCGGCCGCGTTGATGGCCGCGACCAGGCCGCGGCGCACGTCCACGCCCAGGGCATTCACGGGCGGGTTGGCTATGGTCACCACCAGAACGCTGTCGCGGCGCTCGGTTTTAACGACTTCGGGAAGGGCATCCAGGGCCATGTTGTGGGTCTCCAGGTCTTGAACCGTGATGGGTTTGCGGGTAGACATGGATTGTTGGTGGGATAATCATTCTTGACAATTACATATACCGTTGACAAACTGTCAAACAAAATTTGACAAATATCGACCATGGAACCTTCCTCCCTGACTTTGCTGGTGGAAATCCTCGACGCAGGCAACCTGAGTCAGGCAGCCCGCAAGCTGAAAATGACCCGTGCCAATGTCAGCTACCACCTGAACCAGCTGGAGCAGTCGGTTGGACTGCAGCTGGTGCGGCGTACGACGCGCCGGGTGGAGCCGACCGAGGTCGGTCTGCGCCTGTACCAGCACGGCCTGAGCATCCGCAATGAGCTTCTTGCTGCCCACGAAACGGTTTCAACCCTGGGGCAGGGCCTGCAGGGTCGCGTGCGCCTGAGCGTGCCCAGCGGTTACGGGCAGATGGTGATGTCGGACTGGTTGATCGAGTTCAAGCGCCTGTACCCCGGCATCGTGCTGGATGTGTTGTTCGAAAACCGCGTCGATGACCTGATGCGCGACGAGGTCGACATCGCCATCCGCGTGATACCCGAGCCGCCGCAGACCCTGGTGGCGCGCGAACTGGGCGCGGTGCGCTACCTGGCCTGCGCATCGCGTGGTTACGCGGCCGCGCACGGATTGCCCACCCAGCTCGATCAGCTGCGCACCGCACCGCTGATCACCGCAGGCGTGATCGGCCGGCAATTGCGCGTCTCGGCTTACCTGGGCAACGAGCGGCATGAAATCACGCTGGAGCCCACGCTGATCTCGGAGCATTTCCCCTTCCTGCGCCAGGCCATCCTGGCCGGACTGGGGGTCGGGCTGGTGCCCGACTACGTGGTGCAGGATGCTGTGCAGTCCGGCGAGATCCTGACGGTGCTGGACGAGTACCGGCTCAGCATTTTCGGCACCCAGATGTTCATGTTGTACATGCCCGATCGTCACAAGACCCGCGCGGCGCGAACGTTCATTGATTTCATCCTGGAAAAGGCGAGTACAGCCCGCGCGAGCAGTGAATCGCGCCGTTCCGCTCCGGTGGCGGGGTGATGCGCCCGCCTCGGTTCCAGCCCTTTCCACGACATCGAGCTCGACAACGCGGCGTCAGGCTCGACTTCATGCGCGACGACGGCGGTTCGGCCCAATCTGCGGCCGCTTCCGCGAGCGCGGCTGATCTGCCGGTCTCGTCTTCCGACATGACAAAAGGGAGGCCCTGGCGCGCCCAAGCGGGGCCGCAGCAGCGCCAGTGGATGGCGA
>JAKFDH010000017.1:0-111224 GCA_036676245.1 Massilia sp. | reverse complement strand
GCAACCTAAAGCACTCGTTCTCTAAGGAGCTGACATGATCGGTAACTACAATTACGGCACCGGCCGTCGCAAGAGTGCAGTCGCTCGCGTGTTCATCAAAGTTGGCACTGGCCAAATCATCGTCAACGGCAAGCCGGCGTCCGAGTACTTCTCGCGCGAAACCGGCCTGATGGTCATTCGCCAGCCGCTGGAACTGACCGGCAACGTCGAGCGTTTCGACATCAAAGTCAACGTGCATGGCGGCGGCGAGTCCGGCCAGGCAGGTGCAGTGCGCCACGGTATCACCCGTGCACTGATCGACTACGATGCGGGCCTGAAGGGCGACCTGGCGCGCGCTGGTTTCGTGACCCGCGATGCACGTGAAGTCGAGCGTAAAAAAGTTGGTCTGCGCAAAGCACGCCGCGCAAAGCAATTCTCGAAGCGTTAATTTTTTCCGCTTCCGCAAAGAGCCGCCGACTGCAAAGTCTGGCGGCTTTTTTTATTTCCGCGTGGCTAACCGGGGTCGGACCGTCATGCAAGCCAATCGGGGTCAGACCTCAATTGGCTGCCAATCGGGGTCAGACCTCAATTTTCAAATGGCAAGGCATCTCTGCCGGCTCCCTGGACAACCACGTGTATTTCGATTCCTTCGATTAATTGAGGTCTGTCCCCGATTGGCGTTTTTTTGAGGTCTGACCCCGATCAGGGGGTAATTGAGGTCTGACCCCGATTGAGGTTTGTCCGCGCGGCAGCGTCAAGCAGGTATTGCTACCCGCTGTTAAAATTGCACCCTCTGTGTTTACCTCATTTAAGGAAGAAAAAATGATCAAAGTTGGCATCGTTGGCGGTACCGGTTACACGGGCGTGGAATTGCTGCGCATGTTGGCTGTACACCCTGATGTGCAGCTGACCGCGATCACGTCGCGCAAGGAAGACGGCCTGCCGGTCGCCGATATGTTCCCCTCGCTGCGCGGCCGCGTGAACCTGGCGTTCTCGGCCCCCGACAAGGTCGACCTCACGCAGTGCGACGTGGTCTTCTTCGCCACCCCGCACGGCGTGGCGATGGCCCAGGCGCCCGAGCTGCTGGCCGCCGGCGTCAAGGTGATCGACCTGGCCGCCGACTTCCGCCTGAAGGACCAGGCCATCTTCGAGCAGTGGTACAAGATTCCCCATACCTGCCCCGAATTGCTCGAGCAGGCGGTCTACGGCCTGCCGGAACTGAACCGCGAGGCGGTCAAGGGCGCCAAGCTGCTCGCCAACCCGGGTTGCTACCCGACCACGATGCAGCTGGGCTTCTATCCGCTGCTCAAGGCCGGGTTGGTCGATGCCGGCGCGCTGATCGCCGACGCCAAGTCGGGCGTGTCCGGCGCCGGCCGCAAGGCCGAGATCGGCACGCTGTTCTCCGAGTCGAGCGACAACTTCAAGGCCTACGGCGTCTCCGGCCACCGCCACACGCCGGAAACCGTGGCCCAGCTGCAGCGCTACACCGAGCAGAAAATCGGCCTCGTGTTCACGCCCCACCTGGTGCCGATGATCCGCGGCATGCATGCGACCCTGTACGCGCGCCTGACCAAGGACATCGACAATGCCGCCCTGCAGCAGTTGTTCGAAGACCAGTACAAGGACGCGCCTTTCGTCGACGTGATGCCCTTCGGCTCGCACCCGGAGACCCGCAGCACGCGCGGCTCGAACATGCTGCGCCTGGCGCTGCACCGGCCAGACAACGGCAATACCTTGATCGTGCTGGTGGTGCAGGACAACCTGGTCAAGGGCGCATCCGGCCAGGCGATCCAGTGCATGAACCTGATGTTTGGCCTCGAGGAAACGACTGGCCTGCAACAAATTGCACTGTTGCCATAAAACGCAGGCCGCAATCGGCCAAACCGCCCGGCGACGGGCCTCCTGACGATGCAGATCAAGGCGCTCGGAGTTGGGCGCTGTAAATTGACTTCTAGATCTGGTCAATATTACAAGGAGTGCCCATCATGTTCGGTAAACAAGCGAAGAGCGACATTGACAGCCTGGTTGGTATTTCCGCCAGGATTGAAGGCGACCTGTGCTTCACGGGCGGCCTGCGCATCGACGGCGAGGTGCACGGCAACGTGATTGCCTCCGACGGCGCTGAAAACTCCTTGTTCATTTCCGAGCATGCGCGCATCGAGGGCGACGTCCGCTGCGCCAACCTGGTCGTCAACGGCTATATCGCCGGCCATGTTTATTCGTCGGAAATGCTTGAATTGCAGCCAAAAGGCCGCATTGTAGGGGATGTCCACTACAAAACGCTCGAGATGCACGGCGGCGCCCTCGTCACCGGCAAGCTGACCCACCAGGCCACGGGCGAGCCGGTGTTCCATTTGGCCACAACGGAAGCACCGGCCAGTGCGGTCCCTCAGCGCGAGATGCGCCAACCGACTATAATGGCTTAAATCGTTCCCTGTAGGAGTAGCACATGAATGCAGTCGCTGAAGCACCAGAAGTCATGCCGGCACCGATCGTCTTCACCGACAGCGCCGCGCAAAAAGTCGCCCAGCTGATCGAGGAAGAAGGCAATCCGGACCTCAAATTGCGCGTTTTCGTGCAGGGCGGCGGCTGCTCCGGCTTCCAGTACGGTTTCACCTTCGACGAAATCGTCAATGAAGACGACACCACCATGGTCAAGAACGGCGTCCAGCTGCTGATCGATTCGATGAGCTACCAGTATCTGGTCGGCGCGGAGATCGATTACAAGGACGACCTCGAAGGCGCCCAGTTCGTCATCAAGAACCCGACCGCCACGTCCACCTGCGGCTGCGGGTCCTCGTTCTCGGTCTGATCAAGGGGGCGCGCAGGCGCCCGCCTCGCTTTTTCTTTGAATTACGCCGGATAGAGGGCGCCCAGGATCCTGGGCCCCTTTGCGCCGGTCACAGCGGGCAGGTTGCCCGCTTCGCGTTTGTGGAAGCGGTAGCCGAGCCACGCGAACGCCAGCGCCTCCACCCGGTTCGGCGCCACCCCCAGCGCGGCGGTCGATGCGACCGGCGTGCCGCCGCCCAGCGCAGCGGCCAGCGCCCGCATCAGCGTGCCGTTCGAGGCGCCGCCCCCGCACACATACACGGCTTCCACTTCCTTCGCCTCCACATGGATGGCACGCGCGATGCTCAGCGCCGTCAATTCGGTCAGGGTCGCCATCACGTCCTGTTCCGGCAAGGCCGGGCCTTGCGCCAGGCGCGCATCGAGCCAGTCCATGTGGAACAGGTCGCGCCCGGTGCTCTTCGGCGCCGGCAGGCTGAAGTAGGGCTCCTCCAATAGCAGGCCGAGCAGTTGCGGGTTGACCGTGCCGCCCGCGGCCCAGGCGCCGTCGGCGTCGTAGGCGCGGTGCAGGCAGCGCATGATCCAGCCGTCCATCAGCACATTGCCGGGACCGGTGTCGTAGCCGCCGGTGCGGCCGTCCGCATGCAGCACGCTGATGTTGCCGATGCCGCCGATATTGACCACGACCCGGGTCTTGCCCGCCAGCCCGAACTGGGCCTGGTGGAAGGCCGGCACCAGCGGCGCGCCCTGGCCGCCGGCGGCCACGTCGCGGCTGCGGAAATCGGCGATGACGTCGATGCCGGCCAGTTCGGCCAGCAGGGCGGGGTTGTTGGTCTGGCGCGTGAAGCCCAGTTCCGGCCGGTGGCGGATGGTCTGGCCGTGCACGGCGATGGCGGTGATGGGGCCGCTGGCATCGGGCAGCAGGGCCGCCACGCATTCGGCGTAGATGGCGGCCAGCTTGTTGGCGGCCAGCGCTTCGCGTTCGAGTTCATTGTCGCTGGCCGCCTGCAAGGCCAGCAGCTCGGTCCGCAGCGCCTGCGGAAACGCGACGAAGCTCGCTTTCAGGGTGTGGATCTTGTCGCCTGTGAAATCGGCGAGCACGCCATCCACGCCGTCCAGGCTGGTGCCGGACATCAGTCCGATAAACAGGGAAGGGATATGTTTCATTGCGGGCCAGTCAAAGAAAGTGACGTCGTTAAGGAGCGGGCAATAAAAAAGGCGTCAACGACGCCTTTTTTTAATTGCCTGCCACGAAAGGGAGGATCAGCGCGACGCCAGGCGTGCGCCAACCGGACGCAGCAGTGCGAAGCGGTGGGTCATGTCGGCGGCGGCCGTGCGGAAGCGCGCCAGTTCAGCCGGCGTCAGCGGCGCCTGCTGGACCACCTGGACCTTCATCGGGTCCCTGGCTTCGTTGTTGACGCGGAATTCGTAGTGCAGGTGGGCGCCGGTCGACCAGCCGGTCGAGCCGACATAGCCGATCACGTCGCCCTGGCTGACCTTGCTGCCCTTGCGCATGCCCTTGGCGAAGCGGCTCATGTGGGCGTAGGCGGTGGTGTAGTTGGCCCAGTGCTTGATGACGATGAAATTGCCGTAGCCGCCCTGGACGCCGGCGAAATCGATGACGCCATCGCCCGAGGCGCGGATCGGCGTGCCGAGCGCGGCGGCGAAGTCGACGCCCTTGTGTGCCTTCCAGGCGCCGGAAATCGGGTGGATGCGGTTCGAGAAGCCGGAGGAAATACGGGAGAATTCGAGCGGGGACTTGAGGAAGGCTTTTTTCAGGGCCTTGCCGTCGAAGCTGTAGTAGCCGCCGCCCTGCTTGCTGGCCGGGTCTTCGAACCATACCGACTGGTAGGTGACGCCGCGGTTGGTGAACTCGCCCGCCAGGATGCGGCCGGCGCGTACCATTTCGCCATCCTGCCAGAAGGTTTCGTAGACGACGTTGAAACGGTCGCCGCGCTGCAGGTCGGAACGGAAGTCGATGCTGGTCGAGAACATCTCGATGATCTGGGCGACGATCGCATCGGGCAGCTTGCCGCCGTCGGTGGTCGCGTCGGTCGCCGAGTACAGCGAGGTGGTGATTTCGCGGGCGCGCATTTCGATGCGGCGCTCGAGCTGGGCCGCCGCTTCGTCGGCCACGAAGTTGTCGCCCTTGCGGGTGATCGAGATATTCTTGACCGGCACGTCGCGGCCGTCGACGACGGTGGCGCGCAGCCACTGCAGCTCGCCATCGGCGCCGGTGCGCGCCTGCACGCGCTTGCCGGTTTTCAGCTGCATGACGCCCTTGGCGACCTTGTCGGACTTGATGAACTGGACTGCGGCGGCGTCGTCGACACCCAGGCGATTGAGCAGGGTGGCCAGCGTATCGCCGGCGCGGACCTTCTCTTCGTGGATGAATTGCTGCTCGTCGTTCTGGAGCGCGTTGATCTGGTCGGCCAGGTTCGGCAGCTCCAGGTCTTGTGCAATCGACACTACCGGCAGGTCGGAGGCGTCGGGCGCCAAGGGCGCGACACCTGCGGCGCCGAATGCGCAGACTGCGAGAAAGATGGCCGAGGCGCTGATGATGCGCGCCTTTCGGGTCGTTCCCAGCAGGCTGGACCAGCGTTTGCCTGTGATTTTGTTTGTAGGGTTCATGCAATCAGTTAAAATTTGCCGCTTGAACTTCCGTGAAACACCAATTTTTTCTTGTTATTCTTTTGATTAGTTTTCATGCAGCAAGATTGACGGGATCGAGCAGTATATCAAACTTTTGAGTCCGTCCAACATTTTCGATACTTCGCCTACCAGACTTTATGACCATGTCCACCCCCTCCAAACCCGCTGCCGCTGCGCAAGGTTCCACTTCCCTGCCGCTGAGCGACACCGTCCTGGAGGCCCTCGCAATCACCAAACGCGGCGTCGACGAGCTGCTGATCGAGAGCGAATTTGCCCAAAAACTGGCCCGTTCGGAAAAAACCGGGGCGCCGCTGCGCATCAAGCTGGGCCTGGACCCGACCGCGCCCGACCTGCACCTGGGGCACACCGTCGTACTGAACAAGATGCGCCAGCTGCAAAACCTGGGCCACCAGGTGATTTTCCTCATCGGCGACTTCACGTCGATGATCGGCGACCCTTCGGGCCGCAACGTCACGCGCCCGCCGCTGACCAAGGAGCAGATCGAGATCAATGCGATGACCTACTTCAAGCAGGCATCGCTGGTGCTGGACCCGGCCCGCACCGAGATCCGCTACAACTCGGAATGGTCCGACCCGCTCGGCGCACGCGGCATGATCCAGCTGGCGTCGCGCTACACCGTGGCCCGGATGATGGAACGCGACGACTTTACTAAGCGCTACAAGAGTGGGACACCGATTTCAGTCCACGAGTTCCTCTACCCGCTGATGCAAGGTTACGATTCGGTCGCCCTGAAGTCCGACCTCGAGCTCGGCGGCACCGACCAGAAATTCAACTTGCTGGTCGGCCGCGAACTGCAAAAAGACTATGGGCAAGAGCAGCAGTGCATCCTGACCATGCCCTTGCTCGAAGGCCTGGACGGCGTCGAGAAGATGTCCAAGTCCAAGAACAACTATATCGGTATAACCGAGCCCGGCAATACGATGTTCGGCAAACTGATGAGCATTTCCGACGTCATGATGTGGCGTTACTATGAATTGCTGTCGTTCCGTTCGATCGACGAGCTGGCCAAGCTGAAGGCCGCGGTCGAGGCCGGCGCGAACCCGCGCGACGCCAAGGTCGCCCTGGCCCAGGAAATCGTGACCCGCTTCCACTCGGCCCGGGCGGCCGAGGACGCGCTGGCCGACTTCGTCAACCGTTCCAAGGGCGGCATTCCGGACGATGTGCCGGAGATCACGCTGGCCGGTGCGCCGCTGGGCGTGGCCCACCTGCTCAAGCAGGCCGGCCTGTGCGCCTCGACCTCGGAGGCGATGCGCATGGTCGACCAGGGCGGGGTGCGGATCGATGGCGCCGTCGTCAGCGACAAGGCGCTGCAGGTCCAGGCCGGCCAGTTCGTGCTGCAGGTAGGCAAGCGCAAGTTCGCGCGCGTGACCTTCAGCGCATGATCGGCTTGCTGCAGCGGGTCAGCCAGGCCGAGGTCGTGGTCGACGGCGAGCGGGTCGGGGCGGTCAAGGCCGGCTTGCTGGTGCTGGTGTGCGCCGAGAAGGGCGACAGCGAGAAGGAGGCGGACGCGCTGCTGGCGAAATTGCTCGGCTACCGCGTGTTTTCCGACGAGGCCGGCAAGATGAACCGCAGCGTCACCGACGTCGCCGGCGGCTTGCTGCTGGTGCCGCAGTTCACGCTGGCGGCCGACACCAAGTCCGGCACCCGGCCCTCGTTCACGCCGGCCGCCAGCCCGCAGGACGGCTTGCGCCTGTTTTCGTATTTCGTTGAACAGGCCCGTGCGCGTCACCCGCACGTGGCCACCGGGGTGTTCGGCGCGGACATGAAAGTGTCGCTGACCAATGACGGGCCGGTCACGTTCTGGCTGCAAGTGGACCCAAAATGAAACCTGTGGCGTCCGTTGCGGTCAATATCAGTTATGGCAGGAGCAAATAAAATGAGACTCTGGAGCGATTCCTTCCGGGACGGTGGTTTGATACCGCCCGAGTGCGCGTTCGCGGTCATCGACCCCGCCACCCACATCCGGCTGTCGGTCAACCGCAATCCCCACCTGGCCTGGGACGACGTGCCTGCCGGCACCCAGTCGCTGATCCTGTTCTGCCACGATGTCGATGTGCCGGCCATCGGCACCGACGTCAACCGCGAAGGGCGCGAGCTGCCCGAAGACTTGCCGCGCACCGATTTTTACCACTGGACCCTGGTCGACATCCCGCCCGCGCTCAAGGCCGTGGCCGAGGGCAAGTTCTCCGACATGGTGACCCCGCATGGCAAGAGCGGCCCGCTGGTGCCGTTCACTGTCAAGAACGGCACCGAGCACCAGCTGCGCCAGGGCGTCAACGATTACACTGGCTGGTTCGCCACCGATCCCGACATGGCCGGCGAATATTACGGCTACGACGGCCCGTGCCCGCCATGGAACGACCTGCGCGTGCACACCTATGTGTTCACGCTGTACGCGCTCGACGTGCCGGCGCTGGCGCTGGAAGGGCGCTTTTCCGGCCCCGAGGCGCGCATGGCGATCCGCGGCCACATCCTCGACGAAGCCCAGATCATCGGCGTGTATTCGCTCCATCCGCGCGTCGCCGCGACCCTGTCGCGCTGATGGCGGCCGCGACCAGGATCGTCCTCGTGCGCCACGGGGAAACGGCGTGGAACGCCGAGCGCCGCCTGCAGGGACATATCGACATCGCGCTCAATGCCGAAGGCGAACGCCAGGCCGCGGCCATGGCCGGCGCGCTCGCGGGCGAGCATTTCGACCACCTCGTTTCAAGCGACCTGCAGCGCGCGCACCAGACCGCGCGCGCCTTGGCGCAGCGGCTCGGCCTGCCGGTGCGCAGCGATGCGCGCCTGCGCGAGCGCTGTTACGGCGGTTTCGAAGGCTTGCTGTATGCCGATATCGCGCAGCGTTTCCCGGCCGACTTCGCGGCCTGGCAGTCGCGCGACATCGACGCCGTGATGCCGCCCGGCGCGCGGGTGGCCGAAAGCTTCCGCCAGTTTTACCAGCGCAGCGTGGACGCGATCGTCGGCTGGGCCGATGCCCATCCGGGGCAGACGCTGGCGCTGTTCGCGCATGGCGGCGTGCTTGAGTGCGCCTACCGCGCCGCGCTCGGCTTGCCGCTGGAAACGCCGCGCGACTTCGCGGTGATGAATGCGAGCATCAATCGCTTCACGGTGAGCGATGGCAAGCTGCAGCTGGTGAGCTGGGGCGAGGTCGGACATTTGCAGGCGAAGGTCCTGGACGAATTGAACTAGGTTCGGCCTCAACACGCATACCCTTCACCCTTCGGCTTCCATCTCACAAAAAATTGATCTAGCTCAGGTCAGTCAAATACAAAATAGTGCTTATAAATTGAGCAGCAAATCGGTTAAAATAGTCGGTTCCCGCCCACTCTTTGTCGATTCCCAGTGCAAATCGGACCGTACTTGCTGCGTAATAATGTTTTCGTCGCCCCCATGGCCGGGGTCACGGACCGTCCGTTCCGCCAGCTGTGCAAGCAGCTCGGCGCGGGCTACGCCGTGTCGGAAATGGCGGCGTCCAATCCGCGCCTGTGGGCCACCGAAAAGAGTGCGCGCCGCACCGACCATGCCGGCGAGATGGAGCCGAAGGCGGTGCAGATCGCCGGCGCCGACCCGCAGGACCTGGCCGACTGCGCCAAATTCAATGTCGACCGCGGCGCCCAGATTATCGACATCAACATGGGTTGCCCGGTCAAGAAGGTGTGCAACAGCTGGTGCGGCTCGGCCCTGCTGCAGGACGAAGACCTGGTCGCGCGCATCCTCGACGCCGTCGTCGGCGCGGTCGATGTGCCGGTCACGCTGAAATTCCGCACCGGCTGGAACCGCGCCAACAAGAACGCGCTGCGCATCGCCCGCCTGGCCGAACAGGCAGGCATCCAGATGCTGACCCTGCACGGCCGCACCCGCGCCGACGGCTACAAGGGCGATGCCGAATACGACACGATCGCCGCGGTCAAGGCGGCGGTCAACATTCCGGTGGTCGCCAACGGCGACATCACGACCCCTGAAAAAGCCCGCTTCGTGCTCGACGCCACCGGCGCCGACGCCGTCATGATCGGGCGCGCGGCCCAGGGCCGGCCGTGGATCTGCCGCGAGATCGACCATTACCTGCGCACCGGCACCCATCTGCCGGCGCCCTGCGTCGACGAAGTGCGCGCGCTGATGGACGAGCACCTGCAGGCGCACTACGCGTTTTATGGCGAGTTCCTCGGCGTGCGCACGGCGCGCAAGCACATCGGCTGGTATGTGCGCGACCTCGAAGGCGGCGAGGAATTCCGCCAGCAAATGAACTTGCTGGAATCGACGGAAGCGCAGCTGGCCGCCGTCGACGATTTTTTTGAATCGCAACATCGGCATGGAGAGCGGTTACAATACCGGCCCGCGGGTGTTGTTGATGTGGCATTGGCAGCTTAGCTTTTCGTGACAAACCCGTTGTAGCCTCAGGCATTAAAAACATAGATAGCAATAATAAGAACCATGGGACGGACGCTGCCCAAAGAGCAGCGGCGACAACAACCATTCAGCCGGATCAAGTACGAATATGAGCAAAGAAAGCATCCAGGAAGTCGTCCAGAAAAGTCTGGAAGAGTACTTCAATGACCTGGGCGAGCAGCAGGCATCGAACATCTACGACATGGTGGTACTGACTGTCGAAAAGCCGATCCTCGAAGTCGTCATGACGCGCGCCGATGGCAACCAGTCGCATGCGGCCCAGATGCTGGGCATCAACCGCAATACCTTGCGAAAGAAATTGCAGGAACACGGACTGCTGTAACGCTTCAAGCACACTGAGTGGCCGTGCTGACGAGCGCGAGCCTATCGCGCCGCGCGCGCCAGTGCACCTAACCGAATCTTTAACAAACGGGCCACTCCCATGATCAAACAAGCTCTCATTTCCGTCTCCGACAAGACCGGCGTGCTCGACTTCGCGCGCGCCCTGGCCGCGCTCGGCGTGAACATCCTGTCCACCGGCGGCACCGCCAAGCTGCTGGCCGACAATGGCGTGGCCGTGACCGAAGTGGCGGACTACACCGGCTTCCCCGAAATGCTCGATGGCCGCGTCAAGACCCTGCATCCGAAAGTCCATGGCGGCATCCTGGCGCGCCGCGACTTCCCGGAGCACGTCGCCAAGCTGGTCGAGCACAACATCCCGACGATCGACATGGTCGTCGTCAACCTCTACCCCTTCCAGCAAGCCGTGGCCAAGGACAGCTGCACGCTGGAAGACGCGATCGAGAACATCGACATCGGCGGCCCGACCATGCTGCGTTCGGCGGCCAAGAACCACAAGGACGTCGTGGTCGTCTGCGACCCGTCCGACTACGGCCTGGTGCTGGCCGAAATGAAGGGCGCCAGCGGCACGGCCGGCCCGATCAGCTACGACACCAAGTTCATGCTGGCCAAGAAAGTGTTCGCCCACACCGCGCAGTACGACGGCGCCATCACCAACTACCTGACCAGCCTGGGCGAAGACAAGGCGCACGCGAGCCGCGCCGCCTATCCGCAAACGCTGAACATGAGCTTTGAAAAAGTGCAGGACATGCGCTACGGCGAAAACCCGCACCAGTCGGCCGCCTTCTACCGCGACCTGGCGCCCGCCGCCGGCGCGCTGGCCAGCTACAAGCAGCTGCAGGGCAAGGAACTGTCGTACAACAATATCGCCGATGCCGACGCGGCCTGGGAATGCGTCAAGTCGCTGGGCGGCCTCGGCCAGCCGGCCGGCTGCGTCATCGTCAAGCACGCCAATCCCTGCGGCGTGGCGATCGGCGTCGATGCGCTCGACGCCTACAGCCGCGCGCTGCAGACCGATCCGACCTCGGCCTTCGGCGGCATCATCGCGCTGAACGTGGAATGCGACGGCAAGACTGCCGAAGCGATCGCCAAGCTGTTCGTCGAAGTGCTGATCGCGCCGTCGTTTACGGCCGAGGCGAAAGCGATCATGTCCGCCAAGCAGAACGTGCGCCTGCTGGAAATCGCCTTGGGCGCGGGCCACAACCCATTCGACGTCAAGCGCGTCGGCGGCGGCCTGCTGGTGCAGTCGCCGGACGCGAAGAACGTCGGCATTGCCGAACTGCGCGTGGTCACCAAGCTGCAGCCTACCCAGCAGCAATTGCAGGACATGATGTTCGCCTGGCGCGTGGCCAAGTTCGTCAAGTCGAACGCGATCGTGTTCTGCGCCAACGGCATGACCCTCGGCGTCGGCGCCGGCCAGATGAGCCGCATCGATTCGGCCCGCATCGCCTCGATCAAGGCCCAGAACGCCGGCCTGCAGCTGGCCGGTTCGGCGGTCGCGTCGGACGCCTTCTTCCCCTTCCGCGATGGCCTCGACGTGGTGGTGGACGCGGGCGCGACCTGCGTGATCCAGCCGGGCGGTTCGATGCGCGACCAGGAAGTGATCGACGCGGCCGACGAACGCGGCGTCGTCATGCTGTACACCGGCGCGCGTCATTTCCGTCACTGATCGCAAAAAACGCCCACGCGAAATTGCCGGGCGGTATAACATTCGGTCATGATTATTTTAGGCATTGATCCGGGCCTGCGCACCACGGGCTTCGGCGTGATCGAAAAGCAGGGCAATACGCTGCGCTACATCGCCTCGGGCACCATCAAGACGGTGGCCGACGGCGACCTGCCGAGCCGCCTGAAGGTGATCCTGCAAGGGATCACCGAAGTGGCGCGCACCTACCGGCCCGATTGCGCGGCCATCGAAAAAGTGTTCGTCAACGTCAATCCGCAATCGACCCTGCTGCTGGGGCAGGCGCGCGGCGCCGCCATCACGGCGCTGGTCGGCGCCGATCTGGCGGTGGCCGAGTACAGCGCGCTGCAGGTCAAGCAGGCGGTGGTCGGCACCGGCCGCGCCGCCAAGGAGCAGGTGCAGGACATGGTGGCGCGGTTGCTGGTGCTGCCCGGCCTGCCCGGCACCGACGCCGCCGACGCCCTCGGCGTGGCGATCTGCCATGCCAACAGCCACGACACGCTGGCGCTGCTGGGCGCGCTCGCGCCCTCGCTTTCCGGCCTGCGCATGAAGCGCGGCCGCCTCGTTTAAAGGATTCCCATGATCGGCCGCATTTCCGGTATTTTGCTCGAGAAAAATCCGCCCCAGTTGCTGGTCGACTGCAACGGCGTCGGCTACGAAGTCGATGTGCCGATGAGCACCTACTACAACCTACCGCAGCTGGGCGAGAAGGTCACCCTGTTCACGCACCAGGCGATCCGCGAGGATGCCCATTTGCTGTTCGGCTTCGGCAATGCCGCCGAGCGCGCCGTGTTCCGCCAGCTGATCAAGATCACCGGCGTCGGCGCGCGTACCGCGCTGTCGATCCTGTCGGGCATGACGATCGCCGACCTGGCCCAGGCCGTGACCTTGCAGGAGGCGGGGCGCCTGGTCAAGGTGCCCGGCATCGGCAAGAAGACGGCCGAGCGCCTGCTGCTCGAACTGAAGGGCAAGCTCGGCGCCGACCTCGGCGCGCCGGGCGGCGCCGTGCAGCACGACGCGCAGTCCGATATCCTCAACGCGCTGCTGGCTTTGGGGTATTCTGACAAGGAGGCGCTGGCCGCCTTGAAGAACATGCCGGCCGGCAGCAGCGTTTCCGACGGCATCAAGTACGCGCTGAAGGCACTGAGCAAAGGCTAAACCCATTTTATGAGCATCCAGACCGACAACTTCAGCGAGCAGCGCATCATCGCCGCCACGCCCGCCTCGCCCAACGAGGAGGCGATCGAGCGCGCGCTGCGCCCCAAGCAGCTTGACGAATATGTCGGCCAGGAGAAAATCCGCGACCAGCTCGAGATCTTCATTTCGGCCGCGCGCAAGCGGCGCGAAGCGCTCGACCACACCCTGCTGTTCGGGCCCCCGGGCCTGGGCAAGACCACGCTGGCCCACATCATCGCGCGCGAGATGGGCGTCAACCTGCGCCAGACCTCGGGCCCGGTGCTCGAGCGCCCGGGCGACCTGGCCGCGATCCTGACCAACCTCGAGGCGAACGACGTGCTGTTCATCGACGAGATCCACCGCTTGTCGCCGGTGGTCGAGGAGATCCTGTATCCGGCGCTGGAAGACTACCAGATCGACATCATGATCGGCGAAGGCCCGGCCGCGCGCTCGGTCAAGCTCGACCTGCAGCCGTTCACGCTGGTCGGCGCCACCACCCGCGCCGGCATGCTGACCAATCCGCTGCGCGACCGCTTCGGCATCGTCGCCCGCCTCGAGTTCTACAACGCGCCCGAGCTGACCCGCATCGTCACCCGCAGCGCGGCGCTGCTGAACGCGCCGATCGATCCGGATGGCGCGCGCGAGATCGCGCTGCGCGCACGCGGCACGCCGCGCATCGCCAACCGCCTGCTGCGCCGCGTGCGCGATTACGCGGAAGTGAAGGGCACCGGCGAAATCACCAAGGCCATGGCCGATGCCGCGCTGGTCATGCTCGATGTCGATTCCGTCGGGTTCGACGTGATGGACCGCAAGTTGCTCGAAGCGGTGCTGTTCAAGTTCGGCGGCGGCCCGGTCGGCATCGGCAACCTGGCGGCGGCCATCGGCGAGGAAAGCGACACCATCGAGGATGTGCTGGAACCCTTCCTGATCCAGCAGGGCTACCTGCAGCGCACCCCGCGCGGGCGCATCGCCACGCCGCTGGCCTACACCCACTTCGGCGTGGCCGTGCCGCGCACCAGCCCGAGCGGCGATTTGTGGGATAGCCCGCAGCCCTGAGTTATTTGTCGCCGCGCTTGAACGGCGCCTTCCACGCCATCAGCTCGAAGAAGCCGCCGAGCAGCACGAAGCTGAACGCATATTCGCAGCTCGCCAGGGCCCAGTACATCAGGCCGGCCAGGATGAAGCACAGCAGGGCGGTCAGGTGAGGGCGTTTCAATGAATTCCCTTGGCTTGGCGTTCGGCATAGTATGCCGCATGCGCCGCCAGCGCACCGTAGATGGCGGGATCCTGGCTGGCCAGCGCAGCGTAGCGCGGCAGGTACCGGACCAGTTCAGCGGGCCAGGAGCGCGCCGCCCGTTCGAATTGCGCGATCGCCTCCAGCGGCCGGCCATCCTCGGCCAGCAGCGCCGCCTGGCGATACATCACTTCCCCGATCGGCGCGAAGCGCAGCAGGCGTGTGTTGAGCGCCAGCTTGTCGCGCGCCGGGGCGTTTGCGCGCACCAGCAATTCCGGCCCGATCAGTTCAGCCATCGGCCGCAGCAGCGAAGTGCGCTGCAGTTCGCGCAGCAGCTGGCGGTGGGCGGCGTCGCGCGTGTCGCCCGCGTCAAGGCTGTAGAAGGCGCGCGACAGTCGCTGGTAGTCGTGCCCGGTCTTGCCCAGCGCGGCCAGCGCCAGCAGCAGCACCAGGCCCAGCGCCAGGCGCGCCAGGCGGGTGGTGCGCACGCTGATGGCGGCCGGGTCCAGCGCGCCGGCGATGAACGCGGCGAGGCCGAGGAAATAGGTGTAGTACAGCGGCTGCTCGAGCAGGCTGTGGATGGCCAGCACGCCGAGCAGCAGCGCGCCCCACAGGCGGCCGGGGCAGGCCGGCGCCAGCGCGACCCGCCGCAGCCACAGCAGGGCCGGCACGGCCAGCGCGGCCAGGCCGGCCACGCCGCCGACGGCGAGCAGCTGCAGCGGCAGGTTGTGCGCGTACTGGTCCACGCCCCACATCGCTTCGCCGTCGCGCAGCTGGCCGACCAGCGCATGCGCGAAACCGTCGAAGCCCACGCCAAGCCAAGGCTGCGCCGCCGCCATGCGTAGCGCCTGTTCCCAGATGAACAGGCGCGGCGCCAGGCCGGCGCCCGGCGCGGCGAAGCGTGCCAGCTGCGGCGCCGGCAGCGCCTGGCCAGCCGCCAGCCACCACAGCAGCGCTGCGCAGGCGAGCAGCGCGGCCAGGCCCAGCGCCCAGCGGCGGCGCTGGGCCGGCGCCGCCGCCAGCAGCGCCACGGCGATCCAGCCGAAGTACAGCAGGGTCGAGCGCGAGCCCGACAGCAGCGCGATGCACGCCAGCGGCGCCGCCGCCAGCAGGCAGGCAAGGGGGCCGAGCAGGCCGCGCCGCTGCAGGTACAGGGCAGAGCCGAGCGCCAGCGCGAGCTGGGTGGCGAAATGGTTTTGCTGGGCCAGGTTGCCGTACAGTCCGCCGCCGGGCGGCGGCGCGGCGGCCACCGCGCCTTGCAGCAGCGCATCCCAGCCGACGTATTGAAAGGCGCCGGCCAGTGCGCTGGCGCAGCCGCCCGCCAGCACCCACCAGGCCAGCGTGTCGGCCACGGCGGCGCGGCCGAGCGCGGCCGCTGCGCTGCGTCCGGCGCTGGCCAGCAGCGCGGCCCAGCACAGGCAACTGGCCAGCACCACGCCGTTGCTGGTGTAGGCGAGCAGGCCGAGCACCGCCTGCAGCGCGACCAGCACGGCCAGCGCCAGCGGCGCCGCCGCGACCGGCGGCAGCCGCCAGTGGCGTCCTGCCTGACTGAAGGCGAAGGCGAGCAGGCCCAGCACGCCAAGCAGCAGCGCCAGCCATTCGGATTCGAAGGACGGTACCGGCAAGCGATGGACGGGAACGAGAAAGGGCAGGCTCGCCATCAGGCCGATGGCGAGCATCGCCGGCCTGTCGGCGAAGGATTTGCCTGGCGATGAATGTGCCAAGAGCATGTGCTGTGGTTCCTGCGACGGGTGAAAGCTATCCTAGGCAGGCACTAAATAAAAGTCAAGCCATGGCACATGGGCGCGACCGGGGGCGGGGCGGGGTCAGCGCCGGACGTCGAGCGGCGCTGCGGCCGTGTCGTTGACTTCGTAATCGCGCGGACGCATCGGACGGCGGCTGCGCATGCCGATGCCGGGGAACACGAAGACGGCGAATACGACGGCGGCATAGCACAGCAGCGGACCGGCCATTGCGACGATCAGCTGGATCGAACTGAAGAACAGGGCCCACAGGCTGGCAAGCATCGGCGGCAGCAGCAGGACGCCGCCGGCGATCCGCTTCCACAGCGTGCGCCCCATCCGGTGGCCGGCGAAGCCGACGAACAGGAAGCCGGCCATGCACAGGGCGACCGCCGCCATCGACAGGCCAATGATCCGCAGCGAAGGCTGCACGGAAGTGCCGACCACATCGGACGCGATGTCGAGCGCGAATTGGGGAGCGAGCATGGCCAGGAGGCCGCCGACGAGGATGCTAAGCATGCGCAAGAAGATCATCGATCGATTCGCTTCAGTGGTAAGAATGTGGGTAATTGCCGCAATTACATTACAATTGCCTTGTGGCATATTCTACGTTACCACATTTCTTGCATCCTCCGTGCCTTTTTTATTCCAGCAGGGCTTTGACGAAGACTTTGCCGGGGCCGACCGGTGTTTCGTTGCGCACCATCTGCTGCGTAGCCTTGGCGATCCAGAAGGTCGAGATCGAGCCCGGGCGGTTATAGTCGGTCGTGACGATCCAGCAATCGACCGGGCCGGACGGGCCGGCGATGATGGCCGATCCGCTCACCTTGAAGGTGTAGCGGGCCGGGGCCGCGCTGCCGCCCGGGTGGTAGAAGTTGACCACCGCCTCGTAGCCGGCGGCCAGCGGCAGCGCCTGCAGGAACTCGATGTCGGTCTCGAAGTTGAAGGTCGGCTCCGGCGACGCCACGTTCAGGGCCAGCTGGGTGTTGCCGGCCAGGTCCTGCAAGCCGGTGATCTTGTCGGCGCCAAAAGCGAAGCCCTCGACCAGCTTGTTGCCGTCTTTCTCGGTGATGCGGGTGTGGGTCAGCGGACGCAGGGTGCCCGCCTCGAACCAGGAATCGAGCCATTTGGTCGATGCCGCCGGCCCCTTCGGCCCGTCCCAGCGCTGGTGGATGCGCAGGCCGCGCGCGGAGCTGGTGACGGTGCGGGTCCAGATATCGACCGGCATGCTCGCCTCGCCATCCTTCAGGTAGCGCAGGTAGCGGTGGGTGCCGTCCTTGAGCAGGGCGATGCGGGCCAGCGGCTTGCCCATTTCGATCACTTCGGCGGCGGCCGGCAAGGCGGTCCCGGTCAGGGCGGCGAGCAGCAGGTTAATGGAAAATAGACGGAAGATAATGTATGTATGCATACGTTTGCCGGTAGTTGTATGAAATTGGAAACTGCTGCGACGATAGCACAGGCGCGGCGCTATACTGCAGCCCTGGACTAAAAAGAAAGCATGCATGATGCAGATCTGGGTTGATGCCGATGCCTGCCCGGCGCCGGTGAAAGACATCCTGTACCGGGTGGCGGAACGGCTGCAGCTGAACGTGACGCTGGTGGCCAACCAGCTGCTGCGCGTGCCTGGCTCGCGCTTCATCCGCTCGGTGCAGGTGCCGGCCGGCGCCGACGTGGCCGACGCCGAGATCGTGCGCCTGCTCGCGCCCGGCGACCTGGTGGTGACGGCCGATATTCCGCTGGCGGCGGAAGTACTGAATAAAGGGGGCAGTGCGCTCAACCCGCGCGGCGATTTCTATACCGTGGACAACATCGCGCAGCAACTGACGATGCGCAAGTTCATGGACGAGTTGCGCGGCAGCGGCATCGACACCGGCGGACCGGCGCCATACAGCCAGTCCGACCGCAAGATGTTCGCCAACGCGCTGGACCGGCATTTGGGGCGCTGCGCAAAAGCGACGCCGAATTAAATCCTGTTCCTGAAAAACGGCAGATTACCCGCCGGGGAAACTCATTCCTGGCGCACCCAGACCTGCGAGCGGCCGAACATCGGCACGCCGATATAGCCGCGCACCTTGAGCTTGCGGCCGCCGTCGATCAGCGTCATCTTGCTCTTGTAGACCTTGCCGTTGTCGGGATCGATGATCTCGCCGCCGGTGTATTCGTCGCCCTGCTTCTTCAAGCCCGACATGAACACCATGCCCAGCACCGGCTGGTCCTTGTGCGCGCCTTCGCACTTGTCGCACTTCGGGTCCTGGTCCTGGTTCGCCGGCAGGTACAGCTTTTCCAGGCGGCCCTGCAGCTCGCCCTTATGCTCGGTGATGCGGATCAGGGCCTTCGGCTTGCCGCTGACGTCGTCGATATTCTTCCAGAGGCCCACCGGCGACGTGTCGTCGGCGGCGTGGGCAAGGGACATGGCAAACAGGGTTGCGGTCATTGCTGCTTGGACGAAGATTCGCATGCGTGGGTCTCCGAAGAATAGCGAAATGGCGGACTGCCTCAGGCCGGCGGCAGTTTGCCCAACTGCTCGCGCAGCTTGGCGAGGGTGGCCGTGAAGTTCACCAGGCGTTCGTTTTCCTGCGCCACGACGGCCGCAGGCGCGCGCGCCACGAAGCTCTCGTTGCCCAGTTTGCCGTTGACCTTGGCGATCTCGCCTTCGATGCGCGCGATCTCCTTCGACAGGCGCTCGCGTTCGGCCTTGACGTCGATCTCGACCTTGAGCATCAGCTTGGTGGTGCCGACGATCGACACCGCCGCCGGCGAATCGGGCAGGGCGTCGACGATGTTCACTTCCGACAGCTTGCCGAGCGATTGCACATAAGGGGCGAAGCTTTGCAGCGCCGCCTTGCCGGCGGCGTCGGCCGCTTCGACAATCAGCGGCACCCGCAGCGACGGCGAAATCTGCATCTCGCCGCGCAGGTTGCGGGTGGCGTCGGTCAGGGCCTTCAGTTCGGTCATCCAGGTTTCGGCGGCCGTGTCGATCAGCGCTTCATTTGCGATCGGGTAGGGCTGCATCATCACCGAGTCGCCGGTCTTGCCGGCCAGCGGTGCGATGGTCTGCCACAGCGCCTCGGTGACGAAAGGAATGATCGGGTGCGCCAGGCGCATGATCACTTCGAGCACGCGCAGCAGCGTGTTGCGGGTGGCCTGCTGCTGGCCCGGCGTACCTTGCTGGACCTGGACCTTCGACACTTCCAGGTACCAGTCGCAGTACTCGTCCCAGACGAACTTGTAGATCGCCGCGGCGATATTGTCGAAGCGGTAGTCTTCGAAGCCCTTGGCGATCTCCAGCTCCGCACGCTGCATCATCGAAAGGATCCACTTGTCCGCCTGCGACAGGTCGGCGTCATTCGGCGCGCAATCCTTGCCTTCGGTATTCATCAGCACGTACTTGGTCGCATTCCACATCTTGTTGCAGAAGTTGCGGTAGCCTTCGCAGCGGCCCAGGTCGAAGTTGATGTTGCGGCCCAGCGAAGCGTAGCTCGCCATCGTGAAGCGCACCGCGTCGGTGCCGTAGGCGGCGATTCCTTCAGGGTATTCCTTGCGCGTGGCCTTTTCGATCTTCGGCGCGGTGCGCGGATCCATCAGGCCGGTCGTGCGTTTGGCGATCAGCGTGTCGAGGTCGATGCCGTCGATCAGGTCGATCGGGTCGAGCGTGTTGCCCTTCGACTTGGACATCTTCTGGCCGGTCGAATCGCGCACCAGGCCGTGCACGTACACGGTCTCGAACGGCACCTTGCCGGTGAAGTGGGTCGTCATCATCACCATCCGGGCGACCCAGAAGAAGATGATGTCGAAGCCGGTGACCAGCACCGACGACGGCAGGAAGGTCTTCATGTCGACCGTGTCTTCCGGCCAGCCCATGGTCGAGAAGGGCACCAGCGCCGACGAGAACCAGGTGTCGAGCACGTCCTCGTCGCGGCGCAGGGCGCCGCTCGAACCGGCCGCCTGCGCCTTGGCCTTCGCTTCGTCCTCGCTGCGCGCGACGAAGATATTGCCGGCGTCGTCGTACCAGGCCGGGATGCGGTGGCCCCACCACAGCTGGCGCGACACGCACCAGTCCTGGATGTTGCCCAGCCACTGGTTGTAGGTGGTGCTCCAGTTTTCGGGAACGAACTTGATCTCGCCCTGCGCCACTTTTTCGAGCGCGACTTCGGCGATCGATTTGCCGGGGAAGAAAGTGCCTTCCGGCGCCGGCTTGCTCATCGCGACGAACCACTGGTCGGTCAGCATCGGCTCGATGACGACGCCGGTGCGGTCGCCGCGCGGCACCTGCAGCTTGTGCGGCTTGACTTCGCGCAGCAGGCCGGCGGCGTCGAGGTCGGCGACGATCTGCTTGCGCGCGGCGAAGCGGTCCATGCCGCGGTAGGCTTCGGGCGCGTTGTCGTTGATTTTCGCGTCGAGCGTGAGCACGCAGATCATGTCGAGCTTGTTGCGCTGGCCGACCTGGTAGTCGTTGAAGTCGTGCGCCGGCGTGATTTTCACGCAGCCGGTGCCGAAGGCCTTGTCGGCGTATTCGTCGGCGATCAGCGGGATCGTGCGGCCCGTCAGCGGCAGCACCAGCTGCTTGCCGACGAAGGCGGCGTAGCGTTCGTCGGTCGGGTCGACCGCGACGGCGACGTCGCCGAGCAGCGTTTCAGGCCGGGTGGTGGCGACCGTGACATGGCCGCTGCCGTCGGCGAACGGATAGTCGATATGCCACATGAAGCCGTCTTCCTCTTCCTGCGCCACCTCGAGGTCGGACACCGCGGTGCCGAGCACCGGGTCCCAGTTGACCAGGCGCTTGCCGCGGTAGATCAGGCCCTGTTCGAACAGGCGCACGAACACTTCCGACACCACCTTCGAGCGCGGTTCATCCATCGTGAAGTATTCGCGGGCCCAGTCGGGCGAGGTGCCCATGCGGCGCATCTGGCCGGTGATGGTATTGCCCGACTTTTCCTTCCACTCCCAGACTTTTTCGATGAACTTGTCGCGCCCGAGGTCATGGCGCGAGATCTTCTGCGCATCGAGCTGGCGTTCGACCACGATCTGGGTCGCGATGCCGGCATGGTCGGTGCCCGGCACCCAGGCCGTGTTGTAGCCGCGCATGCGGTAGTAGCGCGTCAGGCCGTCCATGATGGTCTGGTTGAAGGCGTGCCCCATGTGCAGGGTGCCGGTCACGTTCGGCGGCGGCAGCTGGATGCTGAAGGACGGTTTGCCGGCGTCGGTGGTGGCGGTGAAGTATCCGCGCTGTTCCCACTCGCTGCGCCAGAACTGTTCAATGTCGGCGGGCTCGAAAGACTTGGCTAATTCCATGATGTGCAGGGTCTGATTTGCGAAAACAAACATTATAGATGATGCCCCCGGCAAGGGGCAGGGCCGCCGCCGGGGGAGGGGGCGTCGATGGCGCTGGTGGCGGGCTGCCGCTGCGGGCACAATGGAGGAGGCTGGCCGGATTGGGGCAGGGGCTTCGCTCCCGGCCAGCCGGTGGCGCGCTTACTTCTTCGGATCGTCGCCGCCCGACCAGGCGATGAACTGCCAGCGCCCGCCTTCCTTGAGCAGCACGTCCGTGTAGCGGCCGTGGGCGGTTTCACGCTCCTTCTTGTAGTTCTCGCGCGCCGTCGAGTAGCGGTACTGCACCACGGCGATATTGCCGGTGATGACGATCGCGATCGGATACAGTTCCTGCTCGAGGATGGCACCCTGGCTGCTGTTGTAGCGGTTCCAGCGGATCAGCGAAGCCTTGTCCTGCGGCGCCGGTCGATCGTTGTCCCAGTAGCTGAGGCTGGGATGGACCATTTTCTCGATCCAGCTGTCGTCCTTGGCGGCCGACATCTTCCACTGCTGTTCCTCTACCTTCCAGACCTCCTGCTGCGCCGCATTCCACGCCTGCGCTGCTGCCGTTCCGGTAAACACTGCCATACAGATAAACACGATGATCCTGCCGATGCTTGTACTGGACATGGGAACCTCCGATATCTCCGTCGAGGGAGACCTGTTTTATCGCCCCGGCGAGTGCGTCGGATGGGGGGCTGGACTCTGAGTATTGCACTTGAGATATGTATGCACAAGGAAATAAGAAATCCGGACAAAAAAAAGACGCCGCAGCGTCTTTTTCCGTGGCGCCGTGGCGCTCAGTTGCCGCAGCCGAGATTGACGATGCGGTCGTAGGCCGTCTTCGCCTGCACCAGTCCGTAGCCGAACTTGTCGTCGCGTCCGGGCGTACCCAGGTCGAGCGCGCTGCGCGTCAGCGAAGTGCGGATCTGGCTGCCGCTGCAGGTCGGGAAGTAGCTCCACACCAGCGCCGCGACCGCCGACACGTGCGGCGTGGCCATCGAGGTGCCGTCGAAGTAGGCGTAGCTCGATGGCGTCACCGCCAACGTCGCCGCCTGGCCCAGCTGGCCCAGCATCGCGGCGCCTTCGGTATCCGACGCCGTCAGCGACGGGATATTGGTGATGGTCGCGCCCAGCGTGCCGCCGAAGCCGCCGGCCACGTTGTTGTACACCACCGCGCCGACGCCGCCGCTGGCCTGGCAATTCGTGACCTTGGTGGCGAAATCGAAGTTCCCGCGCGCGATCAGGCACACCTTGCCCGCCACCGCATTGTTGACCGCGTCGCCGAGGCCGAAGTCGGCCAGCGGCGCCGTGACGGTGGCGCGCGGCGAGCCCTCCATGGTGCCCGGCGCATAGGTCTGGGTGCCGACCTTGAGCGCCGAATTCGAGCCGCTGTTCATCGGCACGGTCGACAGCACGCCGACGCCGGGGCCGGAGATTTCGACCTTGCTGTTGTACTGGGAGAAGTCGGCCCAGGCCTTGTTCTCGTCGAGCGCGCCGACCATCATCACGCTGGCATAGCCGGCCGGGTAGGAAATGACGGTATTGCCGTCGTTGCCGGCCGCCGCGATCGACAGCACGCCCTTGGCGGCGAGCGCGTCGAGCGCACGCTGTTCGGTCTTGCTGGGGCGGCCGCCGCCGAGCGACATGCTGATTACGTTCGCGCCGGCCGTGCCGCACTTGTTGATCGCCGTCGTCAGCGAGGACGAATAGGCCCAGCCGTCGGCCCCGAACACCTTCACGATGTGCAGCTTGAGTTTTTTGTTGGCGGCGACGCCGACCACGCCGGTGCCGCTGTTGTTGATGGCGGCGATGGTGCCGGCCACGTGGGTGCCGTGGTGGTTTTCATCGGTGTACCACCAGCCGGTGCCGCGCTTGTCGTATTCGCCGGTGACGTCGTTGCCGGCCAGGTCTTCATGGTTGTTGTCGTAGCCCGAGTCGATGATGCACAGCTTGCGGTTGGCCGCGTTCAGGTCCGACAGCTGGTCGGCCTGCACCAGCGTGATCCCGTACGGGACCGTCTGGCCGGAAAGGTAGCCGGTGCCGGCCGCGGCCATGACATGGCGCAGCACGTCTTCCTCGATCGAGATGACGTTGGGATTGCGTTCGAGGCCCTTGAGCGCCTGTGGCGGGACCTCGATCGCGATCGCGTCCATGCCGTAAATCTCGTGCACGACTGCGCCGCGGGCCGCGCCGGTGGCGGCCTTGACCGCAGCGGCGGCGCCGGGCTTGAAGGTGACGATGACGCGGACGGTGTTGGCTGCGCTGGCGCTAGCGATGACGCCAGTGGCGAGCGCCAGCATGATGGCGGCTGTCAGCGGGGTGCTGCGAATTCGGATGCACATTGTGGTTTCTCCGGTTGGACGCGGGCTCGTGGCCTGCATTTTTTTGGTGGCCATTCAAGTGTATGCATGCCAGTTGAGTGCTGCAACAGCAGTTCGTGACAATCCGCAAGTCGTTGTATTATTTACACGAATTAGTTTCCACAAGAAAAATCTGATAACCGGGGACAGACCTCAATTGCCGTCCAATCGGGGTCAGACCTCGATTTAGAGCTAATTGGGGTCAGACCTCAATTGCCTGAAGTTAATCGTCGGCCGCCGGCTTACCTTAGACGCAGTGGCGATCGACAATTGAGGTCTGACCCCGATTGGTACTCAATTGAGGTCTGACCCCAATTGGGGCCTATTTGAGGTCTGACCCCGATTGGCATTTCCGGACGAAAAAAAAGGACGCCGGAGCGTCCTTTTTCATACTGCCGTGTTGCTTAGTTGCCGCAGCCCAGGGAGGCGATGCGGTTCTTGGCGGCCAGGGCCTGCACCAGGCCGAAACCGAACTTGGTGTCGCGGCCGGCTGGGCCCAGGTCCAGCGCGCTCTTGGTCAGCGATGCGCGGATCTGCGCGCCGGTGCAGCTCGGCGTGTAGCTCCACACCAGCGCCGCCACGGCCGATACGTGCGGCGTCGCCATCGAGGTGCCGTCGAAGTAGGCGTAGCTGGTCGGCTTGACCGCCACCGTCGCGCTCTGGCCCAGCTGGCCCTTCATCGCGGCGCCGTCGACGTCGGTCGCGGTGACCGATGGAATGCTCGTCACGGTCGTGCCCAGCGTGCCGCCGAAGGCGCCGGCCACGTTGTTGTACACCACCGCGCCGACGCCGCCGCTGGCCTGGCAGTTGCTGACCTTGGTCGCGAAGTCGACCGTGCCGCGCGCGATCAGGCACACCTTGCCAGCCATCGCCGTATTGACGGCGTTGCCGAGGCCGAAGTCGGCCAGCGGCGCGGTCGCGCTCGCGACCGGCGAACCTTCCATCGCGCCCGGCGCATACACGGTCGCGCCGACGGTCAGGGCCGGCTCGGAACCGGAATTGGTCGGCACGGTCGACAGCACGCCGACGCCAGGACCGGCGATCTCGACTTTGCTGTTGTACTGCGAGAAGTCGGCCCAGGCCTTGTTCTCGTCGATGGCGCCGACCATCATCACGCTGGCATAGCCGGCTGGGTAGGAGACCACGGTGTTGCCGTCGTTGCCGGCAGCGGCGATCGACAGCACGCCCTTGCCCTGCAGCGTGTCGAAGGCGCGCTGCTCGGTCTTGCTGGAACGGCCGCCGCCGAGCGACATGCTGATCACGTTCGCGCCCGCGGCGCCGCACTGGTTGGCGGCGCTGGCCAGGCTCGACGAATAGGCCCAGCCGCTGGCGCCGAAGACCTTGACGATGTGCAGTTTCAGCGTGCGGTTCGGGTTGACGCCGACCACGCCGGTGCCGCTGTTGTTGACGGCGGCGATGGTGCCGGCCACGTGGGTGCCATGGTGGTTCTCGTCGGTGTACCAGTTGCCGGTGCCGGCGTCGTACTGGCCGCTCAGGTTGGCGCTGTTGGCGACCAGGTCTTCATGGGCGCGGTCGATGCCGGAGTCGATGATGCAGACTTTGCGGTTGCCGGCGTTGACGTCCGACAGCTGGTCGGCCTGGACTTGCTTGATGCCGTAAGGAACCAGCTGGCCGGTCAGGTAGGGGGTGCCGGTCGAGGCGCTGGTCAGGGCGAAGGGCTTGCGCACCACGTCTTCTTCGACGTACAGCACGTTCGGGTTGTGTTCCAGGCCTTTCAGGGCTTGCACCGGCACTTCGATCGCCATCGCGTCCATGCCGAAAATCTCGTGCTTGACGCTGCCTTTGGCGGCCTTGACGGCCGATTTCATGTTCGCCGCCGCACCGGGCTTGAACGCGACGATAACGCGTGTGGTGTCGGCCGCTGCCGCGCTCCCCATCACGCCGACTGCCGCCACGGCCAGGGCCAGGCGCACTGCTGCGGTCATTGGGGAAACGCCAAGTTTCTTATTCGTCATGCTTGATTCTCCGAGATGATAGTGAAGGTCGCTACCGGTCCGGGTTGGAGCGGCGCGCCATGATTTTTTTGTTTTACGGCGACATTGTCTGTACAACCGTTCAATGAGTGTATTTGGGAATGTTTAGAGTAATCAATCGAACTTTGACGGGCGAGCTCAACAAGTGTTGTATCTTTTCCAGTGCGTTTGAAAACTCACACAAACTCACCAAGTTCGCTTATTATTTTGCGCGCTCTTGCTGCATTGCTCATATTGCTTCCGCTGGGCAACATCGCCCCCATTTCCCGATCCCGCCGGTCCGCCTTGCATTTCGTTCTGGCGGGCGTATAATCCGACCCGCTGCCGCAAGGCGGCACACGCTAGGGGTCCTGCCAATCGCATTTGCGAGCCGCGGGTGAGAAACACCCTCTGAACCTGATCTGGATAATGCCAGCGAAGGGAAGCTCGTGAGAATGTCTGCCTGGCCGCCCGCGCGGTCCGGCCGCCTCCACCAACTCCTTTGCTGGCTCCTGCACGCAAAGGAGCCACATGAATGCCCCCCTGAAGTTCGATTCGGCCACCGCCACGGTGGACGAGGCCGCGATCGCACCGTTTCCCCAGTCCCGCAAGGTGTACGTACAAGGCAGCCGGCCCGATATCCGGGTGCCGATGCGCGAAGTATCCCAGGCCGACACCCCGGCTTCGTTCGGCGGCGAGCCGAACGCGCCGGTGCACATCTACGACACCTCCGGTCCCTACACCGATCCGCAGGTGGCGATCGACATCCGCGCCGGCCTGGCGGTCCCGCGCGCGCCGTGGATCGAGGAGCGCGCCGATACCGAGCTGCTGGACGGCCCCAGTTCGGCCTTCGGCCGCGCGCGCCAGGACGACCCGGCCACCGCGCCGCTGCGCTTCCAGCTGGCGCGCACCCCGCGCCGCGCGAAGGAGGGCGCCAACGTCACCCAGATGCACTACGCCAGGCGCGGCATCGTCACGCCCGAGATGGAGTTCGTCGCGATCCGCGAAAACCTGCGCCGCAAGGAGTACCTGGCGCAGATGGCAGCCAGCGGCCCGATGGGCGAGCGCAGCGCCGCGCTGCTCGGCCGCCAGCACCCGGGCCAGGCGTTCGGCGCCGCGATGCAGGCCGAGATCACGCCCGAATTCGTGCGCAGCGAGATCGCCCGCGGGCGCGCCATCATCCCGGCCAACATCAACCATCCGGAAGTCGAGCCGATGATCATCGGCCGCAACTTCCTGGTCAAGATCAACGCCAACATCGGCAATTCGGCCGTGACCTCGTCGATCGGCGAGGAAGTCGAGAAGATGACCTGGGCGATCCGCTGGGGCGCCGACAATGTGATGGACCTGTCGACCGGCAAGCATATCCACGAGACGCGCGAGTGGATCATCCGGAACAGCCCGGTCCCGATCGGTACCGTGCCGATCTACCAGGCGCTGGAGAAGGTCAACGGCAAGGCCGAGGACCTGAGCTGGGAGATCTTCCGCGACACCCTGATCGAACAGGCCGAGCAGGGCGTCGACTACTTCACCATCCACGCCGGCGTGCTGCTGCGCTACGTGCCGATGACGGCTTCCCGCCTGACCGGCATCGTCTCGCGCGGCGGCTCGATCATGGCCAAGTGGTGCCTGGCGCACCACAAGGAGTCCTTCCTGTACGAGCACTTCGAGGACATCTGCCAGATCATGAAGGCCTACGACGTGTCGTTCAGCCTCGGCGACGGCCTGCGTCCCGGCTCGATCTACGACGCCAATGACGAAGCCCAGCTGGCCGAGCTGAAGACCCTGGGCGAGCTGACCCAGGTCGCATGGAAGCACGACGTGCAGGTGATGATCGAAGGCCCGGGCCACGTGCCGATGCAGCTCATCAAGGAGAACATGGACCTGCAGCTGGAGCAGTGCGGCGAAGCGCCGTTCTACACGCTGGGGCCCTTGACCACCGACATCGCGCCCGGCTACGACCATATCACGTCCGGCATCGGCGCGGCCCAGATCGGCTGGTACGGCACCGCGATGCTGTGCTACGTGACGCCCAAGGAGCACCTCGGCCTGCCCGACAAGGACGACGTCAAGGACGGCATCATCACCTACAAGATCGCGGCCCACGCGGCCGACCTGGCCAAGGGACATCCAGGCGCGCAGATCCGCGACAACGCGCTGTCCAAGGCGCGCTTCGAGTTCCGCTGGGACGACCAGTTCAACCTCGGCCTCGATCCCGACAAGGCGCGCAGCTTCCACGACGAGACCCTGCCCAAGGACTCGGCCAAGGTGGCCCATTTCTGCTCGATGTGCGGCCCGCATTTCTGCTCGATGAAGATCACGCAGGAAGTGCGCGAGTACGCCGCCAAGGGCATGCAGGAAAAGGCGATCGAGTTCGTGAAAGGCGGCGCCCAACTGTACCGGAAGGCCTGACCATGATCGACATCGACGTCAACGGCGAGGCCCACCGCGTGCCCGCCAGCAGCACCCTGGCGCAACTGGTGGAGCAGCTGGAGCTGGCGGCGCAGCCGCTGGCGCTGGCCGTCAACCGCAGCGTGGTGCCGCGCCAGCAGTGGGCCGAACGCATCGTGCAGCCGCGCGACCGGATCGACATCGTGCGCGCCATCGGCGGCGGCTGAGCGCCGCGCCAACCAATCTCAAGGAGACAATCATGCAAGACAAGGACATGCTGACCATCGCCGGCACCGCCTATGGCTCGCGGCTGCTGGTCGGCAGCGGCAAGTACCGCGACCTGGACCAGACCCGCGAGGCGACCGTCGCCGCCGGCGCCGAGATCATCACGGTGGCGATCCGGCGCGTGAACATCGGCCAGGACCCGAAGGCCCCGAGCCTGCTCGACGTGCTGCCCCCAGGCGAATTCACGATCCTGCCCAACACCGCCGGCTGCTACAACGCCAAGGACGCGGTCTACACGCTGCAGATGGCGCGCGAGCTGCTCGGCGGACGCAAGCTGGTCAAGCTGGAAGTGCTGGGCGACGAGAAAACCCTGTTCCCGAACATGCCCGAGACGCTGGCCGCGGCCGAGACCCTGGTGCGCGACGGCTTCGACGTCATGGTCTACTGCAGCGACGACCCGATCCAGGCCAGGATGCTGGAGCAGATCGGCTGCGTGGCGGTGATGCCGCTGGCCTCGCTGATCGGCTCCGGCATGGGCATCCTCAATCCCTGGAACCTGTCGCTGATCATCGAGCAGGCCACGGTGCCGGTGCTGGTCGACGCCGGCGTCGGCACCGCCTCGGACGCGGCGCTGGCGATGGAACTGGGCTGCGACGGCGTGCTGATGAACAGCGCCATCGCCGGCGCGCGCGACCCGGTGCGCATGGCGCGCGCGATGCGCCATGCGGTGCTGGCCGGGCGCGACGCCTTCCTGGCCGGCCGCATGCCGAAGCGCTTCGCGGCCTCGCCGTCCTCGCCGCTGGCGGGGATGCTCAAGTGACGGCCGCGCGGCGCCCGGCGGTGCTGGTGTTCGCCGGCCTCGATCCGTCCGGCGGGGCCGGGATCGCGGCCGACATCGAGGCCATCGCCGCCCAGGGCGCGCACGCGCTGCCGATCGTCACCGCGCTGACGGTGCAGGACCACAACCGGGTGCACGAGGTGCAGCCGGTCGACAGCGCGCTGCTGCTGCGCCAGGCGCGCGCGCTGGCCGCCAGCGTCGACATCCGCGCCGTCAAGATCGGCATCCCGGGCAATGCCGCGAATGCCGCGGCGATCGCCCAGGTGCTGCGCCAGCTGCGCGAGCTGCAGCCGGACCTGCCGGTGGTGCTGGACCCGGTGCTGGCCAGCGGCGCCGGCGATGCGCTCGGCCGCGGGGACGCGGTCGCCGCGCTGGCGCCGCTGCTGGCGCTGGCCACCGTGCTGGTGCCGAACCTGCCCGAGGCCGCGGCGCTGGCCGGCCTGCTGGCCGAAGCGCCGTGCCAGCACCTGCTGGTCACCGGCGGCCACGGCGACGGCGATACGGTCGTCAACACCTGGAAGTCGGCGGGCCGGGAATGGGAGTGGGAATGGCTGCGCCTGGGGGGCGAGTTCCACGGCAGCGGCTGCACGCTGGCGGCGGCGATCGCCGCCCGCCTGGCGCTGGGCGAACCGGTCGGCCAGGCGCTCGGCCGCGCCCAGTCCTACTGCCACCAGGCGCTGCAGCACGCCTTCGCCATCGGCCCCGGCCAGCGCATCCCGCGCCGCTTTTTTCCGCCCGCGCTGCCAAGCGCCTGACTACAGAAGGAACCCCTATGCGAGGCTTATACCTGGTCACCCCGAACTGGGACGACACCGACAAACTGCTCGACTGCACCCGCGCCGCGCTGCACGCCGGCGCCGCCATGGTGCAGTACCGCCACAAGCAGGCCAGCGCGACGCTGCGCCGCGAGCAGGCAGCGGCGCTGCAGTCGCTGTGCCGGCGCTACGGCCGTCCGCTGGTCATCAACGACCACCTGTCGCTGTGCCTGACGCTCGACGCCGACGGCGTCCACCTGGGCGGCACCGACGAGGCGGTGCGCCACGCGCGCAGCGTCCTGGGCCCCGGCAAGATCGTCGGCGCCTCCTGCTACGGCGACCTGGCGCTGGCCCACGCGGCCGCGCGCGACGGCGCCAGCTATGTCGCCTTCGGCGGCTTTTATCCGTCGCCGGTCAAGAAGTACAGCTTCGTCACCGAGCCGGCGCTGCTGGTCCGGGCGCGCGCCGAACTGGCACTGCCGATCGTCGTCATCGGCGGCATGACGCCGGCCAACGCGGCGCCGCTGGTGGCGCGCGGGGCCGACATGGTGGCCGCGATCACCAGCGTCTACGCGGCGCCCCAGCCGGGCGAGGCGGCGGCCGGTTTCGACGCGCTGTTCGCCGGTTCCGCGAATTTGCGCAAAAACGATGGAGGTGGCCGTATAATCATTTAGCAAATGAATAAACTTGCGTTAAAGGACATCCGCCGCCATGAACGCCGCCCAGCCTGCCAAACGCCGCATCCTGATCGTCGATGACGATCCCCTGTTGCTCCAGTTTATAGGCGAGGTGCTGAACCACGCCGGCTACGACACCGTGGCCGCCGGTTCCGGCGAGGAAGCCCTGGCCCTGGTGGCCCAGGGCGAGCCGGACCTGGCGCTGCTCGACATCACCATGCCCGGCATGACCGGGCTCGAGCTGGCCAAGCACCTGAAGGCCGAGACCAGCGTGCCGTTCATGTTCCTGTCGGCCATCGGCGACAGCGAATCGACGCGCCAGGCCGCCGCCTACGGCGCGGTCGGCTACGTGATCAAGCCGGTCGACGCCGAGCGCCTGATGCCGGCCTTCGAAGCCGGGCTGGCGCGCGCCGACGACATCCGCCAGCTGCGGCGCACCGAACACAACCTGAACGCGGCGCTGGCCGCCGGGCGCGAAACGAGCCTGGCCGTCGGCCTGCTGATGGGCAAGTTCCAGACCGACCGCAATACCGCCTTCGAAGTGCTGCGCGACCATGCCCGCTCGAGCCGCCGCAAGATCAACGAAGTGGCGGACCAGCTGCTTGCGGCCGAGGAAACGCTGAACGGCCTGCATGCCGGATTCGCCAGCCGCCTGAAACCCAAATAGTGGCGATGCATTATGCCAATTTGCCACATTGGAATATTTAATTGCGTTGTGGCGATTTCTTTTGAGAAAATTCAGCTACACTGATTTCCCGTGATGCGCCGTTGCGCCCACATTGCCTAGCGGCCGGACCTTAACCCGCTCCCGCCGCCCGCACATCCCAGCGCCGCCTGTTCCCTGCGGCCGATCGTAATTCCTCGGCCCAGCTCCGCCGATTGTCCTCCCTGGTGCGCTGTTCGACGCTCGCGTTTGCCCATCCATGGGCCGCGTCCAGGATTTCGATCGCAAGGTTCACGACAAGGAGGTCGCGATGAAGGCGGCTACTCATAGCCATAAACGCATGCCCGCCGTCCGCGGCGAGGCCAGGGCGGGTATCCGTCCCCCCCTTCACACGCCGCGCCGCCGCAGTTCGGCCGCGCGCTGCCTGCGCCAGCGCCTGGCCGACGCGCTCGCGACCGGGCAGCAGCTGGGCCGGCGCATCCGCTCGATCGACATGATGCCGCTCGAGACGATCGAGCTCGGCGAGCAGCGCGTCGCCAGCGGCGGCGGCATCAAGCGGGTGCTGCTGGTCGACGCCGACAGCACCACCGCCGCCGTGCTCGGCACGCTGCTGGTGCCGGAAGCGCAGGTGGTCCATGTGGCCACGCTGGCCGAGGCGCACGGCAGGCTCAGGGCCGAGATCTTTTCGGCGGTCGTGCTCGATCCCAGCCTGCCGGACGGCGACGGCGCCGACCTGCTGCCGGCCCTGGTGGCGACCCCGCTGCTGGTGTATTCGGTGCGCCAGCCGAACTGGTGCGGCGTGCAGGCCGCCTACCTGCCGAAACCATGGACGTCCCCGCGCCAGTTGTGGGTGACGATTTCGGGCATGCTCGGCATTGCCGCCAACCTGAGCGCCGGAGATTGACGATGCGCGAACTGAAAAAAATCCTGTATGTGGAAGACGACCTGCATGTGCGCACCACGGCCAAGCTGGTGATGGAAGTGATCGGCAAGTTCGAGGTGCGCGACTGCGGCTCGGGGCGCGAAGCGCTGGTGGCCGCGCGCGGCTTCGAGGCCGACCTGATCCTGCTCGACGTGATGATGCCCGAGATCGACGGCCTGGCCCTGCTGGAAAAACTGCGCGCCCTGCCGCACCTGGCCGCGACCCCGGCCCTGTTCGTGACCGGGCTGACGACGACCTGCGACATCGCCCGCTACACCGACGCCGGGGCGATCGGCGTGATCGCCAAGCCGCTGGCGCCGCTGCGCCTGGCCGACCAGCTCAATTCGCACTGGGAGCGGCGCGCGGCCCTGATGGCCGCGTAGAGGCAGGCGCTTGCTGCGCGCTTGCCCCCGACTTGCTATGATGCCGATTCGGCAATCAATGCAAACGGGGGAAATGTGAAAACCAAGGCAGCAATCGCGTGGAAGGCGGGCCAGCCGCTGACGATCGAAGAGGTCGAACTGGAAGGCCCGAAAGCGGGCGAGGTGCTGGTCGAGATCAAGGCCACCGGCATCTGCCATACCGACTGGTACACGCTGTCGGGCGCCGACCCGGAAGGCATCTTCCCGGCCATCCTCGGCCATGAAGGCGCGGGCGTGGTGGTCGATGTCGGCCCCGGCGTGACCAGCCTGCGGCGCGACGACCACGTCATCCCCCTGTATACCCCCGAATGCCGCCAGTGCAAATTCTGCCTGTCGCAAAAGACCAACCTGTGCCAGGCGATCCGCCCGACCCAGGGGCGCGGCCTGATGCCGGACGCGACCAGCCGCTTCTCGATCGGCGGCCAGCCGATCTTCCACTACATGGGCACCTCGACCTTCTCGAACTACATCGTGGTGCCGGAGATCGCGCTGGCCAAGGTGCGCTCGGACGCGCCGTTCGACAAGATCTGCTACATCGGCTGCGGCGTGACGACCGGCGTGGGCGCGGTGCTGTTCACGGCCAAGGTCGAAGCGGGCGCGAACGTGGTCGTGTTCGGCCTGGGCGGGATCGGCCTGAACGTGATCCAGGCCGCGAAGATGGTGGGCGCGGACAAGATCATCGGGGTCGACCTGAATCCGGCGCGCGAGGCGATGGCGCGCAAGTTCGGCATGACCGACTTCATCAATCCATCGAAGGTGGAGAACGTGGTCGACGCGATCGTCCAGCTGACCGACGGCGGCGCCGACTACAGCTTCGAGTGCATCGGCAACGTCAACACGATGCGCCAGGCGCTCGAGTGCTGCCACAAGGGCTGGGGCCAGTCGATCGTGATCGGGGTGGCGGCGGCGGGACAGGAAATCTCGACCCGGCCGTTCCAGCTGGTGACGGGACGCGTGTGGAAAGGCTCGGCCTTCGGCGGCGCGCGCGGGCGCACCGATGTGCCGAAGATCGTCGACTGGTACATGGACGGCAAGATCAACATCGACGACCTGATCACCCACCGCCTGCCGCTCGAGCGCATCAACGAAGGCTTCGACCTGATGAAGTCGGGCGAGTCGATCCGCTCGGTGGTGCTGTACTAGGGCCGGGGGGCCGAGCCTCAGGCCTCGGCGGCGGCCAGCAGCGCGCCGGCGCGCCATTCGAGCGCGCATTGGATGCCGTCGCTGCCGGTTTCAATAAAGCCCAGGCGCTGCACCAGGCGCCGCGCCGGGTTGCCGCGCACCACGGACAGCCGCAGCGGCAAGCCGGAGCGCTCGCTCTCGGCCTGCAGGCGGCGCAGCAGGCTGCCGCCGATGCCCTGGCCGCGCGCGTCCGGCAGCAGGCTGATGTCGACCAGCCGGATTTCCTGCGTCGTGCGGTGCACATACCAGCGCCCGCGCGAGCCGTGCGGCCCCTCGATGATGGCATGTTCGGCACAGGGGAAGCGGCGCAGGAAGTACTGGCGCTCGGCCTCGAACTGCAGCGGCAGCAGCATGTCGAGCGCCTGCCCGCCGAAACCGCCGATCCGCAGCTCCTCGCCGCGGGTGGCGTCGTACAGCTTGCACAGGAAGCCGTGGTCCGCTTGCTGGACCATCCTCAGGATGACCGTTTTCATCATCGTCTCCATCGCTTTCGTCCTTGGTTCAATCCGATTGTTTGCGGTGCGCGCGCGCCAGCAGGCTCAGTGCCAGCAGGATCAGCACGGCGCTGATGGGCTCCGGCAAGTCGCGCTCGCGCGCCGGGCTTGGCTGCGGCGCCGGCGCCACGCGGAACTCCGGCGCGTCGGCCTCGCCGCCGAAACTGGCTGGCTCCAGGATGGACGCGGCCGGGTCGATTGCCAGCGGCGCCAGTGCCGGGTCCGGCGCCAGCGTCGATCCGGGCAGGGTGTCGGCCACCTGGCCTTCAAAACCGCCCTGCGGGTCGAGGCTGAGCTGCTCGGCGAAGGCGCAGGGCATGCCCATTCCGAGTGCGAGGAGGAGGGCGAGGCAAGCATTCTTGTTCATGATGTTATTTCCATTAAATCAATGCTGCGAGATTCTATTGTTTTGTTGCATCGAAGACAAGATATCACGGCCATATCCCGTATAAGAAAACTAAGAATTATTTAATATCGGGTGTGCGCTTTTGTGAACTGTTCCGCCAATCCGACCGTCTGTCGCACGGCGCTGGAAGGCGGCGCGCCGCCGGACTATCCTCGATCGTGGGGCTTTGACTGCATGCCCCGGCAAGTAGAAAAAAAGTTCTAGACAATTCAATCTAGATCTTTTATTCTACATCCATCGATTGGCACGGACGGAGACCCGAATGAACGAACTGCTGGCGGCGCTGGTACCAGGACTGGCCTGGGCATTGCTGGATTTTGTCTGGCAAGGCCTGCTGATCGGCTGGGGCGCCGCGCTGGCGCTGGGGCTGATGCGCAAGGCGCGACCGCAGGCGCGCTATGCGCTGGCCTGCGCCGCGCTGCTGCTGTGCGCCGCGCTGCCGCTGGCCGGGCTGGTGCAGCGCCTGGCCGACGCCGGCAGCGACACGGCCCAGGCCACGACCCAGCTGGCGCTGGTGCTGGCGGGCCAGCCGGATGCCGGCGCCGCGGGCGCCGCGGCTTCGCCCGGCGTGGCCGCCCAGCTGGCCGGCTGGGAGCAGGCCTTGCAGGCGCGCCTGCCGCTGGTGATGCTGCTGTGGGCCTGCGGCGCCGGCGCGCTGGCGCTGCGCATGGTGGCCGGCCTGGCCTGGGTGCGGCGCCGTTCGCGGCCCGGCCAATACCTCGAACATCCCCCCTTGCAGGCCACGCTGGCGCGCATGGCGGCGCGCTTCGGCATCGACCGTCCGGTGCGCCTTGGCCTGGTGGGCGACCTGGCCAGCCCGGTCACGGCCGGCTGGTGGCGCCCGATCGTGCTGGTGCCGGCGTCGCTGGCGTCCGGCATGCCGGCCGCGCTGCTCGAAGCGCTGCTGGCGCACGAACTGGCCCATATCAAGCGCCACGATTACCTCGTCAACCTGGTCCAGGGGGCGATCGAGATCGTGCTGTTCTACCACCCGACCGTGTGGTGGCTGTCGAACCGGATCCGGGTCGAGCGCGAACAGATTGCAGATGATTTAGCCGCAAGCATGCTGGGCGAACCGCGGCGCCTCGCACTTGCATTGTCCGAACTGGACCAGTTCCAGTTCACCACCCCCCAACTGGCCCACGCGGCCCACGGAGGAAATCTTATGTCCCGCATCAAACGCCTGGTTCGACCCGATACCGAACCGTTGAACTGGAAAATGGCCGTGCCGATCCTCGGCCTGGCCGCCGCCTGCGCCGCTTTCTATGCCAATGCGCAGACGGCGCCGTCGCCGTCGGCGGCGCCCCAGGTGAACGCGAAAGCGGCGCCGGCCCCGTCGCCAGCGCCGGCGCCGCGCGTCAAGAAGCGCGAGTGGTCGGTCAGCAAGGGCCACGACAGCGCCTACGCCCTGGTGCGCGGGCCGGAACGCAAGGGTTCCACGATGAGCAGCGGCAGCGACGACTGGCGCGACATCGAAACGGCCAAGCGCACGATCGCCGGCGACTTCTTCTGGTTCCGCAAGGACGGCAAGGCCTATATCGTGCAGGACCCGGCGGTCCTGGCGCGCCTGATCGAAGCGTGGGAGCCGGTCGACCGGCTCGGCGTGCAGATGGATGCGCATGGCAAGGAAATGGACATGCACGGCAAGGAAATGGAAAAGCTGGGCGCCGAAATGGAAACAGCGGCGGGCGGGGTGCGCATGGATCCGGTCGAGCAGCGCAAGTTCGAGCGCCGCATGAAGGAACTGGGACGCGAGCAGAACAAGCTGGGCCGCGAAATCGACCGCACCGCGCGCAAGATGGCGGACGCTAGCGCCGCCGAGCGCGATCGCCTGAACCGCGACCTCGAAAAGCTGTCGAGCCAAATGGAAGCGCTGGGCCGCCAGATGGAGAAGGAAGGCGAAGGCATGGCGCGCCTGGGTGAGGACATGGCCAAGCGCCACGCGCCGATGGAAGCGATCGGCAAGCGCATGGAGGAAGCCGGCAAGCCGATGGAAGCGCTGGGCGAAAAAATGGGCAAGCTGGGTGAGCAGATGGAAAAGGAAAGCCATGCGGCGGACAAGGTCGTGCGCTCGCTGATCGCCGATGCGCTCAGCCGCGGCGTGGCCGTGCCTGCGCCTTGACGTTTCCGATTACACGTGTAATCATGAAGTTGTGATTACGCGTGTAATCGTGAAAGGGCAAGCATGGCCAAGCAAGCGATCGATATCAGCGACGCCGAGTCGCAGGTGATGGAAGTACTGTGGCAAACCACGGGCAAGGTGCCGGCGGAAGAGGTCGCCGCCGCCCTCGCCAGCCAGCAGCAATGGCAGGAAGCCACCGTCAAGACTCTGCTCAACCGGCTCCTGAAGAAGGGGGCCGTGAGCGCCGAAAAGGATGGGCGGCGCTATCTCTATACAGCCGTGCTCGAGCGCGAGCACTGGGTCAGCAGCCAGAGCAGCGGCATGCTGGACCGCCTGTTCGGCGGCCGCGTGGCGCCGCTGGTGGCCCACTTCGGCAAGCACCGGCGCCTGAGCAAGGCCGATATCGCTGACCTCAAGCGCCTGATCGAGGAGCTTGGCGATGGCAAATGAGCTGCTGCTCCTGATTGGACGGCTGGCGCTCGCCAGCAGCGCCGCCATCGCCGTCGTGCTTGCCCTGCGTCCCTTGCTGCGCAATCGCCTCGGCGCGGTGCATGCCTACGCCGCCTGGCTGGCAGTGCCGGCGACGATGGCGGCGGTCCTGTTGCCGCCGCTGGCGATCGCGCCGCCGCAGCTTGCCGCCGTGCTCATCGACCTTGGCGGCGCCAGTGCTCAGCCTGTCAAGGATGCCGCACCGTCAAGCGGCGCCCTGGCGCAATGGCTGCTGCTGGCCTGGGCTGCCGGGACGGGCCTGATGGCAGGACACTTCTTCAGTTCACACTGGCACTACGTGCGGAGCCTGGGGCGCCTGGCCCCGGCTGGCGACGCCTGGGTTGCCGAACACGATGGCGCCGGGCCCCTGCTGCTTGGCCTGTGGCGCCAGCGCGTGGTGCTGCCGCGTGACTTCGCGACGCGCTTCTCAGCGGACGAACAGGTCTTGATTCTCGCGCATGAACGCTTGCATGCGGCTAGGGGCGATCCGGCGGCGAACGCCTTGCTGGCCGTGCTGCAGTGCTGCTTCTGGTTCAATCCCCTCGTGCATATCGCGGCGCCGCGCTTCCGGCTCGACCAGGAATTGGCTTGCGACTCGACGGTCATGGCGGCGCATCCGGGTAGCGCCCGGGTCTATGCGAGCGCCATGATGAAATCCCAGCTGGACGACGCCACCCTGTCGGCCAGCTGCCATTGGCAGTCCCACCATCCCCTGAAGGAGCGCATCATGAACTTGCAGCATTTTCCTCACGCCCCGTCGCGCCGCCTGGCGGGACGCGTGGCCATCGGCCTGCTGGTAGTTGCCGGCGCGAGCGCCGCGCTGGTCGCGCGCGCCGATACGGCCGCGGCGCACACAGCCAAGGGCGGGCGCTACGACGTCGGCATGACGCTGACTGCGCTGGGCACCACCTCCCATCCGCGCCTGTTGGTGCGCGAAGGCGAGATCTTCAAGGTGAGCAAAGGAAGTGACGCTGAGCAATGGGACGGCGAGTTTTTGCTGACCGCCCATTCCGTCGGCAAGGTGATGATGAAATCGAAAGTGACGCTCAATGGCCAGCCGATGGGCGAACAGTCGATGCTGATGGATGCCGGCACACAAGCGAGCATGAATGTCAGCAGCGACGACGGCAAGTTGCAGTTTGCGCTGGTCATGACGGCCAAGCCAGTGCCCGACGCCACCTCCCCCAAGTAAAAAATACCGGCTGTCCATTTCTTCGTCTATTCGTCATCGTGTAATCGGGGTCAGACCTCAATTAGCCCCCAATCGGGGTCAGACCTCAATTGCCGGCAACAAGCGCATTCGACGTCGTTCCCTTGGCACGCCTTACCCTTCGGTAATTGAGGTCTGACCCCGATTGGCGATTAATTGAGGTCTGACCCCGATATCTCTCCGAACAGGTTTGCGGCATCCCGCCCGGTATAATCGCGGGATGCAAAATCTCCTTCACAACCTCAATCCCGAACAACTCGCCGCCGTCACCCTGCCACCGCAGAGCGCCCTGATCCTCGCCGGCGCCGGTTCCGGCAAGACCCGTGTGCTGACCACCCGCATCGCCTGGCTGATCCAGACCGGGCAGGTGTCGCCGGCCGGGATCATGGCGGTCACGTTCACCAACAAGGCGGCCAAGGAGATGCTCACGCGCCTGTCGGCGATGCTGCCGGTCAGTACCCGCGGCATGTGGATCGGCACCTTCCACGGCTTGTCGAACCGGCTGCTGCGCACCCACTACCGCGACGCGGCCCTGCCGCAGACCTTCCAGATCCTCGATTCGCAAGACCAGCTGTCGATGATCAAGCGCCTGCTGAAGGCCAACAATATCGACGACGAGAAGTATCCGCCGAAGAATCTGATGTACTTCATCAACAACGCGAAGGACCAGGGCTTGCGCGCGGACAAGGTCGAGGCCTATGACCCGATCGAGCGCAAGATGGTCGAGCTGTACGAGCTGTACGACCAGAATTGCCAGCGCGAAGGCGTGGTCGATTTCGCCGAGCTGCTGCTGCGCTCGTATGAACTGCTGAGCCGCAACCAGCCGCTGCGCGAGCATTACCAGGCGCGCTTCAAGCACATCCTCGTCGACGAGTTCCAGGACACCAATGACCTGCAATACAACTTGCTCAAGCTGCTGGCCGGGCATGGCGAGCGCCATGGCGGCGCGCTGTTCGCCGTCGGCGACGACGACCAGAGCATCTACGCCTTCCGCGGCGCCAACGTGGGCAACATGGCCGCCTTCGAGCGCGAATTCCGGGTCGAGAACCTGATCAAGCTGGAGCAGAACTACCGCTCGCACGGCCATATCCTCGACAGCGCCAACCACCTGATCGCCAACAACAGCAAGCGCCTGGGCAAGAACCTGCGCACCGACGCCGGCCACGGCGAGCCGGTGCGCATCTACGAAGCTTCGTCCGACCTCGAGGAAGCGCAGTGGATCATCGAGGAAGCGAAAAGCCTGATGGCCGACGGCGCGCTGCGCAGCGAGATCGCGATCCTGTACCGCTCGAACGCGCAGTCGCGCGTGATCGAGCACGCGCTGTTCGCGGCCGGCCTGCCGTACACCGTGTACGGCGGCCAGCGCTATTTCCAGCGCGCCGAGGTCAAGCACGCGATCGCCTACCTGCAGCTGATGGACAATCCGCACAACGATTCGGCCTTCCTGCGCGTGGTCAATTTCCCGACGCGCGGCATCGGCATGCGCTCGGTCGAGGCGCTGCAGGCGGCCTCGCAGCAGTACGGCATTTCGCTGTATGCGGCGGTGCCTTACGTGGCGGGCAAGGCCGGCTCCTCGCTGGGCGGCTTCGTCAAGCTGATCGAGGGCGCGCGCTTCGAGACCCAGCAGCTGTCGCTGCCGGAAATGGTGCGCGTGGTGCTCGAGGCCAGCGGCCTGCTGGCGCATTACCAGAACGAGAAGGAGGGCGCCGACCGCATCGAGAACCTGGAGCAGATGGTCAGTGCGGCGACCCAGTTCGTGCAGGAGGAAGGCTTCGGCCAGTCGGCGCCGGCGCACCTGGGGCCGAAGGCCCAGGCGTCCCAGGGCGAGGCCATCGTCAGCGCGGACGGCGTCGAGATCCTGGACGCCGATGCGCCCTTGGCGGCGGTGATGTCGCCGCTGTCGGCCTTCCTGTCGCATGCCTCGCTGGAGGCGGGCGACGCCCAGGCCTCGGCCGGGCAGGACGCGCTGCAGCTGATGACGGTGCACTCGGCCAAGGGCCTCGAATTCGACGCGGTGTTCATCACCGGGCTGGAAGAGGGCCTGTTCCCGCACGAGAGCAGTTCGCGCGAAATGGACGGGGTGGACGAGGAGCGGCGCCTGATGTACGTGGCGATCACGCGCGCGCGCAAGCGACTGTACATGAGCTTTACCCAGACCCGCATGCTGCACGGCCAGACCCGCTACAACATGAAGTCGCGCTTCTTCGACGAGTTGCCCGAAGCGGCGCTCAAGTGGCTGTCGCCGCGGGTGCAGTCGCACTGGTTCGGCAATAAAAAGTCGGCCTGGGACGAGCCGTCGTTCGCCGGCGGCGCCGACAACAAGATCGCCCGGCAGATCGCGCAGAAGTCGAACGCGCCCGGCTGGCGCATCGGCGAATCAGTGGCGCACGCCAAGTTCGGCGAGGGGGTGATCGTCAATATCGAAGGCAGCGGCGGCAATGCGCGCGCCCAGATCAACTTCGGGCGCGCCGGCGTCAAGGTGCTCGACCTGTCGGTCGCCAAGCTGGAGCGGAAGTAGAAGAACCGGGGTCAGTTCTGACATTCGGACAGTAAAGAACCGGGGTCAGTTCTGACATTCGGACACGAGCTCAACCGTAATGACAATAACGGTTGAGCTCGTGTCCGAATGTCAGAACTGACCCCGGTTCTTCTACTTCAATTCGCTGGCATTGTGCAGCGTCTTGTCGCGGAAGCTGACGCTGTGCACGCCCTGCTGGCAATGCGGCCCGTCGTTGCTGC
The DNA here is from genome assembly GCA_036676245.1 of Massilia sp. GTDB lineage: Bacteria > Pseudomonadota > Gammaproteobacteria > Burkholderiales > Burkholderiaceae_D > Telluria_A. Next base: position 70,018 of record JAKFDH010000017.1, on the reverse strand, counting down.
GGAACTGCACCTTGAAGCTGGCGTCCATGTTTTTCAGGCGGAAGGTCACCATCTCGCTCGACGGCTTGCCGCTCACGTGCGGCGTGGCGTGCACCGTCACGTCGTCCATCGACAGGCCCTGCATGATCACATTCACCTTGGTCCGCTTCTCCTGGTCCGCCGTGTCCCAGCAACCGTGGAAATACTTGACGTCGTGCACGCCGGCGGCGGCAATGTAGACGTAGTCGGTGGCCGGCGCCGCCGCCGCCGGCAAGGCCAGCGCCACGGCCAGCATGGCCGCGATGCCCTTGATCGCTGTTTGCATCATGATGTCCCCGATCCTCAGTTAAGCGTCAGCACGCCGTTGGTCACGTACCAGTAGCGCGTGAAGCCGCCGCTGCCGGTCCAGGTGCCAAGGTTGAAGCTGTTGCTGCCGTTGGCGGTGCCGGGCACCTGTTCAACCCGCAAGGCTTCGTTGCCAAGCTTCCAGGTCAGCGCCGCGCCCGGCGCCAGGATCTCCGGCGCGCCCGTGCCGCGCAAGAAGTGGGCGTTGCCGCTGCCGTACACCTGCCCGATGCCGCTGGCGTCGACCGCCACCGCCGTCGATTCGTCGGCGCCGATGCCGCCCATGCTGCTCCATGGCACGCCATGGTTGTAGATGCCGCTGGCCAGGAAGGCGACCAGCCGCGGCTGGCGCGCGCGCTGCGCGAAGTGGGTGTCGGTGACCAGGTTTGCCAGCGCCGCGCTCGCCAGGAAATTGTTGCCGATGGCCACTGCCGTCGGGTCTTGCAAGGCGGTGGCGGGGTCGGCCCCGCCCGGGTGGTAGAACTGGCCAAGCACGGCCATGCCGGCGCTGGTGCCGCCGACCGGCGCGCGCTTGCTGTTGATCAGGTAGTTGAGCGCGCTGCCCACGCCCTGGTTCTTGAAGTAATTCACATAGTCGGCCTGGTCGCCGCCGGCCAGGAACACGGCGCCGGCGTTCCTGATGGTCGCCACCACGCAGGCGTCGTTGGCCTGGGTCGTGTTCGTGACCAGCAAGGTCTGCACCGAGTTGACGCCGCCCATCGCGTAGATGTAGTCGTTGTAGGCGTCGGTGCCGCTCGAGCGCAGCACGACGAAGTCGCCGCCGCCGGAACGGGCGATCATCCACTTGAGCGCATTGTCCACGTCCAGCCCGCCGCCCATCAGCAGGATGCCGCCGCTGGTGGCCGTGGTTTTCCAGCCGGGATTGCCGACCTTGCCGAGGTCGACCTTCTTCGGCAGCACGCAGGCGGTGGCGCCGCCGCCGCCCCCGCCGTCCGCCGCCGGGTAGCTGACGGTCAGCGTGTAGCGGCCGCTGGCGCCGGCATAGGACTTGACCCGCACGTAGTAGGTCGCGGCGGCCGCGGCGGCGTAGCTGCCGGTCTCGGGATTGCTGGCCGTGGAGCGGTAGGCCACGGCCTTGCCCTTGCCCTTGTGCAAGTACCAGTCGAGGTCGATGCCGCTGTCGTGCGCCAGGCTGATGTCGACCGTGCCGGCGGCAGCCACGTCGATCCGGTACCAGTCTTCGTCGGCGGCGGCGCCGATGCTGCCGGCCACCGCGACGCCACTGCACAGGCCGCTGTTGGCGCTCTTGCTGTCGTTGTTCGGCTCGCTCTCGTTCGCGAGGCAGCCGGCCCGCGCCGGCTGGGCGCCGAGGGCGGCCAGCAGCAAGGCAACTTGCATAAACGAATGTGATTTCACTCTGGAACTCCCTGCTGGCGCATTGTCGTCAGGTCAACAATACGCTATTGCGGGGAATCGCGATAGTGGCAAATCAGGCGTCCGCGACCGGTGCGGACGGCTCCTGCGGCGGCGCCGGCTGCGGCGCGCCGAAGATCTGGCGGTAGGCGCCAAACAGCGCGCACTGCAAAAGCAGCCAGAACAGCAGCAGCGCCCACAGGCTGACCACGCCGCCGATCTGGCTGCCGCCGAACACCAGGCCCACCAGCACGTTCACGCCCATCATCATGCCGAACCAGGCCAGCAGCATCACGAGGAACACGTGCGCCGAGCCGAGCACCCCGAACACGCTGTAGAAGATGGCCTTGAAGGTCGGCATGCCTTGCCAGTACACCAGCGGCGCGGCGAAGAACAGCAACAGCCAGCTCGCCATCTTGACCAGCGAAATGCCCAGCATCGAGAAATACAGGGCGTTGCGGTCCGATTCGCTCAGCGCCGCGACCAGCTCGGCCGGGTTGCGCGCGGTCGCCTCGGTTGCGCTGCGCATCTGCTCGATGAAGGTGTCGCTGAGCGACAGCATGAAGACGAGCACCAGCACCAGCACCAGCGCCAGGTCGACCAGGCCGAGCTTGCACAGGCGCGCCAGATGCGGCTTGCGGAAGCCCGACAGCAGCACCGCGGCGCCGACCCGTTCGCCGCGCTCGATCCGGGCGCAGGCTTCCATGATCGCAATGTGCAGGCAGGGGCCGAAGATCACCGCGACGAACGGTCCGATCAGCGGGAACAGCGCGGCCAGCACGGTGCCGGCGATCGTGCCGATGGCGACCGTCATCAGCAGGCCGGGCTGCTTGCGGATCAGGGCGAAGCCGCCCCCCAGCCATTCCCAGCCGGCGCGCGCGGGCAGCTTGCTCATGCGAACAGCCGCGGCGCGGCGGCGGCGATGCGTTCGCGCAGGATGCGTTCGAAGTGGCCCGGGTCGTGCGGGGTGAGCATCTCGGCTGCGCGCGGCTGGTAGAAGTCGTACAGGCGCGACAGCCAGAAGCGCAGCGCCGCGGCGCGCAGCATCGCCTGCCACGCGGCCTGTTCGTCGTCGCTGAACGGGCGCACGGCGTGGTAGGCGTCGAGCATGGCGCGCACGCGCGCCTCGTCCAGCACCCCCGTCGCGAGGTCGATGCACCAGTCGTTGACGGTGACGGCCACGTCGAACAGCCAGGTGTCGCAGCCGGCGAAGTAGAAATCGAAGAAGCCGGTCAGGCGCTCGCCGTCGAACATGACGTTATTGCGGAACAGGTCGGCATGCACGGGGCCGCGCGCCAGGCGCTTGTAATGGTCGCAGGCGGCGTACGCGTCCTGGAAATGCATTTCGGCGCGCAGCAAATGGGTTTCGCTGTCGGACAGGAAGGGCAGCACCTTGGGCGTGGTCTCGTTCCACCAGTCCAGGCCGCGCAAGTTCGGCTGCTGCAGCGGGAAATCCCGGGCCGCCAGGTGCATCCGCGCCAGCATCGCGCCGACGGCGGCGCAGTGCACCGGCGCCGGGTCCATCTGCGAGCTGCCTTCGAGCTTGCTGACGATGGCGGCCGGCTTGCCGTGTAGCGGCGTCACCAGCGCGCCGGCCGCATTCGCGACCGGGGCCGGCACCAGCACGCCGCGCTCGGCCAGGTGGCGCATCAGCTCCAGGTAGAAGGGCAGCTGCTCGAAGCTCAGGTTTTCGAAGATCGTCAGCACGTATTCGCCGTGCCCGGTCGTCAGGAAGAAGTTGCTGTTTTCGATGCCGGAGGCGATGCCTTTCAGCTTCAGGGCTGCGCCCAGGGGGAATTGCTTGATCCACTCGGTGATGTCATCCAGAGTGACCGCGGTAAAGACTGCCATGTGAAAGCAAAAGTAAGGTGGGTCGGTCGGGCAGCAGGCCGCTGGCGAATTATTTGGTGGCGGGCCGTGGCGGCGGCGGTGCGGGAGCAGGGGCCGGCTTGGCGGGCGCCGCCGGCGTGGCTTCGGCATCGCCGTCTTCACGTTCCGTTTTCTTCTTTTTGCCGAGATCGAACTCGAGCACTTTCCACTGCGGCGCGCGGATGGCGCCGGTCTGGCCGTCGCCGGGTTGGGCGTTGCCTGCTGGAACGTGCGGCTTCATGATGTAGGTGCTCTTGCCGCTCTGGACGGTCGCTTCGGTGACGCGGCCGCCTTCTTTCTTTTCGGTAATCTTGGCCTTGCCGCTCTTGGGCGGCGTGACGGTGATCGGCGTGTCGCTGCCTTCTTCGATGCGTTCGAGCTTGGGCGGCGCCTGGCTGGGCGTGGCCTGGGCCAGTGCCGCGCCCGCGTGGATGAGCAGGAACAGCGACAGGACGGGGGCGAGGGCGGGCGTGCGCGACATGATAGGGCCTTGTTTTGTGCTGGTAGTGTTTGGATCATTGTAACAAACACACAGCTTCCCGGTGAAAACCGGCCGAATCGTCCCGTGCGATAATAAGTGCCCCATTTCGCACGACTTCCCGGCCCTATGCAAAATACCCTGCTGCTCGTTGACGGTTCCAGCTACCTGTACCGCGCCTTCCATGCGCTGCCCGACCTGCGCAGCCCGGACGGCCACCCGACCGGCGCCATGCACGGCATGGTCAACATGCTGCGCCGCCTGCGCCTCGACTATCCTGCCGCCTACATCGCCTGCGTGTTCGATGCCAAGGGCAAGACGTTCCGCGACGACATGTATCCCGACTACAAGGCCACGCGCGCGCCGATGCCGGACGAGCTGCGCCTGCAGATCGAGCCGATCCACGAGGCGGTGCGCCACATGGGCTGGCCGATCCTGATGGTCGAGGGGGTCGAGGCGGACGACGTGATCGGCACCCTGTCGGTGCAGGCATCGGCGCTGGGCATGCATACCGTGGTGTCGACCGGCGACAAGGACCTGGCCCAGCTGGTCAACGACAAGGTCATGCTGATCAACACGATGACCAACGAAAAGATGGACGAGGCCGGCGTGCTGGCCAAGTTCGGCGTGCCGCCGAACCGCATCATCGACTACCTGACCCTGATCGGCGACACCGTCGACAACGTGCCCGGCGTGGCCAAGTGCGGTCCCAAGACCGCGCTCAAGTGGCTGGCCCTGCACGACAGCCTGGACGGCATCATGCAGAACGCCGCCTCGATCGGCGGCGCGGTCGGCGAGAACCTGCGCCAGGCGCTGGCCTGGCTGCCGCAGGGGCGCGAACTGATCACCGTCAAGCTCGACTGCGACCTGGCCGGCCATATGGCGTCGATCCAGGAAACGCTGGTCGCGCAGCCGGAAAACAAGGACGGCCTGAAGGCCTTCTTCGAGCGCTACGGCTTCAAGACGCTGCTGCGCGAAATCACCCAGCGCGACGACGAAGGCGCGCCGCGCGCGCTGCTCAATTCGCCGGAAGGCGAGCTGTTCCCCGGCGCCGTGATCCCGGTCATCAAGGGCGACTACGAAACGGTCACCACCGAAGCCCAGCTCGACAAATGGCTGGCGCTGGTCGACGCCGCCGCGCTGACCTCGGTCGACACCGAGACCACCTCGCTCGAGCCGATGACGGCGCAGATGGTCGGCATCTCGCTGTCGGTCGAAGCGGGCAAGGGCGCCTACATTCCGGTGGCGCACCGCTACGCGGGCGTGCCGCAACAGCTGCCGCGCGAGCTGGTGCTCGGCAAGCTGCGCGCCTGGCTCGAGGACCCGGCCAAGCCGAAGGTGGGCCAGAACCTGAAGTACGACAGCCATATCTTCGCCAACCATGGCGTGGCCCTGCGCGGCATCGTGCACGACACGCTGCTGCAGTCCTACGTGTTCGAATCGCACAAGCCGCACGACATGGACAGCATGGCGCTGCGCCACCTCGGCTACACGACGATCCCGTTCACCGATGTATGCGGCAAAGGCGCCGGCCAGATCTGCTTCGACCAGGTGGAGCTCGAACGCGCGACCGAATACGCGGCCGAGGATTCCGACATCACGCTGCGCCTGCACCAGGCGATGATCGGCCACGTCGAGAAGGACGCGAAGCTCAGCTTCATCTACGAAAAGATCGAGCTGCCGACCTCCGTGGTGCTGCAGAAGATCGAGCGCAACGGCGTGCTGATCGACGCCGCGCTGCTCGACACGCAGTCGAACGAACTCGGTGCGCGCATCATGGAGCTCGAGCAGCAGGCCTACGAGCTGGCGGGCGGCCCGTTCAACCTCGGCTCGCCCAAGCAGATCGGCGAGATCTTCTTCGGCAAGCTGCAACTGCCGGTCATCAAGAAGACCCCGACCGGCGCGCCGTCGACCGACGAGGAAGTGCTGCAGAAGCTGGCCGAGGACTTCCCGCTGCCGAAGGTGCTGCTCGAATACCGCGGCATGTCGAAGCTGAAGTCGACCTACACCGACAAGCTGCCGAAGATGGTCAACCGCGACACCGGCCGCGTGCACACCAACTACGCGCAGGCGGTGGCGGTGACCGGGCGCCTGGCCTCGAACGACCCGAACCTGCAGAACATCCCGATCCGCACCAAGGAGGGCCGGCGTATCCGCGAAGCCTTCATCGCGCCGCCCGGCAGCGTGATCGTGTCGGCCGACTATTCGCAGATCGAGCTGCGCATCATGGCGCACATTTCGGAGGATGCGGCGATGCTGCGCGCCTTCGCCGAAGGCGAGGACATCCACCGCGCCACCGCCGCCGAAATCTTCGGCCTGGCGCCGGCCGAAGTGCAGAGCGAACAGCGCCGCTACGCCAAGGTGATCAACTTCGGCCTGATCTACGGCATGAGCGCCTTCGGCCTGGCCGGCAACCTCGGCGTCGAGCGCGCCGCGGCGCAAAGCTACATCGACAAATACTTCGCGCGCTTCTCGGGCGTCAAGCAGTACATGGACGACACGCGCCTGCAGGCCAAGGCCAAGGGCTATGTGGAGACGGTGTTCGGACGGCGCCTGTGGCTGCCCGAGATCAATTCCCCGAACGGCCCGCGGCGCCAGGGCGCCGAGCGCGCCGCCATCAACGCGCCGATGCAGGGCACCGCCGCCGACCTGATCAAGCTGGCGATGATCGCGGTGCAGGGCTGGCTCGAGACCTCGGGCCTGGCCACGCGCATGGTGATGCAGGTGCACGACGAACTGGTGCTCGAAGTGCCGCAAGCCGAGCTCGAACTGGTCAAGGTCAAGCTGCCGGAACTGATGGCGGGCGTGGCGGCCCTGAAGGTGCCGCTGCTGGCCGAAGTCGGCGTCGGGCCGAACTGGGACCAGGCGCACTGACAGCGTCCCCTATGCCAATTCAATGATGTTTCAGCGCAACTGCATGCGAAGTTAATTGTAAGCATTTGTAGTTGTGTGCTTGTGCACACGAAGATTCCGGGATCGGTGCTCTATATTGATGAGTACAAGAACACCACATCGGAAGGAATTATCATGAAGACACAGCACACACGCCTGGCACTTGTTGCCACTTCGGCAATTGCAGCAGCTGCACTGGCCGCCTGCGGCGGCGGGGGCGGCGGCAGCGTCAATGTGCCCACGCCGGGCGTATCGAACGGCACCCTGGCGGTCTCGCTGACCGACGCGCCTTCGTGCGGCTTCGACGCCGTCAACGTCACCGTCAGCAAAGTGCGGGTCCACACCAGCGGCAGCGCCAGCGACACCGACAGCGGCTGGTCCGAAGTCGTGCTCAGCCCGGCCCGCAAGATCAACCTGCTGAACCTGAACAATGGCGTGCTCGACAGCCTCGGCCAGACCACGCTGGCGGCCGGCAAGTACACCCAGATCCGCCTCGTGCTCGACGCCAACGGCGGCGCCGGCATGGCGAACACCGTCATTCCGACCGGCACCACGGCCGAGCAATCCCTCGACACCCCGAGCGGCGTCACCTCCGGCATCAAGCTGGTCGGCGATGTCGATGTCGTGGCCGGCCAGCGCACCGACCTCGTGCTCGACTTCGATGCCTGCAAGTCGGTGTTGACCAAAGGCAATGGCAAATACGCGCTGAAGCCGGTCGTCAAGGTGATCCCGGCCGTCAGCAACGGCATCGCCGGCTTCATCAGCCCGGCCCTGCTGGCCAGCGGCGTGGCCGTCAGCGCCCAGCAGAACGGCGCCATCATCAGCGCCACCGTGCCGAACGCGACCACCGGCGAGTTCTTCCTGTCGCGCCTGGCGCCGGGCAATTACGACGTGGTCATCAGCGCCGACAACCGCGCCGCCTCGGTCATCGGCGCGGTGCCGGTGGCGACCGCCACCAGCACCACCAACCTGTCCACCTCGGCCGTGCCGATCACGCTGGCAACGAGCACCATGGGCAGCTTCGGCGGCACCGTGACGATGACCCCGGCCAGCGCCACCGAAGCGGCCTACGTCGCCGCCAAGCAAAGCTTTGCCGCCGGTCCGACCGTGACGGTGCGCTACAAGGGCGCCGACCTGGCCAGCGGCGCCTACACGGTGACCCAGTTGCCGCTCGCCGCGCCGCAGTATGCGGCCTACAGCGCCACCTTGCCGCTGGTGTTCGCGCCGGCGCCGACGGTGCTGCCGGGCGTCGGCATGTACAAGGTGGAGGCTTCCGCGACCGGCTATGCGACCAAGTCGGTCGCCTCGGTCGACGTCAACGTCGCGCCGGCGCCGGCCGTGAACTTCGCGCTGGTGCCATAGGCAGGAACAGCTGCTTTGATAAAAAAGGGCGGGTCCGCATGGCGGCCCGCCCGTTTTTTTGGCCGGGACGGTACAATGTCCGGCTTGCGCTTATCGCAAGTCCGCACAAGAGGCAATAAAATCGACCCGATTCTCATCTCCATCCTGCTGGCGACCACCATCGCCGGCGTATTCAGCATCACTGCGGCCGCAGTGTTTTCGTTCGCGCTGCTGTCGAAGATGGTCGAGCGCATGGTCAGCCTGTCGGTCGGCATCATGCTGTCGACGTCCCTGCTGCATGCATTGCCGGAAGCCTTCGAATCGAGCGCCGACCCGCGCAGCCTGTTCGCGACCCTGCTCGGCGGCCTGCTGGCCTTCTTCATGCTGGAAAAATTCGCCATCCTGCGCCACTCGCACCACCACGAGGGCGACGGCCACCACCACGCGCACGGCCACGACAAGCGCGAGGCCGGCAAGTCGGGCTGGATGATCCTGGTCGGCGACGGCATGCACAACTTCACCGACGGCATCCTGATCGCGGCCGCCTTCCTGGCCAACCCGGAACTGGGCATCGTCACCGGCCTGGCCATCATCGCGCATGAAATCCCGCAGGAGATCGGCGACTTCATCGTGTTGCTCAACGCCGGCTTCTCGCGCGCCCGCGCCTACGTCTTCAACCTGCTGTGCAGCCTGATGGCGGTGGCCGGCGGCCTGCTCGGCTACTACACCCTGGACCGCGCCAGCGGCCTGATTCCCTACGTGCTGGTGTTCGCCTCGTCGGGCTTCATCTACATCGCCGTGAGCGACCTGATGCCGCAGATGCAGCGCCGCGCCACGGTGCGCGAATCGGTGCCGCAGGTGATGCTGATCGGCCTGGGCGTGCTGATCGTGCTGTTCCTGACCAATGGACACTGAGCGCGCTGTCATCACGGCGACATAATCGCGGCCTAGCATGGTCCCATCCACACGGAAGGAGAACCAACCATGCTTGCCTCCCTGCCTCAGTCGATCGACAGCTTCCGCGCACGCCGGTACGCAGACAGCTCGCGCCACAGCCCGGCCATGGCGGACCTGCCGCCCACCTTGTACTCGCACTGGAAACGCAGCGCCCATCACGAATTCAGAGGCATCCCGCAGGATGCCTTTTTTTTCGCCCGCGCCGCGGAAGGGCTGCTGATGTTCTTCGACTGCGTCGCGCGCAGCGGCAAGCCTTGCGCGCTGCCGTCGCTGGCGGCCGATTCGGTATGGCTGGCATGGATGCAGCTCGCGCCGCTCGGCCTCACCGGATTCTGCCTGAAGCATTTCGGCCGCACGATCCCGCACCCGAACGCGGAGCGCATGCAGGCCGATCTCGATGTCGGGCTGCGCAATAGCCTGATCCAGTCGCGCCGCCGCGAAGGCATCGACAGCATGGGCGCGGACCTGCCGCGCCTGTTCACGCTCGATAGCGTGCTGCACATGCCGAAGGGCTTCCACTACACCATCGTGGAGGGGGACTTGATGCTGGAGCAGCTCGACGCCGCCGGGCGCCGGCAGGAGCGCCTGCCGCATGGGTATGCGCCGGCGCAGGCGGCGCTGGCCAGGCGTTTTGGCGCCGAGCGCGTCACGCGCCCGTCATAATGGGGCGCTAGCATTGCTGCATCATGTTAAACAAACTCCACTTCAAGCTCACGGCGTTGCGCGCGCGCCGCTGCCACGCCGTTTCTCCCTACAGCGCCGCCTTGGCCGACTTGCCGCCAGGGCTGTTCCGCGCCTGGCAGCAAAGCGCGGGCGAGGCCTTCGACGGGATCCCGTGCGATGCCTTGTTTTTCGCGCGCGCGGTTGAAGGGCTGATGATGTTCTTCGATTGCGTCAAGCGCAGCGGCAAGCCGTGTGCGCTGCCGTCGAAAGCGGCCGATTCGGTATGGCATGCCTGGGCGCACTTCTTGCCGGCCAGCCTGGACGAGTTTTGCCTCCGGCATTTCGGCCGCCGCATGCCGCATGTGGCGGCGGCGGACATGACGTCGCAGATGGAAGACGCGCTCGCGAACTGCCTGGTGCAGGCGCGCATGCTCGAATGGATGCCGACCGCCGGCAGGGGCCTGCCAAGGCTGTTCACGCTGGACCGGCGCCTGGCGATGCCCTGCGGTTTCGCCTACCGGATCGTCAAGGGCCAGGTCGCGTTCTCGAACATGAACCGCGCCGGCCGGCCGGAAGGCGACGTGTTCTATCCGCACACGCTGGCGCCGGTGGAACTGCTGATGGCGGGCCTGATCACTTACCGCGCGTTCGACAACTATGTGCAGCGCGCCAGCACCGGCGGTTCAGCCAGCGCATCGCTGCACTGAACGGCGCCCGGGCCGGTTTTCGGGCCCTGCCGCGCGGCTCGGGTAGAATAAAATCTACCTGGGAGAACGCATGATGCTCGCATTCCTGACCCCGATGTTCAATGGCTTGCGCGCCCGCGGCGTGGCCCGCAAGTCGCCCTACAGCAAGGCGCTGGCGGAGCTGCCGCCAGCGCTGTACCCGCACTGGAAACGCACGGCGCCGCTCGAATTCAAGGGTATTCCGCAGGATGCCCTTTTCTTCACCCAGTCCGCCGAGGGGCTGATGGCATTCTTCGACTGCGTGGCCAGGAGCGGCAAGCCTTGCGCGCTGCCCTCGAAGGCGGCCGATTCGGTCTGGCATGCGTGGAAGTCGATGGCGCCGGCCGGCCTGGCGGCGTTCTGCACCCGCCACTTCGGGCGGCCGATCCCGCATACCGAGGCGGCCGGCATGAAAGTCGAGATGGCGGGCGCGCTGGCCAACAGCCTGGTGCACGCGCGCCGGGCGGAAGGGCTCGATCCCGCGGGGCGCAACGTGCCGCGGCTGTTTTCGCTGGACCGCCGTCTCGGCATGCCGGGCGGGTACGCCTACCGCCTCGCGGGCGGCAAGATGGCGTTTTCCCATATGGACCATGCAGGCAAGCCGGTCGGCGATTTGCGCTTTCCCGGCGCGCTGGCGGCGGCCGGTTTGCTGGCGGCCGGCCTGGTGTCGCAGCAAGCCTATGAGGAAGAGCTGCGCAAGCAGCAGGCTGGCGGCAACGGCTCGTCCTGCGGCAGCACCGGGTCTTCCTGCGGCAGCAACGCCTGCGACGGCGCCGGCTCCAGTTCATCCTGCGATGGCGAGGGCTCCAGCTGCGGCAGCAGTTGCGGCGGCGGCGGTTGCGGCGGTTCGAGCTGAATGTGGCGCCGCCGCGACAGGCGGCGCCGCGTCACAAAGCTGTCATATTCAAGTTCTAGCATGGGCAGCATGAAAACAATAAAAAAAATCTCAAGCCTGCTGGCTAAGCTGAACGACTCCTACCACAACTACCAGGCGGGGCGCCTGAAGCGAACGTCCCGCTACCGGGACGCGCTGGAAGACATTCCTCCCGTCCTGTACCACTACTGGAAAAACAGCGCTCACCGCGAATTCAAAGGCATCCCACGGGATGTCTTTTTTTTCGCCCGCGCCGCCGAAGGCCTGCTCACTTTCTTCGACTGCGTCGTCCGCAGCAGCCAGCCTTGCGCACTGCCGTCCGACGCCGCCGACTCGGTCTGGCACGCCTGGCTGCGCATGTCGCCGCAAGGACTGGATGACTTCTGCCGCAGGCACTTCGGGCGCCCGGTTCCCCACGTGGAGGCGGCGGCGATGCAGGACCTGATGGACGGGGCGCTGGCGAACAGCCTGGTGATGGCGCGCTGGCTGGACGGCATCGACGACGCCGGCCCCGGCCTGCCGCGCCTGTTCCTGCTCGACCGCGAAGTGCGCATGCCAGGCGGCTACTGGTACAAGCTGGCCGACGGCAAGGTCGCCTTCCATCACATGGACGAGCGCGGACGGAAAAAGCCGATCGAGTACACGCCGGCGGCGCTGGAAGTCGGCGCGCTGCTGGGAGCAGGGCTGATCAGCAAGGCGCAGCACGATGCGGCGATGGCCAGGCGCAGCGACAGCGGCAGCGGCTGCGGATCGGGCTGCGGCAGCACCGCCAGCTGCGGCGGCAGCAGCTGCGGCGGCGGTTGCGGAGGCGGCGGGGACTAGCTGCCGGTCGCCACCGGGCGCGCCGGATCGGCGCACCATTCGCTCCACGAGCCGGGGTACAGCGCGGCGCCGGGCAGGCCCGCCACTTCCATGGCCAGCAGGTTGTGGCAGGCGGTCACGCCAGAGCCGCATTGCATGATGACTTCCGACGGATCGGCAGCCAGCGGCGCGAACGCGGCGCGCAATTCCAGCGGATCCTTGAAGCGGCCGTCGGGGTCCAGGTTGTCCTTGAAGAAGCGGTTCTTCGCGCCCGGGATATGGCCGCCGACCGGGTCCATGGTTTCGTTCTCGCCGCGGAAGCGGTCCGGCGCGCGCGCGTCGATGACGGTGCGTGCGCCGCCGCCGATACTGGCCAGCACGTCGCCGGCGCTCACGGTCGGTACCAGCTGCAGCTTGTCGGTGATGCTGCCCGGCGCCCTGGTCGGCGCCGAGGTCGACATCGGCAGCCCGGCCGCCTGCCAGGCGGCCATGCCGCCATCGAGCACGGCGACCGCCGGGTGGCCCACCCAGCGCAGCATCCACCACAGGCGCGCGGCGAACATGCCGCCGTGGGCGTCGTAGGCGACGACCTGCGAATCAGGATTGACGCCCCAGCGGCGCAGGGCGGACAGGAAGGCGGCGCGGTCGGGCAGGGGATGGCGGCCGCGGAAGGCGCCGTCCTCGCCGCGCTTGGCGCCGGACAGCTCGGCTTCGAGGTCGGCGAACTGCGCGTGCGGCAGGTGGCCGATGGTGTAGCCGGCGCGCCCGGCATCGAGGTTGACGAGGTCGTGGCGGCAATCGAGCACGACCCAGTTGGGGTCCTCGATATGCTGCGCCAGGTCTGCTGCCGAAATCAGTGTCGTGTACATGCTGTCCTCAAAGTTCGCTCTTGATCGGATCGCTTTTTTCGATGGCCGCGCCGCGCGGCGTGCTTTGCGTATTGTAGAACGTCGCGGCCATGCCCGACACCAGGATCACCGCCATGCCGGCCCACACATACCATGCGAAGCGGTCGTCCCACAGCAGCAAGCTCCACAACGCCGAGAACACGATGCCGGTGTACTGCAGGTTGGCCACCACCAGCACCTTGCCGATGCGGTAGGCGCGCGTCATCGCCATCTGGGCCAGGGTGGCGCAGATGCCGACCGCCAGCAGCAGGAACACGCCATACCCGGTGTGCGGCGACAGCAGCGGCGCGCCGGGCGCGCGCGCTTCGAGCATGGCGCCGCCAAAGCCGGCGACGATGCTCATCAGCGAGAAGTAGAACACCACGCGGTATTCAGGCTCGCCCAGCAGGCCCAGTTTGCGCACCTGCATATACGCCATCGCGGAGACGACGCTCGAGAGCACGCCGGCGATCCCGCCCAGCCACTGCTTGCTTGCCACCGCCGGCTGCAGCACCAGCACCACGCCGGCGAAGCTCATGCCGATCGCGGCGGCCAGCGGCCACTCGAGCTGCTTGGTCGCGCGCCACCAGCCCAGGCACAGCAGCCACGCGGCCATCCAGATCGGCGCCAGGTAGTTCAGCGTGACGGCGGTTGCCAGCGGCAGCTTGCTGATCGCATAGAACCACAGCCACAGCGACACCACGCCGACGAAGCCGCGCCACAAATGGGCGCCCATGAAGGCGCTGCGCAGGGTGCCGTTCTGGGCGCGCACCAGGGCCAGCATCATCACGGTGCCGATCAGGCCGCGGTACATCACGAGCTCGAATGCGGTGTAGTTGGCCGATGCCAGTTTCACCGCGGCGCCCATCGCGCCGAACAGGAAACTCGCCAGTAACATCCACAATGAAGCCATGCCTGCCTTAAGTTGAAGTGCGTGAATTGAACCAGGTGGCCGCGATGCTCGAGGCGAGGATCATCGCCATGCCCAGCCACACGTGCCAGTCGAACATGTCGTGCCACAGCAGGTAGCCTAGCACGCTGGAAAAAACGATGCCGGTGTACTGCAGGTTGGCCACGACCAGGGTCTTGCCGGTGCGGTAGGCGCGCGTCAGCGCCACCTGCGCCAGGGTGCCGGTCAAGCCGATGGCGGTCAGGATCGCCGCGCCGTACCAGGTATGCGCGTGCCAGGAGGCGCTGTCCGGCGATCCGAAGGGCAGCAGGGTGCCGGCCAGGCCGGCGGCCACGTTCATCGCCGAAAAATAGAACACCACGCGGTACTCGGGTTCGCCCTTGCGCGACAGGCGCCGCATCAGCATGTAGGCAATCGCCGCCATGATGCCGGCGCCCAGGCCCATCAGGCCGCCGGCCCACAGCTGCGCCTCGAAGGCCGGGCGCAGCGCCAGCACCACGCCGGCGAAGCTGATGCCGATCGCCAGCAGCATCGGCCAGTCGACCTTGTGGCGGGTGCCGAGCCAGGCCGCGCCGGCCAGCCAGGCGGCGGTCCAGATCGGGGACATGTAGTTGAGGGTGACCGCGGTGGCCAGCGGCAGGCTGGCCAGCGCCGAGAAGAACAGCCACATCGAGATCACGCCGATGCCGCCGCGCCACAGGTGCGCGCCCGGTTCGGCGGTGCGCAGGCTGCCGCCCTGGTGGCGTGCGCTGAGGTAGATGATGACGACCCCGAACAGGCCGCGGTAGACGACGATCTCGGCCAGCGAGTAGATCTCCGCCGCCAGTTTCACGCCTGCGCCCATCAGCGCGAACATGAAACTGGCCAGCAGGATCCACAGCGACGCCATCGGCGTCAGAGATCCAGGTTGGAGCGGTACCACTCGTGGAAATGCTGCATGCCGTCTTCCATCGGCGACTGGTAGGGCCCGACTTCGTTGACGCCGCGGTTCATCAGGATGCGGCGGCCGGCGTCCATGCGCAGGGCGATCTCGTCGTCCTCGACGCAGGTTTCGAAATAGGCGGCCCGTTCGGCCTCGATGAAATCGCGCTCGAACAGCACGATCTCTTCGGGGTAGTAGAACTCGACCACGTTGCGCGTCTTTTGCGGGCCGTCCGGCCACAGCGTCGAGACGATCAGCACGTGCGGGTACCACTCGACCATGATGTTCGGGTACAGCGTGAACCAGATCGCGCCTTTGTCGGGCGGCACGCCGCCGCGGAACTTGAGCACCTGCTCGTGCCACTTTTCGTAGATCGGCGAGCCGGCCCTGCCCAGGCCGCGGTTGACGCCGACCGTCTGCACGCTGTAGTCGCGCCCGAATTCCCAGCGCAGGTCGTCGCAGCTGACGAAGCCGCCCAGGCCCGCGTGGAACGGTTCGACGTGGTAATCCTCGAGATAGACCTCGATGAAGGTCTTCCAGTTGTAGTTGCAGGCCTGCACCTCGGCATGGTCGAACATGAAGCCGGAGAAGTCGAAGTCCTTCGTCACGGACAGCTGGGACAGCTGCTCCATGACCTTGTAGCCGTTTTGCTCGAACAGCAGGCCGTTCCAGTTTTGCAGCGGGGTGCGCGACAGGTTCAGGCAGGGCGTTTCGGGGAAATGCGGCGCGCCGATCAGTTCGCCCTTGAGGTCGTAGGTCCAGCGGTGCAGCGGGCACACGATGTTGTTGGCGTTGCCGCGGCCATTGAACATCAGCGCCTGGCGGTGGCGGCAGACGTTGGACAAGACCTCGATCCCATTGCCGTTGCGCACCAGCATGCGGCCTTCGTTCTCGGACGCAAGGGTGGCGAAGTCGCCCGTTTCGGGCACCATCAGCTCATGGCCGACATAGCGCGGACCATTCTGGAACAAAGCCTGCATTTCGCGCTGCAGCAGCGCTTCGTCAAAATAGACACTTACCGGAAGCTGCGCGCACGAACGCGCCAGCTTGGCGTGGGTAGCCAGATCGGACATCCCAACCCCCCTTTAATATGTGCATCAAGCCAAGGAAGAGAAAGAATCCAAAGACCAGTATTTTGCTTGCGGAATACGGTATTTCGGACAGAACCGGCGATTATACCGCGATACGGGCTCTACAGTCGTGGTCCGGCGCGGGAATGTGGTGCGGGAAGGGGGAATACTTGCCTGAAAAGCATTGTTTTCATGCTCACACCCCCATATGGGATAAAATGCGCCATCCCCACCGTATGGGATGGATTGTTCTAAAATAAGCGATTAGACTGGCCCGCTGCGCATAAAGTTGCGTACGTTTCTCACAAAGTAATTATGTCAAAGAATTCAAAAGCGGAAAGCGCCGCCCCTCCCGAGTCTTTCGAACAAGCAATGGCCGAGCTGGCCCAGCTGGTCACGCAAATGGAAGCCGGCCAGTTGCCGCTGGAAGCGTCGGTGGCCGCCTATGCGCGCGGTTCGGAATTGGTGCGCTACTGCGCGGCCCAGCTGGAAAAGGTCGAAGTCCAGGTCAAGGTACTCGAAGGCGACATGCTCAAGCCCTTCGCGGCCGACGGCGCAGGCGAGGCGCTGCAATGAGCGCGGCCCAGTTCGACGACTGGATGAAAACCGTGCAGGCCCACGTCGAGACGGCGCTCGAAGGCTTCCTGCCGCCCGCCGCGATCGTCCCGCACAAGCTGCACGAAGCGATGCGCTACACGGTGCTGGGCGGCGGCAAGCGGGTGCGCCCGCTGCTGGTATTCGCCGCCGGCGCGCTGTTCAATGCCGACGTGCGCGCGCTCGAACGCGCGGCGGCGGCGGTCGAAATGATCCACGCCTACTCGCTGGTGCACGACGACATGCCGTGCATGGACGACGACGAACTGCGGCGCGGCAAGCCGACCGTGCACGTGGCCTACGACGAAGCGACCGCGCTGCTGGTCGGCGACGCGCTGCAGTCGCAGGCCTTCCTGGTGCTGTCGGAAGGCGCCACCGTGCCCGCCGCGCGCCAGCTGGCGATGCTGCGCCTGCTGGCCCATGCATCCGGCTCCGCCGGCATGTGCGGCGGCCAGGCAATCGACCTCGACAGCGTCGGCATCAGCCTGGCCCTCGGGCAGCTCGAGCGCATGCACCAGCTCAAGACCGGCGCCTTGCTGCGCGCCTCGGTGCTGCTGGGCGCACTGGCCGGCGGCGAGGTCGGCGACGAACAAATGCAGGCGCTCGACGTCTATTCAAATGCGATCGGGCTGGCGTTCCAGGTGGTCGACGACGTGCTCGACGCGACCGCCGATTCGGCCACCCTGGGCAAGACCGCGGGCAAGGACGCGGCGGCCAACAAGCCGACCTATGTATCGATCCTGGGACTGGAACCGTCCCGGGCTTTGGCAGCAAAACTGCGGGACGACGCCCACCGGGCGCTCGCTCCGTTCGGAGAGAAGGCAGGTCGGTTGCGCGAACTCGCGGACCTGATCGTGCGGCGGAAAGCGTAAATGAAATTGCTAGAGACTATTAACGAACCGGCCGAGCTGCGCAAGCTGGCGCGCACCCAACTGACGCCGCTGGCGCACGAGCTGCGCAACTACCTGCTCGACTCGGTGTCGAAGACGGGCGGCCACCTGTCGTCGAACCTCGGCACGGTGGAGCTGACCATCGCGCTGCACTACGTGTTCAACACGCCGCACGACCGCATCGTGTGGGATGTGGGCCACCAGACCTATTCGCACAAGATCCTCACCGGCCGCCGCGACCAGATGCACACGCTGCGCCAGTTCAACGGCATCTCCGGCTTCCCGCGCCGCGCCGAGAGCGAATACGACACCTTCGGCACCGCGCACTCGTCGACCTCGATTTCAGCCGCGCTGGGCATGGCCCAGGCCGCGAAGATCAAGGGCGAGCACCGCCACGCCATCGCCGTCATCGGCGACGGCTCGATGACCGCCGGCATGGCCTTCGAAGCCCTGAACAACGCGGGCGTGCAGGAAGACATCAACCTGCTGGTGGTCCTGAACGACAACGACATGTCGATCTCGCCGCCGGTCGGCGCCCTGAACCGCTACCTGGCGCGCCTGATGTCGGGCCAGTTCTACGCGGCCGCCAAGAACGTCGGCAAATCGGTGCTGCCCGGCCCGATGCTCGAACTGGCGAAACGCTTCGAGGAACATGCGAAGGGCATGGTGGTTCCGGCCACGATGTTCGAGGAGTTCGGCTTCAACTACATCGGCCCGATCGACGGCCACGACCTCGAATCGCTGATCCCGACGCTGGAAAACATCAGGAAGCTCAAGGGCCCGCAATTCCTGCACGTGGTGACCAAGAAGGGCCAGGGCTACAAGCTGGCCGAGGCCGAGCCGATCCTGTATCACGGCACCGGCAAGTTCAACCCGAGCGAAGGCATCAAGCCGGCCGCCGCGCCGGCCAAGGTGACCTACACTGAAGTGTTCGGCAACTGGCTGTGCGACATGGCCGCGCACGACAAGCGCCTGGTCGGCATCACGCCGGCGATGCGCGAGGGTTCGGGCATGGTGCGCTTCGAACAGCAGTTCCCGGACCGCTACTTCGACGTCGGCATCGCCGAGCAGCACTCGGTGACCTTCGGCGCCGGCCTGGCGACCGAGGGCCTCAAGCCGGTGGTGGCGATCTATTCGACCTTCCTGCAGCGCGCCTACGACCAGCTGATCCACGACGTGGCGCTGCAGAACCTGGACGTGACGTTCGCGCTGGACCGCGCGGGCCTGGTCGGCGCCGACGGCGCGACCCACGCCGGCAACTACGACATCGCTTACCTGCGCTGCATCCCGAACATGGTCGTCATGGCCGCGTCGGACGAGAACGAGTGCCGCCAGATGCTGACCACGGCCTACCGCTACGAAGGCCCGGCGGCGGTGCGCTATCCGCGCGGCGCCGGCGTCGGCGCGGCGATCGAGAAGGAACTGCACGGCATCGAATTCGGCAAGGGCCTGGTCAAGCGCGAAGGCAAGGGCGTGGCGATCCTGGCCTTCGGCTCGATGGTGGCGCCGTCGGTGGCGGCGGGCAATGAGCTCAATGCGACCGTGGCCAACATGCGCTTCGTCAAGCCGCTGGACACGGCGCTGGTGCGCCAG
Organism: Massilia sp.; assembly: GCA_036676245.1. Taxonomy (GTDB): domain Bacteria; phylum Pseudomonadota; class Gammaproteobacteria; order Burkholderiales; family Burkholderiaceae_D; genus Telluria_A. The sequence continues at coordinate 50,854 of JAKFDH010000017.1, read as the reverse complement.
CTGGCCGAGTCGCACGACTGCCTGGTGACGGTGGAAGAGGGCGCGGTCATGGGCGGTGCGGGTTCGGCGGTGGCCGAGGCGCTGGCCGGGATGGGCATTGTCAAGCCGGTGCTGATGCTGGGGTTGCCGGACAAGTTCATCGATCATGGCGATCCGGCGGCATTGCTGGCGGGCGTGGGCCTGGATGCGAAGGGCATTGCGGCGTCGATTCGGCAGCGTTTTGGCGGGGCGGAACCGCGGCTGGTGGTCAACAATACGTAAGCCAGAAGAGGGTAGGGTGGGTGAGCGCAAGCGCTACCCACCATGAGCCGCCAGCGACGCTTGGTGGGTAGCGCTGCGCTCACCCACCCTACCCGCTATCTACCGTACAAGGTCTCCGCGCGCTGGAACAAAATCCAGCTCGTCGCAATATACTTGTCCCCGCTGTGCGCCACATGCCCCTTGTGGCTGTGCGTGAACCCCGCCGGCGCAATGATCAGCCGCCCCCTGCGCGCCTCTACCTTGCGCTGCTGGTAATAGAATTCGGTCTCGCCGCCCGCTTCCACGTCGTTCAAGTAAAACTGGAACAGCAAGGCCCGGTGCAAGGTCTCGCAGCTGGCGTTCTGCGGATAGATCTCCGAATGCCAGTGGTGGTAGCCGCCGCTCGCCTTCACGTACTTCTGCAGGTTGATCGCCCCCGGCCGGTACATGGTGCGCATCAGCGCCGCCAGGTTCGGCCTTCCGCATTCGTCGAAATTTTCGAGCGACAGCACCACCGGCTGCCCCGTCGCCGGATGCGCCACCGTCGGCGACAGGGCGCCCAGCAGCAGCATGCGGTACTTGTCCATGTAGGCCGCCAGGTGCTGCTGCAGCGCGCCCTGCATCAGCTGGTCGACGTCGCGCCAGGCCGGGTCGGCGCTGATCGACAGGTCGTAGCTGTCCTTCTTGTCCGTATCGACGCCCATGCCGGTGCGCCCGCGCACGACGTTGCCGCTGGCCTCGAAGCGGCCGATGATCGCCTCGCATTGCTGGGCGGTCAGCGCTTCGTCATATGCCTCGATGAAGTCCACGTTTACCCGCGCTTGCGCTCGTGGTTCCACAGCACGTCGCTGCCGCCGGCATAACGGTTCAGCACGCGCGAGAGCACGAACATCAGGTCCGACAGGCGGTTGACGTATTGGCGCGGATGCGGGTGGATGTTCTCGGCCTTGCCCAGCGCGACGATGCTGCGCTCGGCGCGCCGGCACACGGTGCGGCACACGTGGGCCACCGAGGCCGCGCGCGAGCCGGCCGGCAGGATGAAGTCCTTCAGCGGTTCCAGCGTGGCGTTGTACTTTTCGAGCAGGCCGTCGAGCCGCGCCACGTGGTCTTCCTTGATCATCTGGTAGCCCGGGATGCAAAGTTCGCCGCCGAGGTCGAACAGGTCGTGCTGGATCGAGACCAGTTCCTCGCGCAGGTCGGCCGGCATCTCTTCGCACAGCAGCAGGCCGACGAAGGAGTTGAGCTCGTCGACTTCGCCGAGGGAGTGGATGCGTACGCTGTCTTTCTCGGTGCGGCTGCCATCGCCGAGCCCGGTGCTGCCGTTGTCGCCGGTGCGGGTGGCGATCTTGGAGAGTCTATTGCCCATGCTTATACCCTGCGTATCAAAAAGAAAAGGCCAGCATACGACAAATTAGTCGAATTGTGCTTAAATCAGCGCATGACTGTATCGCTTCCCATCGACCCCGAACGCCAGCGCCAGGTCGGCGCCGCCTTGCGCGCGCTGCTGCCCGAGGGCTGTGTATTGTCCGACGCAGAAGACACGCGCCCCTACGAATGCGACGGCCTGGCCGCCTACCGCCAGCTGCCGATGATCGTCACCCTGCCGCGCGACGAGGCGCAGGTGCTGGCCATCCTGAATGCCTGCCGCGAGCTGGGGGTGCCGATTGTGCCGCGCGGCGCCGGCACCGGCCTGTCCGGCGGCGCGCTGCCGATCGCCAACGGCGTCGTCATCTCGACCGCGCGCCTGAACCGCATCGTGCGGGTCGAACCGTATGCGCGGCTGGCGGTGGTGCAGCCGGGCGTGCGCAACCTCGCCATCTCCGAGGCGGTGGCCGCGCATGGCCTGTACTACGCGCCTGACCCGTCCTCGCAGATCGCCTGCACCATCGGCGGCAACGTGGCCGAGAACTCGGGCGGCGTGCATTGCCTTAAATACGGCCTGACCGTGCACAACGTGATGCGCGTGCGCGTGGCCACCATCGACGGCGACATCATCGAACTGGGCGGCGAAGCGCTCGACGCCCCGGGGCTGGACCTGCTGTCGGTGTTCATCGGTTCGGAAGGCATGCTCGGCATCGTCACCGAGGTGACGGTCAAGCTGGTGCCCAAGCCGGCCACGGCGCGGGTCATCATGGCCTCGTTCGGCGACGTGGCCACCGGCGGCAACGCGGTGGCCAGCGTGATCGCGGCCGGCATCATCCCGGCCGGACTCGAGATGATGGACCGCACCTCGTCGCGCATGGTCGAGCCCTTCGTCAAGGCCGGCTACGACACCGACGCCGCCGCCATCCTGCTGTGCGAGGCGGACGGCACCGAACTCGAGGTCGAGGAAGAGATCGCGCGCATGACGGCGGTGCTGGAAGCGGCCGGCGCGAATGCGATCGCGGTGTCGCGCGACGAGGCCGAGCGCCTGCGCTTCTGGTCCGGGCGCAAGAACGCGTTCCCGGCGGCGGGCCGCATCTCGCCCGACTACTACTGCATGGACGGCACCATCCCGCGCAAGCGCCTGGCCGAAGTGCTGGCCGGGATCGAGGCGATGGAAGCGACCCACGGCCTGCGCTGCGCGAACGTGTTCCATGCGGGCGACGGCAACCTGCATCCGCTGATCCTGTTCGACGCCAACAAGCCGGGCGAGTTCGAACGCGCCGAGGCCTTCGGCGCCGACATCCTCGCGCTGTGCGTCGAGGTGGGCGGCACCATCACCGGCGAACATGGCGTGGGCATCGAGAAGATCGATTCGATGTGCGTGCAGTTCACCGGCGCCGAGCTGGCGGCCTTTTTCGCGGTCAAGCGCGCCTTCGACGTGCCCGGGCTGCTCAATCCGGACAAGGCCATTCCCACCTTGAACCGCTGCGCCGAATTCGGCAAGATGCGCGTGTCCGCAGGCCGGCTGCCGTTCAGCCACCTGCCGCGCTTTTGAACAGGACTGGCCAGTGATCGAACAATTTCGCCAACAAATCCTCGCCGCCTCGGCCGGCAAGCGCGCGCTGCGCATCCGCGGCGGCGGCACCAAGGACTGGTATGGCCAGGCGCTGCAAGGCGAGGTGCTCGACACCCGCGGGCACGCCGGCATCGTCGACTACGAGCCGACCGAGCTGGTGATCACCGCGCGCTGCGGCACGCCGCTGGCCGAGATCGAGGCCGCGCTGGCGCAGCATGGCCAGGTGCTGGCCTTCGAGCCGCCCCATTTCGGCGACGGCGCCACGTTCGGCGGGGCGATCGCCTGCGGCTTGTCCGGCCCGCGGCGCGCGGCCAGCGGCGCGGTGCGCGACTTCGTGCTGGGCGCGAAGCTGATGGACGGGCGCGGCGAGGTCCTCAATTTCGGCGGCCAGGTGATGAAGAACGTGGCCGGCTACGACGTATCGCGCCTGCTGGCCGGTTCGATGGGCACGCTGGGGCTGGTGCTGGAGCACTCGGTCAAGGTGCTGCCGCGCGCCGTCAGCGAGGCCACCATCCGCTTCGAAGCGAGCGAGATCGATGCCCTGCGCCGCCTCAACGAATGGGGCGGCCTGCCGCTGCCGGTATCGGCCAGCTGCTGGCACGACGGCCTGCTGACGGTGCGCCTGTCCGGCGCGCAGGCGGCGGTGGAAGCGGCCGAACGCACGCTGGGCGGGGAGGGCGTTCCCGATGGACGCGCATTCTGGGCCAGCCTGCGCGAGCAGCAGCACCCGTTTTTCGCGCGCGATGGCGCCTTGTGGCGGCTGTCGCTGCCGAGCGCCGCCAGCGCCATCGTGCTGCGCGGCGCGCAGCTGATCGAATGGGGCGGCGCCCAGCGCTGGCTCAAGTGCGATGCCGACGCCGCGGGCGCGGCGAACATCCGGCGCGCGGTGGCGGCGGCGGGCGGGCATGCGACCCTGTTCCGGGGCGGCGACAAGGGCGTCGGCGTGTTCCAGCCGCTGGCGCCGGCGGTGGCGCGCATCAACGAGCGGCTCAAGGCCGCCTTCGATCCCGCGCAGATCTTTAACATTGGACGGATGTATTAGTGCAAACCAACCTCGCCGATTTCATCAAGGGCACCAGCGAAGGCGACGAAGCCGAAGCGATCCTGCGCGCCTGCGTCCACTGCGGGTTCTGCACCGCCACCTGTCCGACCTACCAGCTGCTCGGCGACGAGCTCGATGGCCCGCGCGGGCGCATCTACCTGATCAAGCAGGTGCTCGAAGGCGCGCCGGTCACGCACAAGACCCAGCTGCACCTGGACCGCTGCCTGACCTGCCGCAACTGCGAATCGACCTGTCCGTCCGGGGTCCGGTACGGCCGCCTGGCCGACATCGGCCGCAAGGTGGTCGAGGAACGCGTGCAGCGCCCGCTGTTCGAGCGCATCAAGCGCACCGTGCTCAAGGAAGCGCTGCCGCGCAAGTGGATCTTCACGCCAGCCTATAAAACGGGCCAGCTGCTGCGCCCCCTGCTGTCGCCGAAGCTGCAGGACAAGCTGCGCAAGGGCGCCGCCCCGGGGCGCTGGCCATCGCGCAGCCACGCGCGCAAGATGCTGGTGCTGGACGGCTGCGTGCAGCCGGCGATGGCGCCGAACATCAACGCCGCCGCGGCGCGCGTGCTCGACCATGTCGGCGTGCAGCTGCTGCTGGCGCCCAGGGCCGGCTGCTGCGGCGCGCTGCGCTACCACTTGAACGACCAGGCGGCGGGGCTGGACGACATGCGCCGCAATATCGACGCCTGGTGGCCGCTGGCCGAGCAGGTCGAGGCGATCGTCATGACGGCGTCCGGCTGCGGCGTCACCGTCAAGGAATACGGGCACCTGCTGGCGCACGACAGCGCCTATGCGGCCAAGGCGGCGCGCATCTCGGCGCTGACGCGCGACCTGTCCGAAGTGATGCCCGAGTTCGAGGAGGAGCTGGGCCGCCAGCTGCGCGGCAAGACCGGCGAGCGCGTGGCATGGCACCCGCCGTGCACGCTGCAGCACGGGCAGCAGATCCGCGGCAAAGTCGAGGGCGTGCTGCGCGCCGCCGGTATCGATGTCGCGCTGTGCGCGGACAGCCACCTGTGCTGCGGCTCGGCCGGCACCTATTCGGTGCTGCAGCCCGAACTGTCGCTGCAGCTGCGCGACCGCAAGCTGGCGGCGCTGGAAGCGACCGGCGCCAGCCAGATCGTGTCGGCCAACATCGGCTGCCTGTCCCACCTGCAGTCCGGCACCGAGCTGCCGGTGACCCACTGGATCGAACTGGTCGACCGCGCCCTGGGCCGATGAATCTTTCATAATCCGCCAGAATATGTCGTTTGACAATGAAGCGAGCCTTGCCGATACTTGTCTTGTGCTGGCCGTGGCGGGGTTGAGATGCGATTTGTAGAACTCGTTTTTGCACTCCTGTGCTGGGCGCTTTGCAGCCTGGCATGTGCCGTCGACGGCGTCACGCCGAGCGAGGTCAGGATCGGCATGGCGAACGCGCTCAGCGGTCCGGCGGCCGGACTGGGCCTGCAGCTGCGCGCCGGCGCCAGCGCCTGCTTCAGCAAGGTCAATGCGGGCGGCGGCGTGCATGGCCGCAGCATCAACCTGCTCAGCGTCGACGATGGCTACGACCCGGTCCAGACGGCGAAGGCCACCCGCAGCCTGATCGCCGATGGCAAGGTGTTCGCGCTGTTCGGCTTCGTCGGCACGCCGACGTCAAACGCGGCGGTGCCGATCGCCGCCAAGGCTGGCGTGCCTTACCTGTTTCCTTTCACCGGCGCCGAATTCCTGCGCGATCCGCCGCAGCCGCTGGTGGTCAACCTGCGCGCCTCCTATTACGACGAAGCCGAGGCGCTGGTCGGCCACCTGGCCGGCCAGCTCGGGTTCAGGAAGATCGCGCTGTTCATCCAGGATGACGAGTTCGGCGAGGCGGGCAAGGCCGGCGTGGTGCGGGCGCTGGCGCGGCGCGGCATGAAGGCGGTGATGGAAGGGCGCTACACGCGCAACACGATCGCCATCGACGCCGGACTGGCGCAGATGGAACGGCAGAAGCCCGATGCGGTCGTATTCATCGGCACCTACCGGCCGCTGGCGACGCTGGTGCGGCGCGCGCGGGCGGCCGGGCTGGCGGCCAGGTTCGCCACCGTCTCGTTCGTCGGCACCAGCGAGTTGATCAAGCATGCGGGCGCGGCCGGGGAGGGCATCGTCATCAGCCAGGTGATGCCGTCGCCGCATGACGCGAGCGATGCGCTGGTGCGCCAGTACCATGCCGACGTCGCGCCCGAGGCGCGCAACTACGGCTCGCTGGAAGGGTATGCGGGGGCGGTGGCGCTGGTCGAGGCCTTGAGGCGCAGCGGCAGGGAGCCGACGCGCGAGGCGCTGCTGCGTTCGCTGCGGGCGATGAAGGCGGAGGCGGGGCCGGCCAAGGTGTACCTGACGCGGATTGCGGAAGGGAAGGTGGTGCCGGTTAAATGAGCCACTCTTCCGCCCTGCGGTTTGCGGCTACTCGGCCAGCAGCTTTTCGATATCGCCCACCAGTTCCTGCGGCGTGGTCGACGGCGCGTAGCGCTTGAACACGGTGCCATCCTTCTTGACCAGGAACTTGGTGAAGTTCCACTTGATCGCCTCGGTGCCGAGCAGGCCCGGGGCCTTCTTCTTCAAGTGCTGGAACAGCGGATGCGCATCGCTGCCGTTCACGTCGATCTTCGAGAACAGCGGGAAGGTGACGCCGAAGTTCTTTTCGCAGAAGGCGCCGATCTCTTCCTCGGTGCCCGATTCCTGGCTGCCGAACTGGTTGCACGGGAAGCCCAGCACCACCGCGCCCTGGTCCTTGAATTGCTCGTACACTTTCTCCAGCCCCTTGTACTGCGGTGTGAAGCCGCAGGCGCTGGCCGTGTTGACGATCAGCAGGACCTTGCCCTTGTACTGCGCCAGGTCGACCGGCGCGCCGTTGATGCCGGTCGCTTCGAAGTCGTAAATGTTCATCAGACGATCCCCAGGTGTTCGGTGCCCGCCGACAGGTCGCGGTTCTTCGCTTCCTTGCCCCTGAGCTTGATGGCCAGGCGCAGGTCGTTGACCGAGTCGGCGTTGCGCAACGCATCTTCGTAACTGATCATGTCCAGCTCGTGCAAGTCGAACAGCGCCTGGTCGAAGGTCTGCATGCCCAGCTCGCGCGACTTCTTCATGATCTCCTTGATCTCATGCACGGCGCCCTTGAAGATCAGGTCCGAGATCAACGGTGAATTTAGCATGATCTCGATCGCCACGCAGCGGCCTTTCGATTCCTTCATCGGAATCAGGCGCTGCGAAATCAGGCCCTTCAGGTTCAGCGACAAGTCCATCAGCAGCTGCTGGCGGCGCTCCTCGGGGAAGAAGTTGATGATACGGTCGAGCGCCTGGTTCGAGCTGTTCGCGTGCAGCGTGGCCAGGCACAGGTGGCCGGTTTCGGCGAAGGCGATCGCATGCTCCATCGTTTCGCGGTCGCGGATCTCGCCGATCTGGATCACGTCGGGCGCCTGGCGCAGCGAGTTCTTCAGCGCCGCTTCGAAGGTGTCGGTGTCGACGCCGACCTCGCGCTGGGTGATCACGCAGTTGCGGTGCGGGTGCACGTATTCGACCGGGTCTTCGATGGTGATGATGTGGCCGTAGCTGTTCTCGTTGCGGTAGCCGACCATCGCCGCCAGCGTCGTCGATTTGCCGGAGCCGGTCGCGCCGACCATGATGACCAGGCCGCGCTTGGTCATCACGACATCCTTGAGCACATCGGGCAGCTTCAGGTCTTCCAGTTTCGGGATGGTGGTGGTGATGGTACGCAGCACCATGCCCACGCAGCTCATCTGCACGAAAGCGGAGACGCGGAAGCGGCCCAGGTCGCCAGGGCTGATCGCGAAGTTCGATTCCTTGGTCAGCTCGAAGGCGGCGGTTTGCTTGTCGTTCATGATCGAACGCGCCAGGTCGGCCGTGTGCGAGGACGTCAGCGCCTGGCTCGACACCGGCGTCATCTTGCCGTCGATCTTGATGGCGGGCGGGAAGCCGGCCGTGATGAACAAGTCCGAACCGCCCTTGCTGGTCATCAGGCGCAGCAGGTCGAACATGAATTTTGAAGCCTGGTCGCGTTCCATACCGAGTCCTTTTAGCCGGGGAAGTTTTCCGGGATTTTTGCGGCCGAGCGCGCGGCTCCGCTCGAGATGACATTGCGGCGCACCAGGTCGGTCAGGTTCTGGTCCAGCGTCTGCATGCCGACATTGCTGCCGGTCTGGATCGCCGAATACATCTGGGCGATCTTCGCTTCGCGGATCAGGTTGCGGATCGCCGGGGTGCCGATCATGATTTCGTGGGCCGCCACGCGGCCGCCGCCATCCTTGGTCTTGAGCAGGGTTTGCGAGATCACCGCCTGCAGCGATTCGGACAGCATCGCGCGCACCATTTCCTTTTCATCGGCCGGGAACACGTCGACGATACGGTCGATCGTTTTCGCGGCGGACGAGGTGTGCAGGGTGCCGAACACGAGGTGGCCGGTTTCCGCGGCCGACAGCGCCAGGCGGATCGTTTCGAGGTCGCGCAGCTCGCCGACCAGGATGCAGTCCGGGTCTTCGCGCAGCGCCGAACGCAGCGCGTTGTTGAACGACAGCGTGTGCGGGCCGACTTCGCGCTGGTTGATCAGGCACTTCTTCGAGTCGTGCACGAATTCGATCGGGTCTTCGATCGTCAGGATGTGGCCGTATTCGTTTTCGTTGAGGTGGTTCACCATGGCCGCCAGCGTGGTCGACTTGCCGGAGCCGGTCGGCCCCGTCACCAGCACCAGGCCGCGCGGGCGCATCGCCAGCTCGGCGAAGATCTTCGGCGCGTTCAGGTCTTCCAGGCTCAGGATCTTCGAGGGAATCGTCCGCAGCACGGCGGACGCGCCGCGCTCCTGGTTGAAGGCGTTGACGCGAAAGCGCGCCAGGCCAGGAATCGCAAAGGAAAAGTCGCACTCGAGCACTTCTTCGTACTGCTTGCGCTGGCCGTCGTTCATGATGTCATAGATCATGCCGTGCACGTCCTTGTGCTCCAGCGGCGGCAGGTTGATGCGGCGTACATCGCCGTGCACGCGGATCATCGGAGGCAGGCCTGCGGACAGGTGCAAGTCCGATGCCTTATTTTTGACGGAGAATGCGAGTAATTCGGAAATGTCCATTTATAATCCCTGTGCCGTTGAATGGGCGCATGCCAGGGTGTGCGCATTGGCATTGCCCGTCGTGCTTGAATTGCCCGCTGAAAATGATTATGTCCACAATCGCCCAGAACTTGCAAGCAGTCGATGCGAGTATTGTTGCCGCCGCCGCCGCCGCGGAACGCCCGCGTTCCGCCATCACGCTGCTGGCCGTGTCGAAGACCTTTCCTTTCGAGGCCGTGCTCGAAGCCGTCGCGGCCGGCCAGCGTGCATTTGGTGAGAATTACCTGCAGGAAGCGGTCGAAAAAATCGCCGCCGTTGCGGGCGCGCTTCCCGGCGCGGCGCTCGAGTGGCACTTCATCGGCCCGATCCAGAGCAACAAGACGCGGCCCATCGCCAGCCACTTCGACTGGGTCCATACGGTCGAGCGCCTGAAGATCGCGCAGCGCCTGTCCGAGCAACGCCCGGCTGGCATGGGCCCGCTGAATATTTGTCTTCAAGTTAATATCAGTGGTGAAGCAAGCAAGAGTGGCGTGGCGCCGGCGCAGCTGGAAGAGCTCGCGCACGGGGTCGCCAGCCTGCCCAACTTGCGCCTGCGCGGCTTGATGGCGATCCCGGAAGCGGAGTCGGACTTGTCGAAACAACACGCCGCCTTTGCGCGCGTGCGTGTGTTGTTCGAGCAATTACGCGCAGGCGGGCTGGCGCTCGATACGCTATCGATGGGCATGTCGGGAGACATGCAGGCGGCCATCGCCGAAGGGGCAACCATCGTACGCATCGGCAGCGCCATTTTCGGCGCCCGCCATTACGAATAATTTGACAGGGAAAATAAATATGAAGATCGCATTCATCGGTGGCGGCAACATGGCGACGGCGCTGATCGCCGGCCTGGCGGGCAGGCTGGTCGAGGGCGCCGACATCCACGTGGTCGATCCGAATCCGGAACAGCTGCTGCGGCTGGCCGAGCATTACGGCGTCGGCACGGCCGAAGCGATCGGCGCCCAGGTCACGCGCTGCGACGTCATCGTGCTGGCGGTCAAGCCGCAGCAGATGCGCGAAGTGGCCACGGCCCTGCAGCCGCAGCTGGCCGCGGGCGGCCCGCTGCTGCTGTCGATCGCCGCCGGCATCCGCGCGGCCGACCTGTCGCGCTGGCTGGGCGGCTACGGCGCGATCGTGCGCACGATGCCGAACACGCCTGCGCTGATCGGCAAGGGCGTCACCGGCATGGTGGCGAGCAAGGGCGTCAGCGAAGCGCAGAAGGCGATGGCCAACACGATCATGCGCGCGGTCGGATCGACCGTGTGGCTGGACGTGGAAGCGCAGATCGATCCGGTGACGGCGGTGTCGGGCAGCGGTCCGGCATACGTGTTCTACTTCATCGAAGCGATGCAGCAGGCCGCGCTGGAGCTGGGCTTGACGAAGGAGCAGGGGCGGGACCTGGCGATCGCCACCTTCGTCGGCGCGGCGGAACTGGCCGCGCATTCGCCCGATCCGGTAGCGGTGCTGCGCGAGCGCGTGACGTCGAAGGGCGGCACCACCTATGCGGCGTTGACCAGCATGGAAGAGGCGGGGGTGAAGCAGGCGATCGTGGCGGCGATCAAGGCGGCCGCCGCGCGCGGGCGCGAGATGGGGGATGAGCTGGGCGGGCAATAACATCCTGGCCCGGGACTTGTAAGCTGGCGTAGGGTGGGTGAGCTGGGCGCCCCCCAGCTCACCCACCCTACGCCTGTTCCCTTGCCGCAGGCCGCAAGTTGGCCAGCAGCGGCCTGGCAAACTTCCACAAGCTCAGCCCCGCGGTAATCATCGGCAGCGCGCGCTTCGGCTTGGCCACCACCATCCCCAGCACCACGCCGGCAATCGTCAGCGGCACCTTCAGGTCGCGCCCAAGCAGCTGGCGCAGGCCGCCCGGCTGGTGCACCGGTTCGAACAGGGCCATGAGCTCGCGCCCGGCCTCGATGCGCTGCAGCGCGCATTCGGCCACCAGCGCCTGGCGCCTTGCGGCCAGCGGCGACATCCGTTCACTCATGGGCCTGGCTCGCATTCTTCATGTAGTTGATGTCCTTTTTCAGCTCGGCGATCGTATGCCCCAGCAGGCGCGGCTTGCTGGCGAAGCCGGCCTTGACCTTCATCGCCACATACGCGGCCGCGGCCAGGAACAGGACGGCCACCCCGGCCGCGGCCGGGATCCGGTAACTGTCCCAGAACACGATGACGATCAGCAGGGCCACCAGCAGCATGGCGATCCCGAACAGGAACAGGGCCAGCAGCGACAGCAGCAGGAAGCCCAGCAGGCGCTGGCTTTCCTCTTCCACTTCGACGGCGGCCAGCTCGAGCCGGGTCTGCACCATGTCGACCAGGGTCGCGCCCAGCCGTCCCAGCGATTCCGTAATCGCCATGGCGCTTAGCGGCGCGAGATCAGCAGGCCTACCACCAGGCCGACGGCGGCGCCGATGCCGACCGCCTTCCACGGATTCTCGTGCACGTACTCGTCGGTGGCCTTGGCCGCTTCCTTGGTCTTCGCGACGACCGCCTGCTCGATGCGCATCAGGTCGGCCTTGGCGTTGACCAGGGTCTGTTCGAACTTGGCCTTGGCGGCCTGGAATTCCTCGCCGGTCAGGTGGCCGCCATGGCGCAGCCAGGCTTCGGCATCCGCAATGACCGATTTCAGGTCGTTCATCAGCTGGTCGCGCGCGCCGGTTTTGGTTGGGATCGATTCAATCATTGTTCACCTCTTGTTTGAAAGGGTTGGGATGTGCAATTCGGACAACTTTATCCTAAGGCGTAGTCTAACGCGACACCGGCAAAAAGGGACGCACCCAACCAATTGTTGTGACGAAATGCTGCAAAACAAGCCATTCTGTCGCGCCCACGGATCAGGGTGTAGTGATATAGCGCAATGCCGGCCGCGATCGCGATGCCGCCGACGAAGTACCAGCGCAGGCCCAGCTGCCAGCCGCCGACCAGGAAAATGGCCAGCGCGGCGCCGTAGCACAGCATGACGGCGGCCACGTCGAAGCGGCCGAAGGTGATCGCCGAGGTGCGGATGCCGATCTTCAGGTCGTCGTCGCGGTCGACCATCGCGTATTCGGTGTCGTAGGCGACGGCCCAGAACACATTGCCCAGCAACAGCCACCAGGCCACGGCCGGCACCTCGCCCTGGACCGCGGCGAAGGCCATCGGGATGCCGAAGCCGAAGGCGATGCCGAGGTAGGCCTGGGGGATCGCGAAGAAGCGCTTGAAGTAGGGGTAGGAGGCGGCGATGAGTACGGCGGCCACCGACAGCTGCCTGGTCAGCGTGTTGAGCGGCAGGATCAGCGCGAACGACGCCAGGGCCAGCACGGCGGCCACGGCCAGCGCTTCCCAGCCCTTGATGCGTCCGCTCGTGATCGGACGCTCGGCGGTGCGCTTGACGTGCTTGTCGAAATCGCGGTCGGCGTAGTCGTTGACGGCGCAGCCGGCCGAGCGCATCAGCGCGGTGCCGAGGGTGAAGATGGCCAGGATGGTGAAGTCGGGCTTGCCGCCGGACGCGAGCCAGATCGCGATCAGGGTAGGCCACAGCAGCAGCAGGATGCCGATCGGTTTGTCGAGGCGGACCAGTTTGACGTACAAATGCAGTTTATTCATATCCAGAGGGTAGGGTGGGTGAGCGCAGCGCTACCCACCAAGTGCTGTGTTGGCTGTGCTTGGTGGGCAGCGCTGCGCTCACCCACCCTAGGCATCAAGCGGCGTTCTCCAGGGGCAGCATGTCGACCCCCGGCAGCTCGCACGCCGCCACCGCCTGGCACACGGCGTCGATCGCCGTGCGCCGCGTGAAGCTCTTGCGCCACACGATGACCACGCGCCGCGACGGCACCGGCGACTCGAACGGCACGAAGGCCAGCATGCTGTTCCTGGCCTGCATGTCCGGCACCGAGGCGCGCGGCAGCACGGTCAGGCCGATGCCGCTGGCCACCATGTGGCGGATGGTCTCCAGCGACGAACCTTCGAAGGTGCGCTGCATGCCGTTGCCCGGCGACGAGAAACGCGCCATTTCCGGGCACACTTCCAGCACCTGGTCGCGGAAGCAGTGGCCATTGCCGAGCAGGAGCATGGTCTCGGACTTGAGGTCCTGGGCCGAGATCGCCTTGCGCTTGGCCCAGGCATGGTGTTGCGGCATCGCGACCACGAAGGGCTCGTCGTACAGCGTTTGCATCGACATGCCATGCTCGGGCAGGGGCAGCGCCATGATGGCCGCGTCCAGCTCGCCCTGGCGCAGCAGCTCGAGCAGGCGCACGGTGAAGTTCTCCTGCAGGATCAGCGGCATCTGCGGCACGTGCTCGATGACGTTCTTGACCAGCGGCGGCAGCAGGTAGGGGCCGATGGTATAAATGACCCCGAGCCGCAGCGGGCCGGCCAGCGGATCCTTGTTCTGCTTGGCCAGCTCCTTGATCGCCGCCGTCTGCTCGAGCACGCGCTCGGCCTGGGCGATGATCTGGGCGCCGAGCGGCGTCACCGAGATCTCGGCCCCGCCGCGCTCGAACAGCACGACGCCCAGCTCGTCTTCGAGCTTCTTGATGGCGACGGACAGGGTGGGTTGGGCGACGTAGCAGGCCTCGGCGGCATGTCCGAAATGTTTCGCACGCGCTACGGCAACGATATATTTCAGTTCGGTCAGTGTCATAGGAGTATTGAACCACAGGGATTGCAGGTGTGCAATGTCTGCATCCTGACACATTGTTGACAAGGAGTCAGCAAAGAAATTCTATTCTACCGGAATGCAGTCGATATAATTCGAGGACACGGTTGTTGAACCATACAAAATGAAAGGCCCTGCATGTCCACGACCTTTGGCCCGGCCGAAGCGCAAGCTTATATCCACAAGCTCCTGACCGTCATGCACCACCAGGGCGGCTCCGATCTGTTCATTTCCGCCGACTTCCCTCCGAGCATGAAGCACCAGGGCGCGATGAAGCCCCTGAGCCAGCAAAAACTGACCGGCGAAGTCACCCGCGCGCTGGCCCTGTCGCTGATGAACGACCGCCAGCGGACCGAGTTCGAAGCCGAGATGGAGTGCAATTTCGCGATTTCGCTGCCGAATGTGTGCCGCTTCCGCGTCAACGTCTTCGTGCAGCAGCAGTGCGTCGGCATGGTTGTGCGCACGATCGCCTCCGAGATCCCGAATTTCGAGAAGCTCGATCTGCCGGAAGTGCTGAAGGACGTCATCATGACCAAGCGCGGCCTGGTGCTGGTCGTCGGCGGCACCGGTTCCGGCAAGTCGACCACGCTGGCGGCGATGATCGATTACCGCAACGCCAATTCGGCCGGCCACATCATCACCGTCGAAGATCCGGTCGAGTATGTACACAAGAATAAGGGCTGCCTGATCACGCACCGCGAAGTCGGCGTCGACACCCACTCCTGGCACCATGCCCTGAAGAACACGCTGCGCCAGGCGCCGGACGTGATCCTGATCGGCGAGATCCGCGATACCGAGACGATGGAGCATGCGATCGCCTTCGCCGAGACCGGCCACCTGTGCCTGGGTACGCTGCACGCGAACAACTCGAACCAGACGATGGACCGGATCATCAACTTCTTCCCGGAAGAGCGGCGCAACCAGCTGCTGATGGACTTGTCGTCGAACCTGCGCGCGATCGTCTCGCAGCGCCTGGTGCGCACCGAAGACGGCAAGGGGCGCAAGGCGGCCATCGAGATCCTGCTGAACACGCCGACCATCGGCGAGATGATCCTGAAGGGCAACTTCCAGGGCATCAAGGAAATCATGCACAAATCGCGCGAGCTGGGCATGTGCACGTTTGACCAGGCGCTGTACGAGTTGTATAACAAGGGCTTCATCGCCTACGACGAGGCGATCCGCAACGCCGACTCGGCCAACGGCCTGCGCCTGCAGATCAAGCTGCGCGGCGACCGCAAGGAGCCGGGCGATGCCGGCGTGTCCTCATCCCCCGACCTGTCGATGCAGATCGACGAGGAGCCGGAGGAGGAAGAGAAGAAGTAGGGAGCGAAGAAGTAAACCGGGAGGGGTATGGACCTGAGCGTGCAGGACCTGGAAGCGGCGATCAATTTCTGGCGCAGCCAGCGGCCGGCGCGGGGCAACGAGTTCGCGCTCTCGCCCGAGGTCAACGTGCTGGCGCGGATCTATGCGCTGATGATCTTCCACCGTACCCCGAACCTGCCGGCCGACAAACTGGACGCGCGTGCGCGCCAGTTGCTGCAAACCTGGCGCGAAGCTGACAATCAAGCAAAGAATCCATGCCCGCATTTGAAAACAAGATCTGCACCCGCAGTGAACTGAAACAGCGCGTCGCCGCGCTGCCCAAGCCGGTGGTGCTGACCAACGGCGTCTTCGACATCCTGCACCGCGGGCACGTGACCTACCTGGCGCAAGCCAGGGCGCTGGGCGCTTCGCTGGTGGTGGCGGCCAACACCGACGCCTCGGTCAAGCGCCTGGGCAAGGGCGACGACCGGCCGCTGAACGCGCAGGCCGACCGCATGGCGGTGCTGGCCGCGCTCGAGTCGGTGAGCCTGGTGGTCGATTTTGACGAAGACACGGCGCTCGAAGTGGTGCTGGAAGCGCAGCCGGAAATCTACGCCAAGGGCGGCGACTACGACATGACCGCAATCCCCGAGGGCAAGGCGGTGCTGGCCTACGGCGGCCAGGCGGTCGCGATCGACTTCGAGCACGACCGCTCGACGACCAAGCTCTTGACCAGGGTGCGCGCTGCGGGCTGAACCGGCATGGCGGATGTCGCGCTACGCGCTCTTCCAAGCGCGCCGCCAAAGACCTACATTTTTACTTCGCTGATCTGCAGCAGCGGTTCAATATTCGTATAGTTCGCGACATCGCTGCGGATGGCCGCCGCGTGCGGGCCGAACGAGGCCTGGAAGTCCGCGAGCGAATCGAACAGCATGTGCCCGAACGCGGCGAAGGGCGCCGGCGAACCGGGCGCGCGCCCGCCCAGGCCCTGGTCCACCGAGATGCCCTTGCAGGCGGCGCCGAGCAGCTCCCCGATCATCGGCATGTGCTTGTTGACGTAGTAGTCCATGTCGAAGGTCTTGCCTTCGCCGCTTGCGTACAGCACGCTAACTTTGATCATCAGTCTTTCTCCAGTTTAAAGGCAACTAAGTGCGGTGGAAACATCGAGGCGGTAGAGGTAGTCGGCGGTCGCCATGAACATCGAATTGCCGCGGCCAGCCAACATGGTCGCGCCAATCGGGGCACCATCTTCGTCGTGCGCCGCCAACCTGGCAAGGGGTTTTGCCGGTTTGCCGGGATCGAGCGCGAACAGGTGAAAAATGCCGGGGCCCCGGTCATAGCCGTCGGCGAACAGCACATGCCGGCCTTCCACGGCAAAGGCATTGCTTCCCTCGATCGGCACAATATGCGTTGCGACGACCTCGTACTTGTGCAAATGCACGAGCGGGAAATCGCTATAGTAGTAGCACCAGGCGTCGTCGTCCGTGGCCACATTCAGCGCGTAACAATCGTCGATAGGGCCGAAGCCGTCGGGCGGTGCATATTCGTAGCGCTTGCTTCCCATTCGATCCCAGCAGACCAGGCCCGAGCTGCCCGAGATTTCCTCTGGCAAGCGGCCATAAATAGCCTCGTCAAAGTACGACGTCCAGATCGCCGATGCGGCCGTCGCCTGGCAATCCTGGATGGCGTCGCCGAGGCACACTGCCCGCAGAAACTCGCCTTGCCGGTTGTAGATCCTGCCGTTCAGCCAGCCGGCATCGTCCTCGCGTTCGCTGCAGCGCGCGCATAGCAGGAGGATGTCCTCGCCGATCGGTTGTACGTGATGAATATTGAGCGCGACATCGGTGATGAGCACGTCGAGGACCACCTTGCCGTTCCGCGTAGCCACGACGTGATAGTCCTGTGTCTCGGCGGGAGCGATGGCCGGGAAATTTGCGCCTGCTGCCGAACCGTGTCGATAATCAAGGCTCTTGCGTGCGGCGACCAGATAAACCCCGCCGTCAGGACCGGCGTTGAAGGCGACCAGTTCACCTTCGGGAACCAGCTCCGCCATAACTGCCATGGGTGAGAGTTGAAGCCGGGTCGTTTTCACTGACCGCCCGCATAGCCGTTCTGGCGCCACGCTTCGAATACGACGACCGCTACCGTGTTCGACAGGTTCAGGCTGCGGTTATCGGGCCGCATCGGCAGGCGGATGCGCTGCGCCGGCGGAAAGGTTTCGCGCAAGGCCGGGGCCAGGCCGCGCGTCTCGGAACCGAACACGAACACATCGCCCGGCTTGAACGCGGCCTGCGCGAACGGCGACGAGCCGTGCGTGGTCATCGCGAACATGCGCGCCGGATCCGGCTGCACGGCGGCCAGGAAGGCGTCCCAGTCCTTGTGCACTTGCATGCTGGCGTACTCGTGGTAGTCGAGGCCGGCGCGCTTCATCTTGCTGTCGTCGAGCGGGAAGCCGAGCGGCTCGACCAGGTGCAGCTGCGCCCCGGTGTTCGCGCACAGGCGGATGACGTTGCCGGTGTTCGGCGGGATCTCGGGTTCAACCAGCACTACATGGAACAAAGCATTCTCCTTACATTAATGGGGCGGCGTGCGCGCGAACACCAGGTTGGTCACGCGCGCGGCGCCGTGCCGCTTGAACAGGCCGGCCAGTTCGTCCAGCGTGGCGCCGCTGGTCATGACGTCGTCGACCACGCCGATGTGCTGGCCGCGCACCATCGCCAGCGTCGCCGGCGCCAGCACGAAGGCATTGCGGATGTTGCCGCGGCGCGCGGCCGGCGCCACCGACGACTGCGCCTCGGTTTCGATCGCCCGGATCGCCAGCCGCGCAAATAGCGGAATCCCCAGCGCGCGCGCCAGCGGCCGCGCGATCTCCAGCGCCTGGTTGTAGCCGCGCCCGATCAGGCGCAGCCGTCCCAGCGGCACCGGGCACAGCAGGTTCGGCAGTTCGATGCCGCCGGCCCGCAAGGCGGCCAGCATCGCCTGCGCGCACCAGGGCGCGAGCGCCAGTTCGCCGCCGAACTTGAGGCGCAGCACCAGCTGGTCGAGCGGGGCCGCGTAATCGGCGGCGCACACGGTCGCGTCGAAGCGGGGCCGGTGTTGCAGGCAGGGCGCGCAGCGCCGTCGCGCATCGTGCGCGGCGACCGGGTTGGCGCAGCAGGGGCAGCGCGCGCAGGCCGCCGCCAGGTAACTGGCCTGGCAGGCCGGGCAGACCGCTCCCGCGCAGCCGGCGCCGCACAGCGCGCAACTCGATGGCAGCACGGCCGGCAGCCAGCCGCGCAGCAAGGCGGCCGCCAGCGGCCAGCCACGCTGCCGGCCTGGCGGCGGGCGCGGCCGGCGCGCGGACGACGGGTGCTGGCGGTCGGGCATCGGACTGGCCTTCACACAAACCTGTACACTGCCGGGATTATCTCATTCCCACGCTTGTCGAACATGGTTTCCCCATCAAAAATGAGTGCGCCGATCGATGCGGCGCGCGTGCGCGCCCTGTTTGCCCAGCCGCGGCGGGTGGCGCCATCGGATTTCCTGCGGCGCGAGATCGCCGGCCGCATGCATGAGCGCCTGCTGCTCGTCAAGACCGCCCCGCAGCGGGTGCTCGACGCCGGCTGCGGCGCCGGCGCCGACCTGGTCCTGCTGCAGCGCGACTATCCGGCCGCCCAGATCATCGGCGTCGACGCGGCCGCGCCGATGCTGGCCGCGGCGCGCGAGCCGGCCACCCGGCTCGCTTCGGTCAATCGCCTGCTGGCCCGGCTGCTGCCGGCCAAGGCCGGGATCGACCTCGTGTGCGCCGATTTCGGCGATTTGCCCCTCCGGCCGAACTCGGTCGACCTGGTATGGTCGAACCTCGCGCTGCATTGGCATCCCCAGCCGGACCGGGTGTTCGCCGAATGGCGCCGCGTGCTCGGTATCGACGGCTTGCTGATGTTCTCGAATTTCGGTCCCGATACCCTGCGCGAGCTGCGCACGGCCTTCGCCGGGCTGGACGAGTCCCCGCATGCCTTGCCCTTCGTCGACATGCACGATTTCGGCGACCAGCTGGTCGAAGCGGGCTTTTCGACCCCGGTCATGGACATGGAAATGATCACCGTCACCTATGACACGGCGGACGCGCTGCTGGCCGACGTGCGCGCGCTGGGCGGCAATCCGCTGGCAACGCGGCGCCGTGGCCTGGTCGGGCGGGCCGGCTGGGACCGGGTCAGGGCCGGGCTCGAGGCGCAGCGCCGGGCGGACGGCAAGATTCCCCTCAGCTTCGAGGTCATCTACGGCCATGCCTTCCGGCCGGCGCCGCGGGTCACCGCCGATGGGGAGGCGATTGTGCGCTTCATGCCGCGCAAGGGCGGCTGATCGGGGCGGGACAATCGCGCAACATGGGGCTGCATAGGGGCAAAATCAAGCGGCGTGCCCGGCGCAAAATGGATTTGTCCTTGATGAAGATGGTACTTTTTGATTATAATCAACGACTAATTTTGTCGACAATGCCGACTTTGCCTGAAAAACAGGCGGTTCAAAGTCGGTCCTTTCGATAGCAAGCAATAGCAAGCAACGTTCATCAGTGTGTCTGGTTCACCTCTGGTCGATGTTCACGGTTCCAGTCGGGCCCGCTCCATGGCAGCCCGGGATGGGGCCTTTTTGTGCGATAGTTTCGGCGCGCCGCCGGTAGCAGTTTGTGCCGGCTAGCGTTTAAAAATATTCTTATTTTTGGGTGGTTGGGGAAAACATGACATATGCAAAGCGACTTCAAGCCTTGATGCTCGGTCTGGCCGTTTCGGCCAGCTTCCCGGCATTGGCGCAAGAAATGCAGGGGCGTCCGGTAGCAAATCAGCTGAACCTGCCGCCGTCGGCCACGAAAATTGCTTCGGAAATCAACGACCTGCACACCTGGATGATGGTGGTCTGCATGATCATCTTCGTCGCGGTGTTCGGCGTCATGTTCTACTCGGTGTTCAAGCACCGCCGCTCGCAGGGCCACAAGGCTGCCACCTTCCACGAATCGACCGCCGTTGAAATCGCATGGACCGTGGTGCCCTTCCTGATCGTCATCGGCATGGCGCTGCCAGCGACCAAGACCGTCGTCGCGATGAAAGACACCTCGAACGCCGACGTGACCATCAAGGCCACCGGCATGCAGTGGAAATGGGGCTATGACTACCTGAAGGGCGAAGGCGAGGGCATTTCCTTCCTGTCGAACCTGTCGACCCCGCGCGAACAAGTCGGCGAGCCAGGCAAGGAATTTGCCGGCACCCGCGGCGAGAACTACCTGATGGAAGTGGACAACGAAGTCGTGGTCCCGGTCAACAAGAAGATCCGCATCGTCACCACCGCCAACGACGTCATCCACGCATGGATGATCCCGGCCTTCGGCGTCAAGCAGGATGCGATCCCTGGTTTCGTGCGCGACACCTGGTTCAAGGCTGAGCACATCGGCACCTTCCGCGGCCAGTGCGCCGAACTGTGCGGTAAAGAACACGCATTCATGCCGATCGTCGTCAAGGTCGTGTCGGCGGAAGACTACACCAAGTGGGTCGACGGCAAGAAGAAGGAAATGGCAGCCCTGGCGGACGACCCGGCCAAGGTCTGGACCATCGACGAACTGAAGACCAAGGGCGAGAAGACCTACGCCGCCAACTGCGCCGTCTGCCACCAGGCCAACGGCAAGGGCGTGCCAGGCGCCTTCCCTGCGCTGGACGGCTCGGCCAACGTGAACGGCCCGAAAGCCGCCCAGATCAATGTATTGCTGAACGGCCAGGACACCCCTGCCCACCCAGGCGCGATGCCTGCATGGAAACAACTGTCGGATTCGGATATCGCTTCGGTGATCACCTACACCCGCAACAGCTGGTCGAACAAGGCTGCTGAAAACATCGTTCAACCAGCCGAAGTACTGGCTGCACGTAAGTAATCGAGGAAAATAGAGATGAGCACTGCTACTCACGCACACGATCACGCACACGGTCACGCCCACGATCACGACCACGGGCACCCGCATGGCATCGGCCGCTGGCTGTTCGCCACCAACCACAAAGACATCGGTACCCTGTACCTGTGGTTCTCGCTCATCATGCTGCTGTCCGGCGGCGTGCTGGCGCTGATGATCCGCACCGAGCTGTTCAAGCCGGGCCTGCAGTTCTTCCAGCCCGAGTTCTTCAACCAGCTGACCACGATGCACGGCCTGGTGATGGTGTTCGGCGCGATCATGCCGGCCTTCGTCGGCTTCGCCAACTGGATGATCCCGCTGCAAGTGGGCGCGTCCGACATGGCCTTCGCGCGCATGAACAACTTCTCGTTCTGGCTGCTGCCGCCTGCGGCGCTGCTGCTGGCCGGTTCCTTCTTCGTGCCTGGCGGCGCCACCGCCGCCGGCTGGACGCTGTACGCACCGCTGTCGACCCAGATGGGGCCTGGCATGGACATGGGTATTTTCGCGATGCACCTGATGGGCGCCTCGTCGATCATGGGCTCGATCAATATCGTCGTCACCATCCTGAACATGCGCGCCCCTGGCATGACCCTGATGAAGATGCCGATGTTCTGCTGGACCTGGCTGATCACCGCCTACCTGCTGATCGCCGTGATGCCGGTCCTGGCTGGCGCGATCACGATGACGCTGACCGACCGTCACTTCGGCACCTCGTTCTTTAACGCTGCCGGCGGCGGCGACCCGGTCATGTACCAGCACATCTTCTGGTTCTTCGGCCACCCGGAGGTCTACATCATGATTCTGCCGGCATTCGGCATCGTCTCGCAGATCCTGCCAGCCTTCGCGCGCAAGCCGCTGTTCGGCTACGCATCGATGGTGTACGCCACCGCGTCGATCGCGATCCTGTCGTTCATCGTCTGGGCGCACCACATGTTCACCACCGGCATGCCGGTGACCTCGCAGCTGTTCTTCATGTACGCGACGATGCTGATCGCGGTGCCGACCGGCGTCAAGGTGTTCAACTGGGTCGCCACGATGTGGAAGGGCTCGATGACCTTCGAAACCCCGATGCTGTTCTCGGTCGGCTTCATCTTCGTGTTCACGATGGGCGGCTTCACCGGCCTGATCCTGGCGGTGACCCCGATCGACATCCAGCTGCAGGATACCTACTACGTGGTGGCGCACTTCCATTACGTGCTGGTGGCGGGTTCCCTGTTCGCGCTGTTCGCAGGCTTCTACTACTGGTCGCCGAAATGGACCGGCCACATGTACAACGAATTCCGCGGCAAGATGCACTTCTGGCTGTCGCTGATCACGTTCAACATCACCTTCTTCCCGATGCACTTCCTGGGCCTGGCCGGCATGCCGCGCCGCTACGCGGATTACCCAGCGCAGTTCACCGACTTCAACACGATCGCCACCATCGGCGCGTTTGGTTTCGGCCTGTCGCAAGCGTACTTCCTGTTCTTCGTGGTGCTGCCGACCATCCGTGGCGGTGCAAAAGCCGCCGACAAGCCATGGGATGGCGCGGAAGGCCTGGAGTGGACCGTGCCGAGCCCGGCGCCGTTCCACACCTTCGAGACCCCGCCGCTCGTCAAGTAATCAGCCGGGTCGAAAGCGATAAGCCGAGAGCGTCAACGAAGTATCCTGTCAGGCACCCCACGGCGTGGAGCGCCTGACGCACAAGGTAGTCAAAAAGATGTCTGATCCAAAGAAGCCGAGCAACTTGAAGACGGGCCTGATCATCGGCGGCATCGCGCTGTTTTTCTTCGTGATGGTGTTCGTCAAGCGCCTGTGGCTGTAATGCGATGAGCTACGAAAAGTCTGGCCGTCTCGAGTTGAACCGGCGCTTGCTGGGCAAGCTGGTCGTCATCGCCGTGCTGATGTTCGGTTTCGGCTATGCGCTGATCCCGGTCTACAAGCAGATGTGCGAAGTACTGGGCATCAATGTACTGACGCAGCAGGACGGCATGGCCGAGTACGACAAGAACACCCAGGTGGACAAGTCGCGCACGATCCGGATCGAACTCGATGGCAATGCGCAGGGCCCGTGGCGTTTCCGCCCGGTCCAGCGCAGCATCGATGTCCATCCGGGCGAGCTGGCGACGGTGATGTACGAAGTGGTCAACACGCAGGCGCGCACGGTACAGGCCCAGGCCATCCCGAGCTACGCGCCGCAGTCGGCCACGCCGCACTTCATGAAGGTCGAGTGCTTCTGCTTCAAGCAGCAGACGCTCAAGGCCAACGAGGCGCGCCAGATGCCGGTCGTGTTTTTCATCGACCCCAAGCTGCCGCGCGAAGTGAAGACGATTACGCTGTCGTATACCTTCTTCGAAATCGCCGGCACCACTGCGGCCAACTGAGCGGGGCGGCATGGACGAGTTGAAGAAGGCAGGCGAACGCAAGGCGAGTTTTGGCGCCACGATGAAGGCCGTGTTCTGGTCCTTCTTCGGGATTCGCAAGCGCAAGGATTATGAGCAGGATTCGGCCAATTTGAATCCGGTGCATGTGATCATCGCGGGACTGATAGGCGCGGCGCTGTTTATCGGCGCGCTGGTCGTCCTGGTGAAGGTTGCGGTTGCACAGTAGGCGCAGTACAGTAAAATTAAGCAATACCACCTCACCGAATACAAGTTTTGATTTAGGAGATGAAGATGAGTTCACATAGCGCCGCACCGTATTACTTCGTGCCGGGCCCGTCCCGCTGGCCGCTTTGCGCAGGCATGTCCCTGCTGGTCACGATGATCGGCGCATCCGGTTGGGTCAACGGCGCCGCCTGGGGCCCGCTGCTCAACATCGCCGGCATCCTGTCCATGCTGATCGTGCTGTACTTCTGGTTCGGCGACGCCATCGGCGAATCCGAGTCGGGCCAGTACAACCACCGCATCGACCTGTCCTACCGCTGGTCGATGAGCTGGTTCATCTTCTCCGAAGTGATGTTCTTCGGCGCCTTCTTCGGCGCGCTGTTCTACGCGCGTGCGATCACCCTGCCATGGCTGGGCGACCTGGACCACAAGATCATCTGGCCTGACTTCGCGGCGCAGTGGGGCGCGAATGGCGACCCGGCCGGCACCGTCGATGTGTTCCAGACCATGGGCCCGTTCCCGATCCCGACCATCAACACCGCGCTGCTGCTGACCTCGGGCGTGACGCTGACCATTTCGCACCACGCGCTGCGCGCTGGCGAGCGCGGCAAGACCGCGCTGTGGCTGGCCGCCACCGTGCTGCTGGGCGCTGTCTTCATGGGCTTCCAGGCTTACGAATACATGCACGCTTACAGCGAACTGAACCTGAAGCTGACCTCGGGCATCTACGGTTCGACCTTCTTCATGCTGACCGGCTTCCACGGCTTCCACGTGACGATGGGCGCGATCATGCTGTCGGTGGTGCTGTACCGCGTCATGAAGGGCCACTTCACGCCGGAGAATCACTTCGCCTTCGAAGGCGCGGCCTGGTACTGGCACTTCGTCGACGTCGTCTGGCTTGGCCTGTACGTCGTGGTGTACTGGCTGTAAATAAAAGCAACATAAAAAAACCGGGGCCAGCCCCGGTTTTTTTGTTTGGTGTTTTATCTCAATAGTTGCGAATCCCCGTCGGCGCGATCCAGCCCATCTTGTAGGCGGCCAGCAGCACCAGGAACAGGGTGATCGACAGTCCGACCCGCATCGCCAGCGCATTGACGGTCTTGTTGCTCTTGCCCTTGTCGCGCATCAGGAAGAACAGGGCGATGCCCAGGCTGGACAGGATCAGGATGAAGGCGAGGGCGACGGCGATTTTCATGGCGGCAGGTCTTGTGTTATTTAGTTCGAAGGTCATATTGTAATGCGGTTCGGCTTCCGGTTTCGTCCTATCCCTTTTGTGGCGACTGTGCTGCTGGTTGCGCTCGGGGTCACGCTCGGCCAGTGGCAGGACCGCCGCGCCGCCGGCAAGATCGCGATCCAGCAAACGCTGGAAGCGCGCGCCAGGGCCGGTCCGCTGACGGTCGGCGCCGCGCCGCTGGCGCAGGCCGACGTTGAATTCGCCAAAGTGCGGGTGACCGGCGAATTCGTGGCCGGCTGGCCGCTATTCCTCGACAACCGCCCGCTCAAGGGCCGCGCCGGCTTTTACCTGCTGATGCCCTTGAAAATTGCCGGCAGCAACACGCATGTGCTGGTCGCGCGCGGCTGGCTGCCGCGCCATAGCGCCGAGCGCGACCGCCTGCCGCCGTTCGACACGCCGCCGGGCACGGTGACGGTCGAGGGCGTGGCGAAGGCGGGCATGGGCCACATCCTGCAGCTGGGCACCGCGCCGCCGCTGGCGCCGGGGGCCATCGTGCAGAACCTGGACCTGGCGCAATTCGGCAAGGCCAGCGGCCTGGCCGTGCAGCCCTTTGTAATTGAACAGGCCGGCGCCTCCGCGCCCGGCGACATGCTGGTGCGCGACTGGCCGGCCGCGACCCTCGGTGTCGAAAAACACCAGGGCTATGCCTTCCAATGGTATGCGCTGGCCGTGATGGCGCTGCTCTTTTTTGTACTGACAGGAATTCGACGTGGAAACAAATAAACCGACCGAGGCAAGCGCCGCCAAGCAGCAATGGAAAGGCCGCTGGAAACTGCTGGCCGTGGTGGCCGTGTGCGCCGCCCCGATGATCTTTTCCTACCTGACCTATTATGTCATCAAGCCGAGCGGGCGCACCAATTACGGCGCCTTGCTCGACCCGCGCGCCTACCCGATCCCGGCCCTCGGCACGGCTGAACTGGACGGCAAGCCGGCCAGCCTCGACGCCTACAAGGGCAAATGGATCATGCTGCAGGCCGCGCCGGGCAACTGCGAGCAGGCTTGCAAGGACCAGCTGGTCGCGATGCGCCAGCTGCGCCTGATGCAGGGCAAGGCCATGGACCGGATCGAACGGGTCTGGCTGGTCACCGATGCCACCCCGCTCGACATCATGCTGATGAAGGTGGTCGACGGCACCCGCTTCCTGCGCGCCGATGGCGCCGCGGTCGCCAAATGGCTGCCGGTGGAGCAGGGCACGACTGTCGCCGACCATATCTACCTGATCGATCCGCTGGGCAACCTGATGATGCGCTTCCCGAAGGACGCCGATCCGAACAAGGTCAAGAAGGACCTCGCGAAACTGCTCAAAGCGTCGGCGATCGGCTAAGGCATGCAAGCTGCGACCCTGCTCCAACTGGCGGCCATGGGCCTGCTGGCGGCCAGCCTGCCGCTGGCGATGGTCTGGGTGTCGGCCGACGCCAACAAATACCGCAAGCTGGTGTGGGTCACGGCCTTCCTGACCTTCGACCTGATCGTGTTCGGCGCCTTCACCCGTCTGACCGATTCCGGCCTCGGCTGCCCGGACTGGCCGGGCTGCTTCGCCCAGGCCAACCCCTTCCTCGCCCACGCCGAGATCGTCGCCGCCGAAACGCTGATGCCGACCGGCCCGGTGACCGTGGTCAAGGCCTGGATCGAGATGATCCACCGCTACCTGGCGATGGGCATCGGGGTGCTGATCGTGGCGCTGATGGCCAAGGCCTGGCTGCTCTCGCGCAAGACCGGGCGCGCCGCATTCGCGCCCGCGATCCCGACCCTGCTGTTCGTGTTCGTGCTGATCCAGGGCGCGTTCGGCGCCTGGACCGTGACGATGAAGCTGCAGCCCGTGATCGTGACGATCCACCTGCTGCTGGGCATGGGCCTGCTGGCGGTGCTGTGCTGGATGGGCGCGCGCCAGGACCAGGCCGCGGCCCCGCTGGCGGCGCCGGCCCCGCATGCATCGCTCCATTGGCTGGCCCCGCTGGCGCTGGCGCTGCTGTTCCTGCAGATCGGCCTGGGCGGCTGGGTCAGCACCAACTACGCCACGCTGGCCTGCGGCGATTTCCCCCTGTGCGGCGGCAAGGTGGTGCCGGAAATGGACTTCGAACACGGCTTTACGCTGTGGCGCGAGCTGGGCAAGACCGCCGCCGGCCACTACCTGCCGTTTTCGGCGCTGGTGGCGATCCACTGGGTGCATCGCAATGTCGCGCTGCTGATCGTCGCCGTGCTGGGCCTGGCGGCCTGGCGCGCCTGGGGCCATCCGGCGCTGGGCAAGCTGGCGCGCGGCCTCGCCATCGTGCTGGCGCTGCAGGCGCTGACCGGCATCGCCACCGTGTTCCTGAACTTCCCGCTCGCGATTGCCGTGTTGCATAATGCCGGCGCCGCCCTGCTGGTGGGCATGGTGACCATGTTAAACTACCGGGTTAAAGTCCTGCCCCTGGCAGGAATGCCATTACGCCGTAAACAATGACAACCCAGACCGCCACCCAAAAGTCCAGTAACCGCATCGCCCAGTACTGGGCGCTGACCAAGCCGCGCGTGACCCAGCTGGCCGTATTCTGCGCCGTGATCGGCATGTTCCTGGCGACCGACGGCATGCCGCCCTGGCGCATCCTGCTGGCGGCCACCGCCGGCATCTGGCTGCTGGCCGGGGCCGCGTTCGCCGTCAACTGCCTGGTCGAAGCCGAGATCGACGCCCGCATGGCGCGCACGGCGCGCCGCGCCAGCGCCACCGGCGAGCTGACCAAGACCCAGACCATCGTGTTCTCGGCCATCATCGGCGGCGCCGGCATGTGGATCCTGTACGCGCTGGTCAATCCGCTGACCATGTGGCTGACCTTCGTCACCTTTGTCGGCTACGCCGTCATCTACACCATGATCCTGAAGCCGGCCACGCCGCAAAACATCGTCATCGGCGGGCTGTCGGGCGCGATGCCGCCTGCGCTGGGCTGGGCCGCGGTCGCCAACGACGTGCCGATGCAGGCCTGGCTGCTGGTGCTGATCATCTTCCTGTGGACCCCGCCGCACTTCTGGGCGCTGGCCATGTACCGCCGCGACGACTACGCCAAATCGGGCCTGCCGATGCTGCCGGTCACCCACGGCATGGGCTTCACCGGCTTCCACGTGTGGCTGTACTCGATCGCGCTGGCGGCCACCACCGTGCTGCCATTTGCCGTCCATATGAGCGGCATCATCTACCTGGCCTCGGCAGCGGTGTTGAATGCGGTATTCCTGTGGCACGGCTGGCAGCTGTACAAGCACTACACCGACCTGGCCGCGCGCAAGGCCTTCACCTGGTCGATCATCTACCTGTCGCTGCTGTTCGCGGCGCTGCTGGTCGACCACTACATCAAGCTGTGAACATGAAAAAACTGTTGACGATGCTCGCGCTGGGCCTGCTGCTGGGCGGCTGCGACCAGCTGGGCAAGCAGCCGGTGACGTTCAAGAACACCGACCTGACCGGCCTCGATTACGCCAGGGACTTCGCGCTGACCGACCATACCGGCAAGGCGCGCACGCTGGCCGACTTCAAGGGCAAGGCGGTGGTCGTGTTCTTCGGCTTTACCCAGTGCCCGGACGTGTGCCCGACCACGCTGGCCGAAATGGCCACCGCGATGAAGGAGCTGGGTCCGCTGGCCGACCAGGTGCAGGTGCTGTTCATCACCATCGACCCCGAGCGCGATACCCAGGAGCTGCTGGCGCAGTACGTGCCGGCCTTCGACAAGCGCTTCCTCGGCCTGCGCGGCGACGCCGCCCAGACCGCCGCGGTGGCCAAGGAATTCAAGGTGTTCTACGCCAAGGTGGCGGGCAAGGCGCCGGGCAGCTATTCGATGGACCACACCGCCGCCAGCTATGTGTTCGACCGCAACGGCAAGGTGCGCCTGTTCGTGCGCTACGGCCAGGGCGCGGCGCCGCTGGTGCACGACCTGAAGCAGATACTCCAATAACCAGGCAAGGACAGCATGGAACAGCGTGCCGGAAGGAACTACTCCCACATCGCCGCAATCGCGCTCCTGACCATCGGCTGTTTGTATGTGCTGCGGCCCTTCCTTGCGGCGATCCTGTTCGCCGCCTGCGTCGTCATCTCGACCTGGCCGCTGTACCTGCGGCTGCTGGTGCGCAGCGGCGGGCGCGCCGCGCTGGCCGCGGCCACCATGACCCTGTCGCTGACGCTGCTGGTGATCGTGCCGCTGGCGCTGGTCGCCTGGACCCTGGCCGACGACGTCGGCCGCTTCTACGACAAGCTGCGCATCGCCGTCGAGACCGGGGACGTGACGCCGCCGGGCTGGATCCGCAGCATTCCCATGGTCGGCGAATCGCTGGCCAACTACATCGATGGCCTGGTGCACAGCCGCGACCAGATGATCGAACTGGCGCGCCGCATGCTGGAACCGGCCCGCAAATTCCTGCTGGGCGGCGGCATCGTGCTCGGCGCCGGCGTGGCCCAGGTCAGCCTGGCCGCCTTCGTCAGCTTCTTCCTGTACCGCGACGGGCTGGCGATCGTCACCGCGCTCGGCGTGGCGATGCACCGCATCATGGGCGAGGGGGCGACCAAGGTCGCCCACATCGTCGGCCAGACCGTGCGCGGCGTCATGTACGGTCTGCTCGGCACCGCGCTGGCGCAGGCGCTGGTGGCGGCGCTCGGCTTCGCGATCGCCGGCGTGCCGGCCGTGCCGCTGCTCGGCGTGGCGACCTTCATCATGTCGCTGGTGCCGGTGGGCCCGCCGATCATCTGGGGCGGAGCGGCGATCTGGCTGTTCAACCAGGGCCAGAACGGCTGGGCCGTGTTCATGATCGTGTGGGGGCTGGTGCTGATCAGCGGCGTCGACAATGTCGTCAAGCCGATGCTGATCAGCCGCGGCTCGAGCCTGCCGTTCCTGCTGGTGCTGCTCGGGGTGCTGGGCGGGGTGCTGGCGTTCGGGTTTGTCGGGCTGTTCATCGGGCCGACTTTGCTGGCGGTGGGCTACTCGCTGATGCGCGACTGGACCGGCGTGACGCCGGCCGTGCCGACCGACAAGTAGGGCGGAAGAGGGCGCAGCCCGATATCCGCCAGGCGCCGCGTTGACGCATGCACGGCGGATGTCGGCCTTCGGCCTATTCCGCCCTGCGTTCGCTGCGGCTCAATCCCGGTCGTCGTCGCTGTCCGTCGCGCGCCCGCGCTGGGGGATCACCTTCACCAGTACGATCCGCGGCCCGTTCATCTTCTTGACCACGATGTCGAAGTGCGGGAACTCGATCTTCTGGCCCTGCTTCGGGATGTCGCCCAGGCGCACCATCAGCAGGCCGCCCACCGATTCCACCTCGTCCAGCCCCAGCTCCTCGTTGTTGATGTCGATGCCGAGGATGCGCTCGAGCGAGAAGATCGGCAGGCTGG
Organism: Massilia sp.; assembly: GCA_036676245.1. GTDB lineage: Bacteria > Pseudomonadota > Gammaproteobacteria > Burkholderiales > Burkholderiaceae_D > Telluria_A. Next base: position 20,504 of record JAKFDH010000017.1, on the reverse strand, counting down.
CCTTGCCGACCAGGGTGCCGTCCGGCTGGCGCAGCCAGTCGTTCTCGTTGAGGCGGAATTCGTCGTGGATCTCGCCGACCATCGCGCCGAGCAGGTTGTCGAGCGTGATGAAGCCGACCGGGCGCTTGCCCTTTTCGCCGATCAGCGCGAAGTGCGGGGCGCCGTCGCGGAAGCGGCGGAACATCTGCTGCGCCGGGGTGCGCGCCGAGATCGTCTCGACCGGGCGCAGGTACTGGGTCAGGTCGGTGATCGGCTTGCCCGAATGCTGGGCGAAGAACAGGTCCTTCAGGTGGATCACGCCGAGCACGTCTTCGCCATTGGTGTCGAAGTAGGGGTAGCGCGAGAAGCGGTTGCGCACCACCGTCTGCAGGTTTTCCTCGAGCGACTTGCCGGCGTACAGCGCGATCACCTCGTTAATCGGGCGCATCAGGTCGGACACCGTCATCCCGGAAAAATCGAGCGACTGCGCCAGGATGTGGCGCTCGTCCTTGGTGAACTTTTCGCCCGGCTGGCTGGTGCGCAGGATCAGCTTGAGTTCCTCGTTCGAATAGTGGGCGTCGTGCCCGCCCTTGCCATCGAGCCCGGCCAGGCGCAGCACCGTGTTGGCGCTGGCGTTGAGCAGGTAGATGGCCGGGTACATCGCCCAGTAAAAGGCGTACAGCGGCAGCGCGCTCCACAGGCCGACCACTTCCGGGTTGCGGATCGCCAGCGACTTGGGCGCCAGTTCGCCGACCACGATGTGGAGGAAGGAAATCACGCTGAACGCGACCACCAGCGAAATGCCGTGCACCACCTCGGGCGAATCGATGCCGACCGCCAGCAGCAGCGGGCCGAGCAGGCTGGCGAAGGCCGGTTCGCCGACCCAGCCCAGGCCCAGCGAGGCCAGCGTGATGCCGAGCTGGCAGGCCGACAGGTAGGCGTCGAGCTGGCCATGGACGATGCCGAGGATGCGTCCGCGCAGGCCCTGGGTCTTGGCAATCGCGCGGATCCGCGTCTTGCGCAGGGTGACGATGCCGAATTCGGCGGCCACGAAGAAACCATTGAGGGCGACCAGGAACAGGGCAAGTACGACGAACAGGAGGTTTTGCATAGTAGGGGTTAATTGAACGGCACGGGCCGTCGAACGAGCATTGTAACCTTCATGCCGCCGCCGGCGCATCCTCATGCTGGCCATGATGGCGGGCCGAGAGGATGGCCTCGACCGCCGGATGCTTGATCTTGCGCTCGTTCGAGATGGCGTAGAACTGCTCGCGCACCTGGGGCACGTGGCCGACCAGCAGGGCCCCGAACTGCTCGGCCAGGTCGGCCGCCAGCGTGGCCGGGGCGAAGAACAGGCCGACCCCGCGCCGCCCGAAGGTGTTGAGCAGGGCGTTGTCGTCGAACTCGCCGACGATGTCGGGACGCACATGCTGCTGCTCGAACCATTCGTCGATGCGCCCGCGCAAGGCGTTGTTACGGGTGGGCAGCAGGAACGGGGCGCCGTTCAGCGCCTGCGGGAAACCCTCGGCAAACCGGGCCGCCAGGGCCGGGGCGCCGGCCACGATGCTGGGGCTTTCCAGCAGCAGGTGGCTGAACACGCGCAGGGTGGTGCCCGAGCGCACCGCGCGGTCGGTCAGCACCAGGTCCAGCTTGTGCAGCGCCAGGTCGGCCAGCAGCGATTCGAACTGGTCCTCGTAGCAGGCCAGGCGCACCGGGCGCGCCAGCTGCAGGGTCGGCTCGAGCAGGCGGAAGGCGCTCAGCTTGGGCAGCGAATCGGCGATGCCGACCGTGAGCCGGGTCTTGCCGCTGTCGGCCTCGCCGAGCGCCTCCTGCAGCTGCTCGCCGAGCAGGAAGATCTGGTCGGCATAGTTCATCGCCAGCCGGCCGGCCTCGGTCAGCACCAGGCGCCGTCCCTGCTGGGTGAACAGGGCCTTGCCGACCTGCTGCTCGAGCAGGGCGAGCTGGGTGCTGATGGTTTGCACGGCCAGGCCGAGCCGGGTGGCGGCGCGCGTCACGCCCCCTTCCTTGGCCACTACCCAGAAGTAATACAGGTGGCGGAAATTGATGCCGGTGTTTTTCATTCTTCTGTTTTTCGGAAGTAATCATTCGATTATCTCCTATTTTTAAATATGGCGGCGTCTCCTACACTGTGGTCATTGTTAATGCAGTTAAAGGCTCGCGTCTCATGAAACATTTCCGGATTTCCATTATCGTCAGCATCGTCTGCCTCGGCGCCGCCGCCTGGTGGGGCTACAAGCACGCCGGCCTGGCCGGCATGTTCAGCGCGCTGGGCATCGCCCTGATCCTCGGCATCATGGAGGTGTCGCTGTCGTTCGACAACGCCGTGGTGAATGCCTCGGTGCTCAAGACCTGGAATGAATTCTGGAAAAAACTGTTCCTCGGCGTCGGCATCATCATCGCCGTGTTCGGCATGCGGCTGGTGTTCCCGCTGGTGATCGTGGCCCAGGCCGCGGACCTGGGCATGGGCGAAGTGTGGACCCTGGCGCTGAACGACCCGAAGGCGTTTTCGATGCACCTGACCAACCACCACGCGGAAGTGGCGGCCTTCGGCGGCATGTTCCTGCTGCTGGTGTTCCTCAATTTCCTGCTCGACCACGAAAAGGAAACCCACTGGCTGGGCCGCTTCGAGGCGAAGGTCGCGTCCTGGGGCAAGGTGTCGTCGGTGGCGGTGATGATCGCGCTCGGCACGCTGATGGCCTGCATGGGCCTGGTCGAGGAAGCGCAGAAGATGGTGGTGCTGATGGCTGGCCTGTGGGGCATCCTGGTCTACGTCGCGGTCGACGCGCTCAGCACGATGCTCGAGCATGACGACAAGGGCGGCGGCATGGGCGAGATGGTCGTCAAGGGCGGCATCGGCGGCTTCCTCTACCTCGAGGTGCTCGACGCATCGTTCTCCTTCGACGGCGTGATCGGCGCATTCGCGATCACCAACGATGTCGTGATCATCATGCTGGGCCTGGCGATCGGCGCGATGTTCGTGCGTTCGATGACGGTCTACCTGGTGGACAAGGGCACGCTCGACGAATTCGTCTACCTCGAGCATGGCGCGCACTACGCGATCGGCATCCTGGCGCTGATCATGCTGGCGAGTATGAAGTTCCACATTCCGGAAGTGTTCACCGGCCTGGTCGGCGTGGCCTTCATCTTCGCCTCGCTGTGGTCGTCGGTGCGGCACCGCAAGCAGCAGGCGCTGCTGGCGGCCTGAGCAAGCTAGCAAAAGCGCCCGGCCCCCGGACACCGGCCAGGCGCGCGGCAGCAAAGGTGTCCTTTGCACACAAGGAGTTTAAACCATGGCAACAAGCCCGGTTTTCAGCATCAACGGTGATATCGATCCATTCCTGCACGTGGCGCTGGCGCGCGGCGAATCCATCTACTGCGAAAGCGACGCGATGGTCATGATGGACGCCACGCTGGACCTGAAGGGCAAGATGAAGGGTGGCCTGGGCAGTGCGCTGATGCGCACCTTCGCCAATGGCGAATCGTTCTTCCAGCAACAGATCGAAGCCGTGCGCGGCGACGGCAACTGCCTGCTGGCGCCGACCATGCCGGGCGCGATGCAAGTGCTCGACGTCGGCGCCCGCCAGTACCTGCTGGGCGACGGCGCCTTCGTCGCCGCCACCGCCGGGGTCGAACTGAAGGTGCGCGCGCAGGGCCTGGGCAACGCCCTGTTCGGCCAGACCGGCGGCCTGTTCATCACCGAGACCGGCGGCAGCGGCCAGGTGGCCGTGTCCGGCTTCGGCGCGATCCACATGGTCGAGGTGAGCGCCGGCAAGGACGTCGTCATCGACAACGCCCATGTGGTGTGCTGGGATAGCGCGCTGCGCTACGAGATGTCGATCACGACTGGCGGCGCGGGCGGCTTGCTGGGCAAGCTGGTCAACAGCCAGACCAGCGGCGAAGGGGCCGTGCTGCGCTTTTCCGGCAGCGGCCGTGTGATGGTGTGCTCGCGCAACCGCAAGGCTTTCCAGGCCTGGGCCCAGCTGGGAGCGCAGGCAGGCTAGGGAAGTGAACGGGGTGCGCGAGCGAACAGACTTCATTTGAGGTCGGCGCTAGGCTGGTTTGAGCTCGCTCAACAGGCGCCGCGCCCCAGGCTCTAGAGTGGAATCGGGATTTTGATGCTTAGTGGCAATATTTTTTCGCTATCGGCCTCATCCGTTCCAGCGATTGGCACTCGACACAAGAGAGTGCTAATATAATGAAAACGCGTGACGGGGAACACAAAAGCACCGCCGTCAGCGTCATGCAGTAGAAAAGTAACAGTCGCGCCGAAGGGACAGTCCCGCCGGCACCTGACAACGCAGCACCGCTCACTCAAGAGGGAAACACATGACGACGATGTCCGCACAATCCGCACTGGTTCCAACCGGCAGTCGTGCGCTGGGACTCGGATTTACTGGCAATCTTGGCAACATTGACGCCTATATTTCGGCCGTCAACCGGCTGCCGATGCTGACCCATGAAGAAGAAGTATCGCTGGCCAAGCGCCTGCAGCAGAACAACGACCTGGGCGCTGCGCAGGAGCTGGTGCTGTCGCACCTGCGGCTGGTGGTGTCGATCGCCCGTGGCTACCTGGGCTATGGTCTGCCGCACGCCGACCTGATCCAGGAAGGCAACATTGGCCTGATGAAGGCGGTCAAGCGCTTCGACCCGAACCAGGGCGTGCGCCTGGTCTCGTATGCGATGCACTGGATCAAGGCCGAGATGCACGAATACATCCTGAAGAACTGGCGCCTGGTCAAGGTCGCGACGACCAAGGCGCAGCGCAAGCTGTTCTTCAACCTGCGCAGCAACAAGCAGGGCCTGGACGCGATGAACCCGGCGCAGATCGACGCGCTGGCCAAGCTGCTCGACGTCAAGCGCGAGGAAGTGATCGAGATGGAAACGCGCCTGTCGGGCCGCGACATCGCGCTCGAAGCGCCGACTGACGACGAAGACGACAAGTTCTCGCCGATCGCCTACCTGTCGTCGGACGCGACCGAGCCGACCAAGGTACTGGAAGCGGAGCAGGTGACGCGGCTGCAGTCGGAGGGGCTGGAAAGCGCGCTGGCCAAGCTGGATCCGCGTTCGCGCCGGATTGTCGAAGCGCGCTGGCTGGCGAACGACGACGGTTCGGGCGCCACGCTGCACACGCTGGCAGAGGAGTTCGGCGTATCGGCCGAGCGCATCCGCCAGATCGAAACGGCAGCCCTGAAGAAAATGAAGGGTGCGCTGACAGCGTACCTGTAAGCGCCGCATGCCCCAAAGAGCCGCCCCGCGCAAGCCGGGCGGTTTTTTTACGTCCCAACGACCGGCGGGAAACAATCGGGGTCAGACCTCAATAAAACGTCAATCGGGGTCAGACCTCAATAAAACATCAATCGGGGTCAGACCTCAATTCCCATCCGACGACGTCTGTCCCCGATTAGCCCAGGCAAGTCCGCCGAAGTTGCTGAAATCAGTCAATTGAGGTCTGACCCCGATTGAGGTCCGGCCCCGATTGGCGTTGATGTTGGCACTGCGGCGGCTGGCGATTTGCTACACTCTGGCTATCGCGATCACCGGGAACGAACATGCTGACCCGCCTTGCATGCATCATCGCAGGCGCTTGCCTGCTCGTCGCCTGCGCCGCCACTGCTACCGAGGAGCCCGTGAAGGACATGCACATCAAACTGCTGCCGGAGCAAAGCGCACAGCTGGTCGGCGGTGCGACCCTGCGCTACGACCGCGCCGCCGACAGCCGCTGTCCGCCCGGCGTGCGCTGCATCTGGGCCGGCGAGGTCGCCTACCATTTCACCCTGCAAGCCGGCGGTGCCAGCGAACAATTCGTACTGCGCGCCGAGCAGCCGCGCCACGTCTCCTCGAGCCAGCGCGGCCTGACCATCACCCTGGCAAAGTTCGAGGTCGCGCCCGTCAGCCCCGAAGGCGCGCCGCCCCCAGTCCATCCTGTCGAACTTGACGTTCGCAGCGAATGACCCTCCCGCCAATCCACAGGAACTGAGATGACCCACAACACGCCCCTGATCGGCGCGCGCGCGCTCGCCTGCACCATTACCCTGTCGCTGCTGTTCACGGCGCCCGTGGCGTTCGGCGCACCGGTCGCCACCGGCCGCGGCGGCGCCGTCGCCACCATCAACGAACATGCGTCGAAAGCGGCAATGACGATCCTGGACCGGGGCGGCAACGCGGTCGATGCCGCCGTCGCCGCCGCCGCGACCCTCGGCGTGACCGACCCGTTCAGCTGCGGCATCGGCGGCGGCGGCTTCATGGTGATCTACCTGGCCAAGGAAGACCGCGTCATCACCATCGACCACCGCGAAATGGCCCCGGCCAGCACCACGCCCGCGCTATTCCTCGAGAACGGCAAGGAAATCGACTTCGAGAAGGCGATCGCCAGCGGCGCGGCGGTCGGCGTGCCGGGCACCGTGCGCGGCTGGCACGATGCGCTGTCGCGCTATGGCAGCATGAGCTTCAGGCAGGTGCTGGCGCCGGCGATCGGCACCGCCAGCAAGGGTTTCGTCGTCACCGGGCCCTTCCAGCGCTGGGCCGCGCTGAACGAGGAAAAATTCAGGATGTTCCCGGACAGCGCCGCGCTCTACCTGCGCAATGGCAAGGCGATCCCGGCCGGCAGCCTGCTGCGCAATCCGGGCATGGCGCGCGCCTACCGCGAAATCGCGGAAAAGGGTCAGCAGGCCTTCTACAGCGGTCCGATGGCGCGCGCTATCGTCGACGCGGTGCAGCGCCCGCCGGTGGCGGCCGGCGTGCGCGTGCGCGGCGGCGGCATGACGCTGGCCGACCTGGCCAACTACGAGTCGCGCCTGCGCCAGCCGGTGCGCAGCAGCTACCGCGGCTTCGAAGTGGTCGGCATGCCCTTGCCGAGCAGCGGAGGCGTGACCATCGGCCTCGCGCTCAATGTGCTCGAAGGCTACGACCTGAAGGCGATGCCGCGCGACCAGGCCGAGCACCTGTACCTGGAAGCGAGCCGGCTCGCCTTCGCCGACCGCAACGCCTACCTGGCCGATCCCGAGTTCGTCGAGGCGCCGGTGGCGGGGCTGCTGAGCAAGGAGTACGCGGCGCGCCGGCGCGCGCTGATCGATCCGTCAAAGGCGGCGCCAGCGGCGGCCGCGGGCGACCCCTATCCCTTCCAGGCCGACCCCAGCGTGCCGCTGCGTCCCAAGGCGGCGAAGGCGCTGGCCGAAAGCGCGCACACGACGCACCTGGCGGTATCGGACAAGGAAGGCAACGTGGTGGCGTACACGTTCACGATCGAAACCTGGGGCGGCAGCGGGATCACGGTGCCGGGCTACGGCTTCCTGCTCAACAATGAAATGACTGATTTCGACTTCAGCGGGCCGCACCCGAACGTGCCGGAAGCGGGCAAGCGGCCGCGCAGCAGCATGTCGCCGACCATCGTGTTCAAGGGCGGCAAGCCGGCGTTCACCGTCGGCAGCCCGGGCGGGGCGACCATCATCACGACGGTGCTGCAGACGATCGTCAACCACGTGGACTTCGGCATGCCGATGGACCAGGCGCTCGACGCTCCGCGCATCAGCGAGCGCAACGGCGGCGGCAGCGATATCGAGCCGGGCTTCGCCGGCGGCGCTCAGGCCAAGGCGCTGGAGCAGCGCGGCCACACATGGTCGGCCGAAGTGCACGAGATCGGCGCGGCGAATGCGATCGTGTTCCACCAAGACGGCAGCGTAACGGCCGTCAGCGAAGGCAAGCGCCATGGCGTCGGCACCGCCCTCGTCCAGAAACGCGGTCACTAGAAAATTTCTTCACCCCGGGGTCAGACGTGCGTTGATGCGTCGCGCGGCGAATAATACCCGGGGTCAGACGTGCGCTGATGCGTTGTGCAAATCGGTGAGCAATCCGCTCGGTGAAATCTGAATGTGAAGTCGTCCAGAGTCTTGTTTAGAAGGCGATTATTTGAATCTGGGGAACGACGCACGCACCGCACGTCTGACCCCGGGGGAAATCGGCGAGGCGACGCATCAATGCACGTCTGACCCCGGGGTGTAGTGAAAAAATCAGCTCAGGCGCGACAGGTGGCGCTGGACCGACAGCAGGGCGCCCACCAGGCCGAGGCCGGCGCTGATGGCCAGCAGCGCGCCGGTCGCCAGCGGGTCGAGCGGCACTAGCTGGAATTCCGAGGCGTACAGCCGCGCGAATTCGGCAATCGCGGTGTTCAGCGGCTGCAGCGCCAGCGCCACCGCGCCCAGCGCCACGCCGCCCGCGCACAGCCCGAGCAAGGCGCCGGTGTAGTAAAACGGCCGGTGGATGAAGGCATCCGTCGCCCCCAGCAGCTTCGATACCGCGATCTCGTCGCGCTGCGTCAGCACTTGCAGCCGGATCGTGTTGAAGACCACCGCGATCACCACCGTCCCCAGGGTGGCCGCCAGCAGCAGCAAGGCCAGGCGCAGCACGCGCAGCAGGGCCGCCAGCCGCTTGACCCACGCCGAATCGACTTGCACCGCTTCGACGCCAGGCAGGGCGCGCATGCGCTCGGCAATCGCGTCCACGCCGGCCGCATCGGCGGCGTTGCTGTAGCCGTCGAGCTTGAGCACGTAGCTGTCCGGCAGCGGATTTTCTTCCAGCGCCGATACGACGTCGGCCATGCCGCTCTTGCTGATCAGCGATTCGAGCGCCTGCTCGCGCGGCACGAACACGATGCGGGCCTTGTGCCCGCCCAGGCTGCCGCGCAGCGCGCCGGCCAGGCCCTGGGCGTCGGCGCGCGCGGTGCCGGTCTTGAGGAACACGCTGATCTCGGGATCGACCGACAATTGCTCCGACATGGGCCGCACGTTGTCGAGCAAGGTCAGGCCGGCGAACGGCAAGGCCAGCGCGATTGCGACGACGACCACGTTGAACAGGAAACTGCCCGGCGCCTTGAATAAATTGCCCAGCGCGGCGCCGATGGCGAAGCTGTGTTGACGCAGCCAGCTCTTCATGCGGCACCTCCGGTGACCTGGCCCTGGTCCAGGTGGATCACGCGCGCGGCGCGGTCCAGCACCTGCTCGTCATGGGTCGAGATGACGCAGGTCACGCCCACCGCGTGGAAGGCGCGCAGCGCGTCGAGCACCTTGTTGGCGGCAGCGCGGTCGAGGTTGGCCGTCGGTTCGTCGGCCAGGATGATTTGCGGCCGGTTGACGATCGCGCGCGCGATCGCCACCCGCTGCTGCTCGCCGCCGGACAATTCCAGCGGCCGCGCGCCGGCGCGCGCCAGCAAGCCCACCTTGTCGAGCGCGGCGCGGGCGCGCTGCTCGGCTTCGCCGCGCGCGGCGCCGGTCACCAGCAGCGGCAGCATGGTGTTGGCCAGCACCGAACGGTCGTTCAGCAGCCGCTGCTGCTGGAAGATCAGGCCGAGGTTGCGGCGGAGAAAAGGAATGCTGGCGGAGCGCAGCTTGCCGATGTCCTGGCCGTTGACCAGCACGCTGCCGGAACTGGGCTTTTCCATCGCGGCGATCATCTTCAGCAAGGTCGATTTGCCGGCGCCGGACGGGCCGGCCAGGTACACCAGTTCGCCCTTGGCAATGTCGAGCGACACGTCGCGCAAGGCGATCGCCTCGGCGGAATACGATTTCGATACAGACTGGAATGTGATCATTGGCCTTATCCGAGCAGCGCTTCGACAAATTCTTCGGCATTGAAGGGCTGCAGGTCTTCAATCTTTTCGCCGACGCCGATGAAGTACACCGGGATCGGCCGGGTGCGCGCAATCGCGGCCAGCACGCCGCCCTTGGCGGTGCCGTCCAGCTTGGTGATGACGAGGCCGGTCAGGCCGAGCGCGTCGTCGAAGGCCTTGACCTGCGCCAGCGCGTTCTGGCCGGTGTTGCCGTCGATGACGAGCAGCAGCTCGTGCGGCGCGCCGTCCATGCCCTTGCCGATCACGCGCTTGATCTTCTTGAGCTCTTCCATCAGGTGCAGCTGGGTCGGCAGCCGGCCCGCGGTGTCGACCATGACGACGTCCATCTTCCTGGCCTTGCCGGACTGTACGGCGTCGAACGCGACCGCGGCCGGGTCGCCCGATTCCTGGGCGATGACGGTGACGTTGTTGCGCTGGCCCCAGACCATCAGCTGCTCGCGCGCGGCGGCGCGGAAGGTGTCGCCGGCGGCCAGCAGCACCGACTGCTCGTACTTCTGCATGTGCTTGGCCAGCTTGCCGATGGTGGTGGTCTTGCCGGCGCCGTTGACGCCGGAAATCATCATCACCAGCGGCTCGTGGCGGCCCAGTTCGAGCGGCTTTTGCAGCGGACGCAGCATGTCGGTCATCAGCAGCTTGAGCGCGCCCTTGACGGCCGCCGCGTCGAGCAGCTTGTCGTCCTTGACCTTGCGCTTGAGCGCGTCGAGCAGGTACTGGGTGGCGTCCATGCCGGCGTCCGACATCAGCAGCGCCGCTTCCAGCTCTTCGTACAGGTCGTCATCGATCTTGGCGCCGACGAACAGCAGGCTCAGGTTGTTCGAGGTCTTCGACAGGCCCGCCTTCAGGCGCTCCATCCACGACTTCTTTTTCTCGGCCTCGGAGCCGGGGCGTTCGGCGGTCTCGGGGATCAGCGGCGCCACCTCGGCCGCCACCGGGACTGGCGCCGGCGCGAATGCGGGCGCCGGCGGCGCGGCCGGAACCGCCGGCGCCGGCGTGATCACCGGGGCGACGAAGGTGGACGTGGTGCCATAGCGGCGCGCCATTGGGGCGGGCGCCGGGGCTTCGGCCAGCGGCGCGGCAGCCGGCGCTGGCGGCGGCGCTGGCGGGATCTCGGGGACAGGTGGTTTTTTCTTAAAAAAACTAAACATTGGACTCAGTGGAGGGCGCTGCATGCACATGCCCTGGACCACCGGGCACGATGAATTGGATGGCCCGTATTCTACCAGAGCAGGGCCTTATTCCCCGCCCGCGGCGCCTGCGGCAGCGGCTGGACGGCGCGCGCGCCAGCGCGCCACCGCCGGCGGGATCGAAAACAGGGCTTCGGCCATCGGCAGCCCGAGGCCGTGCCGTTCGTGGGGGACGGTGGCGCGCAGGATGCGCGGCGCGGCGCCGACGTGCCCGGCGTGCTGGGTCGCCGCGAAGTGGGCGGCTTCATGCGCCGGCTCAAGCGCCGCACCAACGCCTAGGTCACGATCGGCTGGGCCACGATCCACAGGCTGAGCAAGGTGTAGGCGACCATCAGCGCGAGCATCGGGTACTGGCTGCGCGTGGCCCGCGCGCGGTTGGGGAACTGGCGCAGCGACATCCGGTGCGCCAGCCATACCGCCGCCACGTGGCCCAGCACGATCGCCAGCAGCGACACATACCACACGGTGCGCGCATCGACGATGCCGAGGCGGATGAAATACAGCCTGGTGCCGAACAGGTCCCAGCCCAGCCCGAGCGGGTCGGAGGCGAGCGGCACCAGGTACTGCGCGGCCATCGCCAGGAACGACAGGTAGTGGGCGAAATGGTAGGCGATCGCGATCGGCACCAAGGTCAGCGCATACAGGCCGGCCGTGTCGCGCAGCGCGGGACGGCGCCCGGCGCGGCCGGCGGCGCAGTGCCCGATCAGCACGCAGCAGCCCAGGTAGGCCAGCAGGAACAGCGGCGGCATCGCGAGCAGCGCGGCGCGCCGGGCCCAGGCGGCGCTGCCCGGCCACAGGGTGCCGGCGGCGGCGACCAGGCCTTGCCAGGCTTCGGTCTCGAGCAGGCCGTCCAGGCTGACCGAGGCCAGCATCACCATCACCAGCGCCACCTGCGACATGGCGGCCGGACGCCGCGCCAGCAGGCCGGCGGCATACGGCCGCAGGCGCCAGCGGGTATGGTGCAGCTCGAGCGGCGCGAAGCGCGCCAGCAGGCCGAACACGATGGCGAACACCTCGCCCCGTGCCAGCCAGGCGGCGCGGCCGAACAGCAGCATGGCCAGCCAGGTGAACATGGCGTAGGCCAGCATCGCCTTCGCCAGGCTGGCGGGCTGCTCGCTGCCTTCCCAGTCCAGCTCCATCCAGGTAAAGGCCAGCATCAGCGCGGCCGCCGGCCACAGGCCCAGCGCCGGCGGGTAGCGCAGCAGGGGCCGCGCGGGCCGCCGCGCCAGCGCCGTCCACAGCCGCTCGCCGAAGCGGAACACGGTGTCGAGCGGGTTGAGGTGGGCCCACAGGTCGCCCACCAGGGCCGAGGCGTAGGCCATGCCGACCCACCAGATCGCCCACACCATGGCCGGCGCGATATTGCGCACCGGGTTCTGGTTGCCGACCAGGCCGGCCACCACCACCAGCACGGCCAGCGCCAGCACCAGCAGGCGCGCGGCCAGACCGGCCATGCCGGCGCCTGGAATGCGCGGCAACAGCAGGGTCGGGATCGGCGCGCGCGCATGGGCGGCCTTGCGCTGGCGCGCCAGCAGCGCGAAGGTCAGCGCGACGGTGGCGCCGGCGCCCGCCAGGTACATCCACAGCGGCAGCGGCAGGTCGTAGCGTTCGCCGAAGCCGTGCGCGAAGCACGGAGAAGCGCAAGCGGCCGGCGCAAGCGCCGCGCCCCGCGCCGCGCCCCTCATTTGGGCAGCACTTCGAGGTAGGCCAGCGCGCTTTCGCGCTGGTGGCGTCCATGCTTGCCGGCCGGCGCGCCGAAGCCGTGCGCGCTCAGCGCGAAGCGGCCAGGCGTGCTGGCCAGCACCCGCATCCGGCCCGGCGCGCCCGCCTTGAGATCGAGCATGACGTTGTAGCCGTGCAGGTGCAGGCTGGCGGCCTCGTCGCTGCGCAAGTCGATGACGACGCTGTCCCCCTGCTGCACGCGCAGGGTCGGCGGACGCGCCGCGATTTTCCGATCGACAATTTCATACGCGGCGCGCTGTTCGGCGCAGGCGGCGGCGAGGGGCGTGGCCAGCAGTATTGCCAGCAGGCAGCGGGGCAGGGTAGGAGGCATTGGGCGATTCTACCCCTGCCCATATTTACTTCACAAATTTTCGTCAAACCGGGCGTAAAATGGCGGACTCACCCCCAGTCGCCGCATCGCAACCTCCGACTTTTTCCGTTTGCATCAACTGAACAGAAAGCGATGGTCATGATGAAACTGCTTCGCGTACTGCCCTTGTTCCTTTCCTGCATCGCCGCCCCGCTGGCCTCGGCCGAGATCCTGGCGATGGTCAACTACGAAACCAAGTCCGCCGATTCGCTCAAGGCGCTCAAGTCGCCGGTCGCCTCCGGCCCGCGCAAGGAAGGCATCGCCATCATCGATGTCGATCCCAGGTCCAAGGCCTTCGGCAAGATCGTGCGCGACATCGCGCTGCCGGCCGACCTGGTCGCGCACCACATTTTCTACAATCCCGACATGAGCAAGGCCTACATCACGGCGCTCGGCAAACCCGAGCTGCGCGTGATGGACCTCAAGTCGCCGGCGTATGCGATGCGCGTGGTCGCGGTGCCGACCTGCAGCGTCGGCGAGGACATCATCTTTTCCGGGGATGGCAAGCGCTGGTACCTGAGCTGCATGGGATCGCAGAGCATGGTGGTGGGCGATGGCGCCAGCGATGCGGTGCTGTCGACCGTCAAGGTGGCGGCGCCTTATCCGCACGGGCTGGCCCTGCATTCCGGCATCGACCGCATCCTGCTGACGAGCACCGTGCGCGCCAGCGACCTGGGCGACGCCGGCGAAGTGATCAGCGCGGTCGAGGCCAGCACCGGCAAGGCGCTGGGCACCTACAAGCTGTCGCAAAAGCCTTCGCCATCGGGCGAGGCGCCGGTCGAGATCGTGTTCGTGCCGGGCGCGCAGCCGCCGGTGGCGTACATCACCAATATGTACGGCGGCACGCTGTGGACCGCGGCCTGGAACCCGGGCAGGAAGGATTTCGAGGTCGGGCAGGTGCACGACTTCGCCGCGCAAAAGGCCGGCGTGCCGCTGGAGATCTACTTCAACAAGGGCGCCACGCTGATGTACGTGACCACCGCCAAGCCGGGCCAGCTGCACGTGTTTGATATCAAGGGCAATGCCGGCAAGCCGAAGCTGCTCAAGTCGATCGCCGCGGCCGAGGGGGCGCACCATGTGGCGTTCACCAGGGACGGGAAGTATGCCTTCGTGCAGAACGCGCTGCTGAACCTGCCCGGCATGAGCGACGGCGCGATCACCGTGGTCGACCTGGAACAGCAGGCGGCGGTGGCCAGCGTGGAAACGCTCAAGAAGATGGGGCTCAATCCGAACAGCATCGTGCTGCTGCCGAAGTGGAATGACTTGATGGGGCATTAAGCCCCTTGTCTTACTTCCCCGCCGCGATCGCCGTTTGGCGGATCGTCTCGAGCGTCGCTCCCGGCGTGATCAAATTGCCGTCGTAGCGCAGCTCGATCACCGCCGGCAGCCGGTTCGCGCGCGTGTGCTCGAGCGCGCGCGCCAGCGCCGGTCCGAATTGTTCGGTGGTGTCGACCACCTCGCCATGCGCGCCATAGGCCTTCGCCAGCGCCGCGAAATCCGGATTGTGCAGCTCCGTGCCCGACACGCGGCCCGGGTAGTCGCGCTCCTGGTGCATGCGGATGGTGCCGAACATATTGTTGTTGAAGACGATGATGATCACGCCGGCCTGGTACTGCACCGCGGTCGCCAGCTCCTGCCCGTTCATCATGTACTCGCCGTCGCCGGCGAAGGTGACCACGGTGCGCGCCGGGTCGATGATCTTGGCCGCGATCCCGGCCGGCACGCCGTAGCCCATCGCGCCGTTGGTCGGCGCCAGCTGGCTGCGCATGCCGCCATAGCGGTAGTAGCGGTGGGCCCAGGTGGCGTAGTTGCCTGCGCCGTTGGTGATGATGGTGTCGCGCGGCGCCTGCGCCATCAGCTCCTGCACCACCTGCCACAGGTCGAGCGGGGACTTGCCGTCCTTGAAGATCGGCGGCTGCACCTGCCAGGCGGCCAGTTCGGCCCTGGCCTCGGCCACGCTGGCCTGCCATGCGCTGCTGTCGACCGGCGCCATCGCGGCCAGCATCGCGCAGGCCTGCGGCGCGCCGCTGTTGATCATCAATTCGGCCTGGTAGACGCTGCCCAGTTCCTCGGCGTCGCAATGGAAGTGCACCAGGCGCTGCTTCGGCACCGGCGATGCCAGCAGCGCGTAGCCGCCGGTCGTCATCTCCCCGAGGCGCGGGCCGATTGCGATCAGCAGGTCGGCGTCCCTGACGCGCGCCGCCAGCTTGGGACTGATGCCGATGCCGACGTCGCCCACGTAGTTCGGATGCGCGTTGTCGAGCAGGTCCTGGAAGCGGAAGGTGCAGCCGACCGGCAGCGCATTCTTTTCGGCGAAAGCCTGCAGGTCGGCGCAGGCCTGGGCGGTCCAGCTGCCGCCGCCGAGCAGCAGCATCGGCCGCTTCGCCTGCGCCAGCATGGCGCGCACGGCGCCGATCTGGGCGGCCGACGGCGAGGCCTGCACCGGCGTGTAGCGGCGGGTGTCGCCGACGGCGGCGCTGGCGACCAGCATGTCTTCGGGCAGGGCCAGCACCACCGGGCCGGGACGGCCGCTGGTGGCGACCTGGAAGGCGCGCGCGATGTATTCGGGGATGCGGTCGGCGCGGTCGATCTGGGCGACCCACTTGGCCATCTGTCCGTACATGCGGCGGTAGTCGATTTCCTGGAAGGCTTCGCGGTCGATGAAGTCGTTGCCGACCTGGCCGATGAACAGGATCATCGGGGTCGAGTCCTGGTAGGCGGTGTGCACCCCGATCGAGGCATTGGTGGCGCCCGGGCCGCGCGTGACGAAGCAGATGCCGGGGCGGCCGGTCATCTTGCCGTAGGCTTCGGCCATGAAGGCGGCGCCGCCTTCCTGGCGGTTGATGATGAAGCGGATGTCCGAATCATGCAGCGCGTCGAGCACGTCGAGGTAGCTTTCGCCCGGCACGCCGAAGCAGGTGTCCACGCCGTGGATGTGAAGTGCATCGACCAGGATCTGGCCGCCGCTGCGGGTAGGGTGGGTCATGTCGTCTCTGCCTCTGTGGATGAGTATGCGGTATTTTATGTGAGGCCCCGCGCGCGGACTTTTGTAAAGGCGACACCAAATGTCAGATTCGCCCGGCGCTTGCTGTAATTACAATTTGTTTCAAGACGTTTCCTACCCTTGCGAATTGTTGCTGTGCAGATAGAATTGAACGAGCGGTGCAGCTGCGCCGTCCAATCGCCAAGGTCGCCGCCATGCACACTTCCGCCCGCACCCGCACGCTCTGCCTCGCCGCCCCGCTGTTCCTGCTCGCCGCATGCGGGCACGACCGTCCAGTCGAACGCGGCGAGCGCGTCGCCGCCCAGCGCCCGGCCGCCGCCAGGCCGGCGGCGCCGGCTGCCGCGGCGGCCGCGACCCGTCCCGGCCAGCGCAGCAGCTACGACAGCGTCGACCGCTATAAGGAAGATGTTGCCGAACACATCATGGCGTACAACAAGGACCACACCTTCGACGAGAAGCTGCCGCCGATACTGCCGGCGATCGTCGTGCTGCGCATCACGGTCGATGCCGACGGCCGCCTGACCGAGGTCTCGGTGCAGCGCGCGCGCCACAGCAAGCCGGCGGCGGTGGCGGTCGCGTCGGTGCAGCGCAGCGGCGCGCTGCCGTCGCCGCGCAACCTGATCCGCGCCCCGGCGCGCACCCTCAGTTTCTCCGAGACTTTCCTGTTCAACGCCGACAACAAGTTCAAGCTGCGCACCCTGGCCGGCCCGCAGTAGTGGTCAAACCGGGACCCCGGTTTGACCGCGGCCCTGTACAATGGCGCTTGTGATGCAGGCCAGGCAGCCGCTGGCCGGCGCGTAATGCGCCGGCGGGAGGAAGGTCCGGACTCCATAGAGCAGGGTGACGGTTAACGGCCGTCCGCTGAAAGCGCCCCAAGCGCAAGCTTGGGCGTATAAGGCGAGGAACAGGGCCACAGAGACGAGCGTATTCAGTTACGGTGAAACGCGGTAACCTCCACCTGGAGCAATTCCAAATAGGCACGCGTTGATGTTGCTCGCGGAGCGTGCGGGTAGGAAGCTTGAGCGCAGGAGTAATTCTGCGCCTAGAGGAATGGCTGTCATAGCGAAGGTCCGCAAGGGCCGTCGCCGTAACAAAATCCGGCCTATCGGCCTGCTTCACTTTGAATATCCGGCCTGGGGGACTCGCCGTTGAAAAAATATATCCTCGCCCTCGACCAGGGCACCACCAGCTCGCGCGCCATCCTGTTCGACCGCCACGGCCAGCCGGTCGCCATCGCCCAGCAGGAATTCCCCCAGCATTTCCCGTTCCCCGGCTGGGTCGAGCACGACCCGCTCGACATCTGGGAAAGCCAGCTGGCCGTGGCGCGCCAGGTCTTGCGCGGGCACGGCGCCACGGCGGCCGAACTGGCCGCCATCGGCATCGCCAACCAGCGCGAAACGACCGTGGTCTGGGACCGCAAGACGGGCGAGCCGATCGCCCCCGCCATCGTGTGGCAGGACCGGCGAACGGCCGAGCACTGCGAGCGGCTGCGCGCGGCCGGCAAGGCCAGGCGCATCCACGACAATACCGGGCTCGAACTGGATCCCTATTTCTCCGCCTCCAAGCTGGCCTGGCTGCTCGAGCACGTGCCGGGCGCGCGCGAACGGGCCGACAAGGGCTTGCTCGCCTTCGGCACCGTCGACAGCTGGCTGGTGTTCAAGCTGTGCGGCAAGCACGTCACCGATGTGTCGAACGCGTCGCGCACGATGCTGTTCAATCTGCACCTGATGCGCTGGGACCAGGAATTGCTGGACCTGTTCAATATTCCCGCCTCGCTGCTGCCGCAGCTGGTCTCGAGCGCCGAGGAAGTGGGCAATGCCAACGCCGCGTGGCTGGGGCAGCCGGTGCCGATCGCCGGCATCGCCGGCGACCAGCAAGCCGCCACTTTCGGCCAGGCGTGCCACCGGCGCGGCATGGTCAAGAATACCTATGGCACAGGCTGCTTCATGCTGATGCATGCGGGCCAGCATGCGCCGCTCTCGCACAACCGGCTGCTGTCGACGGTCGGCTGGCGCGTCGACGGCGTGACCGATTACCTGCTCGAGGGCAGCGTGTTCATGGGCGGCGCCACGGTACAGTGGCTGCGCGACGGGCTCGGCATCATCGAGCGCGCGGACCAGGTCGAGGCGCTCGCCGCCAGCGTGCCCGACAGCGGCGGGGTGTTCCTGGTGCCGGCCTTCACCGGCCTCGGCGCGCCGCACTGGGACCCGCATGCGCGCGGCGCCCTGGTCGGCATGACGCGCGGCAGCGGCCGCGCCCACATCGCGCGCGCGGCGCTCGAGGCGATCGCCTACCAGAGCGCCGAATTGCTCGATGCGATGCGCAAGGACGCGGCCTGCCCGGTCACCGAAGTGCGCGCCGACGGCGGCGCCGCCCGCAACGATTTGCTGATGCAGTTCCAGGCCGACCTGCTCGGGGTGCCGGTGGTGCGCCCGAAGGTCACCGAAACGACGGCGCTGGGCGCGGCCTACTTGGCCGGGCTGGCGATCGGCTTCTGGGAGTCGCAGCAGGAGATCGCCGCGCAGTGGCAGGCCGAGCGCATCTTCGAGCCGGCCATCGGCGCCGACCAGCGCCAGGCGCTGATGGCGCGCTGGGGCCAGGCGGTCCAGCGCGCGCTCGCGTGGGCGGTGTAATCGGGCGGCCGTCGCCCGCGCTTTGTGTCATTATTATATTTTCCCAAATACAATAACCCCGACATGGACGACCCTGGGCAGACTTCCGACGGCGCGCCGCGCCCGCGCCGCGCATGAGGCTGCCGGTCCACCTGGGCCTGCTGACGGCGGCCGCCCTGATCCCGGTGGTGGTGTTCTCCAGCCTGGCGCTGCGCATGCTGCAGGCCGAGCACCGCGCCGCCGCGCTGCGCAGCATCCATGAAACCGCGCGCGCCACCAGCCTGACGGTCGACCGCGAGATCCACGGGGCGCAATCGTCGCTGCGCGCGCTGGCCACCTCGGATGCCCTGGCCGGCGGCGACTTCCAGGCCTTCCACGATGCCGCCAGCCGCGCCGCCGCCGGCGCCGGCGCCTGGGTCATCCTGTACGACGAACGCGGCCAGCAGCTGGTCAATACCCGGTTGCCGTTCGGCAGCCCACTGCCGGTGCGGACCCGGCCCGAGCAGGTGGTCGAGGTGCTGGCGCGCAACGCCCCGGCGGTGTCGCCGCTGATGTGGGGCAGCGCCCTGCAGCGCCAGACGATCGCGGTCGACATCCCGGTGGTGCTGGCCGGCGGGCGCCGCTATGTGCTGTCGCAGCACTTCTTGCCCGAGTATTTCAACGGCGTGTTCCGGCCGGGCCTGGTGCCGCCCAGCTGGATCGCCGGCGTCTTCGACCGGCAGGGCGTGGCGATCGCGCGCAGCCACCGCGCCGCCGAACTGGTGGGCAAGCCGGCCAAGGAAGATACGCTGGCGATGATCCTGGCCGGACGCGAAGGCATGCTGCAGCACCAGGCGCGCGACGGGATCGAGGTGTTCGACAGCTTCGCCCGCTCCGGCTTGTCCGGCTGGACCGTCGTGATCGGCGCGCCGGTGGCCGAGATCGAGGCCCAGGCGCGCCAGGCGATCTATGTGGCGGTCGGCGGCCTGCTGGCGGCGCTGGCCTTCGCCGTGGTGCTGGCCAGCGTGGTCGCGCGGCGCCTGGTGCGCACCATCGGCGCCGCCGCCGACGCCGCCGCCGGCCTGGGGGCCGGGCGGGTGCCGGCGCCGGCGCCCAGTTCCGGGGTCGACGAGATCGACAGCCTGCACGGCGCCATCGCCAGCGCCGGCGCCATCCTGTCGGGCGAGCGGGCGGCGCGCGCCGACAGCGAGGCCGAACGGGCGCGCCTGCTCGAGAGCGCGCAGGCGGCGCGCGCGCTGGCCGAAACCCAGAACCAGGCCAAGGACCAGTTCCTGGCCATGCTCGGCCACGAGCTGCGCAACCCGCTCAATGCGATCAGCGGCGCCATTTCGGTGATCGAGCTGCACGCCGCCAAGCCGGCCGCGCAGGCCAACCCGGCCGGCTTGGCCAAGGCGCGCGCCATCCTGCGCCGCCAGAGCGAACACCTGACCCATATCGTGGACGACCTGCTGGACCTGTCGCGCGTCATGTCGGGCAAGGTGCGGCTCGAGAAGCGCCCGATCGACCTGGCCGCGCTGGCCGGCGCCTGCGTCGACACGCTGCGCGCCACCGGCCGCGCGCGCGGCCACCAGCTGCTGCTCGAGGCGGAGCCGGTCTGGGTCGACGCCGATGCGACCCGGCTCGAGCAGGTGCTCACCAACCTGCTCGACAATGCGCTGAAGTACACCCCGGCCGGCGGCCAGGTGGCGGTGCAGGTCGGCGTCGACGGCGAGTGGGCCGTGCTGCGCGTGCGCGACAGCGGGGTCGGCATCGCGCCGGCGCTGCTGCCGCACATCTTCGACGTGTTCGTCCAGGGCGACAATTCGCTCGAACGGGCCAAGGGCGGCATGGGCATCGGCCTGTCGCTGGTGCAGCGGCTGGTGGCGCTGCACCTGGGCGCGGTGTCGGCGCGCAGCGGCGGGCCCGGCACCGGCAGCGAATTCGTGGTGCGCCTGCCGGCCACCGCGCGGCGCCCGGGCGCGCCGGCGGCGGCCGCGGCGCGCCAGCCGGG
>JAKFDH010000016.1:0-110637 GCA_036676245.1 Massilia sp. | reverse complement strand
TGCGCAGGAACGACGTTGGTTATTGTCTTTTCGAGTTCCACATTCACGACTTCGGGAAGGGCGCCGCTCGTGTCAGTGGAAATTCAGAAGTCAACAGGATTATTCCGGACACCAGTGCGCGAACGCGAGGACGACGTAGGTGAGGGTGCGGTTTCTTAGCGATTAACGAATTCGAATCAGACTGTCAGGCCGACCGCATTCATGATGAGTTTCATTGCGCCGGCCAGCAAGCCCAGCGACGCCACGCTGATCGCCCAGATGAGAACCAGCCAGCCCAGCCGCTTTTTGAACGAGGCTGGCGCTTCGCATTCCTGCTTCATCAGTGATACCCCTCCCCGATCCTGACCTTCCCCCGGAATACATAGTACGACCAGATCGTGTACATCAGGATCACCGGGATGATCAGCAAGGCGCCGACCAGCGCGAAGCCCTGGCTCTGGCTGGGCGCGGCGGCGTCCCAGATCGAAATGCCCGGCGGGACGATGTTCGGCCACACGCTGATGCCAAGGCCCGTATAGCCAAGGAAGATCAAGGCGAGCGTGCAGACGAAGGGGCGCACCTGTCGCTGGCGCCGCAGCGACCGCAACAGGAACACCGCGCTGGCTGCCACCAGCAAGGGCACCGGCGCGAACCACAGCATGTTCGGGAAGCTGAACCAGCGGGCCGCGATGCGGGCATCGATAAGCGGTGTCCACACGCTGATGGCCGCAAGCGTGGCAAGCAGGGCCCACACCAGCGGCTGCGTGAGGCGGTACGCGCGCGCCTGCAGGGGGCCTTCGGTCTTCATGATCAGCCATGTGCTGCCCAGCAGGGCGTACGCAACCAGCAGGCCCGCGCCGGTAAACAGCGCGAACGGCGACAGCCAGTCCAGCGGGCCGCCGGAAAATGCGCCGTCCCTGACCTGGAATCCCTGGATGTAGGCGCCGAGCGCCACGCCCTGGAAGAAGGTGGCCGTGATCGATCCGCCGATGAAGGCCTTGTCCCAGAAATGGCGCTCATGGTCGAGCGCCTTGAAACGGAACTCGAACGCCACGCCCCGGAATATGAGGCCGATCAGCATGAAGATGAGCGGCAGGTAGAGGGCGCTCAGGATGACTGCGTATGCCAGCGGGAATGCCGCCAGCAGGCCGGCGCCGCCGAGGACCAGCCAGGTCTCGTTGCCATCCCACACGGGGGCGACGGTGTTCATGATGACGTCGCGTTCGTCCTTGTCCTTGAAGAAGGGGTACAGGATCCCGATGCCGAGATCGAAGCCATCCATGATGATGTACATCATCACGCCGAACAGGATGATGACAGCCCAGATGACAGACAGGTCGATGCCCATGGCCCCTCCTAATGACTCGCGTCGTCGCGGTCGGATTTGCTGGCGGCCGACAGCGGCCGGGCCGGCGTGCGTTCCCGCCCGGGCCCGCCATGTTCCGGCTGCTGGCCTTCATGGACAAGCGGGCCCTTCTGAATCAGGCGCAGCAGGTAGGCGATGCCGGTGCCGAACACGGCGAAGTACACGACGACAAAGATTGCCAGCGTCACGCCCAGCTCCGTGGCGCCATGGGGCGAAACGGCATCCTTGGTGCGCATGATGCCGTACACCACCCACGGCTGGCGCCCGATCTCGGTCGTGAACCAGCCCGCCAGGATGGCGACGATACCCGCCGGTCCCATGCACAGCGCGAAGCGCAGGAACGGCCTGCTCGTCGCCAGCCTGCCCCGCCAGCGCAGCCACACGCTGAGCACGCCGAGCAGGATCATCAGCAGGCCGAGGCCGACCATCAGCCGGAACGACCAGAACACAATCGTCGAATTGGGCCGGTCTTCCCTGGCGAAGTCCTTGAGGGCCGGGATCTGTCCGTCCCAGCTGTGGGTGAGGATCAGGCTGCCAAGATGGGGGATCGCGACCTTGTAGCGCGTTTCTTCGCGTTCCATGTCGGGCAGGCCGAACAGGAGCAGCGGCACCCCGTCCTGTCCCTTGTTTTCCCAATGCCCTTCCATCGCAGCGATCTTCGCAGGCTGGTGCTTCAAGGTGTTGAGGCCATGGAAGTCCCCGATCGCGGCCTGCAGCGGCGCCACGCAGACGATCATCCACATCGCCATCGACAGCATCTTGCGAATGGCCGCGTTATCCTTGCGGTGCAGCAACAGCCAGGCGGCCGACCCGCCCACCAGGAGCGCGGTGGCCAGGAAGGCGGCCACGCTCATATGCGCCAGGCGGTAAGGGAAGGAAGGATTGAAGATGACGGCAAACCAGTCGACCGGCACCACCCGGCCATTGACGATCTCGTGCCCCTGGGGCGTTTGCATCCAGCTATTGGACGCCAGGATCCAGGTGGCCGAGACCAGCGTGCCGAGGGCGACCATCGCCGTCGACAGGAAGTGCAGCCCCGGCCCCACCCGCGACCAGCCGAACAGCATCACGCCGAGGAAACCCGCCTCGAGGAAGAAGGCGGTGAGGACTTCGTAAGCGAGCAAGGGACCGGTGATGCTGCCGGCGAACGAGGAGAAATAGCTCCAGTTGGTGCCGAACTGGTAGGCCATGACGAGGCCGGACACGACGCCCATGCCGAAATTGACGGCGAAGATCTTCAACCAGAAATGGTACAGGTCCCGGTAAATCTCGCGCTGCGTCTTGAGCCAGCACGCCTCGAGCACCATCAGGTAGCTGGCCAGCCCGATGGTGATCGCAGGGAAAATGATGTGGAACGAGATCGTGAAGCCGAACTGGATCCTTGCCAACTCGAGCGCGGTAAAGCCGAACATGGACATCTCCAGGGGTGGGCTGAGACGAGCACTGATTCTACCGAACCTCGGCAGGAAGAACAGGGGCAGCTTACCACTGGAATACCGTATCAGTTCACACTTTTCGCGCCCGTTTCACCTGGTTTGTCCAGCTGGCGAATCATCGCCTCGGCGACGCCTGCCGAGGATTCCCAGTTCATGCCCGTCACCAGGCGGCCATCGACTTCGACATGGCTGCTGCCGTTCGCCCCGTGGACGAATTTCCCGCCCGCCTTGCGGATGCTGCCCTCCACCGAGAAGGGATGGGCCTTGAAATAGGGCGATTCCTTGTTGAGGAAAGCGTCGGGAAAGGAGGTAAGCACCTTGCCGCCGATGAGATGCGCGCCGTCACGCAGTTTCAGCTGGGTCAGGCCCTCGGTCCCCTGGCAGATCGCGGCGAGCACGCCGCCCTGCTGTTCATAGATTTGCAGCGCGATCTTCTGGAGTGCACGGTTCTCGGGAATGCCGACGATGGCCGCGCCGCCGCCGATATACACCATGCCGGCATAGGCGGAGGCGTCGATCGCTGCGACCGGCATGGTATGCGCCAGCGCCCACATGAAATCGCTGTCGTAGAGGTGGCGCTTCTGCAGCGGATCGGAGGTGCTGATCATCTCCAGCGGCACGGCGCCGCCATCGGGGCTGGTGAGGTCGACCGCATAGCCGGCCTTGACGAAAGCTTCGTAGGTGTAGGCCAACTCCGGGAAATTATTGCCTGTATTGACAAGGGTTCCCGGGTAGCGCTCGGCATTCGATACCACCAGCAGCACCTTGCGCGCATGGTTCGGCCCATCGCTGCGGTGCGCCGATTTGCTGACGATCTTCCAGCTTCCCTCTACTTTCCTGAGCAGGAAAACATCGATGAAGCGGATGCCCTGCTTCGGCATCAGGATTTCCGCCTTGGCGGTGGCGACATTGCCGCTCACATCGATGCTGATCAGCCGCCCTACCCGGCCATTGAATTGCTGCTTTTTTTCTGCGGGGAAAAGCTGCGCGTACTCCTGCGCCCCCATTTCTCGCACTGCATTATCCTTCCCATCCAGGTACAAGCGCGCGTTCGGATAGAACGCCTTGTTGATGTCGTCCTGCTTGTTGAAACTGGTGCCCTGAAGGTACAGGCGCACCGCCTCGCGGATCCCATCCTTTTCCGCGGCAATGCCCTGTCCGGCAATGCCTACAAGAAAACAAGCCAGAACTATGCGCAACATGAAACCGT
Organism: Massilia sp.; assembly: GCA_036676245.1. Lineage (GTDB taxonomy): Bacteria > Pseudomonadota > Gammaproteobacteria > Burkholderiales > Burkholderiaceae_D > Telluria_A. The sequence goes on along the minus strand of JAKFDH010000016.1, from coordinate 106,646 downwards.
AAGCCATCGAAATCACCTCAGTCGAGCCCAACGTTGATCGGAAAACAGGCAGGCGCCTGCTGCTCGATACACTAAGGAAAAAGCTCGCGCTTGTAGTCGCAATCCCGGTTTTCGGACTCCGGAATCATGATTTCGGAGGGAAAAATGCCTATGCAGGCTGGGCAAACGTGGCGCGGTAGCTGGCGGGCGTTTGCCCGGCGACTTTCTTGAAGGCAGCAAAGAAGGTGGAGTTGGAGTTGAAGCCACAACGCTCGGCGACCAGCTCCATGGTCAGTTGCGGCTCCTCGACCAGCAACTGCTTCGCCGCGGCGATCCGGAATTCGTTCACGTACAGGTTGAAGCTTTTGTCGAGCCTGTCGTTGAGCACCTGGGAAACAGTCGTTTGCACGCTGCCAGCCTTCTTTGCCAGCTGCGCCAGCGTCAGGTTCGGGTTCAGGTGCAGCTTTTGCTCGTGCATCAGCTGTTCCAGCGTGGCCAGCAGGGCGAGCGCATCGGTCTCCGCCAGCTTGCGGTTCTGGTACTTCTCCTTCTTCTCGCTGCGCAACAAGAACACCAGGATCGCCACGTGCACCGAGAACGTGAACGATAGCGCGCCCACGATGTAGGAAGTGAGCGGGGTGCTGGCATACGCGGCCAGGATCAGCAGGCTGCCGGCGAAAACACTCAGCAACAACAGCGTGCTTGCGGATTTGCGGCTTGCCGGCTCGAACAGGCTGCGGCGCGCTTGCCACAGCTCCCGGCCCGCCGCCAGCAGGTAGGCGAACCAGTAGGCATGGATGCCGATACTTGAGCGGTCCCAGATCGCGCGATGTTCGGCGTAAGGAAACGCCACGCCGAATGCGATCACCAGGAAAGCCAGGCCCAGGTGCCAGCGCCATTGCCCGCCAGCCGGCCGCTGCGCCAGGTCCGCAAGGTGGTGGTGGACATATAAATAGGTCAATGGGCCGATCAGCAGGCAGGCGGACAGGCCAAGCTGCCTGAATTCGAGCGCGATATCCGGATTGAAGAAGAGGAAGGTCGATTTGCCGGTGCGCACGCTAATGGCCAGCAGGAGCGCGCCGAGCATGCCGTTCGCCAGGCGGAAAGGCCGCCGGCTGAAAAAGTACAGGGCCAGGAAAATGCCGTTGACTGCGCCGAGTGCGCTGAACAGGAACAGGATTTGACGGGAGATCATCGGCAGCCGCGACCACGGTTAGATGCAATGCGCTCAAGTATAGCCGGTCGCGGCGGCCCTTCCCCTACGCTGTTTTCGCCGGCCGGCATGCATTAATTTGTACATACATGCACAGGCTTGCCCGGTAAGGTCCGCAAGTCGGACCAGGAACGCCGACCGCCATTTCATGTTCCTTAGAAAAAGCAAAGCAAATAGGAGACCTAATGAAATCTACCAGCACCTTGCTCTTACTGATTGCCGCAGCATTCCCAGTCGCCGCCAGCGCCCAGAACCCGGGCCAGGTCAAAAAAATCGAAATCGGCACCGTCGACGCGGTGGCCAGGAGCTTCGCGAACCAGCACGCCAACGCGCGCTCGCTGGTCGTCCACTCGCTCAATGGCGTATCGGTCGCGGCGAAAATCCGCGACTACCACCACAAGGATGGACAACTGTCGATCACCGGCACCGCCCTCGACACGGAGGACTCGGTGTTCATCCTAAAGGGGAACCGGAAGCAGCTGTACGGCTACCTGGTACGCTACGACACGAAGCAAGCCTTCGAATACACCACCGACAGCGCAGGCAAGGTGTGGCTGACGGAGGTCGACATCACGAAGATCGTGCCCGACCTCGACGCCGACTTTCGGGACAAGCGTACCGCGCAAATGATGGCGGCCGGCGTCGCCCATCCGGTGTACAGCCCGATGGCGGCGCGCCAGGCCCCGCACATCGGCCCGTACCAGAACGAGGACCTGAACAACCTGCAAAGCAAACCTGGCAGCCCGTGGGTGTTTTACCTGAACACGACCAAGGTGATGAGCGGAGGGACGCCGCGCAACGGCGTCACGCACGAAAACATGTACCGCGCCTGGCAGTCGATCGCCGACCAGTACTCGATGCTGAACATAAACGTGACCACCAACCGCGCCGTGTACGACGCGGCCAAGGCAGCCAACATCCTGCGCACGGGGATCATCAACTTCGTCAACCGCGACGGCCGCTCCTACGCGCCCCTGTACTCGTTCGGCACGACGGCGGCCGGCACCCTGTTCCGCAATCCCGCCACCGGCTGGGACTATGGCTACGGCATCGGCATGACCGGCGCCCACGAGGTCGGGCACCAGATGGGCATGAACCATGACCGCGGCGGCACCGGCGGCGAGTACTTCGAAGGCATCGCCGCCTACCAATGGGGACCGATCATGGGCAACTACTGGATGGGCGGCAGCTGGGCAAACCAGCTGTTCACGTGGAGCAAAGGCGAGTACACCACCGCGAGCAACTTCGAAGACGACCTTCACATCATGAACGTGGGGGAAAGCGTGCCTTACGTGGCGGACGATATCCCGACGACACGTGCCCTGGTGCTGGGCACGGGCGGCGCCATCAGCGCCACCGCGAATTTCGGCCAGATCGAGCGCACCGGCGATGTGGATACCTTCACCTTCAGCACCGCCGGCATCGCGACGCTGAACCTGCGCATCGATCCGCTCGAGTACCTGCGCATGCTCGACGTCGACGCCACGATCTACAATTCGGCCGGCGCCGTCGTCGCCCACAGCAACCTGGCCGTGCACCATTCGGCGGAGTTCGTGAACCTGTCGCTGCCAGCCGGGACGTACCGCCTGGTCATCACGGGCGGCGCGGAAGGCACGCCTGCCAATGGCTTCTCGAACTACTCGTCGCTCGGCTACTACGGGCTGAAAGGAAGCCTCGCTGGCGGCTAAGCAAGCGCTGCCGCAAGCGCTATCGCTCGCGTGCGTAGCGGCTCGGCGACTGCCCCACGTGCCGGCTGAACGCGGTGCTGAAGGTGCTCGCCGAGCTGTAGCCGACACGTTCGGCGACGGCGGCAACGCCGATATCGCGGCGCCGAAGCATCTCCTTCGCCAGCGCCATACGCCATACGAACAGGTATTCCATCGGCGGCAGGCCCACCGCGCCGTTGAACCGCTCATAGAAGGTGGACCGCGACAGCGCCGCCTTCTTCGCAAGCTGCGCCACCGTCCATGCCCGCGCCGGATCGCCGTGCATCTGCTGCATGGCCACCGCAAGCCGCGGATCGGCCATGCCCTTCAACAGGCCCGCAGGCGCGCCCTCCGGCGGCGCCGAACGCAGCGCCTCGATGAGCAGCACCTCCACCAGGCGCGTAAGCAGCAGGTCGCGGCCAGGCCGCTGTTCGCGCGCTTCGCCGGCGACAAGCTGCACCAGCGTCGAAAGGCGCGGCGCACCGCGTACATGCATCACCGCCGGCAGCAGCGACACCAGCAAGCCGGCGTCCGGCGAGTCGAATACGAAGTAACCGCCGAGCAGCCTTACGTCAGGCGGCCCGCCACGCCTGCCGTGACGGATGTCCGCCGTGGAGCGCGAAGCCGCCTTCGCATCGATCGGCACCGGCGTGGCCGCACCGGCGCCGGACATGGTGAAGCCCGGCGTCGCCGGCAGCAGCACGAAGTCGCCGGCCTCCATCGAAATCGGCTCCTGCCCGTCGACCGCGAGGCGGCAGTGCCCTTGCAGCACGGCGCAAAAGCTCGGCTGCCCGAACTCGGTATAGCGCACAGCCCAGCTGCCGGCGCCGCTTATGCCCTTCGACAGCACGCTGCGCGGCTGAAGCAGTGCGATGACTTCCGATAGCGGATCGTTCATGTTCGGACGCTTGCAAAAGTTATTCGGACTCTCCATTGTAGATCGTTCGGACCAGGCGCGCTATCGTGACGTTCATCGACACCACTTGAGGAAACCAGCATGAAAACTGTACTGATCACCGGCTGCTCGTCCGGCTATGGACTCGAAACCGCACGCCATTTCCACGAACGAGGCTGGAACGTCATCGCCACCATGCGTACGCCGCGTGCGGATGGGCTTCCTTCGTCGCCGCGGCTGCGCATCATCGCCCTCGACGTGACCAGCCCCGCCAGCATCGCGGCCGCCATCGAGGCGAGCGGGCCGATCGATGTGCTGGTCAATAACGCAGGCATTGGCCTGTTCGGCGCGTTCGAAGCGACGCCCATGGCCACGGTACGCGAGATATTCGACACCAATACCTTCGGCATGATGGCGATGACGCAGGCGGTGCTGCCGCAAATGCGCGATCGCGGGGCTGGCGTGGTGATCAACGTGACCTCCAGCGTGGCGCTCGCACCGATGCCGCTGGTGGCCGCCTACACGGCCAGCAAGATGGCCATCGAGGGGTTCACCGCGTCGCTCGCGCTCGAACTGGCGGCTTTCAATGTCGGCGCGAAGCTGGTCCAGCCGGGGTATGGGCCAACCACGCGATTCACCAGCAATAGCGGTTCGCGCCTGGAGGGCCTGATTCCGGAGGCCTATGTGCCTTTCGCGCAGGGCATCTTCGCCTCGCTCGCAAAGTCGACGGCGGTGACGACCGAGACCGACGTGGCCCAAGCGGTGCTGCGCGCCGCCGAAGACCGCACCGGACAGCTGCGCTTCCCGGCCGGTGCGGACGCCATCGCGCTGGCTCAGGCCTGTTGAGGGCCAGAGTGAAGCTCCCTATCCTCTTTCAGCACGCAAGTCTGTAGGCCTTTTGTGCTACAGCGATTTCGTTGATAGAACGCAGACTTTTGTTAAGCTGCGAACACTTTTTCAATAACGCCCAGGCGAAATCGCAATGAGAGAAATCTTGCCCGGCTTGGCCATGCTTCTGCTGAATTGCCAGCTTGTCGCCAGCGCGAAACCGGTACTGACCCTGGTCGAAGTCCAACAGGCCAGCCAGGTCAGGCTCAGCGCCGAGTATGTGCTGCAGCCTAGTTTTCCTTATGATAATTCGGTAGCCTTGGGCATTGGCTATTTCGATGTGGGCAAGTACCTGGCGGCCATAGGCGTGGCACTCGATAAGGTCACGCTGGGCACCGCGGCGATCACGGTTAGTACGCGCGATGATCCCGACCGTCTGGAGCTGCTTGGTTCGACGACCAGCGTCAGCGCCGACGGCATATACACGCTCTACCGGGAGGGCTCTGTTTATGATTACTATCGCACTGGAATACTCGAGAACGAATATCAACATCTGAGCACCTATGGCGAGCGCCTTAGCGTTGAGGCAGGTGGCGCCCGTGCGGATGGCGCGCTGACCAGCGTCGTACACAGCCAGGCCCTGACGCCGACGACGACGTTCACCTACAGTGTCGTCAACACTGTCGAGCCAAAGTCGGAATGGATTGAAACGGAGACCTATAGCTATTGCCACTTTCCCTTCGACTGGTTGCCGCCGTATAAATGCAATATCGTGAAGAGCGGCCATTGGAAAGTAAGCAAGGGACGGGTCTACGAATCGGCGACGATCCACCACTTGACCGGCCTGGTCGAAAACCGGACAGGCAATTCGACCGTCAAGCTCAATCTCGACAACGAACATCTCAAGGCGGCTTCGGCCGGATTTGAAACCAGCGGCTTCGTTTATTTCGATACGTATTTCCATGGTGACCAGATACTGACCAGCACATTCATGGATCTCAATTACTTCGTGACCTACCTCGAACCAAGGTGGACCGAAGTTCCGGATACCCCGCCGGACACCGGCCCGGAAAGCGTTCCGGAGCCGGGCTCCATTGCCCTGCTATTATTGGGGCTGGCTGGACTGGGCTTTGCCAGGAAATCCGCCAAGGCCTGACCGACAGCTGACATTTGTCGCGGCAGTTTAACGACAACTTCCAGCGCGACCATCTCTTCATGCCAGACCCTCAACACGACGCCGGCGGACCTCCCCGGATCCGCGTCGCCATCGTCGAAGACGACCCCGATTTCAGCGGGGCGCTATGCCGGGTCGTCGACGACGCCTCGGACATGCTACTGACCGGCATGGCCGCCAGCCAGGCCGAAGGGCTGGCCATGCTGGACGGCACGCCGGCCGACGTGCTGTTGGTCGACCTGGGCTTGCCGGACGGCTCGGGTATCGAGGTCATCCGTGCCGCCGTGCGCGCATGGCCGCTGTGCAGCATCATGGTCAGCACCAATTTCGGCGACGAAACCCACGTCATGCGCTCGATCGAGGCAGGCGCCGCCGGCTACCTGCTCAAGGACAGCTCGTCCACCCGCATGGGCGAGGAAATCCGCAGCCTGGCCGGCGGCGGCAGCCCGATCAGCCCGATCATCGCGCGCCAGGTGCTGGCCCGCTTCCGCATGGCGCCGGCAGCGGCGGCCGACCCTGCGCAGGCGCCGCTGTCGCAGCGCGAGAGGGAAGTGCTGGACCTCATCACCAAGGGTTTCACCGTACATGAAATCGCCGGACTGATGCAGCTGTCGCACTTCACCGTGCGCACCTTCGTGCGCCGCATCTATAGCAAGCTGAACGTGAAATCGAAAGCGGAAACAATCTTCGAAGCCCGCAGCCAGGGCTTGCTGTCCTGATATGCGCGACCGCCCTGCCCGCCTGTTTGCCCAGCTGTTGCTGCTGTTCTCGATCGCCGTGCTGGCCGCGGCCGCGTGGCTGAACCTCGCCAGTGGCGGCGGGCGCGCCCCCTCCGCCAGCCTCCACCTGACCCGGGCCGACTGGCAGGAAACCGAACAGGCCGGCTTCCTGCCGCCGCCGCCGATGATGGACAGGCATGCATTGCCGCAGGCCTGGCAGCCGGTCGCGCTGCCGTTCAGCCCGCCCATCGCGCTGCTGCGCCAGGCGCGCGCGGGCGCCAGCGTGGTCCGCAGCGATGTGGTGCGCGTGACGTGGCTGAAGGTCGCCGTGGCCGAGTTGCCGGGCGACGCGGCGACCCTGGCGCTGTACGGGGTGCGCGTCAAGACCGACGGCACGGTGGCGGTGTATGTCAACGGCCGCCTGGCCCATCGCGCCCAGCACAAGGGGCCGCTGTGGAACAGTACCCGCACACCGCTGTGGATCGACCTGGACAACAGCCCCGGTACGCCGCCGGTACGCGAAATCCTGCTGCGGCTGGAGCACAGCGAAAAGTCGCAATCCGCCTTGTCGTCGCTGTGGCTGGGGCCTGCCGGCGAGCTGCGTTCCCGCCACAATGTGCGCCATTGGCTGCAGCAGGAACTGCCGGCCATGCTCAGCGCGGCCTTCATGGCGGTCGGCCTGTTTGCCTTGTTCGTCTGGTTCCGCCGCCAGCACGAGATCGCGTATCTGCTGTTCTTCAATCTGGCCGCGACGGCCTTCCTGCGCGGCCTGCATTTCTACGTCGGCCTGCCGGTCCGGAATGGCTGGTTCGCCTGGCTGACCGTCAATTCGCTGTTCTGGCTGGTGCTGGCCGTGCACTTCTTCCTTTGCCAGCTGCACCGCCAGCCCCTCGCCTGGCTGACGCGCTCGATGGTCGGCTTCACCCTGCTGGTCGGCGTGCTGACGCTGCCGCTGCTGTCCGTGCTGCCGAATATGCCGACCGTCACGCCGATCGTCTACCCCTTCGCCGCCTTGATGGCCGTCGTCGCCTGCGTGGTCGGCGGCGTGCATGCCTGGCGCCATTCAGGGGAAGGCCGGCTGATCGTGTTCGGCATGCTCGCTTGCACCGCGCTCGGCATATCCGACTGGATGCTGCAGAACAATGTGCTCAGTGTCGAAGGGTGGTACCTGGGCGCCTATGCACCGGCGGTATGCTTCGGCGTATTCGGCGCGCTGATGTACCGGCGCTATGTCGATGCCATCGCCGAAGCCGAGCGCGTCAACGCCAGCCTGGCCGGGCGGCTCGCCGCGCGCGAGGAGGAGCTCGTCGCGAGCCACCGCAAGCTGCGCCAGGTCGAACGGCAGCAGACCATCAGCGACGAACGCCAGCGCCTGATGCAGGATATGCACGACGGCCTGGGTTCCTCGCTGATCAGCGCGATCCGCTCGGTCGAACGGGGCGATGTCGGCGAGGCGCGGGTGTCCCAGATCCTCAAGGATTGCCTGGACGACTTGAAGCTGACGATCGATTCGATGGAGCCGGTCGAGGCCGACCTGCTGCTCTTGCTGGCGACGCTGCGCTTCCGCCTCGAGCCGCGCCTCGAAGACGGCGGCGTGCGCCTGCTGTGGGAAGTGCGCGAGATGCCGGCCCTGCCCTGGCTCAACCCCTCGAACGCGCTGCACATCCTGCGCATCGTGCAGGAGTGCGTGGCCAATATCCTGCGCCATACGCGTGCGACCGAAATCCGGGTGGCGACCGGGATGGGGGATGACGGCGTCCTCGTGAGCATCGCGGACAACGGCGCTGGTTTCGATCTCGCCGAAGCGCTGCGTTCAGGCAGCGGGCGCGGCTTGCAGAACCAGCAGCGCCGCGCCGCCGCGCTCGGCGGCAGGGTCCACTGGAAAAGCTGCGCGAGCGGCACCAGCTTTACGCTGTGGCTGCCGCTCGAACGCGGCGGCTGACTTATCCGGCCGGCTCGAGCGACACCCAGGCGCTGCCGCGCCGGTGGCTCTCCAGCACCGCGTCGATGAACACCATACCTGCCACGCCGTCGTCGACGTTCGGCATATCGCGCGCTGCCTCCGGCATCGGCTGGCCGGCCTGCGCAGCATGGATCTGGGCCGCCGCGTCCCGGTACAGCAGCGCGAACGCCTCCAGGAAGCCCTCGGGATGGCCGGGCGGTATCCGCGTCGCCGCGACGGCCGCAGTGCTGTGCGCGCGGCCGCGCGTGAGGCGCTGCGCGCTGCCGCCCTGCGGCGTGAGCCAAAGCTCGTTCGGGTTTTCCTGGTCGAAGGCGAGGCTGGCCTTGCTCCCGAAGACCCGCAGCTTCAGGCCGTTCTCGCAGCCGGTCGCCATCTGGCTCGCCCACAGTATGCCGCGCGCGCCGTTCGGATAGCGCAGCATGACCTGCACATGGTCGTCCAGCACGCGATCCGGCGTGAAGGAATGCAGCTCGGCCAGCAGCTGGTTCGGCTGCATGCCGCTGACAAAACCGGCCAGGTGATGGGCGTGGGTGCCGATATCGCCCACGCAGCCGCCCGGCCCCGCGCGCAGCGGGTCGTTATGCCAGTTAGTGCGCTGGAACTCGTCGGCCTGGTTGGCCGCTTCGGCCATCCAGTCCTGCGCGTACTCCACCTGCACCAGGCGCACGTCGCCGATCTCGCCGGCCGCCACCATCGCACGCGCATGGCGCACCATCGGGTAGCCCGAGTAGACGTGGGTCAGCGCGAACACGCAGCCGCGTGCGCGCGCCAGCGCGGCCAGGGCCTTGCCCTCGGCCAGCGAGATGGCCAGCGGCTTGTCGCAAATGACGTGGATGCCCGCCTCGAGGAAGGCGCCGGCGACCGGCGCATGCAGGTAATTCGGCGTCACGATCGCGACCACCTCGGCGCCGTCGGCGCGCTGCGCTTCCTGCCTGGCCATCTCGCGGTAGTCGCTGTAGCTGCGCGCCGGATCGAGGCCGATCGACGCCGCGCTCGCCGCCGCCCGGCCCGGATCGCTCGACAGGGCCCCCGCCACCAGCTCGTAGCAGTCGTCCAGGCGCCCGGCGATGCGGTGCACCGCGCCGATGAAGGCGCCGTCGCCGCCGCCCACCATGCCCAGCCGCAGCCTGCGCGGCGCGCTCACGGCGCGGCCTCCAGGCCCAGCAGGCCGCGTACCTGCGCCAGGCCGGCGCCGCTGCCGGCGAAATCGTCGAAGGACCGTTCGGCGACCCGGATGATATGGCTGCGAATGAACTCGGCGCCCTCGCGCGCCCCGTCTTCAGGGTGCTTCAGCGCGCATTCCCATTCGAGCACCGCCCATCCCGGAAAGTCGTACTGGGCCATCTTCGAGAAGATCGCCGCGAAATCGATCTGGCCATCGCCCAGCGAGCGGAAGCGCCCGGCCCGGTCCTGCCAGTTGCTGTAGCCGCCATACACGCCCTGGCGCCCGTTCGGACGGAACTCGGCATCCTTGACGTGGAAGGCCTTGATTCGCTCATGGTAGATGTCGATGAACGCCAGGTAGTCGAGCTGCTGAAGCACGAAGTGGCTCGGGTCGTACAGGATGTTGGCGCGGCGGTGGCCGCCAACCGCCTCCAGGAAGCGCTCGAAGCTGACGCCGTCGTGCAGGTCTTCGCCGGGATGCAGCTCGTAGCACAGGTCCACGCCGGCATCGTCGAAGGCGTTCAGGATCGGCTGCCAGCGCCGCCCCAGTTCGGCGAAGGCTTCCTCGACCAGGCCGCGCGGGCGCTGCGGCCATGGATACATATAGGGCCAGGCGAGCGCCCCGGAAAAGCTGACGTGGGCGTCGAGTCCGAGGCGGCGCGAGGCGCGCGCGGCGAGCATCAGCTGCTTGGTGGCCCATGCGGTGCGCGCCGCCGGATTGCCGCGCACATGCGGGTCCGCGAAGCCGTCGAACAGGGTGTCGTAGGCCGGATGCACCGCCACCAGCTGTCCCTGGAGATGGCTGGCCAGCTCGCTCACCTGCAGGCCATGCTCGCTCAATACGCCCGCCACGTCGTCGCAGTACGCCTGGCTGTCGGCCGCGATGTCCAGGTCGAACAGGCGGCGGTCGCACGGCAGCTGGATCGCCTTGTAGCCCAGTCCCGCCGCCCATCCGGCGAGGTTGGCCAGGTTGTCGAAGGGGACGTCCGGCCCCATGAACTGGGCGAGGAAAATTGCCGGTCCTTTGATTGTCTTCATCGTCGCTGTCTCGGTCAGTAAGGCGAATCGGGGAAATAGAATTGCTTGGCGTTCTCGCGCGTGATCAGCACCGACGGGATGATGGTCTTGGCCGGCATGGCCTCGCCCTTCAGGCGCGCGATGGCGGTCAGCTTGATTGCGTCGTAGATGAACTTGGGCGAGTACGACACGTTCGCCTGGATCAGCTTGTCGCCATCCATGATCTTCTTGACGGCGCCCTTCGCGCCCGCGCCGCCGAACACCTCCTTGATGTCGGTGCGCTTGGCCTGTTCGATCGCCTTCAGCACGCCGATCGCCATGTCGTCGTCGGACGCCCACACGGCGTCGATCTGCTTGAAGCGGGTCAGGTAGTCCTGCATGACCTTGAAGGCGTCGTCGCGGTTCCAGTTGCCGTACTTGGTGTCGAGCACCTTGATGCCCGGATTGGCCTTCATGACGGCGTTGAATGCGTCGATACGCTCGTTGTCGATGGTGCTCGGCATGCCGCGCAGGACCACGATATTGCCTTTGCCGCCGAGCTTCTTGACCAGGTACTCGGCAGGCAGTCGGCCGAAGGCGGTATTGTCCCCGGCCACGTACGCGTTCTGCCCATTGGTATTGGTCAGGCCGCGGTCCACCACCGTGACGAACACGCCCTTGTTCTTGAGTTGGGTGACAGGCTGCGTCAGCGACGCCGATTCGAGCGGGAAGATCACCAGGGTGTCGATCTTGTTCACGACGCGCATGTCCTGCAGCTGGTTGGCCTGGTCGGATGCGCTGGCGGCCGTCTTGACGATGATCTTCAGGTTCGGATGGGCCGCCTCGAGTTCCTTCTTGGCCTGGTTGGCCCACCATACGATGCCGCCTGTGAAGCCGTGGGTGGCGGTCGGGATGGCGACGCCGAGTGTCACCTTGTTGTCTGCCGCCATGGCGGCGCCGGCGCCCAGGGCCAGCAGGCAGGCGCCTGCGATACGGGTCAGATAGCTCATATTTGTCCTTTGTCTCTATCGTTGATGGAATGGCTAGCGGCGGCCGCGCTGCAGGAAGGCCACGGTGATGATCACCACCCCCTGCACCGCCGCGTTCAGGTGCACGCTGATGATGCTGGTCAGGTTGAGGATGTTGCCGATCACGGACAGCAGGATCGCGCCGATCACGGTGCCGATGATGCGTCCCGAACCGCCCTTGAGCGAGGTGCCGCCCACGACGACGGCGGCAATCGCTTCGAGCTCCCACAGGATGCCGGTGGTCGGCGTGGCCGAACCGAGGCGCGGCACGTACAGGATGGTGGCGATGGCGACGCAGACGCCCAGCACCAGGTAAGTGAGGATCTTGATCCGGTCGACCTGGATGGCGGCGTAGCGCGCCACCTGCTCGTTCGAACCGATCGCCTGCACGTGCTGGCCGAAAGCGGTACGGTTCAGGATGACGGCGCCCGCGGCCGCCACCAGCGCGAAAATCCAGACCGGGATCGGCACGCCGGCGATGCTCTGGTAATACACCGGGCCGTAGGTGTCCGACAGCGTGCCGTCCAGGGTGATCGCGCCGCCGTCGGCCATGTAGGTAAGGACAGCGCGGAAGATCCCCAGGGTGCCGAGCGTGACGATGAACGGTTCGATGCGGCCATGCGTGATCATCAGGCCGTGTGCGCCGCCGAACAGCGCGCCAAGCAGCAGCGCCAGTCCGATGCCGGCGGCAACCGTGGCTTCCGGGCCCAGCGAGCCGGCAGCGGCGATCGAGTTCATCATGACGATCATGCCGCCGGCGATCAGCGCGGCCATCGAGCCGACCGACAGGTCGATGCCGCCCGAGACGATTACAAAGGTCATGCCGACCGCGATGATGCCGATGAAGGCGGTCCGGGTCAGCACGTTCATCAGGTTGTCGACCGTGGCGAACTCCGGATTGAGCATGCTGCCGGCGATGCACAGCAGGACCAGGGCGACGACCGGGCCGATGCCCCGCAGTCGTTCGAACGAAAAGCCCTGCGGGGCGGCGTTAGTGGCGGGTGTTGGTTGCATGGGAAATCAGTTCTTCTTCAGTAAGGTGTTCATCATCGAGCACGGCCTGCAGGCTGCCGGCGTGCAGGACCGCGACCCGGTGGCACAGGCCGATCAGCTCGATCAGCTCGGACGAGATCACGATCACGGCGCGGCCCTGTGCCGCCAGTCGGTGGATCAGGCTATAAATGTCGCGCTTGGCGCCGACGTCGACGCCGCGCGTCGGTTCGTCGAGCACGATCACGCGCGGGTCGGAATGCAGGTACTTGGCCAGGGCCAGCTTCTGCTGGTTGCCGCCCGAGAGCGAGCGCGCCGCGCAGCCGGCGTCGCGCGTGCGGATGCCGAAGTCGGCAATCGCCTTGTCCAGCGCCGCGCGTCCGCCCTTGATGTCCAGCCATGGGCGCGCGTCGCGTTCGAGCGTCATCATGGTCAGGTTCTCGCGCAGGCCCAGGTCGACATGCAAGCCCTTGCCCTTGCGGTCTTCGCTCAGGTAAGTCAGCCCGTGCAGCATGGCCAGGCGCGGGTCGCGGATGTCGACCGTTTTGCCGCACAGCTCGATGGTGCCGGCCGAACGCGGCCGCAACCCCAGCAATCCCTCGAAGGCTTCGGTGCGGCCCGAGCCGACCAGGCCGCCGAAACCGAGGATCTCGCCCGCGCGCACCTCGAAGCCCAGTTCGCGCACCCAGCCAGGCACCGTCAGGCCGTCCACTTTCAACAAGACCGGCGCATCCGGCGCGCACGGCTGCTTTGGCTGGAACATGTCGGACATGTCGCGCCCGACCATCAGGTTCGCCATCTGTTTGCGGGTAACGTCCGCCGTCAGGGCGCGGGTGACGAACTGGCCGTCGCGCATGACCACCACTTCATCGGTGTTCGCTTCCATCTCGTCGAGCTTGTGCGAGATATAGATGATCGTGACGCCCTCTTCCTTCAGGCGCGCCATCAAGGCGAACAACTTGGCCGTCTCGCCGCCCGACAGGCTGGCCGTCGGCTCGTCCATGATCAGCAGGCGCGCCTTGCGCGACAGGGCCTTGGCGATCTCGACCAGCTGTTTTTCGGCGACGATCAGGTCGCACACCTTGGTATCGGGACTTACGTCCAGGCCCACCTGCGCGAGGCACTCGGCGGCGGCGCGGCGCATCGATTTCGTGTCGAGCAGCCAGCCGGCACGGTGCTCGTGGCCGAGGAAGATGTTCTGCGTGATCGTCAGGTGTTCCGCCAGGTTGAACTCCTGGTGGATCAGCGCGATGCCGAGAGCCTCCGCATCGCGCGCGTTGCCGAACTCGCGCGCCACGCCATCGACCAGCAGCTGCCCGCCGGTCGGGCGCTCGTAGCCGGCCAGGATCTTCATCAAGGTCGACTTGCCGGCGCCATTCTCGCCCAGCAGGCCATATACCCGACCGGGCGCCAGTGCGAAGTCGACGCCATGCAGCACCCGCACGGAACCGAATTCCTTGACGATGCCCTGGAAGCGTACCGCTAGAGTCATGGCCGCGTCACTTTGCAGGCAGCTTGGCCAGCACGGCCTGGTAGCCGCGCATCGATGCCGCCACCGATTCGAGCTGGCCCTGCCCGTTCGGGTAGTCTTCCTGCTCGATGATGATCCATTCGGTGCCGCCGACGCTGCGCACCGCCTTGGTCAGGGCGGCCCAATCGGTCTTGTCCTGCCCGATCACGTGGGTGCCGGTGGTCCCCTTCGCGAACTTGGGCTTGAAATGGGTGCTCACCGTGCGGCCCGGATAACGCTTGACCATCGCAACAGGGTCCTTGCCGGCGAAGGTGGTCCAGCCCACGTCCTGCTGCATGATCGACTCCTTCGGCGTGCTGGCGGCAATCTGGTCCCAGGTGGTCTGGCCTTCGGCGCCAGCCATTTCCTCGGCGTGGTTGTGGTAGCCGATGCGCATGCCGAGCGGCGCGAGCTTGGCCGACAGCGCGCTCAGTTCCTTGGCCACCTGAGTCGCGCCCTCTTTTTCGAAGGCGCGCTTGTCCATGCCAATCACCAGGTTGCGGCAGCCCACCGCCTTGTAGAAGCTCGTGGTGGCGTCGAACCTGGCGTCCGACAGCGCATCGAAACTGGTGTGGGCGCCGGCGCAAGCAAGTTTGGTCTTGTCCATGAAGGCTTTGAGGCCGGCGGCATTGCCCGCGTACGGGCCGACTTCGCCCGCGAACTCCACGCCCTCGAAGCCCATCTTGGCCACCTTTGCCAGCGTGCCTTCGAAGTCCTGCTTGACTTCGTCCCTGATGGACCACAGCTGCAGGCCGAGGCGGGGCGACGTTGGCGCGGCGTGCGCGGCGGCGCAAGCCATTCCAAGCAGGACGAAAACGGCGATGGCACTGCGTTTGAGTTGATGCGAATGTGTCATTCTGTGCGTTCCTTAGAGTTTGCCGAGTTTGAGCTGGTCTGCCGCGTAGGCGCAGGCGCGCGCGGTCAGGGCCATGAAGGTCAGCGACGGGTTCTGCCAGGCGCTCGACGTCATGCAGGCGCCGTCGGTGACGAACAGGTTGGGCACGTCGTGCGCCTGGTTGTGGCCGTTGAGCATGGAGGTCTTCGGGTCGCGCCCCATGCGCGCCGTCCCCATCTCGTGGATCGCCAGCCCTGGCGGCTGATCCTTGATGGACTTGTGCACGTCCTTGGCGCCAAGGGCCTCGAGGATGTTGGCAGCCGTATTCGCGATATCTTCCTGCATCTTGCGGTCGTTGTCCGTGAACTTGCAGTCGATATGCAGCTGCGGCATGCCCCATTTGTCCTTCTTGGTCGGGTGCAGGCTCACCATGTTCTCGAACACCGGCAACATCTCGCCCGAGCCGTGCAGCGAGAAGTGCCACGAGCCGGGCTTGCGCATCAGGGCCTTGAACTCCTTGCCGAAACCCGGCTTCCAGGACTGGGACTGCCAGCCTGCGCGGGTCGCGCCGCCCGACAGCGAGTACCCGCGCAGGAAATCGGTCTCCTGCTTCGAAACGTTGCGAAAACGCGGGATATACGGCCCTGTCGGCCGCCGTCCGGAATAGAAATCCTCCTCGTAGCCTTCGATCCGGCCCGTTGCGCCCGCACCGTACAGGTGGTCCATCAGGTAGTGGCCCAGCACGCCGGACGAATTGGCGATCCCGGTCGGGAACGAGGGCGAGGTCGAATTGAGCAGCACCTGCGTGCTGCCGAGCGTGGACGCGCACAGGAACACCACCTTGGCAAAGTACTCGCGGGTCTCCATGGTTTCGCTGTCGATCACGCGCACGCCGGTGGCGCGGTTGGTCTTCGGGTCGTAGATCACGCTGTGCACAATTGCATTGGTGGCGATGCGCAGGCGCCCGGTCGCCACCGCCGCCGGCAGGGTCGAGCTCTGGGTCGAGAAGTAGGCGCCGTAGGAACAGCCCCGGTGGCACATTTGGCGCGCCTGGCAGGTGCCGCGGCCGAGATCCTGGTGCGCGGCAGTCGGCTGGGTCAGGTGGGCGCAGCGGCCCATGATCATCCTCGCCGGAGCAAAGCGCGCGTCGAACTTGGCCTTCAGCGCCGCTTCGACGGTGTTGAACTCGAAGGCGGGCTGGAATTCGCTGTCCGGCAGCACCGCCATGTTCTCGGTCGCGCCGCTGATGCCGACGTGGCGTTCGACGTGGCTGTACCACGGCGCCAGGTCCGGATAGCGGATCGGCCAGTCCACGCCGTGGCCATCCTTGGCGTTCGCCTCGAAATCCATCGGGCCCCAGCGGTAGGACTGGCGCGCCCACAGCAGCGACTTGCCGCCCAGCTGATTGCCGCGGATCCAGCTGAATGGCCGCTGCTCCGGCGTGCTGTAAGGCATATCGCGGTCGTTGTTGAAGAAGTGCTTGGTGTGCTCGTCGAAGGCATAGCACTGGCGCTGCACCGCGTGCTGGTCTTCGGCCAGCTCCCGGTCGACCAGACCGCGGTTCGGCATCTTCCAGGGATCGACACCTTCGCCGATGTAATCGGTCCGGTGCTCCACCGGCCGCCCGCGTTCGACCATCAGGGTCGTCAATCCCCGCTCGCAAAGCTCCTTCGCGGCCCAGCCGCCGGTGATACCGGAGCCGACCACGATCGCATCGAACTTCTCACTGCTTTTCTTGATATAAAACGATGATACTTGTGCCATCGTGTCTCCTGCTTGTTTTAGTTTTCTACAGGGCCCAGTTGCGGCCAATCTTCTTGAGCGGTACATTCCCCTTGAAGCCGCCGGGCACAGGCAGGTACAGCAGTTCGCGCGTGGCGCCGGCCTCCGAGGTGTAGTACGCGAACGCCGTGTGGGCCTTGAGCCGCTTGAAGAAGCTATGATCGGCGCCGTCAAACGGCGCCCTGGCTTCATCGAGGGCGTGCAGCAGCTCCACCTGGCGCTTCTGCGCCAGGGCCACGAAACGCTTGCCGCCGTGCGCCATCGCCACCGCGTCGATCCGCGCCAGGCCGGCGATGAATTGCTCCTGCTCCTGCAGGCTCGCGCAGGCACGCAACAGGTGGCTGACGGTGTGATGGGCGCCAACGGCGAATGCGCCCGGCGTATCGGTCTTCGGTATGATCAGCTCGACCAGCACGCCCAGCTGGGCCAGCGCGTCCGGCGCCAGCAAGCCTGGCTTGGACTTCGGCGCGGATACGGCGGCCAGCAGATCGCCGGACAGCGCCAGGCCGCACAGGCCGGCCATCCGCGCCAGCGCGGCACGTCGTTCGGTACTGGCAAGCTGCGGTTCTGGACGACCGCATTCTTCAGTTTGCAACATGGATCTCCTCCGGTGAAAGCTGATACGAATTCGGCGTCAGCGCAGGCGCGCGGCGCTCCTGGCGGCCGCGGCCACCGACAGCTGGTACTGCTTCGGCGTGATGCCGACCACGCTGCGGAACTGCTTGGTGAAATAGCTCTGTCCCCCGAAGCCGGTGTCGACGGCGACCTTGGCGATCGGCGCGCTTGGCAGCAGGCGGCATGCCTCATGCACTTTCATGTGCAGGATGTACTGTTTGGGGGTATGCGAAAAATGCTGCTTGAACTTGCGCTCGAAGGTGGACAGCGACATGCAGGACAAGCGCGCCAGGTGCTCGATGCTGACGTCGTCGGTCAGGTGCTCCTGCAAGTATTCGATGCAGCTCCTGAACGCATGGAAGGGCGCGATGATTTCCTGCGAGCGCTGGGCGTCGCGGCTGAAGCCTTCAACGCCGATGATCTCGCCCTGCTTGCTGCGCAGCGGCGCCTTGGTGGTGAACAGCCAGGTCAGGGCGCCGTTCTCGCCGCCGATCACCTCGAGCTTGTTCTTGACGGTCACGCCGCTCTGCATGACGGACAGGTCATCCTCGCGGATGCGGTCGGCGATATCGCGGCGGAAGAAGTCGTGGTCGGTCTTGCCGATGATGTCGTCGGCGTGCGCCAGGCCGCGCCGTTCCTGCAGCAGGCGGTTGCCCCACACGAACTGGCCCGCCTTGTTCTTGGCGAAGTAGTAGGTATCGGACAATTCATCGAACAGGGTGCTGGGAGCGGAGATGCCGTGCCGCGTGAAAAAATCGTCGGCTGCGACAGGCGCTGGAGCGCCCTCCCCGGTACGGAATTTTTTGTCTTTTTCCGGCTTGTCGTCGGCGTGGGCGACAACCATGCCCATTCCCAGTATCGTCGTGCTCATTTGCGGCCTGCCCTCTTGCATTGACCGTCAAATGGTAGCATTACTAGCGCGGATGGGTTGTCAAGAAATCGGAAATCCTTATAACAAATTCGGCAATGTGCGTTTTTGCAACGGAACGGTTCAGACCCGGTTGATCTTCAGGACACGCAGGAAAGCCATGGTGCGGATCGCCATCCAGCCGGCGTCGATTTCCCACCAGCGCATCGACACTTTGGCTGAACCCGGCCTGGCGTGATGATTGTTATGCAATTCGGCGCCGGCGAACAGGATGCCGAAAGGGATGAAGTTGCGCGAGCCATCCTTCGTTTGCGTATTGCGGTAGCCGATGCAGTGGAACACGCCGTTGATGAAGCCGGCGGCCCAGATCGGCATCAGGGTGACCTGGAACAGCCAGATCAGGGCGCCGTGCTGCAAGCCGAACAGCAGGATCTCGACGCCCAGGAACATCAGCGCGCCGCGGTAGCGGTGCGGGGTGTAGATGTTCGTGTCCATCCAGTCTTCCTTGATGCTGATGCCGTAGGCCTTGACCAGGTCGGCGTCGCGCGCGGCCTTGCGGTACATGATGGTGCCGCGCGTGAGCACCGTCCACATGCCGTGGATGACGGGGCTGTGCGGATCGTCGACGGTATCGCTCTTGGCGTGGTGCTTGCGGTGCACGGCCACCCATTGCTTGACGGTGACGCCGAAATTGGTCAGGAAGATCCACAGGCGGAAGAACTGGCACAGCGCCGGATGGAAGGTCACGGCGCGGTGGGCGCGCGAGCGGTGCAGGTACAGCTCGGCCGCGAAAATCGTGAACGTGTACGAGGTCGCCATGATGACGGCGATGGCCGTTGGCGAAAGCTGGAATAATCCTGAGAACAATTTGCGCTCCGTGACTTGATTTATTCAGGCAAGAAAAATAGCCTGAAAGACATGCCAAAGAGCTTACCGTGGAACGAATCGCATCAAAGCCACGATTAGAAGGGGTTTTCCCGTCCAGCAATACCGACTGGGTAAAAGCCGAAATCGGAAAGCGAATATTGAATGACGGCATCGCCTTGAGCGCTTGGCGCCGGTGCACAGCTTGATCAGGTCAAACCCGCTGAGCCAGGGACGGTTGAATCGCAGCGCGTCTTTCTGCCCACTTCTGAAGAAAAAAGCATATGCAGATGTGGGGATGGCTGGCCTCAACGTTCAAGGTCGGGCGCGGCAAGGTGCAGCTGTTCGAGAAGGTCCTTCAGCGCGCCTTGCTGTAGTCCGATCAGTTCCGGCGAACGGCGGTCGATCTCCTTGGCCAGGTCGCGCAGCAGCCAGTCCATCTCATCGACCATCGCGTGCAATTCCTGCAGCAAGACCGGATCGTCATGTGCCAGCGCCAGCAGGCTTTCCAGGTTGTCCTCGTCGAGTCCGGCCTGGTGCATCAGGGAACGGATGGTCGACATCCGTTCAAACAGGAATGCCAGCGGCGTGGCCGAGCTATCCTTGGGCGCGATCTGTTGCTCCAGCATCTCGCGCAATTGGGGCCAGGTGTGCAGCAGGTCAGCGAAATTTTCGAGCTGCATGACGATCTTGGCTTCGTCGGGCGCGCAGAACGAATCGGATGCCGTCACATGCAGCAGGTCGCGCAAGGCGTCAAGCATGGTCCTGTCGAATCGCGCATGGTTAAGCCTGAACAGCATGTCTACGCGCGGCAGGTCGAAGCGCCTGATAACGGCCTCAGCCACGTCGGCGACCCCGATCAGCTGGCCCAGCGTGCCGATCCGGCTCGCACTCAGTGCGTTTGGGTAGCCGCTGCCGTCCAGCCTTTCATGGTGCCGCAGGACAGCTTGCGCGGCCGCTGCCGGAAAGCCCGGCATCTCGTGCAGCAGTACGTAGCCAGTGACCGGATGCACATGGACGTAGCGGCGCTCTTCGGCGGTGATGTTATGTTTTGGATCCAGAATCCACGGCGCGGTATGCATTTCCCCGAAATCATGGCACAGCGCAGCGAGCAATGCAGGTTCATAGCTGGAGGCGGGCATTCGCATGCGCTGTGCCAGGGCACACGCAATCATTGCCGTGCGCAGCGAGTGCTGGAACATTTCATTATGCTGATCCAGCATCACGGTAAGCCGCACTTGAACCGGCGCCGGCAGTTTGAGGCCGCATATATGGTGCTTGAGCAGGCGCGGGTCGCCGGCGCGGGTGACGATACGGCGGCAGACGGCATCGGACTCGATCAGTTTATCGGCTTCCAGCGCGAGGTGGTTCGCGTCGACCGGCCGCTCCGTGGACAGCAGCTTGTCGAGCGGCGCCGACAGCCGATGCCGGGTCAGGCGCTCGTACTGCAGGCTGTCGATGCGGGCGCCCTTGGCGAGCAATTTGATGCCGTTGCTGGCGAAAATGTCGGCGCTAACGATCACCTCGCGCCTGTCGCCCATCGCGGTCACCGCGCGGATATAGTGCGGGGTCTCGCCGGGAAGTGCCGCCTCGATTTCGTCCGCGGTCGGTATCGCGCCGCCGTTTGTCATGGCCATGTTTCAGCTCACCTGCGTGATCTTGTTGGCCCATTCGAAGGCGCCCAGCTGCAAATTCTGCAAGGCGGCCGCCGGCAGTCCGATCTTCTGCAAGGCCTCGGCCGGAACGGTGCCTTCCATTTCCAGCTGCTCCGCCACGCGCAGCAGGTCGCCGAAGGTGCCGCTGCGCTGCAGCAAGGCTTCCCTGACGGGCGGCGCGACCTTGATTTTTTCCAGGAGCGCGTCCATCGGCATCGAGAACAGGGTATCCATCAGCGACATGATGCCTACTGTAAATGCCGTCTGGGCGATAGCGGCTTGACCGGGATATTGTCGCTCGGCGATGAGTTCGAGCAGGCGGGCCCGCGTTGTCGCCAGCGACAGTAGCGGCGAACCGAACGCCCCTCCCTTGCCGGCCTTGGCAAACAGCAGGATCTGCAGCCAGCGTTTCAACTGTTTCTGCCCCAACAGCATCAAGGCTTGGGGCAGCGAATCGATGCGACTGGTGCCGCTATAGGCGACAGTATTCACCAGGCGAAGCAGGTTCACGCTGAGCAGGGCGTCGTGTTTGATCGCTTGCGCAACCTGGCTGTGGTCGGCATCGCGCTCCAGCAAATCGAGGATACTCAAAATGGCCAGTTCGGACGGCGTCAACTTCTTGCCGCTCATGACAATCGGCCTGGCAAAATAATAGCCTTGGAAAAGGTCGAAACCCAGTCCCAGGCAGTGATTGAACTCCCTGACCGATTCCACCTTCTCCGCGAGCAGCCGGCGGCCGGGCGCCTTCAAGCCGCGCACCAGCGCGCCCAGCACATGACGCGGCATGCCCATGATGTCGACCTTGACCACATCGACCATCGGCAGCAGGCGCCGCACATCGTCATTCATGGCGACGACATCGTCGAGGGCGAAGGTATAGCCATCGGCCCGCATAGCGCCGATAATTTCCAGCAACTCGGGGGTCGCCTCTACCGTTTCCAGGATTTCCAGTATCACCTGGTCACGCGGCAGTACGCCGAGGATGCCGCTGTGCAGAGCCGCCGCATCGATATTGACGAACGCCAGCTTCTGGCCGGCCACCTGTTCCAGTCCCAGTTCCGCCAGGTGGGCAATGACGGAGGCGGTCGCGAACAGGTCTTCGTTAACGCCGGCGCTTGCTACGTCGGCGTTGCGGAATAGCAATTCATGGGCAACCAGTTGTTCGTCGCGGTTCAGGATCGGCTGCCGCGCAAGGAAGAAATCAATGCCGAGCGCTGAAGAATTGTTACGCGCAGACGGCAGGTCGGCGGTCATGGATGACATTCGTTCCCTCCAGTGCAGAGGCTGAATGGTTCAAACTATACACCATTGACTCCGATAAACTGTTGTACTTTTCCACAACAACTTTCGCCGCCCCAGTTGATGTCCGCTGTGACAAATCGATAGTCTTCGGATGATTTCTTCCCGAATATTTGATCACCAGTATCAACTTAACAACGCGGAGCGTGCACGAGCGTCGGCAATTCCAGGTGAACAGTTCCGGATAGCGATTTGCGCTTGCGACTTCGGAAGCTACTTGAGCTTCTCCCACAGGAAGGAATACACCATCCCATAGAGCTGCGCCTGCTGCTCGCTGCTGACGGCGCCGCCGTGGCCTCCCTCCAGGTTCTCCCAGTAGCGCACATCATGGCCCTGCTCCTCCATCCGCGCGACCATCTTGCGCGCATGGGCCGGGGATACCCGGTCGTCCCGTGTCGAGCTGGTGTAGAACACCGCGGGATACCTTGCCCCCTTCCGAACGTTGTGGTACGGCGAATAGCGTGCGATGTATTCCCACTGCGCCGGCTGGTCCGGGTCGCCGTACTCGTCGATCCACGACGCTCCCGCCAGCAGCTTGTGGTAGCGCTGCATGTCGGTCAGCGGCACCTGGCTGACCACGGCGTTGAACAGGTCCGGCCGCTGCACCATCGCCACCGACACCAGCATGCCGCCCAGGCTGCCGCCCATGATGCCCAGGTGGCGCGGGCTGCTGACCTTCCGCGCGACCAGGTCCTCGGCCACGGCGATGAAGTCGTCGTACGATACCTGGCGCTTCTCCTTCAGCGCCGCCTGGTGCCAGCGCGGCCCATATTCGCCGCCGCCGCGGATGTTCGACAGCACGTAGACGCCGCCCTTCTCCAGCCACGCGCGCCCAAGCACGCCGCTGTAGGACGGCTTCATGCTCAGTTCAAAGCCGCCGTAGCCGTACAGCAGCGTCGGGTTGCTGCCGTCGAGGACCGTATCCTTGCGCATCACGATGAAGTACGGGATGCGCGTTCCGTCCCTGGCGCCCGCGAACTGCTGCTCCACCTTGAGGCCGGCCGCGTCGTACATCGACGGCATCGCCTTGAGCGCCAGGCGCCGGTCGCTGCCGGCGCGTCCCAGGTGCAGGGTCGGCGGCGTCAGGAAGTCGGTCGTCGTCAGGAAGTAGTCGTCCGAGCGCAGCGGATCGGCCGCCGCCACCGCCAGCGTGGCGAACGGCGGCGTGTCGACCACCCGCCGGCGCCACTTGCCACCGGCCTGGCGCAGTTCCACCAGCCGGCTGCGCACATTGTCCATCTCCGTCAGCAGCAGTGCGTTGCGGGTATGCGCGACCGACTGCAGCGACGACGATGGCGTCGGCGCGAACAGCAGGGCGAAGCGGCGGTCCCCGGCCAGGAACTTGTGCAAGTCGATGGCGACCAGCGCACCCTGCGGATAGCTGCCGCCGCCGACCGTCCACGCCGAGCGCAGGCGCACGAGGAGCTGGCCGCGCACGGTGAACGCGGTGGCGTCGGCGGGCTTGTCGATGCGGACCAGCTTGTTCCCTTCGCGCAGCAGCAATTCGTTGGTGAAGAACGAGGTCCAGCGCATGACGAACTGGTGGCGGAAGCCAGGCGCCTGCTCGCGCCAGGCGTTGACGCTGGTGTCGCCGGCCTTGCCCTCGAATACCAGCGCCGCGCTCGCGAGCGGCGTGCCGCGCCGCCATTCCTTGACCACGCGCGGATACCCTGACTCGGTGAGCGACCCGGCGCCGAAATCGGTGGCGACGAACAGGCGATCCTGGTCGATCCAGCTGACGTCGCTCTTCGCCTCGGGCAGCGCAAAGCCGCCCTCGACAAAGCGGCGGCCGCCCATGTCGAACTCGCGCACCACATGCGAATCGCCGCCTCCGCGCGTCAGCGACACCAGGCAGCGCTGCGCCGCGGGTTCCAGGCAATCGATGCCGTGCCATTGCCAGTTCTCCTTTTCGGCGGCGGCCAGGCGGTCGACGTCGATCACCACATCCCATGCCGGCGCGGCGCGCCGGTACGATGCCAGCGTCGTCCGGCGCAGCACGCCGCGCGGGTGGCCGGCATCCTTCCAGAAGTTGTAGTACCAGGCGCCGTGCTTGCGGATGCCAGGGATCCGGTCCTTCGAATCGAGCACCTGGCGTATGCCGGTGCGCAGCGGTGCGAACGCCGGCAGGCGCTCCAGTTCGCCGGTCGCGGCCGCGTTGCGCTGCCGCACCCAGGCCAGGGACGCGTCGCCGCCGACGTCCTCCAGCCACTGGTAGGGGTCAGGCGCGGCCGGCGCCTGCGCGCTGGCGCTCCCCGCAAGCAGGAGGGCCAGCAGCGCAGCGGCCGCGTGCTTCGTGCTGGTCGTCTTCATCGGAACTTGTGCTCCACGGTGACCATCAAGGTACGGAACCTCAGCGGCAGGCCGCTGCCCGGACGCATCTGCGCCGGGGCGGCGCGGTCGAAGGCGTTGAACAGGTTGGCCGACAGCGAGGTGCCATTGCCGAATTTGTATTTGCCCCACAGGTCGAAGGTGACGTCCGACGCGATGCGGCACTGCTGCGCCTCTACGCCGCGGGCCGCGCAGCCGGCGACCGTGTTCGCGCTGTCGAGCGTCCCCCAGCCGAGCGCCGTATCGCTGGTGTAGTTGCCACGCACGCCGGCATTGAATGCGCCGCGCTCCCACGAGAATTTCGCCACCGCCCGCATCTTCGGCGTGCCGCGGTAGCCGACGTAGTTGTCGGTGTACGCGCCGGCATAGGCATCCCAGCCCTTCAGCGTGAACTGGCGGTTCAGCTCGAGGCCGGAACTGACGCCGCCCCAGTCGCCGAGGCGCCACTTGCCGCTCACGTCGACGTCCACGCCGCTGACTTTGGTCTTGCCGTAGTTCTCGTACTGGGCGCTGATGGTCCGGATCGGGCCGGTGCCGAAGCCGACGCTGCGGCCCGACAGTTCCAGTGCGCGCTGGGCGATGTCCAGGTCCTGGCTGGTCAAGGGATCGCGCTGCACCAGGCCGGCGATCCGGTCTTCGTTGGCCAGGGTTTCGTCCACGCTCTTGACCGCGATTTCGTCGCGCCGCTTGATGCTGTAGTAGTCGATGGTGACGCTGAGCGCGCGCAGCGGCTGGAACACCAGGCCGAGCGTGAAGCTGTTCGACTTTTCGGGCTTGAGGCCCGGATTCGGCGTCACCGCCGCCGGGAAGCTGACCGAGCAGCCGATCGCATAGGCCGTCAGCGCCAGGTTCTTGTCGGCCGCGTTGCCGGTGTTGAGGATGTTGCGCAGTTCGGTCGCGGCGCTGCAGCGTTTCGGGTCGAGGTAGCCATTGTTGAACCAGGAAGCGCCGCCATTGCCCGTTTCGGGCATGCTCGGCGCGCGGAAGCCCTGCGACGCCGTACCGCGCACCATCAGGCTGTCCGCCACGCGGTACTTCAGGCCCGCCTTCGGCACCACGGCGCCGGCCTGGCCGATGACCTTGTCGCCGCGCAGCGCGAAACTCGCTTCCAGGTCCTTCGTGAACGGCGCCCCCGCTTCGACGAAGGCCGCCGCCGTATTGCGCGAGCCGGCGATCTTGACACCGCTGAACTGGACGATGCGCGCGGCCAGCACGTTGTCGCTGCTCTCATGCTCGAAGGTTTCGTGGCGCAAGTCCATGCCCGCCGCCACCTGCAGCGCACCACCGCCGAGCTGCATCAGTTCGCGGCTGGCTTTCAGGTCGGCGAAGGTCTGGCGGAAGGTGCCGTGCGAGCCCATCTCCGGAAACATTTTCTGCAGCACCTCGATGCTGTTGACCTGGCCGAACTTGTATTCGCCGTTGACGATCGCGTCGTGGTAGCCGAAGCGGTCGCGGTACAGGTGCTGCTTCTGCGTCGCGTGCGAGCCCATATGGCCGATGGCGGCATCCCATTCCCAGCCGCCGTTGCTGCCTTCGATCCCGGCCAGCACGCGGAACTGCGAAGCCGCGCCGACGTTCTTGAACATCTCGGGATGGTCGGCGAAGCGGTAGTTCAGGCCGATCGGGAACGAGTAGGGATTGCTCGCATGGCCGACCGGCAGGCGCGGATCGGTGAACGACTGCATCTGGCCCTTGATCGAATCGTACCACTGCAGTGGTACGCCATTGACGTTGCTGCGCGGCGGCGCGGTGGCATAGTCGTCACGCGTCTTGGCCAGCTGCAGTTCGCCGTAGGCGGTCATGGTGTCGCCCAGCTTCAGGCGCGCGGAGCCGAGGAAGGTGGCCCGCTCCGCCGGCGCGCGCGCCAGGCTGTCCTTCCAGTAGTCGTAGAAGCACAGGCCGCCGGACAGGTCCTGCGCCGCGCAGCCGGGCGCCGCCGTGTTGATCGACTTGCCGGCCAGGGTCTTGTCCGGATAGCCGGCCGGATAGCGCCCGACATAGTTGCCCGGGACAGAGCCGGTCGACAAGGCGTTGCGGTCCGGGTTCATGCGGATGAACCAGTCCGCCAGCAGCGGCCTGACATCACGGTCGGTGTAGCTGCCGCGCTTGTACAGCTCGAGGTGGGCGAAGGCATTGTAGCCATCCATGTCCAGCGACCCCATGCCGCCGGTGACTGAGGCCTTGCGGTCGCGCGCGAGGAATGATCTCTCGAGCGACTGCTGGGCCACGGCCTTCACGCCGACGCCGCGGAAGTCCTTGCGCGTGATGATGTTAATGACGCCGGCGACGGCGTCCGAGCCATAGATCGCGGACGCGCCGTCCTTCAGGATCTCGACCCGCTCGATGACATCGCTGGGAATCGAATCGATGTTGACGAAATTGGCCTGCAGGCCATCGGCGAAGCCGTAGGCGGACAGCCGGCGCCCGTTCAGCAGCACCAGGGTCGAGTTGACGCCGAGGTTGCGCAGCGAGACGCCGGTCGCGCCGCTGGCCCAGGAGTTGGTGCCGCCAAGGTCGCTGATGGCGCCATGGTCGTTGCTGGTCAGGTTCGACAGCACTTCGGCCACCGTCGACGCGCCGCTCTGTTCGATCTCCATGCGCGAGACCACCTGCACCGGCGACGCGCTTTCGGCATCGACCCGCTTCAGGTTGGAGCCGGTGATGGTCACCCGTGTGACCGGCTGTTCAGTTGCCGTTCGCGCCTGCTGCGCAAATACCATCGACGGCGCCGCCAGCGCGATCGCCACGGCGATCACGCTGCCCTTGCATCTTGCTCTTTCGTTGATTTGTACTTCTTTCACCTTAGTCTCCCTTTGCATGGGCGAATCGATTCGCTCTACATGTGGGTGACTAGGCTACGGAAGTGCGGGTCGCCGGTCTTGTCGAATTCTCCGCGCAAGGTGCGTGAAAAAAGCATATGCAGATGCGGAGCCGCAGCCCGTCGCCGTGGGCCCTATCTTCGAGACCTTTGCCGACGGGCGCGACGCCTGATCCGGCCGTGCCGCCTGGCGCGCGTGCTCACCGCAGCAATTCCTGTCCCGCATTTTTCGCGTCACGTGGCCTCCTCTGTTACAAATCAATAGATTTCAGATAATTTCTTCCCGTATATTTGAGCATTGGTGTCAAATAAACAACGCGGAGCGTGCACAAGCGCCGGCAATTCCAGGTGAACAGTTCCGGATCGGGTCGTAATCACGTCGATAACAGGGGGAACACGAAATGGATGCAAAGCGGACAGAGAGGTTGAAAAAATATGTGACGATGATCAGCAAGAGCCGCGGCGGCCTGGACGGCCTGCTCGCCGGTCCGCTGTTTGCGGAGCCCAGCGAGGCGCCCCCATCGGCGCTCGAATCGTTCAGCGCGCCCGGGCTGGCCTTGCGCGACGCGGCACGCAGCGCCCTCGAGACCATTGCCATTGATGGCCCGCTGACCACGGCCTTCGTCGCCAACACGGAAGCGATCATTTCCGAAGAGCTCAGGCCGGCGATTGATATTACCGGCGGCAAATTCACCGTCACCCATCCGCTCTGGACCCACCTGTCGGACGATACCGAACTGCGCGAACGGATCGAAGGCCTGTTGCCGTCGATCGGGCGCATCGAACTGCCAGGAAATAAGAAATTTCCCTATGGCGGCACCGGCTTCGTCATCGGCGACGGCGTGATCATGACCAACCGCCATGTGGCCGAAATCTTTGCGCGCGGCCTCGGCGACAGGCGGCTCGATTTCATCACGGGCGCGCAGGCCGGCATCGATTTCGTGCGCGAGTTCGGCACACCTTCTGGCCCCACCCTGTTGGTGAGCAAGGTGCTGATGATCCATCCTTACTGGGACATGGCCCTGCTGGCGGTCGACGGCCTCGATCCGCGGCACAAGCCGCTCAAGCTGGCCTGCCGCGATGCGCGTCATCTGGTCGGCACCCAGATCGCCGTGGTCGGCTACCCGGCCTTCGATCCGCGCAACCCGGCCGACATCCAGAAGGACCTGTTTAACCAACGCTTCGGCGTCAAGCGCCTGCAGCCGGGCGAGCTGCAGGGCCAGGTCCAGGCCGCCAGTTTCGGCAAGTTCGTCCCCGCTGCCGGACACGATTGCTCTACGCTGGGCGGCAACTCCGGATCGGCAGTGCTGGACCTGGCCAGCGGCGAGGTACTCGGCCTGCACTTCGGCGGCGTGTTCCACGACGTCAATTACAGCGTGCCATCGATCGCCCTGGCCAGCGATTCGCGCGTCCTCGACGCCGGTGTGCACATCGCCGGCCCGCGCCCGGCCGCCGTGCAGGACTGGATCAACTGGTGGCGCGCGGCCGACCTCAACGAAGGCGTGCGCGACGAGGCGCCCGCCGCCGCGCCACTCGCGCCCGCTGCCCCTGGCGCCGGCACCTCCACCGAGGCCATGGTGGAGCCCGAGCACGACAGCGACTACAGTAACAGGACCGGCTTCGCCGCGGACTTCCTCGGCGCGGAAGCAGCCTTCCGGGTCGCCCTGCCGGCGGCGCGGGACCCGGCCGCCGTCGCGCCGCTGCTGGATGGCGGCGCCGTACTCCATTACCAGAATTTCTCGCTCGCCATGCACGCCAGGCGGCGCCTTGCCCTGTTCACCGCATCGAACATCACCCGCGAAAGCATCCTGCGCAACCCGGAGCCGGGCAGGAAGACAACGCGCACGGCGCTGTCGGGACTGGGACCGAACGACCGCGAGAAGTGGTTCCTCGATCCGCGCATGGACGCGCGCTACCAGCTGCCCGACATCTTCTTCACCAAGGACCGCCAGGCCTTCGACAAGGGGCACATCGTGCGCCGCGACGATGTCGCGTGGGGTGCGAGCTATGAGGAACTGAAACGTGCGAACGGCGACAGCTACCACGTGACCAACTGTTCGCCGCAAGTGATGGGCTTTAACCAGTCGGCCGGCGGGATCGACAACTGGGGCGACCTCGAGAACAGCGTGCTGGCCGCGGCCGCCACGGAGCGCCTGACCGTGCTGGCCGGCCCGGTGCTCAAAGGCGAGGACCAGGTATTCGTCGGCGTCGGCCCCGGCGGCGCCGCGATCCGTGCGCGGGTGCCGTCCAGCTTCTGGAAGGTGATTGTCGCGCGCAGCGCAGATGGCCTGGCGGCCTTCGGCTTCGTGCTCGAACAGGACCTGGACGACGTGCAGTGGGAAGAATTCGTCGTTCCGGACAACTTCCTGCCGATGCTCAGCAGCCTGGAAACGATCCAGGACCTGACCGGGCTCGCTTTTGGCCAGGCCCTGCTTGACGCCGACCAGTACGGCAGCGAGGCGGCCATCGAACTGGTCGTGCGCGGCGCCGCGCGCGTCGATTGACGTCAATCCATGTCGAAAGCACCCCGATGAAGGTAACAGGTAAATGGGTGAAGGTCTTGCTGAGGGCAATGGAGGGCTCGTTCTCGCCGGACGAGCTCGACCGTTTGCTGGTCGAGCGCTGGGACATGCACCTGTACCAGTTCGCGGGCAACGGGTCGATGGGAACGCAAGCGCTGGCCGTGCTGACGCACTTCAACGCACGATACATCGCAGAAGAACTGCTGATCGCGCTGCGCGATGCGCGTCCGCGCCATCCGGATTTCATCGCGCTGGCCGATCTTGCCGGATTCACGGTGATCGGCGCCGGGCTGGAAGCCTACCTGGTGCCGGGTCAGGACGCATCGCCCGACGCGGTCGACTTCCGGGGCAAGCTCGCGCAGTGCGAGAACTACGTGTGCAGGATCGAAACGGGGAACAGCCGGGGCACCGGGGTGCTGATCGGTCCCAACCTCGTGCTGACCAACCACCATGTGGCAAAAGTCGGCGCCGGCAATGCCCTGCCCGCGACGGTGTTCTGCCTGTTCGATCACAAAATAGCCGCCGACGGATACTCGACGCCGGCATTGCGGGTCAAGGTGGCGCGGGCGCTGGCATGGAGCCCGACCGCGCCTGAAGACGGCAACGCCGGCGCCATCGCCACCGACCCGGACCGGCTCGACTATGCCTTGCTCGAACTCGAGGAGGATACGGGAAGCGAAGCGATCGTCAAGGGTTTCGAGGCACGCGGCTACGCCCCGATCGGCGACGCCCCGGGTATCCCGGCGCTCAACACCGGCATCATCACCCTTCAGCACCCGCTGGCACAGCCGATGAAAGTGGACCTTGGCTCCGTGACCAGTGTCGCGCCCACCCGGATCTGGCACAACGCGGGCACCACCAAGGGTTCCTCCGGCGCGCCGCTGTTCGATGTCCAGCTGCGGCTGGTGGCCCTGCATCACGCCGGGTATGAATCGGACGCCGCGGCGACTCCCCACAACCAGGCGATTCCGATTTCCCTGATCGCCGCCGACCTGCGCCGCAAGCAGATCGAACTGCCCACCTGACCATGCCACTGAACCGCGACGAAAAGAAAGCCATCAACGAACTGGTATCGAGCTTCGACCAGGCCGGATTCGAAGTCTTCCTGGTCATGGCTTCGCTGGCGCCCCTGAGCGAATTCTCGGCGGCGAGCAACAAGATGCCGAAGATCGTGATCGATTTTATCCAGTGGATGGAAGCCAAGCCGATCGCCATCATTCCCGCGCTGGAGGCGCTGGCGCAGGAGTTCCCGGTCCATCCCGCGGCGGCGATCCTGTTGCTGGGCGTCGACCGCTTCAAGCGTGAGGCGGCCTTGATGATGCCGGCATCGCCATGGGAGGTCGCGCTGGTCGATGGCATTCCGGTGGTCAACCGGGTTCAGCTGCGCGGCCTGTTGCAAAGTATCGTCAACCAGGCCGGACCAAAGGTGGTGATGGTGAACGGACCGACCGGCACCGGACGCAGCCACTCGTTCTACCTGATCAACCATGTTGCCGCCTGCTCGGCCATCAAGCTGGTGCTGGTCGACCTGAACTATCTCCCGGCCGAGCGGCGCAATATCCGGGACATCGTGAACCAGCTCATCACGGACCTCGGGCTCGCCGGCTTCCAGCAACCCGACACGCACGGCGCGACGGCGGCGACGATCGGCGGCCGCTACGCCGAAAATTTTGCCGCGGCGCTCAAGCTCGCCGCGCCGGTCCATCCGACCTGGTTTGTGTTCGACCATCTCGAGCGCCACCAGCTGGCGGAAGTGCGGGCCTTCGTCGCCGCGCTGGTGGATATGCGCCTGCGCCAGTTACTGGGTTCCTGCATTTTCTTCCTGCTTGGCGCCGGCTCCGAATATGTGTTCAATGACCAGTTCCGGCGCATCGAGACCGAGCAACTCGGCATCTTCTCGGATACCGAGATCGAGGCCTACGTGCATACCCTGAACGGCCTCGGACGGTCTCCGCTTGCCCCCGCCATGCTCGCTGCGCGGGCAAGGGATATCAAGCTGCTGCTCAAAGCTGTTCCGGTCCACCAGGTATGCGGCGAGGTAGCACGCAAGATCAGCGATCTGCGGGTCGAGGTGCGCGCATGAACCCCCAGGACAACGACCAGGGCTTGCCGCAGCTGCTGGGAATGGCCGCCGTGCGCCGCACATTCAAGCCGGAGAAGCTGCTCGACCAGTGGATGGAACAGTATCCGGACGCCTCGCCGCAGGAAATGCGGATGGCGACCGATACGATATTCGACCTGGAAGAGATGTCGGTGCCGATGATGACGCCGAACGGTGAAGCCGCCCTCACCCTGCCCGATGAGCGCCGGCTGCCGATCCTGGCCAGCCTGGGCGCCGCCGCGGCGCTGCGCATGATCGGCGCCATACCTTCGAAAGAAGTCACGGCCACCGAACGCATGCTGGCCAGCGTGCTGGAAACGGGCGCGGCCGACATCGACGACGATTACGCCCAGCTAAGCACGATGCAATCGGTCAGCAGCTGGGCGACCGCGCTCGGCGTCGCCAGCGCCATCGCACCGGAAGAAGCCGGCGCCAGGCTGCGCAGGCATAACTTCATCCATGCGCTGGGCGGTCCCGACTTGCCGCGGTTTGTCGGCCGCCACTTGATCCTGGACCGGCTTGCCGATGCATGGGCTGGGACACATGGGGATCTTTCGTGCGTTGCCATCGAAGGCCCCGGAGGCACCGGCAAGTCGCTGACGGTGACACGCTTCATTGCCGACATGCTCGCCCAGGACGATGTGCTCCGTCCCGATGCTGTCTATCATCTCGATTTCGACCGCGTCCACCTGCAGCAAGCGCAGCCGGCGACGATCTGGCGCGAACTGATCCGCCAGAGCAGCGCCTGGTGCCCGCCGGAGTCGCTCGATGCGCTCGAAGAACTCGCGCTCGAGCTGGGATCGGACGCCCGGTCGGTGCCGGAAGCGAGCGAGGTTTCACGCGAGAGCCGCAGCCACGACGAGACCGGGATTGGCGCCAAGATGCTGAACCTGATAAGACCCGGCGGCCAGCACCGGATCATCGTGTTCGTCGACAGCATCGAGCAAGTCGAAGGCTATGACGACGTGGCAGCCGAGAGTCCGCTGAAGGTCGCCTGCACCCTGGGTGAAATGGGTGTGAGCACCCTGCTGGTCTGCGCTTCACGCACCTTCAGGCGCGCCACCCTGGAGCAGATGGACAGGTTCAAGCTGATCCGGCTCAAGATCGGCCAGTTCGACGTCGACGAGGCGATCGAATACCTGATGCGCGAGGCCGAACGCGCGGGTGTCGCCATCACGCGCGAGGAAGCGCACGCCGTGCAGGTCGTGGCCGGGCGTTCACCGCTGGCCCTGCGGCTGGCGGTGGCCCTGCTCGAGAAAGGCGACCGCATGGGCGGCGCCGTTGCGTGGCACCAGCAGGTGGAGGATGCCCCGGAATTCGTCCAGGCGGCCCTATACGAGCGTTTGCTGCGGCGAATCCGCAATGAAGAGTTGCGCAAGATCGCCGCGCCCGGACTGCTGGTGCGCAGGCTTACTGCCGATGTGATCCGGGAAGTGCTGGCGCAGCCTTGCCGGCTTGACCTGGTGAGCTGTCCGGAAGACCGCCTGATGGCGGCGGCCAGGCAGGAAGGCCAGCTGTTCGACGTGCGGGAAGACGATCCGGGGGCGCTGTGGCACCGGCCCGACGTGCGCGCCACCATGCTCGATAACGTGCGGCGGCTTGCGCCAGAGGAGCTGGCCAGGGAAATCCATTCGCGTGCGATCGCATTCTACGAAACGCGCGCCCGGGAACCGGTGGCCCGGATTGAAGAACTCTACCACCGGCTTTGCCTGGACCAGCCTGCCGACGTCCTGGACCGGCGCTGGAGCCGCAGCGCAGGGCTCGCACTGCGTCCCTGCCTCAACGAGTTTCCACCGGCTGCGCAGTCTTATATACGCGCGCGGTTCGGCGCCGCCACCAGCGTGGATCGCGCTGACGGCGAAGCCGAGTATCGCCTGCTGTCGCGCAAACGCCTGAGGTCCAATTACGGCATCGACGACTTGCTGGCGAGCTGGGACGAGGAAGGCCGGCGGCTGGACGGAAGCCACGGCGACCTGTATGCGGCGGCCCTGGTGAATGCCGGCCGCCATGAGGAGATGCTCGAAGGCGCCGCGAAGCTGATCGAAGTGCCGGACTATCGCTTCGGCGATCCGCAGTCGGCTGCAGGCGTATTCAGGATCGCCGCGGCCGTGCTCGAAGGGCGCATGCGGCTGGGGGAGGCGCATCGCTACTGGCGACGGGCTGTGCAATTGTGTGAACATGCTCGCGAACCCGGGGACATGCTGGCCAGCCTGTCCAGCCTGGTCGGCCTGGTCCGGGTGACCAGAAAACAGACCGGCGACGAAAATGCCGCATACTGGGAACAGCACAGCCTGATGCGCGTGGTCGAACGCAGCCTTCGTGAACTCTACGGCCACAATGTGCTCGCCCGCGAGATCGCCGCCGAAATGGGCAAGAAGTCCAACGCCGCCCGCGACAGGGCAATTATCAGCTTGATCGAGGACGTCATCAGCTCCAACGAGGCGTTCCCGAGCCGGGGCCATTCACCGGAACGCATGGGCGAGCTCAGCGAACGCTTCCTCGGCACTCGCGAGAATATGTCGACTCGCAATATCAACAGCGCGGCGACCCGGGGCCTGCATTCGAACCGCGGGCAGCTGGGACTGCTGGTCGACACCCTGCGCGAGGAAGTCGACTGGACCCTCGCGCGCGGCGCCGGGCTCGATGCGCCATCCTAGTCAGAACATGCGGCTGAAGTTCACCGCCAGCGTGCGCCCGCGTCCCGCATAGGTGTTGCCCGGGTCGGTCGCCGCCGCCGACTGCGAGTAGTAGCCGACATACTGCTTGTCGAGCAGGTTCTCGATACTGACGCCGAGGCGGCCGTAGCGCGTCTCGAAGGTCATCGCGGCGTCGACCAGCGTGTAGCCGGTGAAATGTTCTTCGAGCTTGCTGGTGCCGACCACGCGGCCGATGTTGATGTCGCGGTCGAACAGGTGGGTCGCCTGCAGGCGCAGCTGCGCGTCCGGCAGCGCTTTCCAGTTCGCCGCCAGCAGCGCCTTGTTCGGGCCCTGCGAGCGGGCGCCGAGCGACAGGTCCATCGGGGCGCCCTGGGTGGCGGCGGTCTTGCCGTCGGTTTTCGCATAGCTGCCGGAGAGCGCCAGCTGCTTGCTGGCGCGCCATTCGCCGCTCACTTCCCAGCCCTTGACGGTGGTCGGCACGCGCTCGACCAGGCCGACACCGGCCGAGTTAATCCGGATCACGCTGCCCAGTTTCGAGCGCGAGTCGTAGCGCGAAATGCCGAACTGGCCGGCCGCGCCGCGCCAGTTGATGCCGATCTCGTTGTTGCGGGTGACGATGGGCTGCAGGCTGATCAGGTTCGATACCGACTGCCCCGCTGTGGTCACGCCACGCAGCACCAGGCCGGCATCGGGCAGGCCGAAGCCTTCCGAGCTGGCCGCGAAGGCCGACCACTGCGGCGCAAAGCGCCACACCGCGCCGATATTCTTGACCGCTTCCTCGAATTCGGCCGAGCCGCCCTGCACCAGGCGGCTGCCGTAGGCGGCCAGCGTGGTGTAGGTGTCGACGTCGAGCTTCGCCATCTCGTAGCGCACGCCGCCGCGCACGGTGACCGGACCGAGTTCGTATTCGAGCTGCGCGAACGGCGCGCTCGAGCGGAACTGCAGCAACGGCACCCAGGTGCGGGCGGTGATCGCCAGCCGCTGCTCGGTGCTGTCGCGCAGGAAGTCGACGCCGGCGGTCGCTTCCAGGCCATCGATGACGGTATCCGGGCGCACGTAGGTCAGGCGCGCGCCGCGCTTGTCGGCGATGATTTGCGACTGGTCCCACAGCGTGTTTTTCGGTGCGATGCGGATGTCCTGGAAGGTGGCGACCCGGGTCGCGCCGTACAGCGATTCGAAATCGTGGCTGAACAGCTGGGCGCTGAAGCTGCCGCCGGCCAATTCGGCGTGGCGGTAGTCCAGGCTGGCGCTGCGCACCTTGTTGCGCGGCGGCGCGCCGATCGGCGTGCCTGGCTCGGAACTGGTCGGTATCCCCCCGGCCACGCTGCCCGGGTCGTTCATGTAGTCGCCGTCGCCTTCCAGGTTGAAGCGGTTCAGCGACAGCTGCAGGCGCTGGGCGCCGAAGGTCTTGCCGATCTTGAGGAACAGGTCGTCGCCGCTGGTGTCGAGGGTATCGCCCTGCACGGTGTCGATGCCGAGGCGCCGCCCGCGGCCATCGTAGCCCATGCCGCGCTGCTGCACGGCCGCATAGCCGAGCAGGTCGAATTCATCGGATTTGTGCGAAATCGAGTAGCCGGTTTTCCAGTCGAGGTTATCGGACTTGAACTGGGTCGACGCGCGCACGTTCACGCCGTGCGTGGTGCCGTTGGCGCGCGGCGCCTTGGTGATGTAGTTGATGATGCCGCCGGTGGCGCCCATGCCCTGCACCGCCGAGGCGCCGTTGATCACCTCGATGCGTTCGATGATGAAGCTGTCGGCGAAATAGCCTTCGCGCATACCGGCGCGCAGCGGGTTCGATTGCGGGATCCCGTCGAGCAGGATCAGCGGCTGGCGCCCGCGCAGCGATTCGCCGGTCGATGTCATCTTCTGGCGGCTCGGCGAATAGCCGGGAATGAAGGTCGACAGCGCCTGCGACGGGTCGTCCGCGATCAGGTACTGCGACGCGAGCTCCTGCTGGCTGATCACCGAGATGGCGCCCGGGATCTTGTCGATCGCCTTTTCGCCGCGGGTCGCGGTCACGACCACTTCGGCCATCCGGGTTTCGGAACCGGCATCGGCCTGCTGGGCAAAGGCATGGACGGCGGTCATGGACAGGCAGGCGGCGGCGACGGCGCGGGTGATCGGCTTAATAGTATTCATTCAACAGCAATCCTCAAAATGGACGAAAATGTTCTCGCAGAGCAAGCTAAGCCATAAATGATAACGATTCTTATTTAGTTTGCCAAGGTGTATTAAGAACTATTCTCATTTATACTAATGGGCTACGCCATCATCCCGCCCTATGAAATCGTTCACCCGCTTCCTCCATTTATGGTCCGGCCTGCTCTTCGGCGCCATCCTGGTCGTCCTCGGCCTGACCGGCTCGGCCCTGAGCTGGATCCACGAGCTCGACGCCATGCTCAACCCTGGCTTGCTGCACGTCGCGCCGCCGGCCGGCGTGCAGCCGGGCGCGCCGCTGCGGATCGGCCCGGATGCGGTCCAGGCGCTGGGAGAGATGCTGTCGAACGATCCGCGCTACGGGCGGCCATCGATGGTGGAACTGCCTGAGCGGGCCGGCGACGTGGCCGTGGCGTGGTACCGGCCCGTCCCCGGCAGCGCCGGTTCGCCGTGGGCCCAGGCGGTCTCGCGCCAGGTGATGGTCGATCCGGCCAGCCTGGCCATCACCGGGGAACGCAACTGGGGCGAATCGGGGCTGTCGCGCCCCCTGCTGATGCCGACGCTGTTCCACATTCACCGCTACCTGGTGGCCGGCGAAGTCGGCAAGGTGGTGGTCGCGGTGACCGGGGTATCGCTGGTGCTGATGATCGTCACCGGCATGATCCTGTGGTGGCCGCGCATGGCGCGCTCCGCGATCTGGCATGCGCTGACAGTGCGCCATGGCGGTTCGTGGCCGCGCTTCAGTTTCCAGCTGCACCGTGCCGGCGGCTTCTTCGCCGCGCCCTTGCTGCTGGTGTCGGCGGTTTCCGGCGTGCACTTCAATATGCCGCAGTGGACCACGCCGGTGGTGAATACGGTGGCGCCGGTGACGCCGGCGTCCAAGGCCGCGAACCGCAGCGCCGCCGGCGGCAAGTTGGTGGCTGTCGCCGACGCCGTGCGCGCGGCGCAGGCCAGCTTCCCCGAGGGACGGGTTTCGCGCGTGGCCTTCCCGGCCAGGGCGGGTCAGCCGTTCGAGATCAGGGTGCGCCAGCCCGGGGAACTGCGCGAGGGGCCGGGCGCGACGCGGATCAGCGTCGACTCGGGCGACGCCAGCGTGCTGCGTGTGATCGACCCGGAACGGGCGCGCGGCGGGGACAAATTCCTGGCCTGGCTGTTCCCCTTGCACACGGGCGAAGCCTTCGGCACGGCCGGGAGGGTGTTCATCAGCCTGTTCGGCGCCGTGCCCCTGGCCTTCTTCGTGACCGGCCTGCTTGTGTGGATCAAGCTGCGCAAGAAGAAGCTGGGATTCTAGGCGCAGCCGGCGTCGCCGGGCGTCACGGCCGGCATCGCCATTGTGAACGCGACGCCCTTGCCCACCTCGCTGTCGAGCCTGATCTCGCCTTTCAGCGGGCCGTGGATCAGGTTGTGGACGATGAACATGCCCAGGCCCGAGCCGCCCTGCCCCAGCTTGGTCGTGTAAAAGGGATCGAACACCTTGCGTTGGAGTTCGGGCGCGATGCCGACCCCGTCATCCCGGTACACGATCTCGACCATATCGCCGTGGCGGCAGGCATCGATCACGATGCCGCCACCGCGCCCCTCGAAGCCATGGTGGATCGAGTTCATGATCAGGTTGCTGAAGACCTGCTCGAGGTCGCCCGGAAAGCTGTCCATCGCGATCCCCTGCGGAATGCGCATCTCGCAGCTGGCCCTGGCGTGGCGCATGACGGTGCCCATCGTCTGCAGGATGTCGCCGACGGTGGCGCGCAAGTCGAACTTGCGGCGCCGCTGGCTGGCCTGGTCGACCGCCACTTTCTTGAAGCTTTCGATCAGCTCGCTGGCGCGCAGCGCACTGCGTACGATCAGCTCGCCGGCAAGCTTGCTGTCGTCGGCGCTGCGGCACAGCTGGCTGCGCGTCAGCCTGCCTTCGCCGGCCGCCTGCGCCAGCTCGATGAGCGTATCGCCCAGCGTCGATGCGGTCATGACGATATTGCCGATCGGCGTGCTCAGCTCGTGGGCGACGCCGGCCACCAGGCTGCCGAGCGAGGCCAGCTTCTCCGACTCGACGATCTGGTTCATCGCCAGGCGCAGCTCCCGGGTTCGTTCGTCGACACGCATCTCGAGGCCCTCGTTGAGCTGGCGCAGTTCCTCCTCGGCCCGCTTGCGCTCGGTGATGTCGCGCACGAAGGCGCCGAAGATGCAGCCGGCCGCGTTCGGTATTTTCCAGATGCTCAGCTCGACGGGAAACTCCTCGCCGCCGCGGCGCATCGCGCGGATCTCGATCCGTTTGTTGAGCACAGCCGCCTCGCCGGTGGCCAGGAAATGGCGCAGGCCGCGCGCGTGCTGTTCGCGGAAGCGCGCCGGCACGATCAGTTCGCCCACCGCCATGTCCAGCACTTCTTGCCGCCGCCAGCCGAACGTCAGCTCGGCCTGGTGGTTCCAGTCGAAAATCCTGCCCTCGCCATCCATGCCGATGAACGCTTCATAGGCGCTGTCGATGACGCTGCGCAGGCGCAGCTCGCTTTCGTGCAGCGCATGCCCGGTGACGCGGTGCGCCTTGACCTCTTCGGTCAGGCTGGCCGCCAGCGCCGACAGTTCGGCCGTGCGCTGCTGGACGATCGCTTCCAGGTTCGCGCGGGCGAATTCAATCTCCATGCGTTGCTGGTATAGGGCGCAGAACGCGCGCACCTTGCTGCGCAGGACCAGCGGTTCGATGGGCTTGATCAGGTAGTCGACCGCGCCCGATTCGTAGCCGCGGAACATGTGGGCCCCCTCGTTCAGGCCGGCGGTCACGAAAATGATGGGCAGGTGGCGCGTCTTGGGATTGGCGCGCAGCAGCGTCGCCGTCTCCATGCCATCCATGCCCGGCATCTGCACGTCCAGCAGGATCAGCGCAAAATCGGCGCGCAGGCTGAGGCGCAGGGCCTCGTTGCCGGACATGGCGAGCACCGGCTCCAGGTCGAGTTGCATATCGGCCAGCAACGCCACCAGCGCCGTCAGGTTCTCGGGACGGTCGTCGACCAACAGTATCGGAATCTTGCCTGCTTCGGCCATCTAGCGCTTCCCCCTGCCCGTATCGCGCGCCGCGATTCTAATTTACTGTTATCAATATTACCCTGATCGGCCGGCAACTGTAAGTGGCCTGGTCCGTCGCCCGCATCAACGTTTCCGATAAATACCGGGCCCCGGCGGACAGGGGGCGTAGCGGGCGGCGATCGCGCGTGCGACCAGCGCTTCCTTGCCGCCGAGGCAGAGGAAGCCGCCGGGCAGCAGGCAGCCGTCGAACAGGGCCAGGCAGCGTGCCTTGAGCGCCGGCTTGAAGTAGATCATGACATTGCGGCACAGGACCAGGTGCATCTCGCCCAGGTCGGTGTCGGTGACCAGGTCGTGATGGCCGAATACCAGGTGTTCGCGCAGGCTGGCCCGGAAGGCGGCGTGTCCATAGCAGGCAGTGTAGTAATCGGCGAACGACGCCACGCCGCCGCTGGCGTGGTAGTTGCGGGTGCTGGCCTGGATCGCCTTGAGCGGATAGATGCCCTCCCTGGCGCGCCCGAGCATGGCGTCGTTGATGTCGGTCGCGTACATCCGGTAGCGCCCTTGCAGGCCCGCCTCGTGCAGCAGGATCGCCATCGAATATGCCTCCTCGCCGCTGGCGCAGCCGGCATGCCAGATCTTCACGAACGGATGGGCCTTCAGAAACGGGATCACTTGATCGCGCATGGCGCGGAACAGCGGCGGGTCGCGGAACATCTCGGTGACATTGATCGTGATCCCCTGCAGCAGCGAGGCGAACACGCGCGCATCGCGCAGCACCGACGCCTGGGCATGCGACAGCGAATCGAACGGCGACCCGGTCAGCCAGTGCCGCATGCGGCGCCTGAGCGAGTCCTGGGCGTAGCCGCTGAAGTCGACGCCGTAGACGCGCCGCACGCCGTCGAGCAACAGCCCGATCTCGAGTTCCTCGATGTTCTCCATGGCGCGCCCGCTACAATCGGTTGGCCCAGACCCGCAGCAGGGTCATGAGCTTGTCCGCGTCGATCGGCTTGGCGATGTAGTCGCTGGCGCCCGCATCGAGGCACTTCTGCTGGTCGCCCTGCATGACCTTGGCCGTCATCGCGATCACCGGCAGCTCGCGCCAGGCCGGTTCGGCCCGGATCCGCCGCATCGCTTCGAAGCCGTCCATTTCCGGCATCATGATGTCCATCAGTACCAGGCATATCTCCGGGTGGCTGGCCAGCCTGGCCAGGCCCTCCTTGCCGTTGGCCGCTTCGAGCACGGCGATCCCCTTCTCCGCCAGCAGGCTCGTCAGCGAAAAGACATTGCGCATATCGTCGTCGACGATCAGCATGGTCTTGCCTTCGAGCCCGGCGTCCTTGTCGATCGCGGCGCGCAGCAGGCGCCGCTGGTCCGGGTCCATCCGGTTCGCGACCATGTGCAGGAACAGCGTCACTTCGCCGCGCAGGCGTTCCGGGCTGCGCGCGCCCTTGATGATGACGCTCTCGGCGTAGCGGTGAAGTTCGCGTTCCTGTTCCGGGTCCAGCGCCTGCCCCGTGTGGATGATCACCGGCACCCGGCGCCCCTGTTCCAGCGCCTGCATCCGCTCCAGCAGTTCGACGCCGGACATGTCGGCCAGGCCGAGGTCGAGCACCATGCAGTCGAAGTGCTCCGCGGCGAGCAGCGCCAGCGCTTGCGCGCCGCTGCCGGCCAGCGTGATCTCGACCTGCCGTTCCGACAGCAGGGCCAGCAAGCCGCGCGCCTCGTCCGGATTGTCTTCCACCACCAGCAGGCGCCTGAGCGCCGCATCGAGCGCCGCCTCCACCGTGCCGATCACCTTGTCGAGCTGTTCTGCGCTGACCGGCTTGCTTACGAGGCCGACCGCACCCATTTCCATGGCCCGCTTGCGCTCCTCGAGGCAGGTGATGAAGTGGATCGGGATGTGGCGGGTGGCCGGGCTTTCCTTCAGCTTGTGCATCACGGCCCAGCCATCGAGGGTGGGCAGCATCACGTCCAGCAGCACCGCACTCGGGTTGGCCTGGTGCGCCAGCGCGATGCCTGTCTCGCCGTCGGCGGCGACCACCGCGTCGAAGCCATGCTCCCGCACGAAGTCCGCCAGCACCCGCGCAAAGTCCGGATCATCCTCGATGATCAGGATGCGCCGGCTGCCGGCGCCGGGCTGCCGCTCCGGGAGCGCCGCCGGCGGCGGCGCTGGTGCGGGCGCCGGCGGCGGGCGCACGGCGGCGTCGGCATCGGCGGCCAGCGGCAGGAACAGCGTGAAGATGCTGCCCTCGCCGGGCGTGCTGGCCAGGTCCAGGCTGCCGCCCATCCGGCGCGCCAGCTGCAGCGAGATCGACAGGCCCAGGCCGGTCCCGCCGTAGCTGCGGCTGATGCCGCCGTCGGCCTGGCGGAAGGCTTCGAAGATCAGTTCGCGCTTGTCCACCGGCACGCCGATGCCGGTATCGGCGACGGCGAAGGCGATGGCCGGCACGGCGAGCCGGTTATGCTCCGGGCGCGGCAGGTACACGCGCAGCGTGACGCTGCCCTCGTGGGTGAACTTGATGGCATTCGCAATCAGGTTCTTCAGCACCTGTTCCGTGCGCTGCACGTCGATCTCGACGCTGGCCGGGAGGTCCGTCGCCAGTTCCGTCCGCCATTGCAGCCCCTTTTGCGCGGCCTGCGGCTTGAACAGCGCGTCCATCGCCTGGCACAGCGCCTGCGGTGCGGCATCCTCGTAGACGAAGTCGATCTGCCCGGCCTCGACCTTGGACAGGTCCAGGATGTCGTTGATCAGGTTGAGCAAGTCCTTGCCCGCGCCATTGATCGTGGCGGCGTACTCGACCTGGCTCTTGGTCAGGTTCTGCGCCTTGTTCTCCGAAAGCAGGCCGGACAGGATCAACATGCTGTTGAGCGGCGTGCGCAGCTCGTGCGACATATTCGCCATGAACTCGGACTTATAGGCGCTCACTTTCTGCAGTTCCTCGGCCTTGCTCCAAATCTCGCGGCTGGCCGACTCGACTTCCGCATTCTTGGCACGGATCTGCTCGCGCTGCTGCTCGAGCAGCCGGGCGCGCTCCTCGAGCTCCTCGTTGCTCTGCTGGAGTTCTTCTTGCTGGACCCGCAGTTCCTCGGTCTGCTGCTCCATCTCGGCCAGCAAGCCCTGCGTGCGCTGGCGCGACAGGTTGACCTCGAAGCCGATCGCGATCGTCTCCCTGACTGTCTCGACCAGCTCCATTCCGGCATCCGGGAATGGTCCGAAGCAGCCCAGCTCGATGGCGCCGACCAGGTTTTCGCCATGCAGCAGCGGCACCACCAGCAGGCTGCACGGTTCGGCGCTGCCGAGGGCCGAACCGATCGGCAGGTAATCGTGCGGCACATCGGTCACCAGCATGGTTTTTTCTTCGCGCACAGCCTGTCCGATCAGCCCCTCGCCATAGGCCACCCGGCGATTCAGTCCGCTAGCGCGGGTGACGGCGTAGCTGGCCGCCACCGACAGCTCCCGGGACTGCTCGTCATGCAGGAACAGCACGCCCACGCCAGCCCCGGTGCGCCCGGCGACATAGAACAGCACCCGCTCGGCCAGCGCGCCGGTCTCATGCTCGCCGCGCATCAGGGTGTTCAGGTCGTTCTGGGCGCTCTTGAGCCAGTCGCGCGCCTGCTCGGCGCTGCGGCTGGCGCGCAGCGACGCGGTCATCTTGCGGATCGACTGGTCGAGCGCGTTCTGTACGTCGCCCATGTCGAGCACCGACCCCAGCAGCTGGCCAATTTCGTCCTGGGCCAGTGCGGCGCGCTTGATCGCCAGCGGCGGCGCGGCCGCCAGTTCCTGCTCCAGCTCGCCGTCGGCGATCGCTTCGACCGCCCTGACCTTCTCGACACCGCCCTCGGTCAATGCGCGTGCGGAGCCGAGCGCCATCGCCAGCGGACGCGCGATGCTGCGCACGTACAGGACCCTGAGCATAGCGGCCAGCAAGAGCAGCATGGCGGCCAAGGTGGCCAGTACCTGGAAGACGATGCGCTGGCCGTTTTCCAGCTGCCTGCTGGAATCGACCTCGAGCACGCCGCGCACATCGCCCAGCTTCCAGTCTTTCTTCGGGCTCGTGGCCAGCGTATTGTGGCAGGCGATGCAGGCCTGGGTCGACATCCGGTCCGCGGTCGCCACCCGCACCACAGTCCTGCCATCGACCAACTCGACGCGCGAGAAGGTCTGGTCCGGGTTGCTCTGAAAATAGTTCCAGGCGTCTTCGCCGAACTTGTCCATGCGGCGCTCGCGCCGGTTCGGGAACGGATAGGGGCTGTACAGCTTGAGCGTGGTGCCCGAGTCCCGGAACAGGGTGCTCAGATCGAGGATCATGGTGGCCGGCAAGGGCACCGTGCCGGCATCGTCGAGGTGGTCGAAGGAAACCTTCAGCTCGCTTTTGGCCAGCACTTTGGCGATCACATTGTCCGTGTAGTATTTGCGCAGGATGTTAAATTGCTTGACCGTTTCCTGCCCCGCCTCGATTGCTTCCTTCTCGGCGCCGCGCTGCACGAACGCGGGCAGCAGCCATACCGCCGCAATGGCGCCGGCAAGCAGCAGCAGGCTGACCGGCGCGATCAGTTTCCAGAAAATGCTGCGTGAATCTATACCCGCAATTAACATATACCTCCCGGCAAACCGCCTCAGGCCTCGTGGCCCAGGCGGTCCTGCCCGATATGCGGCAGCTGCGCCTGGCGCTGGCTCGCCGCCAGCAGTTCCTGCATCCGGCGGCGCGCCACGTTCACGTGAAAACCGACCGCGATGCTGTCGCGGGCGCGCTCGATGAACTCGAGTTCGAGCTCGCTGAAGTCGCGGAACGCCCCCAGTTCCAGCACGCCCACCAGCGCGTCGGCATGCA
Source organism: Massilia sp. (assembly GCA_036676245.1). Classification (GTDB taxonomy): domain Bacteria; phylum Pseudomonadota; class Gammaproteobacteria; order Burkholderiales; family Burkholderiaceae_D; genus Telluria_A. The sequence continues at coordinate 62,133 of JAKFDH010000016.1, read as the reverse complement.
GCAGCGGCACTGCCATCACATGGCGCGGCATGGCCGTGCCGAGGCCGGAGACGATGGGAAAATAATCGTCCGGCAGCGACGCCAGGCAGATCACCTTGCGTTCATACGCGGCCTGCCCGACCAGGCCCTGCCCCAGGCGGCAGCGTTCGCCGAGCTGCTTGCGCCTGGTCAGCGCGAAGCTGGCGCACAGGGCCAGTTCGCCCTGGTCTTCCTGGTACAGGTAAAAGGCGCCCGCCTGCGCGCCGATCCGGTGCGCGAGGTAGGCGAGCACGCGGTCGGCCATGTCGGCGGTATCGCGCTCGCCGCGCATCAGGTCGCCCAGCTCGTTCAAGCCCGTCTTGAGCCAGTCGCGCGCCTGCAGCGCGACGCGGTTGTCGCGCAGGGCGGCTGTCATCTTGCCGAACGCCGCGTCGAGCGCGCGCTGCATGTCGTTCATGCGCACGATCGACTGCAGCAGCTCGCCGACTTCGTCGCCGGACACCTGGCCCGGATCGATGCGCGGCGTTTCGCTGAGCCCGAACTGGGCTTCGAGCTTGCCGTCGGCGATCGCCTCGACCACGGCGATCTTTTCCGCCGCGCCATCGGTCATCATGCGGGCGCTCGCCAAGGCAAGGCCGAGCGGCACGATGACCGACCGGATGATCTGGTGTCCGAGCGCGATGGCCAGCAGCGACAGCAGCAGGATCGCGCCAATCAGCCGGTGCTTGGTGGCGGTCAGGGCGTCGACCCGGCGCGCGAATATGGCGTCGAGCTGGTCGAGCGCCGCGTTGCTCAGCTGGTACTGGAGGTCGATCGCATCGTTGAACTGGCGATAATAGTCGCGCGCGCGGTAATCGAGCTGCTCGGGCCTGACCAGTTTCTCCTGCGCCAGGCGAATTGCCCTGACGCCGGCCTCGCGCGCTTCCTGCGCCTGGCTTGCCAGGCTGCTTGCGCGCAAGGCCTCGCTGTTGGCCAGGGCCAGCGACAGTTCGTTGTCGATCGTTTCGTAATAGTCGCCCGCGCGGTCGCCACGCGAAGCGATCATGATGCGCTCATCGACGCTGGCCGTGCCGCCGGCCAGCAGATCGCTGCCGAGGCCACGCATCTGGCTCAGCGTTTCGCGCAGTACCGGCGCCCTGACGAGCAAGGCATCGATCAGGAAATACGAGTCCGGTTCGGGATCGAGCCGCAAGGTGAAATGATCGAGCACCAGTTCGTTGGCCTTGAGCATGCGGGCGACCAGCGCGCCGTATTCCTGCAGGCTGGCCCGCGCGGCCAGGCGCGACCACTCGGCGACGATGGCTTGCCAGGCCTGGTCCAGGTTGCGGTCGCCGAGCTGCGCCAGCTGCACCGTCATGGCCGCCATCGCCTGCCCGGTGTCGCGCCGCTTCGCCAACAGTTGTTCGTGGGTGCCGGCGCTACCGTAAGGCAATATTACGGCCAGTCCGCGGCATTGCTGCACCATGTGGACAAGGCCGAGCAGCCTGCGCGAAGGCCCGGTGCCCTGGCTCTCCAGGGTCGCCACATCGATCGCCTTGTTGGATTCTTCAAGAAAAAGACCGGTGGGAATCGCCACCAGCGTCGCGGCAAGTCCGGCCAGAATCAGGAACTTTTGCCGGAGTAACAGCTTGTTGAGCAATGCTTTCATGTCGAAGCCACCCCTGGCAAACAACAGTGCATGAACTGCCACGCATATGGTCGCAGACAGCCTCGCTGCAACGTTTGCAGCAAGGCGATGTGACATTCTCCCGATTATATTCTTGATTCCTTGGAGAATATTTTATTTCTTCAAGGTGTGGTTTATGGGAAACGCAACGGGCGCGGGTCGGCCTCCCGCACCCGGCAGCATCGCCTCGAAGTCGCCGGCCGGCACCGGCTTGCTGAAGTAGTAGCCCTGGATCTCGTCGCACTTCTGGTCGAGCAGGAAGTCGAGCTGCTCGCGCGACTCCACCCCTTCGGCGATGACCTTGATGCCCAGGCTGTGCGCCATCACGACGATGGCGCGCACGATCGCCTCGCCGTTGCGGTCCTGGGGAATATCGCGAATGAAGGAACGGTCGACCTTCAGGTAGTCGAGCGGGAAGCTTTTCAGGTAGCTGAGCGAGGAGTAGCCGGTGCCGAAGTCGTCGATCGCCAGCCGCACGCCGATCTCCTTGAGCGCATGCAGGGTGCGCAGCACGCGTTTGACGTCGTGCATCAGCATGCTCTCGGTCAGCTCCAGCTCCAGCAGCTGCGGCGGCAGCCCGCTGCCGTCCAGCGCCCGCAGCACCGTCTTGACGATATCGACGTCGCGGAACTGGCGCGCCGACAGGTTGACCGCGACGTTGACCGGCGCCGCCCTCCGTCCATGCCACCGCATGGCGCGCTCGCAGGCCTGGTGCAGCACCCATTCCCCGATCTGCACGATCATGCCGTTGTTCTCCGCCACCGGAATGAACTCGGCCGGCGGCACGGGACCCAGCAGGCCCGAGTTCCAGCGCAGCAGGGCCTCGGCGCCGACGATGGCGCCGCCGGCCAGTTCCACCCGCGGCTGGTAGTGCAGGCTGAACTCCGACAGCTTGAGCGCGCGCCGCAGCGCGTTCCCGATCTCCACCCGCCGCAGGATCGGCTGGTTCATCCCCGCCGCGAAGTACTGGCAATTGTTCTTGCCCTCTTCCTTGGCCCGGTACATCGCCGTGTCCACATTGCGCAGCAGCGCATCAAGGTCGCGGCTGTCGGCCGGATACAGCGTGATGCCGATGCTGCAGGTGACCGCCACCTCATGGCCATCGATGGCGTGCGGCTCGCCAACCGACTGCAGCAGCCGCGCCGCCATCGATTCGACCTGGCGCGGATCGTCGACGCCCTCGATCAGGACCGCGAATTCATCGCCGCCCATCCTGGCCACCGAGATCGCCTCCGGCAGCGTGTCGACCAGCACGTTGGCGATCCCCTTGAGCAGTTCGTCCCCTACCGCATGGCCAAGCGTGTCGTTGACATCCTTGAAGTTGTCGAGGTCAATGAACATCAGCGCGGCCATGCTCCCTTCGCAGTCCGCGCGCGCCATCGCGCGTGTCACCCGTTCGCGGAACATCAGCCGGTTCGGCAATCCCGTCAAGGCATCGCAGCTGGCCTGGAACGACATCTGGGTTTCATACTGCAGCAGGTCGGTGACATCGCGCGCGACCACGAATGCGTCCTGCACCGCGCCTGCGCTATCGCGGTGCAGGCTGATGCTGGCCATGACTTCGGTGCACCTCCCCGTCGCGTGCACCACCGACAAGGGGCAGTCGCGCACCTGCTCGCCATGGAAGGCGCGTTCCAGCGCGGCCGCCGCCAGGGTCCGCTGGCAGAACGATTCGGACATGCCGGTCCCCACCAGCGAACTGCGCGGCAGGCCGGTGATTGCCTCCAGCGCGCGGTTGACGTCGATGATCCTGCCGTTGCGGCCGACGACGGCCATCGGATCGAGGTTCGCTTCGAGCAGGCTGCGCGAGTAGTTGTTCAGTATGCAGAACAGGCTGCTGGCCTCGGGCGACAGGCGCGGCGCGCCAGGGTCCGGATGCTCCGGCGCAGGCAGGCCGGCGGCGTGGCGCTCGATGGCCGGCGCCAGGCGCGCCGAGCGGATCATGGCGATGTACAGCGCGATGCAGCCGAGGATGCAGCTGGCGTAGACGGCGGCGCCGGCCAGCGTGCCGCCCTCGACCATCAGGGCGGCGGCGCCGCCCAGCAGCGACAGGAACAGGCAGCGGCGCAGGTAGCGCAGCTGGAGCCGGACCTGCCTCGCGGCGCGGGCTTCCATCTCATGCCGCCAGCTTCGCCGCGGTGGCGGTGATCGCCGCCGCGATGTCGCCAAGCGGCAGCACCTGCTCGACGCCGCCAGCCTTCACCGCTTCCTTCGGCATGCCGTAGACGACGCAGCTCTCCTCGTCCTGGCCGATGGTGCGCGCGCCGGCATCGCGCATCTCGCGCAAGCCGCGCGCGCCGTCGTCGCCCATGCCGGTCATGATGATGCCGAGCGCGTTGCGGCCCGCATACTTCGCCACCGACCGGAACAGCACATCGACGGAGGGACGGTGGCGGCTGACCGGCGGGCCGTCGAGGATCTCCACGTGGTACTGGGCCCCGTTGCGCTTGAGGAGCATGTGGCGCCCGCCCGGCGCGATCAGGGCGCGGCCCGGCAGCACACGGTCGCCATTCCTCGCTTCGGCGACGTCGATGCGGCAGATGCCGTCCAGCCGGCGCGCGAAGGCCTCAGTGAACTTCTCCGGCATGTGCTGCACGATCACGATGCCGGGGCAGACCCGCGGCAGCGCCGTCAGCACCTGCTCGAGCGCCTGGGTGCCGCCGGTGGAGGTGCCGAGCGCCACCACCAGGTCGGTGGTCTGCGCCATGGCCGCCGCGCCGGCCGGCAGGATCGCATCGGCGCACAGGCGCGGGCCCGGCGCGGCCGCGGCGCTGCGCCGCCCGACGCAGCACAGGTTGGCGCCGGCCGCGCCCTTGACCGCGCCCACCAGGTCCTCGGCCGCGTCCTGCAGGTACTTGCTGATCCCGAGCCGCGGCTTGGCGACCGCGGTGATCGCCCCTGCCGCCAGCGCTTCCAGGGTCGTCTCCGCGCCCTGCTCCGTCAAGGTGGAACAGATCACGACCGGCGTCGGGCGCTCGGCCATGATCTTGCGCAGGAAAGTGATGCCGTCCATGCGCGGCATCTCCACATCGAGCACCAGCACGTCGGGCCATTTACGCGCCATCTTTTCCATCGCGAACACGGGGTCCGACGCGGTCCCAACCACCTCGATCCGAGGATCGGCTCCCAGCACCGCGGCCAGCACCTGGCGCACGACGGCGGAGTCGTCGACGATCATCACCTTTATGCGGCCCATGACAACATGCTCCGGTCCGTATCCACCTTGACAGGGGCCAGTTGCCGCACCCATACCTCGCCGCTGGCGACGTCGAAGATCACGCTGCGGTGGCCGACGCCTTCGAGGTGCTCGGAGACGATCGCCATGCCGTGGCGCCGCAGCAGCGTGCGCGCCACCTCGACGTTCCTGCGGCCGACCTGGACGCCATTGCTGCGGCCTGGGTCGGGGAACATGTCGCCGCCGCCGAACAGCTTGACCTGGTACTCGCTTGCCGGCGTGCCGTGGCGCCCGATCGCCAACAGCATCAGCGCCAAGGCGTCGTCCGCGTAGCGGCCGTCCAGCACGCCGTTGCGCCGGCGTTCCGCGCCCGGCAGCATGAAGTGGCACATGCCGCCCAGCTTGCGCCCCGGATGCCAGAACACGATCGACACGCAGGAGCCGAGCACGGTGCGGATGCGCGTGTCGCGGCCCCCGAAGAAGGTGTCGCCGGGGTCGAGGAACACGTCGATGCGGGCCGGCGCGTTCATGGCTTCAGGTACACGGAAGGCATGACCATCTGCAGCCCGTCGGTGACGCCGTGCAGGCTTTCGGAATGGCTGACGACGAAGTAGCCGCCCTTGCGCAGCAGCGGCAGCATGCGCTGCACCGCCTTGCGCTTGGTGTCCATGTCGAAGTAGATCAGCACATTGCGCAGGAAGATCATGTCGAACTCGCCCAGCGACGGCAAATTCGCATTCAGGTTCACCTGCAGGAACTGGATGCGGCTGCGCAGCTTCTTCTCGACCAGGAAAGTGCCTTCCTGCTCGGCCACGCCCTTCAGGCAGTACTTGCCAAGCAGCGCGGGCGGGATGTCGTCCGCCCTCTCCATCGCATAGTGGCCGCCGCGCGCCTTGTCCAGCACCCGCGTGCAGATGTCCGACGCAACGATCTCCCACGGCCGGCTGCCGAGCCGCTCGGCCATGATCATCGCCAGGCTGTAGGGTTCCTCGCCGCTGGAACAGGCGCCGCTCCAGATCCGCACCGACGCCTGCCCGCTCATTTCGGGCAGCGCGCGGTTGCGCAAGAACTCGAAGTGGGCCGGTTCGCGGAAGAAGTAGGTCTCGTTGGTCGTCAGCAGGTCCACCGCGATCTGCAGTTCGTCCTTCGCTTCCGGCTTCATCAGCAGGCTGAAGTAGTCGCCGTAGCTGGCCATGCCGTAATGCTTGATGCGCTTGGCGAGCCGTCCCCCGACCAGCTGCTTCTTGGCGGCGCTCATGCTGATGCCGGCAACGAAGAAGATCATCTCCTGGAAGCTGCGGAACTCGTGATCGGTCAAAGGAACGCTTTGCATGGTCGTCTCCGTCAATCGTTTCAAGGCGCCGGCCGCTGATCAGAAGCGCTGGAACTGATTCTCGTCCAGGTAGGCCGGCGCCGACAGCGCGCCCTTGAGCGGCTTGACGATCGCCTGCACCAGGTTCTTCTTGCCCGGCCTGGCGCGGCTCTGGACCGGCGCCGCGGCGGCTGCCACGCCATCGACCTTGAAGAAGCCCACCAGCTGCTGGAGCTGCTCGGCCTGGCCGCTCATTTCCTCGGCGGTCGCGGCCAGTTCCTCGCTCGAGGAGGCATTCTGCTGGGTGATCTGGTTCAGCTGCGTCATGGCGGTGTTGACCTGGCCGACGCCGGTCGACTGTTCCTCGGAAGCGGCAGCGATCTCTTGCACCAGGTCGGAAGTCTTGCCGATCGACGGCACGATCTCGTCGAGCAGCTTGCCGGCCTGCTCGGCCAGCGCGACGCTGCCCTTGGCCACTTCGCCGATCTCCTGGGCCGCCACCTGGCTGCGTTCGGCCAGCTTGCGCACCTCGGCCGCCACCACCGCGAAGCCCTTGCCATGTTCGCCGGCGCGGGCCGCCTCGATCGCCGCGTTCAGCGCCAGCAGGTTGGTCTGGTAGGCGATGTCGTCGATGATGCCGATCTTGTCGGCGATGCTCTTCATCGCGGCCACCGTCTGCTTGACCGCCTGGCCGCCTTCGCGCGCTTCCTTCGACGCCTTGTCGGCCATGCCGTTGGTGACCTTGGCGTTCTCCGCGTTCTGGTTGATCGAGGCCGACATCTGTTCCAGCGAGGACGAGGTTTCCTCGACGCTGGCGGCCTGCTCGGTGGTGGCCTGGCTCATGCTCTGGGCGGTCGCACTGACTTCCTCGGAGGCCGACGACAAGGAATCGGCCGACGAGCGCACTTCGCCGATCACTTGCGACAGCTTGCCGATCATGGTTTGCATGGCCGTCATCAGCTGCCCGACTTCATCGCGGGAGCGGGCTTCGAGCTTGACGGTGAAGTCGCCCTCGGCCATCCGGTTGGCGCCCGCCACCGCTTCGATCAGGGGCCGGGTGATGGCGCGGGTGACGAACCAGGCGATCAGCCCGCCGAGCAGGATCCCCAGCACGATGGTCGCGGTGATCAGCGACTTGGCCCTGGCGTACAGCTCGTCGCCGCGCTCGCTGGCCCTGACGCCGCCCTTGATGTTCAGGTCGACGATCCTGGCCAACACCTCGGAGTACGAGTCGAAAGTCTGCTGCGATTCGCCACGGAGCAGCGCGACCGCCTCGGCGTTCTTGTTGCCGGTCGACAGGGCGAGCAGCTTGTCGTGGGTACCCATATAGGCATCGAACTTGCGCGAGAGCTCCTCGTACAGCGCCTTCTCTTCGGGCGACGAGATCAGCTTGACGTAGCTGTCGCGGTCCTTGTTCAGGTCCGCCATCACCGCCGCCATGGCCTTTTCGTACTTGCCCCGGTCGGCGTTGTTGTCGGACAGGATATGCTGCAGTTCCTTCAAGCGATACTTCGCCGTTTCGGTATTCATGGACTCGGCATGGCGCACGCTGGGCATCCAGCTGTGCGCGATCTCGGTCGACATATCATTGATCTTGCCCATCTCGAAGGCCGCGAATATGCCCAGACCCAGCATCAGCGACAGCACCGCGCCGAAGCCCAGGCCCAGTTTGACGCCGATTTTCATTCCACCTGTCGTTTTCATCATCCACCCCAAAGTCATTGTGTAAGAAAAGTCCGCCGGCGTGCCGGTCGGCTGCACCCTGCAAGCGCTGCACTACGCCATGGCTGGCTCCGCGACGGTCGCCAGGGTTGCGATCTCGTCGATGGACAATACTTTTCCCACTTCAAGCAGGATCACGAAGCGTCCCGCCACCTTGCCCATGCCGGCGATGAAATCCGAGCGGATCTTGGCGCCGAATGCGGGGACCGGCTCGATGTCGGCCGGCGCGATCTCGAGCACCGCGCTGACCGCGTCGACCACCACCCCGATGTCCTGTTTCGCATCCTCGTGCGGCACCTCGACGATGACGATGCAGGTGCGGCGCGTGACGGCCGTCTCGCCGCGCCCGAAGCGCGCCGCCAGGTCGATCACCGGCACCACGGCGCCGCGCAGGTTGATCACGCCCCGGATAAAGTCGGGCATCATCGGCACCACCGTCATCTGGCCGTACTCGATGATCTCCTTGACGCTGAGCGTGCCGACGGCGAACATCTCGCTGCCGAGCCCGAACGTCAGGTACTGCTGCACTGCCGGCGCTTCTGGCGCCTTGTCGAATCTTGATGGCGTTCCCATTGCTGTCTCCTCCTTATTCGGTGGCTGCCGGTTCAGTCGACCGGCAGCATGGTGCGGCTCTGGCGCGCCTCGGCCAGGGTCCTGTCCTGCGTGCTTGCCACGCGTCTCGCCAGCGCCGGCACATCCAGGATCAGCGCCACGCTGCCGTTGCCCAGGATGGTCGAGCCGCCGATACCGTTGACCTGGCTGAACACGCGGCCGAGCGGCTTGATGACGGTCTGGATCTCGCCCAGCAGGACGTCGACGACCAGGCCGATCCTGGCGCCGCCGTACTGGACGACGACCAGGTTCTCGCGCCGCGCCGGTTCGCCGCGCACGCCGAACATGTCGCGCAGGTTCAAGTAGGGCAGCACCTGCCCGCGCAGCGAGATATAGTTGCGTTCAGCGGCCGCGCCGCGGTCTTCCTGCGACAGTTCGATGCATTCGACGACCAGGTCGAGCGGAATGACGAACGCCGACTTGCCGACATTGACCAGGAAGCCATCGATGATCGCCAGCGTCAGCGGCAGCCGCACGCGCACCGTGGTGCCGGCGCCCTCGACGCTTTCCAGTTCGACGCTGCCGCGCAGCGCCACGATATTGCGCCGCACGACATCCATGCCGACGCCGCGCCCGGACAGGTTGCTGACCTGCTCGGCGGTCGAGAAGCCCGGTTCGAACACCAGGTTCAGGATCTCCTGGTCGGACAGGCTGTCGCCCTCGCCCACCAGGCCGCGCTCGACCGCCTTGCGCAGGATGCGCTCGCGCGACAGCCCGCCGCCATCGTCCGCCACCTCGATCACGATGCTGCCCGAGTCATGGAAGGCGTTCAGGCTCAAGGTGCCGTGCGCCGGCTTGCCGCGCGCCACCCGCTGCGCCGGCGGCTCGATCCCGTGGTCGATGGCGTTGCGCACCAGGTGGGTCAGCGGATCGGCGATCTTTTCGACCAGGGTCTTGTCCAGTTCCGTTTCGCCGCCCTCGATGCGCAGCTCGATTTCCTTGCCCAGCTTTTGGCTGACGTCGTGCACCACGCGCTGGAAGCGGTTGAAGGTCGAGCCGATCTCCACCATCCGCAGGTTGAGCGCCGAGTCGCGCACCTCTTCCACCAGGCGCGACAGGGTCGACGCCGCCTCCAGCAAGCCGGTCTGCCCGGCGGCGCGCGCGATCAGGTTGACCCCGGCGCCGGCGATGATCAGTTCACCGATGCGGTTGATCAGCTGGTCCAGCTTGTCCGCGTCGACCCGGATCAGGCTGCGCTCGCAACTCTTGCTCTCCTTGACCTGCTTTTGCTTTTCCAGCGCCGCCTCGACCACCTGCGCGCTGACCAGCTGCTGTTCCACCAGCACTTCGCCGATCGGCCGCGCCGCCGGTCCCGGCGCCTGGCCCTGGCAAGACAAGGCTTGCCGCAGTTCGGCGGCCGTCAGCGTGCCGCAGGCGACCAGGATCTCGCCCAGCCGCATCTCCTGTTCCGGCAGTTCGCCGATCAGCTGCAGGTATTCCGACACCATGCTGTGCGGCGGCAGGATGCGGATCCGGCTGTCCTCGCGCACGAACTCGAACACGCCTTCGATGGCGGCCTTGTCGGCATCGCTGTGCAAGCTGACTTCGAAACCCAGGTAGCAGCTCTCCGGGTCGAACTCGTCCAGCAGCGGCACGGCGTCGCAGACGGTGACGATATTGTCGATCCGGCCCAGGGTCTCCAGGTAGCGGATGAAGGCGAGCGAGTCCATGCCGTTGCGCAGCACATCGGCGCCGAAGCGCAGCGACAGGTGCCAGTTGTCGCATCCGGCGGCGCCGCCTGCCTCGCTGCCTGCGTCATTGTCCAGGTAGCGCTGCAGCGCGGCGGCCAGCACGGCGCCGTCCGCATGCAGCTGGTCCGGGGCCGCCTCGGCGCCGATGTGGCCGACCAGCGCGGCGATGTGGTCGCAGACCTTGAGCAGCAGCGCCGACAGGTCGAGGTCGATCGTCAGCGCGCCGCTGCGCACCTTGTCGAGCACGCTCTCGGCCACGTGGGTGAAGGCGACCATGTCGTCCAGGCCGAACAGGCCGGCCGAGCCCTTGATCGTGTGGGCGGCGCGGAAAATGGCGTTGAGGGTGTCGGCGTCGCCGGGGACCCGTTCGATCTCCATCAGGGCTTGTTCCATCTGCTGCAGCAGTTCGCGGCATTCGGCCACGAAGGTATTGAGCGCGTCGTCGAGGTTCATGGGGTTGCTCCAGTTGCCGGGGCGCCGAAGAAGTTGCCCAGGCGGCATAGTTCCAGCATCTCGGCCACCGGCGCACTGAGGCCGACGAGGCGCATCGGCTTGCCGATCGCCGCCGCGTAGCGTTTGGTGGCGACCAGCAGCTGCACGCCGGCGGTGTCGATCTCGGTCACGCTGGTCAGGTCGATGTCCAGGCCGGCGCAGGCGCCGAACGCCTCGGACAGCGCCTGCTTCCATTCGGCCACCGAATAGATGGTGAACTCGCCGTCGATCGCGATGAAGCCCGTTTCGCCTGCCAGCCCTGATTGCGTGTGCATGTCCGTCTCCTTCGAGCTGGTGATCACGGCATGATCAGCCGGGACACGGCCGACAGCATCTGACCGGGCTGGAAGGGCTTGACCATCCAGGCCTTGGCGCCGGCGTCCTTGCCTTCCTGCTTCTTGCTTTCCTGCGCCTCGGTGGTCAGCATGATCACCGGCGTAAAGCGGTAGGCGGCGATCTGCTTGGCGGCGCGCACGAAGCTGAAGCCGTCCATCACCGGCATGTTGACGTCGCTGATGATCAGGTGGATCTTCTGGCCCGTCAGCTTGGACAGCGCGTCCTGGCCGTCGCGCGCCTCCAGCACGTCGTAGCCGGCGCCTTTCAGGGTGATGCTCACCACCTGCCGCAGCGAGGTCGAATCGTCCACGATCATGATCGTCTTGGCCATGTTGTTGCTCCTTCAGAAAAAGGTAATGTCGCTGCTGGCCGCGGCAACCCGCTGCTGGCCGCCATGCGCGGTATGCTGTTCCGCCGTGGTGTAGGTGCGCGCCAGCTCGCCCAGCCAGGTGCTGGCGTCGGCCAGGCGCGCGCCGCGCGCCGGTGCGCCGGCGGCGGCATCGCTTTCGTGCTGCGCCAGCCGTCCTTCGAGCTTGCCCATGTCGTCCTGCACGTGGCCGAGGATCTGGCTGACCCGGTCCTGGAACTGCAGCGCGACCAGCACTTCGGCGATCTCGCCCTGGATCAGCGCGCTTTCGCGGCGCAGCGCGTCGCCCGACTCGCCCAGCCCGGCCATCGCCTGGTGGAAGGCGCCGAGCACGCAGTCGATGCTTTGGCCGGCGCCGGCGATCGATTCGTCGTCGCGCTGTGCGTACTGGCGCGACAGGTCGAGCGCCGCGGCGATCGAGCGGCTGACCGTGTCGACGGTGGTGGAGATCTTCTTGCCGGTGGCGGCGGACAGCTTCGACAGCGCGCGCACCTCGCCGGCCACCACCGCGAAACCGCGCCCCTGCTCGCCGACCCGGGCCGCTTCGATCGCGGCATTCAGGGCAAGCAGGTTGGTCTGGTTGGCGATTCCGCTCACTTCGAGCGCCATTTCCTGGAGTTCGTCGGCAACGCGGGCCAGCGCCTGGATTTCGCGCAGCAGCGTTTCCTTCGCCTCCAGCGCGGAGCGCAGCGAGGCGGTGATCGAGCCAAGCCGCTGCTCGCTGTCGCCCAGCATGGCCAGCAGCCAGTTCGGCTGGCCGGCGTCGCCCGATTCCCCCTGGGATGCCGCAACCGCTGCCGCCAGCCGCTGCGACAACTCGCTGAAGCGGCTGGACAGGTCGTTGATCGCCGCTTCGGTCTGGGCGCGCGCCATGTCGACCTGGCTGGCCCACACCGGCAGCACGCCGATGCACAGCCGGTCCAGCCCATCGAGCTGGGTGGCGGCCTGCGCATCGCGCTCGGCGCTGGCCCTGGCGGTCCAGGCTGCGCACACGGCGGTGGCCACCGTCAGCGTCATCGTCAGCGCGAACGACAAGGGGCCGGCGCCGGCGGTGGCGGCGGCGATCGTGCTGCCCGCGCCCAGCAAGCCCAGCGCGACGACCGGAACCGCGCCCGTGCGGACCAGGGTGGCGATGTGCATTGTCAAGCGCTGGTCCATATTTGCTGCCTCCTGCTGGCCGTGGATCGGGCCACACAAGCTCGTGTGGTGAACCCAGTATCGTTCGCGGCGGGGCGAGTTTCTATCAGGACAGTACGATAGTGTTGTAGGGCAACGTGCTGGCCAGCTAGGGCCGGCCCTACCGGACTAGGGAATTCCCTACACTGGTGCAAGAACGGGGATGCGCACCGTGACGACGGTGCCGGCGCCCGGCGCGCTGAGGACCGCGAGCGTGCCGCCGAAGCGCTGCACGCGCTGCTCGATGCCGAGCAGGCCGAGGCTGTTTTCCCTTGCGGCATCGGGATCGAAGCCCTTGCCGTTGTCGCGCACTTCCAGCACCACATCGCCCTGCCGGCGTTCGAGCACGATGTCGACCTGGCTGGCCTCGGCATGCAGTGCCACATTGCCGAGCGCTTCCTGCGCGATGCGGAAGATCGCCGTTGCGCACTGGTCATCCATCGCCAGGCCTTGCGCATCGAGCCGCAGTTCGGCGCGGGTGCCGTTCTCGTCGATGAACTTCTCGGCCAGCCATTCGATCGCCGAGTCGATGCCGAGATCGAGCACGCTCGGGCGCAGCGCGGACGCTACTTCGCGCACCACGCGGATCGCCCGCTCCAGCATCGCGAGCGGCGCCGCCAGGTGCTCGCCAAGCGAGCTGGCGTCGCCCGCCACGCGCTGTTCGATCATCTGCAGGTGGATGCGCAGCGCCATCAGGGTCTGGCCCAGTTCCTCATGCACCTCCCAGGCGATGCGTTTGCGCTCCTGCTCGCGTTCGATGTCCTGGCGCGCCGCCAGGTTCTGCAACAGGTCGTGCGAACGCACCAGGTGCTGTTCGGCCGCCTTCAGCCTGCCAATGTCGCGCCCGATGGCGAGCACGCTGACGACCTCCCCTTCGCTGCCGAATTCGGGCGTGAACAGGATGTGCTCGCAGATCGGCTCGCCCCCGCCGGGCGCCGCCTCGGCCAGTTCGACCTCGGTCTCGCGCCCGGTCGCCAGCGCCTCGCGCAGCTTTTCCTGCAGCTTGACGAAGGCGCGCCGGCCGGCCGCCACTTCGAGCGGCGTGCGTCCCAGGATCGCGTGCACGGGGAGTCCGGCCAGCTTCTGCAGCGCCGGATTGGCGTACAGGTAGCGCGCGTCGCAGTCGAAACGGGCGATGACGTCCGGCGAATTCTCGGCGATCGCCCGGAACTGCTGCTCGCGCACGTGCAGGGCGTCGGCCATGCGCTTGCGGCTGGTGATGTCGCGCCCCACGCCGAGCACGCCGGCGACGCGTCCCTGGTCGTCGTTGAACGGGGTCTTGATGGTCTCGAGCAGCACCCGGCGGCCATCGCTGGCGAAGGTGACCCACTCTTCGTTCACGCACGGGCGCCCGGCGGCGATGGCTGCGTTGTCCTTGCGCCGGAAGAAGGCTGCCAGGCCCGGTTCGACGAAGTCGAAATCGGTCTTGCCGACGATCGCCGCTTCGCGCGCGCCGAAGAACGATTCGAACACCGGGTTGCAGGCCAGGTAGATGCCTTCGGTATCCTTGATCCACACCAGGTCCGGGATGGCGTCGATAAAGGCGCGCAGGCGCGATTTTTCGTTTTCGAGCATGGCCTCGGCCACCTTCAGCGCGGTGACGTCCTGGAAGGTCGTCATCGTGCAGCGCGCCGCGCCGCCCCAGCATTCGCAACGTTCGCGGATATCCTTGATGCGGCCGTCCGGGAACAGCAAGCGGTAGTCGAAGGTGCCGTGCCCGTGGCCGCGGGCGGCCACGCCGCGCAGCGCCCCCACCCTGGCGCGGTCGTCAGGGTGGATCCTGTCCTGGAACACGTCGAGCGAGGCCAGAGGCACGCCGGGGCCGGTTTCGAAGATGCGCGCCACCTGCTCGGACCAGTGCGCCTCGCCGTCGGGGCCGCATTCCCAGGTGCCGAGCTGCGCGAAGCGCTCGGTCTGGGCCAGCCGCTGCCGCAGCTGCTGCACTTCCTGGCGCAGGCGGCGGCGTTCGCGGGTGCCGCGGCCCAGCAGGGTCGCGACAAACCGGCGGAACGGTGACAGTGCGCTGGCGGCCATGATCGCTGGGCCGGAATGGCGCGCACGCCCGACCCCGCCGGCGGCGACCACTCCGAACACTATTGGTTAACATGGTTCGAGCGTGCCGCTCGCGCCCCTTGGCCGCCATCAGGCATTCCCGGTTTGCATGTAAGGATTTCCGGAGGGACTGTAGGGAAATCCTTAATGAGGATCCAGGTCCCATCCGAAGCCGCGAATGTTGCACATCCTGCACAACAACCAACGTCATACCTGCGAAGGCAGCGTTCCGACGAATCGGTATCCATGCCGAATGAGCTCAGTGGCGCAGTCGAACGGGACGTCGGCGATAATCAAGCTCAACATGGATCCCTGCCTACGCAGGGACGACGTTGATTTTTTGTAACTTGAATCTCCGTTGCGCGGATCCGGCTGACAAAAGACTTAATCCAGCAGCCCCTGCGCCACCGCATAGCGCACCAGTTCCGCATTGTTCTGGAAGTTCATTTTCTGCATCAACCGCGCCTTGTGCGTGCTGACCGTCTTGTTGCTGATCTTGAGTTCGTCGGCGATGTCGTTGACGCTCTTGCCGTGCACCAGCAGGCGCATGATGTCGAACTCGCGCTCGGACAGCAATTCGTGCGGCAGCCGCTCGGCCGCGCCCTCGGCCTCGAACGCCATCTTCACCGCCAGCACCGGGTCGATGAAGCGGCCGCCCGAAGCGACCTTGTGGATCGCGCCCATCAGCGCCTTGGGGTCGCTGTCCTTGGTCAGGTAGCCGGCCGCCCCCGCCGCCAGCGCGCGCCGCGCGATCTGCAATTCGTTGTGCATGCTCAGCACCAGGATCGGCGGGCAGCCGTCGTGCGCGCGCAGGCGGCCGATCAGGCTCGCGCCGCTGATGCCGGGCATCGTCATGTCGAGCAGGATCAGGTCGAAACCGCCGGCGCGCAGGGCGTCGAGCACCTCCGCCCCGCTGACGGCCTCGCCGACGACGGTGATTTCGCCGCCCAGCGCGAACAGCTGTTTGAGCCCCTCGCGCACGATGCCATGGTCGTCGGCGATCAGGACCCGGATCATGCTTCGCCTCCGGCGCCGTCGCCGTCAATCGGGCAGCACAGTTTGATGATGGTGCCCTCGCCCGGGGCGCTGATGATATCTATTTTTCCGTTCAAGACGAGTACCCTTTCACGTATCCCCACCAGTCCGAATGATTTCTGCTTGCGCCGGCCGGGATCGAAGCCCCTGCCATTGTCGCGCACTTCGAGGAGAAAATGCGATTCGCTGCGCTCGATGCCGATCCGCACTTCGCTGGCCTGGGCATGGCGCCCGATGTTGGTGAGCGACTCCTGGACAATCCGGAACACCTCGGTCGCGCGCTTCTCGTCGAGCGTGAAGTCCTCGTCCACCGCCAGCGTGCAGGCGATGCCGTGGCGCTCGACGAATTCGTCGACCAGCCACTCCAGCGCCGACACGATGCCCATGTCCAGCGCCGCCGGCCGCAGCGAGGACACCACGTTGCGCACCACCTTGATCGTGGCATCGACCAGTTCGACCAGCTTGCGCGTCTTCTCGTCGAGCGCCGGGTTGCCCGGCCCGAACTGCAGGCCGATCAGGGACACGCCCAGCCGCAAGGCGGACAGGTACTGCCCCATCTCGTCGTGGATCTCGCGCGTGAGCGCCTTACGCTCGGCCTCGCGCATGGCCTCGCCGCGCACCGCCAGCTGGCGCAGCAGCTTTTGCGATTCCTCCAGCCTGCGCCCGGTCTCCTTGAGCGCGGTGATATTCCTGCCGATGGCCAGCGCGCCGACCACCTGCCCTTCCGGGCTGCGCTCGGCCACCAGGTGGAAAGCGTAGTCGGCGTCCTTGCCGTCCGCCGCCACGCTGCGCAGGAACACCTCGCGGCCAATCCCGGTGTCGATGACGCGCCGCAGCAGCGCGCGGTATTCCTCGAGCGGCATGTCGGCCCGCCAGTCGGCCTCCTGCGGCGCCTGCTGGGCCTCTGCGGCCAGGATCCCGGTTTCCTTCTCGAAGGCCGGATTGACGTAGAAGCGGCGCCCGTCGCGGCCGTAGCGGATCACCATGTCCGGCGAATTCTCGGCCAGCGTGCGGAACTCCTGCTCGCGCCGGCGCAGCAGCTTCTCGGTATGTTTGCCCTCGAGGATCTGGGCATGCAGGGCATCGACCGTGCGCGCCAGTTCGGCCGTGCGCTCGGCCACACGCAGCTCGAGCTGGTGGTGCGCCTCGCGCAAGCCGTCCCTGGCCTGCTCCAGCTTGTGGTTCTGTTCCTGCAGCTGGCGCCGCATGTCCTGCAGCGCCAGGTGGGTTGTCACGCGCGCCAGCACTTCCTCGGTGTGGAAAGGCTTGGTCACGTAGTCGACCCCGCCGACCTTGTAGCCGGTGATCTTGTCGTTGATGTCGGACAGCGCGGTCATGAAGATGACCGGAATGTCGCGCGTGGCCGGATTCTCCTTCAGGCGGCGGCAAGTGTCGAAGCCGCCCAGGCCGGGCATCATCACATCGAGCAGGATCAGGTCCGGCTGCCCGTACTGCGCGCGCTCGATGGCTTCCTCGCCGTCCTGCGCCACCAGCACCGCGAAGCCGTGGCCGCCGAGATGTTCGGCCAGCACCGCCACGTTGGCGGCGGTGTCGTCGACGATCAGGATGGTCGACGCCCTGGCCTGGAGCGGCAGGGATTTATCGTTGACGGTCGTCATTGGGCGACATCTCGCTGCGGTCCAGGTAAGCGGACGCGAAGTTAAGGATTGCGCGCGACTGGTAGCCATTGGCCAGCGTTCGCAGGCGGTCGCAGAACGGCCGGTAGCGCTCGCCCTCGGCCTCCAGCTGGGCGGCCCAGCGCAGGATGTCCTGCATGTTCCCCAGCCGCGCCAGGCCGAACAGCGTCTCGACCTGCGCCCGCGGCGGCGCCACCATGGCCGCGCCGTCGTACGGGTCGGCGGCCGGTCCCGGCCCCGCCTCGTACAGCAGCGTCAAGCCGAGCAGGCTGGCGATCTGCAGCAGCAGCTTGCCATGGTCGACCGGCTTGGTCAGGAAGGCGTTGACGTCGGCCGCCAGGTAGCGCTCCTCGTCCTGGCTGAAGGCATTGGCGGAGATCGCGATGATCGGCACCGCGCTGCAGCAAGGCAGTGCGCGCAGGCGGCGCGTCGCCTCCAGCCCGTCCATTCCCGGCATGACGATGTCCATCAGCACCAGGTCCGGTTTCAGCAGCTCGGTCTTCTGGACCGCGTCGGCCCCGTCCACCGCTTCGAGCATCGCGAAACCCAGGTCGCCCAGCAGGTCCACCACCACCGCCCGGTTGCCGGCCACGTCGTCCACCACCAGGATCGTCTTGCGCGGCCCGGCGTAGCCGCGCACGACCTGTTCCGTTTCGTGCGGCAGGCTGTCGCCCGCCACCGGCGGCAGCACCAGCTCGAACCAGAAGGTGCTGCCGGCGCCGACCTGGCTGTCGACATGGATGTCGCCCCCCATCAGGTGCACGAACTGGCGCGTGATCGCCAGCCCGAGCCCGGTGCCGCCGAAGCGCCGCTGGACATGGTCGGCCTGCTCGAACGGCCGGAAAATGGATTCGCGGTTGTCCGGGGCGATGCCGATGCCGGTGTCGGCGACCTCGAAACGCACGCGTTCGGGCGGGATGAAGCGCACCCGCAGCTCGACGTAGCCGCGCTCGGTGAACTTGACCGCATTCGCCAGCAGGTTGAGCAGCACCTGGCGCAGCCGCTTCTCGTCGGCCACCACCAGCGACGGCAGCGCGGGATCGATCATGCAGACGAAATCGAGCTGCTTCTGCTCGGCCTTGATCCGGATGATCTCGGCCACGCCCTGCAGGCAGGGGTTGAGCGACACGTTGGCGCAGGCCAGCTCCAGCTTGCCGGCCTCGATCTTGGTCAGGTCGAGGATGTCGTTGATCAGCGTGAGCAGGTGCTCGCCGCTTTGCTGGATGACGGCGATGCCGGCGCGCTGGCGCTCGCTCAGGGTCTTGTCGCGGCGCAGGATCTGCGCATAGCCAAGCACGCCGTTGAGCGGAGTGCGCAATTCGTGGCTCATCTGGGCCAGGAAGTCGCTGCGCACCCGTGCCAGGCGCTGGGCTTCGGCCAGCGCCGCCTCGCGCGCCGCTTCGGCCGCCTTGCGCTCGCTGATGTTGCGCGCGAAGCCGACCGTGCCCAGCACCGAGCCGTCCTCGTCGACCACCGGCGCCTTGAACGTCTCCATCCAGGCGCTCTCGCCGTTGGTCAGCAGCTGCAGCTCCTCGACGGTTTTGCGCCCGCGCGTGGCCATGACCGCCTGGTCGTCGGCCCGGAATGCCTCGGCCATCTCGCGCGGGCGCACGTCCAGGTCCGACTTGCCGACCAGTTCATCGGCCGACATCCCGCAGGTGTCGGCCGCCGCCTGGTTGACGGCCAGGTAGCGGCTATGCGTGTCCTTGAGCCAGACCCACCACGGCAAGGTGTCGATCAGGGTGCGCAGGTAGCGCGTCTGCTGGCGCAATTCGGACGTGCGCACCTGGACCCGCTGTTCGAGGCTGGCATTGAGGGCGCGGATGGTGGCGTGCGAGCGGCGCAGCCGCATCAGGAACACGGCGGTCACGCCCAGCACCACGATGGCGCCGCCCAGCACCGTCCACAGCCACAGATGCTGCAGCTCGCGCTGGCGCAGCTCGGTCAGCTGCTGCTCGTTGCGCCGGGTCAGCTCCATGATCTCGCGCCGCTTGCTCTCCGTTTCGTAGCGCTGGGCCACCTCGAGCATCCGCTCGTTGCCCTGTTTGCGGGTGGCGCTCGCCATGTCGCTGGCGCCCTCGGCCGACAGTTCGTAGGCCTTGCGGTGGTCGCCCATCGCGGCGTAGATGGCGGCCACGCGCTGCGCGCTCTCGCTCTTCGACGACGCCAGGTTGATCCGCTTCGCATACTCGTAGGCGCGCTGCGCGTCGGCCAGGGCCGCGGCCTGGTTGCCCAGCTTGAGGTAGGACTCGCTGCGCGCATTCAGGGTATACCAGAGGCCGATGATATTGCTGAACCTGTCATAGTTGGCGATCACCTCGCCGAACAAGGGCAAGGCATCCGCATGGCGGCCCTGGGTACGGTAGAGATCGGCCAGCGTGTACTGGGCGTGGCTGACGCCGAACGGCGCGCCGGCGGCGCGGAACATGGCGATCGCTTCGCGGATCGATTTCTCGCCCTCTTCGGAGCGCCCCTGCTTGCCGACCATCGCGCCAATGCCGAGCAGGGCATACCCCTCCAGCATGCGCGATCCCGCCGCCTTGGCCTGCGCCCGCATCAGCAGCATGTGTTCATTCGCCTCCTTGAAGCGTTCGCTCAGGCCCATGCCCATGCTCAGGCCCTGGTGGGCGTAGGTCATCGCCAGCGGCTGCTTCGAGGCGCGGGCGATCTCCATGGTCTTCATCGTCATCGCCACCGAGTCCTCGAGCTGGCCCATGCGGTGGTACATCATGGCCATGCGCAGCAGCGCCTCGCACAGCAGGTCGGGCCGGTCCACGCCTTCGAGCACGGCCAGCGCGCGCGGCGCCGACACCTGCAGCAGGTTGATCTTGCCCTCGTTCACGGAACTGAGGGCGATGTTCAGGTCGGCCTCGGCCTGGCCGATGCGGTCGCCGGCGCGGAGCGCCATCTCATAGGCGTCCTGCGCGATGCGGGTCGCCTCGGCGCTCGTTCCCAGGTAGATATGCGTGCGCGCCAGCAGGTTGAGCACGCGCACGCGGTCGGCCGTGGTGGCGTCGTCGGGCATGGTCTGCTGCAGCTGGAGCGTGCGGGCGTACGCCAGCGGCACATCGTACTCGGCCAGTTGCCGCACCGTGGCGGCGGAGGCCCGCCAATCGTTCAGCGGCATGGCCCCGTACGCGGCCGCCGGCAGCGCCAGGCACACGGCGAGCACAGCCAGCAGCACAAGCCTGAGCCCGACCAGAACGCCGTTCTGGAAGCGCTTGCCGCCTGTCGCCGCAATTCCGGCCTTGGCACCGGATCGTTTCATGATGGCCTCGTGCACCGCATCGCTTGGGGCCGGAACCGGCGTGTCAATGGCGGATCGTCACGGTCAGGCTAAGTTGACGATCGTTCATCCACGCGCTCTGTGGCCTCGTTTCAACCCCATGATAGGCTGATCTCCTAGTTCGAAGCAAGTTGCTTCCCTCGAGCGACACCGATACATGGGGGTTGAAACGGTAGCCGAGCGAGGCGTCGAGCCAGCCATAGGCCCTGGTGTAGACCGGCAGCGCGCCGACGCCGACGACGCTGGTGACCCCGCTGAGGAACTTGTCGCGCCAATTGTAGGCCAGGCGCGCCGACACCGGCCCGCGCTCGTAGATGCCGACCAGGTTGGCGCTGTTGCGGGACAGGTTTTGCAGGGGCAAGTTGCCGCCGGTGAGCGCGCTGGGCATCTTGCTGTCGACGAAGGTGTAGTTGCCCTGCAAGCCGAGCCCGCCCAGCCAGCCGGGCAGGAAATCGAAAAATTGCTGGAACCCAAGCTCGGCGCCCTTGATGCGCGCCCCGCTGCCGTTGCGGGGCCGGCTCACCTGGTAGGTGTCGCCGCCATGGACTTCGGGCGCGCTGACGCTGGTGACGAAACCGTCGGCCTTCTTGAAAAAGGTGGTCAGGTAGACCGAACCGGCGCGCTGGAAGTAGCGTTCCAGCGCCAGGTCGAGGTTGTCCGAGCGGATCGGCGCCAGCGCGGGGTTGCCGGCGCCGCCCTGGTTCAGCGAAGGATTGACCGGATTGCGCACCAGCGTCAGCGACGGCGACAGCTGGTCGAAATTCGGACGGGTGATGGTTTTCGAGGCGGCGCCGCGCAGGTAGAGGCCCTCCCCGCCCAGCCGGTAGCGCAGGTTCAGGCTGGGCAGGTAGTCGGTGTAGGATCTGTCGATCCGGATCGGGGCGACCGCGCCGGTGGCCGGCACCGACTGCGAGCCCGCCACCTTTTCGCGCGTGCGCACCATGCGCACGCCCGCATTGCCGTCCACGGGCACGGTGCCGCCCTTGAACGAGCCCTGCAGCCAGGTGCTGGTGGTTTCCTCGCGGATGTCCCACAGCCCGAGGGCGGCGCCGGCGGCGGGAATCGGCGCGGTGATGCCGAATTCGCGGCGCAAGGCGACGGCGTCGCGGGCGGTGGCGAGGTCGGCGACCAGGTAATTGCGGATGCTGCCGCCCGCCTCGCCGCTGAAATAGTCGCCGAACGGGTTCGGCAACACCTTGCCGGGCAGGCTGGCCGCCGTCATGCCGGTCACGTTCGCGTCCGCAAAGACCAGCCCCGGCGCATTGCCCGCCTGGCGCCGCGCCAGCCGCAAGCCGCCGGTGACGGTCTCGATGACGCTGTTCGCCAGCTTGTAGTCGGCGTCGAGGCGCACCGCCTTGAGCTTGCCGTCGAACGGGCGGGTGCGGTAGGCGACGCCGGTGTAGCGCAGCTTGGCCGGATCGAGCAGGTCGGTGCCGGCCACGCTGGTCGACGGCACCCGGCTCGACAGGTCGTGGGAAAAACTGGCGGTGCTGCCGGCCAGGAAGGGGCCGGAGAAGAACAGGCTGTTGAAGCTTGAGGTCACGCTGGCGTCGGCCTTCAGCGTCAGCGCCTCGCCGCGCCAGCGCCCGCTTACGGCCAGCTGGCGGTTGCGGTCGAGCGTGTCGCGCGCGAAACTGAGGATCGACAGCGGCGCATTGGTCCAGGTGA
Source organism: Massilia sp. (assembly GCA_036676245.1). Classification (GTDB taxonomy): domain Bacteria; phylum Pseudomonadota; class Gammaproteobacteria; order Burkholderiales; family Burkholderiaceae_D; genus Telluria_A. The sequence continues at coordinate 39,927 of JAKFDH010000016.1, read as the reverse complement.
TGCTTTTCAGGTCGCCGGTACCGGGGAACAGCGTGGGGCTGCCCGCCGCAAACGTGGGCGAAGCGCTGATGTTGATCTGGTGCGAATCCTGCAGCGTGTAAAAACGCGCATAACTGCCCTCGGCCATCAGCTCGATATGGCGGGCGGGGCGCCATTGCAGCACCAGCTGGGCAGCGTCGCGTTCGCGCTGGCCAAGGCTGGTGGTCTCCGACGTGCCGTTCGGCGCGACCACGTCCATTCCCGGGACCAGGTCCTTGCGTACCAGCGGGCTGCCGGTACTTTTCTGGTCCTCGCGCCAGGCCCGCTTCTGGTGCGACAGGTTCAGCAGCACGCCCACCTCGCCGCCGGCCGGACTACCCCAGCGCTCGCTCGCGAGCACATACAGCTGGGGCTTGGTCGTGCCGGCCAGGTCGCCATGGACCACGCGCGCCGACGCCGCCAGCATGCGGCCCTTGAAGTCGAACGGCCGGCGCGTGCGCACATCGATCGTGCCGCCGATGCCGCCTTCGAGATGGGCGGCGGACGAGGTCTTGTAGACGTCGATGCCGGCCACCAGTTCGGCGGGAATGTCGGCGAAATCGAGGTTGCGGCCGCTCCCGGCGGTGAATACTTCGCGGCCGTTGAGCAGGGTTTCCATCTGCGTCAGGCCGCGGATGGCGACCACCCCGCCTTCGCCGCGGTCGCGCGCGATCTGCACGCCGGTCACGCGCTGGAGCGCATCGGTGACGCTGAAATCGGGAAGCTTGTCGATGTCCTCGGCGACGACCGAATCGACGATCTCGGGTTTGTCGCGCTTGATCTCCTGGGCGGTCATCAGGCTGGCACGTTTGCCGGTGATGACGACGGAAGGCAGTGTCTCCTGCGCCGCGGCGCAGGCCGCGCCGGAGGCGGCAACTGCGGCAACGATCAACCCTGCCATACGGCCTACGCTGATGCTCATCTCAGTCTCCCCGTCTCGGCCATGCCTGTGCCGGCATTGCAAGCCGAAGCACCAATGTAGCGCGGATAATTGTCATAAGCAAACTCTAACGCCACCTTTTCGCCACTGTGTAGCAAGGATGGTAATCGCCTGCCTGCGCTGTCAACACCAAAGCCGCGAGAACTTTGTTGAAGGCTGTCGTCTACGAAAAATACGGGTCGCCGGAGATGCTCGAACTGCGCGACGTCGCCACGCCTGTTCCCGGAGACCATGAAGTACTGGTCCGGGTCCATGCCGTGTCGGTCAACGACTGGGACTGGGGCAAGCTGCTCGGTTCCACGCTGTTGGACCGCATGCCGTGCGGCTTGTTCAAGCCGCGCCGCACTATCCTCGGCTCGGACATCGCCGGATGGATCGAGGCGGTCGGAAAGGACGTGACCCGCTTCAAGCCGGGCGACGAGGTGTTTGCCGACCTGAGCGGAACATGGGGCGGTGTCGCCGAATACGCCTGCGCCGCCGAAACGGCCCTGGCCGTCATCGACACACTGCGCACCTTGGACGAGGTGCCGGAAGCGATGCGCTACTTCGGCGCCGGCAGGCATCAAGGCAAGCTTGTCAATACGTTGGAATGACACAGCGGACGGCGGCGACCGATCAAGCCGCTGATTATCTCAGGCATGCGGAAGTTCCGGGTTGACGCGGGCGACGTCGAAGTCGATACTCCAAACCACATGATACCGCTACCAGAACCAAGAAAAGAGACCATGAGAAGCCATCTCAAGCGCCTGTGCGCCTTGTTGCTGTTCACCGGCCCGCTGCACGCCCTCGCCGCCGAAGCGCCGCGCGCCGTCTACGACTTCAACCCCGGGTGGAGGCTGCTGGTCGGCGATGCGCCGCAAGCTGCCGACAGGGACTTCGACGATGCCAGCTGGAAGAAGGTCACCCTGCCCCATGCCTGGAACGAAGACGACGCCTTCAAGAAGGACATCGTCGACCTGTCGACCGGCATCGCCTGGTACCGCAAGCAATTCACACTGCCCGCCAGCGCCAGGGGAAAGAAAGTGTTCCTCGAGTTCGAGGGCGTGCGCCAGGGCGCCGAGGTCTTCGTGAACGGCAAATCGATGGGCTTGCACGAGAACGGCATCATGGCCTTCGGCCTCGACATCAGCGAAGCCGCGACCACCGGCGTCAACCTGGTCGCCGTGCGCACCGACAATGCCTGGGACTACCGCGAGAAGGCGACCAAGCAGCGCTACCAGTGGTCGGACAAGAACTTCAACGCCAACTACGGCGGCATCCCGAAGAACGTCAGGCTGCACGTGGCCGGCCGCCTGTACCAGACCTTGCCGCTGTATTCGAACCTCGGCACCACCGGCGTCTACGTGCAGGCGACCGCGTTCGACATCCCCGGCCGCGCCGCCACCATCCGCGCCGAATCCGAAGTGCGCAACGAACATGCCAGGGCGATGACCTTCACCTACGAAGTCGCCATCCGCGACCGCGGCGGCAAGCGCGTGGCCACTTTCAGCGGCAAGCCGCAGACGATCGCCGCCGGCGCCACCGCGACGGTCGCGGCCAGCGCGCGCGTGAAGAACCTGCACTTCTGGAGCTGGGGCTACGGCTACCTGTACGACGTCAGCAGCGCGCTCAAAGTCGGCGGACGCGTGGTGGACGCGGTCACCACCCGCACCCGTTTTCGCAAGACGGAATTTGCCAACGGCGTCATCAAGCTCAACGACCGCGTGCTGCAGATGAAGGGCTACGCCCAGCGCACCTCGAACGAATGGCCGGCGGTCGGCATGTCGGTCCCGCCCTGGCTGAGCGACTTCAGCAATCGCCTGATGGTGGAGAGCAATGCCAACCTGGTGCGCTGGATGCACACCACCCCGTGGAAGCAGGATGTCGAATCGCTCGACCGCATCGGCCTGATCCACGCGATGCCGGCCGGCGACTCGGAAGCCGACGTGACCGGCCGGCGCTGGGAACAAAGAGTGGCCGTGATGCGCGACGCCATCATCTACAACCGCAACAGCCCCAGCATCCTGTTCTACGAAACCGGCAACCGCGGCGTCAGCGAAGCCCACATGAGCGAAATGAAGGCGCTGCGCGACCGCTACGACCCGCACGGCGGGCGCGCGGCCGGCAGCCGCGAGATGCTGGCCAGCAGGGTCGCCGAGTACGGCGGCGAGATGCTCTACATTAACAAGAGCGCACGGGCGCCGCTGTGGGCGATGGAGTATTCGCGCGACGAAGGCTTGCGCAAGTACTGGGACAACTTCAGCCCGCCCTACCACAAGGACGGCGACGGTCCCTTGCACAAGGGACAGGACGCGAGCATCTACAACCGCAACCAGGACAGCCACGCGATCGAGAACGTCAAGCGCTGGTACGACTACTGGCGCGAGCGGCCCGGCACCGGCACGCGTGCCAGCAGCGGCGGCGTCAATATCGTTTTCTCCGACAGTAATACCCACCACCGCGGCGCCGAGAACTACCGCCGCAGCGGCGAAGTAGACGCGATGCGCATCCCGAAAGACGGCTTCTATGCGCACCAGGTCATGTGGGACGCATGGGTCGACGTCGAGCGGCCGCGCATCCACATCATCGGCCACTGGAACTACGCGCCGGCCACCAGCAAGGCCGTGACGGTGATATCGAGCGCCGAACAGGTCGAGCTGTTCCTGAACGGCGCGTCGCTCGGCAAGGGCAGGCAGAGCGAACGCTTCCTGTTCACCTTCGACAGCGTGGCCTGGCAGCCGGGCGAGCTGAAGGCGATCGGCTACGGCGCCGACGGCAAGCCGCTGTGCGAGGCGCTGCTGCAAACGGCGGGCGCCGCGGCGGCCCTGCGCCTGACCGGACGCACCGCCCCGGGCGGCATGCGGGCCGATGGCCACGACCTGGCCTTGCTGGAGGTCGAGGTTGTCGACGCCGCCGGGCGGCGCAACCCGACCGCGCTCGACATGGTCGAGTTCCAGCTCGAAGGGCCGGCAGAATGGCGCGGCGGCATCGCCCAGGGGCCGGACAACTACATCCTCGCCAAGCGGCTGCCGGTCGAGGGCGGCGTCAACCGCGTGCTGGTGCGCTCGACCACCGAGGCGGGCAGGATCGTCGTGAAGGCCAGCGCCGCCGGGCTGCAAGGGACCATGATCGACATTCAAACGCTGCCGGTCAAGGTCAGCGGCGGCCTCGGGCTGCAGCTGGCGGGCGCCAGGCTGCCCTCCTACCTCGGGCGCGGTCCGACGCCGGCCGGCCCGTCGTTCAGAGTATCGCGCCAGGCCGCCGCCATTGCGGGCGCCAGCGCCGGCAGCAATGCCGACGCCGCGGCCAGGTCCTTCGACGACGACGAGACCACCAGCTGGTCCAGCGCCAGCGGCGCTTCGAATGCGTGGATCAGCTACCAGCTGGCGCGGCCGGCGACGCTGACCGAGGCGACCTTCAAGCTGTCCGGCTGGCGCCAGCGCAGCTACCCGCTGCGCATCAGCGTCGACGGCCAGGAAGTCTACCGGGGCGACACGCCAAAGAGCTTTGGCTATGTGACCTTGCCGCTCAAGCCGGTCACGGGCAGCACCGTCAAGGTCGAACTGGTCGGCGCGGCCAGCGACAGCGACAGCATCAAGCTGATCGAGGTGGCCAACCAGAAAATCGTCGACACCGGCGCCGACAACACCGCGAAGGGCGCGCTGTCGATCGTCGAAGCCGAGTTCTACGAGCCGGCCAAGGCGCCGTAAGGCGAAGCACCGCGCTCAGGGCATGTGCTTGCGGATCAGGCGCTCCACGGTGCCGTCCGCGCGCCGCGCCGCCACCGCCGCTTCGATCTGCGGCAGGTATTTGAGGAATCTGCTCTTGCGCGACACGGCGAAGTAGACATTCTCGGTCGATATCGCTTGCGGCAAGTGGGTGATGCGGTCGCTGAAGCCAAGCTGGCTGACCTGGATCTTGCCGCCATGTAGGCTGAACGGATAGTAATCCACCCTGCCCATCGCCAGCTTGCTCAGGTTCTGGGTCGGCGTGCTGACCCATTCCATTTGCAACCGGTCCCGGATGAAGGCATCGAAGGCCTGACCATAGCTTTCGCCCAGCATGGCTGTGCCGTGCTTGCCGATCAGGTCTTCCCATTGCCGGAACGGGAATTCCTTCCCCCTGCGGACCCAGACCACGTTAACGTCGGCCATGTACGGCGTGGCCGGATACGCCAGGCTGCGCTCCCGCTCGGCCGTGCGGTAGGCGGCGACCAGCACATCGACTTCCCCCACGGCGGCCTGGGCTTGCGCCCGCTTCCAGTTGCCGCTGCTCGCCGATTCGATCGCCAGTCCCAGGTCCTTGAAGATGATGGCGGCCAGGTCCGGCCCGATGCCAGCGATCCGGTCGCCTTCCTGCCACGAGAACGGCGGCCAGTTCGGGTGGCCCGTGACTTTGACCGGTCCTTCCTGCGCGCGGGCGCCCGCTGCCGCCAACAGGCAGCAAACGAACATCGCGCGCAGGACGCGGATCAGCGGCATGGACGGGCTCCTTCAAACGTGGAACTTGCTCACTTACCGTACTGTAATCCGGTACCAGCAACAAGCCAAGCCCCGTGATCCACATAATAGTTCGAATCACGAGAATAAATTCATTTACATGTAAATAGCCGATTAATTACACTCTATTTTCCACGTCATTCTTTTAAACCGTCGCAGGTCGCTTTGATATTCAACAAGTCAGTTTATTATCTGAAATATTTCGATTAAAAAACAAGGATTTAACCGCGGAACTTAGGGAAATTTTAAGGATAATTACGTTGACCGCCGCTCGGCCAAAGAGGAATAATCCAGTCACTCGAGTAAGCAGTGATTCGCTAAAAGTTAATCCGGGATTCAAATAAGTTTATCCAGGATTGATTTGATTTCAATTAAACCTGTTTGGAGAAAGTTATTATGAGCGCACCAAAACTAGTATTTACCGTGGAACCCGAAGAATCGGGTGCGGTCGTTTATTTGCCGCTGGCGCCGAAAACCGCTGGCGCCGAACCGAGCGGCCATCTGGCACTGAAAATCACGATCAAGAATAATGAAACCAAGCAAGTTTCGCTGAACAAGCTGGTGGTGTCCTTCATCGGCCAGCCAGCCCTGCCGGCAGTCACGATCCCGGTCCAGGTCGGCGTCGAAAATCCGATCACCAAGGTCGTCGAGATGAAGGACCTGCAAATCGGCGCCGGCGCCAGCGCCTCGTGGTTCTTCCAGCCGGATAACAACATCGACCTCCCGCTGCCGGCCCCGGGCCAGATCAAGATGAGCCTGTCAGCGAACGGTTTCAGCGATCCTGTCGCCGTCACCATGCCGCTCAAGGCGCACATCAGCCCGGTCCCCGGCGGCAGCTATGACTTCCCGGCCAAGGCGCATGACTTCCGCGTCGGCGAATACTGGTCCGGCCGCGGCGAGGCGCACGCCGCCGCAGGCGACGGCAGCCAGCTGTTCGCCTACGACATGGGCGTGATGGCCTTCGACACCAGCACCAATGCGTGGACCGGCCTGTTGCCGGGCAAGGACGGTTCGCAGAACAGCCACCACCGCATCTGGGGCAAGCCGATCTACGCGATGGCCGACGGCACCGTCATCGGCTTCAAGAACGACATGCCGAGCAACACCAAGATGGGCAAGCAGGAACCGACCCCGAGCCCGGTCGAAGGCAACCACTTCTGGCTCCAGCATGGCGACGAAGCGGTGGTCTACGCCCACATGCAGCCTGGTTCGCTCAACTCGAAATTCACCAAGATGGGCGCGGTGATCAAGCGCGGCGAATTCCTCGGCCTGGCCGGCAATTCGGGCAATTCGACCGCGCCGCACCTGCACATCCATGCGATCGAAGCGACCAAACCCTGGGGCGGCCCGCTGCGGCCCCTGCCGTTCCGGAACACCTTCATGATCGACCGCAGCGCGCTCAATCCGCCCAATCCGGCCGGCAAATGGGTCAAGGCCGAAGACCAGGGCTTCGCCGAGACCCCGATGGCGATCTGGCCCGCCACCACGGCGCCGGCATGGTATCCGCCAGGCTGGGGCGAAGTGACGCGCAACGGCATTCCGGAAGCGTCGTACCAGCTCGAATTCGACAAGGCCACCAGCTCCGGCTATCGCCCTGTGTGGGTCGATGGCTACGAGGTCAACGGCAAGATCTACTTCAACGCGATCTTCCATCCGAATGACGGCACGGCGTGGGCGGCGCGCCATGGCATGACGGCGGCGCAGTACCAGGCCGAGTTCGACGCGCGCTCGCAACAGGGCATGCACCTGCACCAGGTCGAGACCTACATGAACGGCGGCGACGTGCGCTACGCCAGCATCTTCATGGGCGGCGCCGCGACAGCGCGCACGGCTTACCACGGCTTGACGGCGGCCCAGCACCAGGCCAAGTTCAACGCGCTGACGGCGGACGGCTGGCGGCCGGTGAACATGAGCGTGGTGTCGCCGGGCGGGAACCGCAGCTATGCCTGCCTGTACGAGAAGCGCGATGTCGGCGGCTTCTTCGCCAAGAGCTTCCTGACGCCGGCCGAGTACCAGGCGCAGTTCACCGCGAATGCGACCGCCGGGCGCAGGCTGGTGTACTTGAACGCCTACCAGCATGCCGGGACGCCGCACTTCACCGCCATCTGGCACGAGAAGGCGCCGGCGGTCCTGGCGCGCCACGGGCAGAATGTGGCGCAGTTCCAGGCCGAGTTCAACAAGCAGATGGCGGAAGGACGCGCCACCCGCTTCCTGACCGGCTACGAAGAGAATGACGGCCACCGCTTCGGGGCGGCCTGGGCATAATTAACTTGGCCCTCGCACGTCGTCCTCGCGCACGCGGGGACGACGTTGTTACTTGTTGCAAAGTACTTGCAAACGCACGATTTCTATCAATGCGCTTTGAGCCTCGCGTGCTTCAGCTCACGCGTGATGACGAAACCAAGCGATTTGTACAACGCCTGCGCACGCAGGTTGGCCGCGCCCACATGCAGGAACGGCACCACGCCCTGCTGCTGCATCGCGTGCATCGTATGGCGCATCAGCAGGTCGGCGTAGCCGCGGCCGCGGTACTCCGGGTGGGTGCAGATCGCGCTCAGCTCGCGCAGGTTCCCAAGGTCCATGCGCTCGCCGCACATCGCGACCAGGCGCACGCCGTCGCGAATGCCGATGTACCTGCCCATGATGCCGGTGCGGCGCCTGAAGTAACCCGGAAACGCGGCGTCGGTCAGCGCCACCATGTCCTCGTCACAGCCTTCCAGCGACAGCACTTCAACGCCGTCGGCCGCGCCGGGCGCCGCGATCGGCGCGCCGCTGTAGACCATCTGCGTCACGCCGCCCAGCGGCGCCAGTTCAAAGCCATCGGCAAGCGCAGGCAACGCAGCGAGGAAGAATACGTCCGGCGGCAGTTTCGCGCAGCTTGCGGCGTCGAGCGCCATGCCGTCGTGCGGGACCGCCGCGAACGGCGCCACCTCGGGCCGGTAGCCCTGCGCATCGCCCATGCCCGTGGCAAGGTGCGCCTGCGCGCTGGTCAATGCTGCCCAGATCGGATTCTCAAGCCTGGTGTCGTCAATCACGTCGCTACCCTCGGAAATGGAAGCCGTTACTGTACCCCAAAGCCGCAGGGCGCGTGGCCGCCGCCCTGGCCAGGTATGCTAGCCTTTGCACTTTCGAATGAAACGAAAGGCCGCCTCCATGTCCATCCACAAAAGCCTGGGCTTGTTCCTGCGCTCATGCTGCGCGCTCGGCCTCGCCGCGGCGGCGGTGGCCGCGCAGGCGCAGTCGGTCGCCTTCACCTTCGATGACGGCCCGCGCACCGGTGCGACGCCCTTGCTTTCACCCCAGCAGCGCAACCAGGCCATGCTCGACGCCCTGGCCCGGCACGGCGTCAAGGCCGCCCTGTTCGTCACCGCGGACAACGGCGCCACCCGGCCCGACGGCTACGCGCTGGCCAAGGCCTGGGGCCAGGCCGGCCACGCGGTAGGCAACCACACGATGAGCCATCCGGACCTGAACAGCGCCAAAGTGAGCCTGGCCGACTACCAGAAAGAGGTGCTCGACTGCGACAAGATCATCGCCACCCTGCCCGGCTACCAGAAATGGCTGCGCTTTACCTTCCTGCGCGAAGGGAACACGCCCGAGAAGCGGGACGGCATGCGCAAGTTCCTGAAAGTGAACGGCTACCGCAATGCCCACGTCAGCATCGATACCAGCGACTGGCGCCTGGACCAGAAACTGATGGAAACCCTGGCGAAGGACGCCAGGGCCGACCTGGCGCCGATCAAGGCCGCCTACCTGTCGCACCTGCGCCAGCGGGCGCTGGCCTACCGCACGCTGGCGATGCAGGTGCAGGGGCGCGACATTCCCCAAGTGATCCTGCTGCACCACAACCTGGTCAACGCGCTGTGGCTAAGCGATGCGCTCGCCATGTTCAGGGACATGGGCTGGACCTTCACCACGCCGGCCGAGGCATTCCGCGATCCGGTCTACCAGTTGATGCCGGACCGTCCGGTGGCCGGGCAAAGCCTGCTGGTGTCGATGGCGCGCAGCCTCGGCGTCGACAAGTTCGAGGGATGGAGCCGGCTGATGGACGATGGCGACGCCGAGATCGACGCCCTCAAGGAGCAAGGTTTATAGCGTTCAGTCGAGGAAGCGCCCGGCATGTGCGGGCGCGGGCAGCAGGCACACCTCGGACTTGCCGAAGATCCGGTAGCGGTTGCGCGCGATCGCCCGGTACAGCATGTCGCGCAGCGGCGCCGGCACCAGCCATGCGGCCCACGCCAGCCGCCACGGCCAGCCGAGCGCGCCGAGCACCCGCAGGATCGCGCCCGTATGCTGCCAGTGGCGCACTCCGTCGACCAGCAGCAGGGTTTCGAGTCCTTCCACGCGCAAGCCGGCCTGCGCCAGCAAGGCCTGGCCGTTCGCCCCCTGGATCGAGGCGAAGCGGAACACGTGGCGCTTGTCGTGCTTCAGCAGGAATCGCACCCAGTGGTCGCACAGCAGGCATTTGGCGTCGAACACGATGATCATGGCGTTTCGATCCCATCCAGATTCAGATGGCCGCGGTAACTTGCGACCCGTCCTACCAGCGGCACCGCCGCAGTGATGTGGAAATGCAGTCTGCCGTTGGCGCCATGCTCGGTCGCCCTCAGTACAGGCTGCAGCCAGCGCGGACAGCGTAAACCCAGGAAATGCATGCACTCGAGCCGCATCTCGAGTCCGCCCGCTGCTTCGTGCAGCGTGAATGCCAGGCGCGCAGCGCCAAGGCGTTCGACGATATGACCGCCTTCCAGGCGCATCGTCGATACCATCCGTTTTGAAGGAAAATGGCGGGTCCAGGTTTCATGGTCCTGGTTCGCTTCGAGCTCGAAACGCATGGCCCCCTGGATTGAACGTTGCGGCGCACCAAGTAAAATGGCAAGCACGCGCCCCGCCAGCGAGGAAGGCCCCTCGATCGTTACGCTGCCATGGAGAACGGCCCTTCCCGAAAGGCTGTGGAATTGGCGAAGAGGGGCGCCAAGGCGATCGAACGCGCAGCGTCCCATCGCAATGGCATACAAGGAGTCAGACTTGATTGGCATGCCGAATTATAGGCGATCCGGCATGCAGGGCTTCCAACCTAAAACTTGAAGCCGACTCCGACGTTCGTCGTTCGGCTGAACTTGAAGTTCGGCGCTTCTTCGCCAACCTTGTACGCGATATCGAAGCTCACTTGCGGTGTCAGTGAGATCGTGATGCCTGCCTGACCCAAATGGTATTCGGCGCCCTGGCCCGGCAAGCGCCAATAGGTGCCGCCGCCATAGCTCGACACCGAAAGCACGCCGAGGGCGCCGGACAGGGCGGGCCACCGCATCTCGAACCCCAGGTCGGTGCGCAGCCGCTTGATCCTGTCCTCGGACTCGGTCGAAGAGCCGGCCTCAAACGTTTTGCCTAGTTCAGCGCCCACACTCCATAGGGGCATGATCTGCAGCAGCGGGAAACGGTCAGGCCGGATGTTGGCGGCGCTATCCCTGCCGTCGTCGCCGACGGCGGGAATATTGATATGGCGCCCCAGCGGGCCAAGGAATGGCATGACGCGGAACTCGAGAATACCCTTGCGGGTACCCTCTTTCCTCGCTTCTTCGTATTTAGCGGCTGCCGTCCAGTTGTAACCCTTCCGGAATCCTTCCGCGTTACGCCAGGTGCGGGCACCGTAGACACCGGCGCGCACGATGGTCGCGTCGCTCTCCTTTTCCTTGCCCGACGAAGTGCGCCGCGTTTCAACCGAGGCACGCGGGAACAGGTGCTGCGAAAAACCGGCTTCGGGCTGCCAGATCAGGGCCAGCGCCGCCGAGTAAGCGGACAGGCGCGGGGTCGTCGCGTCCTCGGCGCGCGCATAGCTGAACAGGGCCCCTTTTTTGTCGTCGTCCGAGCCGGAATCCGAGCGCTGAAGGGACCACCCCGATTTTTTTATCTTTGCCAGCTTCGACCCTTCGGCGTCGATCGTGCGCGGCATACTGCGCGCCATGTCGACCTTGGCGGGATCGATCGCGGTGACCGTCCAGCGATAGCGATTGCCCGGCTCGGCATCAAACTCGACATTGCAAAGTTCTTTAAGCTCAGGCTCCCCGCAAGTATTGCTGATCTTCGCCTCTTCGCCCCAATCCGCCGGTTTGCCATTTTTCGCGTTTTCCCAAGTCGATATCGCGACACGATAGGAATTTGCGCCCGCTACCTTGGGCCATTCGAGCCTGAGCCTGCCCTCGTAGGCAGCCAGCACGAATGCCGGCACGTTCAGGGCATCCGCGGTGGCCACCTGCAATGGCGGCAGTTCCGCACGCTGCAAGGCGTACGCCCAGGACCACCTTCCTGTGGGTGCGGCGTTCTCGCCGAACACCAGGCCGGTGGCGCCGGCAGGCAGGTTGATGGCCGGTTTGAGCTTGCCGTCCACGGTGAGCAGCAGGACATACTTGTCCTTCGGGTCCGCCAGCGGCGGCAGGCGGAACAAGCCATCTTCATAGCGTCCGGCCGCATTATTGGTCGCAAGGACAGGCTCGCCACCGGCGGCGCAGGCGCCGCCGGCCAGCGTCAGCAGCAGGGTTGCGGCCATCGCCGCCACACCCACCCTCACGCGAGGTCCCCGAAGACCAGGTCGCAGACGTCTCCCACAGAAATAAGCGTTGTCTCGGCGAAACTCAACGGGGTCAGTGTCGCCATGCTCGCGCCATAATGGGCGAGACCAGTGCGAATCGGGTCGTAATACTGCTTCCTGAATTCGGCCGAATGGCCGAGGCCCATGGATCCGAGCAGCGTGGCACGCACCACCAGCCCGCCCGGCGGGAATGACTTGATCGCCGCCTTGACAATGGCGGTAACAATGTCGGCGCGTTGATCTTCATCGTCCGGCAGCGATTGGGCGCCGACAGCTGGCGCAGGGGGGGGCCCAGCACCGATGTTGACGTCGAAACTCATCGTGCCGGACGAGGTGCTGATACTGCTGATGCTCAGGCCGGATGCGGAGCCGTCCCACCACAGGCTCGAAGGTTTGCTGGTGGCGTTGAAGCTTGCGTTGATACCAGCATGGAACAAGTCCGTATTGTCGCCGACCGCGTTCTCGTTTTCTTCCAGGTCATTGCGACCGTCGGCCTGCTTGAGCGAGCACTCGTAGTGCTCTGCTTTCGTCATTTGCTGGTGTTCATTGTTCCCCAGCTCGTCGATATGCCAGATCGCCAGTCCATGCGAGGGCAACTTGGCGTCGCGCCCGGCTTGCTGGCGGTTCTCGATGATGAAGTACTCGGAGGCGTTCTTGCGATGAATATAGAACTGATTCTCCGGATTCAGTCTCGCTTTCATGCCATGAGTCAACTTCGTCACCGAGTCGGCCCATCCCGCCCGGTATTTCAGATAGGCGTTGACATGGGTGGGGTTCTTCTTGTCGAGGTTCGCGCCGGAGCACATCAAGCAGTAGGCGCCAACGCCGCCAGAATCGTCGCCATAGTCGTAAAGGTCAGGGAAATCGCAGACCATGTGCCCGTTCTCATGACAGAACGTACCCAGGCTCAGTTCGGCACCGATGTCGGTGATCTGGTAATCCATGGCGGTCGCACCGTTGCCGAGGTCATAGCCGGTCAACAGGTGATGTGCATGCGGCCATAGCCCCTCGCTCCAGTTGTTATCGGCGTCTCCGGCGTAAAACACGTTAACCGCGTACACGTATCCTTGATTGTCGGTGCTCAGTTTGGTGAAGTCGAAGCCGCCCGTCTTCAGATCATCAAGCGCTTCCTTGATCAGTTCACGCGCACGCCGCGTATATTCCACGTTCGGGTTGGTGTAGTAAGCGCGTGGATGTTTTGCACGGTAATAAGGCGTGACGATATTGGTATATCGCATCTTACCGCGCGACATTTCATGAAAATAGTCGAAAACGGAGCCATTGTTGCCAAAGCCGCTGTAGCCCTGTTTGTTGCAGAACTCGTCGACCTGCGCCGCTTTGACCGTGCCGGGAAGATCAGGGAAGTCAATCATGATGCACAGGCCGACATAATCGCCAACGGTGGTGCGTTTCGGGGGAGCTGGCATTGCCTCGTTCGACACGCCGTTGCTTTGGAGGGCGAGCCGGGCTTCCTTGCGCCGCTTCTCCCACCTTGAGCTACCGGCAGGCAGACCCGGTGTGTTCAGCGCCTTGGCCCGGGCAGCATCGCGCGAGATGCGCAGCCCCTTCGGCAAGCCCAGCGCTACCGGACTGTCAACCCGCGGCTTACCTGCTGTCGGCACCAGATCTTCTTTATCAGGTGTGAGGTCGGCATAGACATAGAAGCCGGTATCCGGATCTTTCGTGACGGTATAACCGCTCAGGGTCCGAAACACCGCGTGGTGCTGGTTACCCCAGCCCTGCAGCCACAGCGCACTGCCGTCAGGCTGTTTGAATGTAAAGTTACGTCCCTTGTATGGTACAGGCATGGTGATCCCCTCTTATTGTTGTATTGACCGGGATCAAATATAGACTCAGAAAACCCAGCAATTCCCTCGCATTGTCACAATGGAAAAATTACAACACTTTCGCGTCGAACTAAGTTCCAAGCCGAGGCATGGGCGGGAGGCGGATCCATGCTGACCTTTGTGCCCACTCAAGCCCTGCAGCCGGGCTGCGCCATAGGATGGACCCCTGTCCCTTCCCTGCCAGCCTGCCATGCATTCGCCCAGCCTACCCCGCGCCGTCGTACTCGAGGCCACCAATCTGAACGAGGGTTTCCACCACGCCAACTTGATTTCCTTGCTGCGTGGCCTGGCGGCGATCGAGGTCGTGGCGGCCCACCTGCGCGCCCAATTGTTTCCCAGCCTGAAGTCCCTGCCCGACCCGACGCTGTGGTACCAGGCGCTGGCCTTCTTCACCGGCTTCGCGCACCAGGCGGTGGTCGTGTTTTTCCTGCTCAGCGGCTGGCTGGTGGGCGGCAGCATGCTCAACAAGCTGCGCGAACCCGGCATCATGATGTCCTACGCGATCGACCGGGTGACGCGCCTGTGGGTGGTGCTGATCCCCGCCTTCCTGCTGACGCTGATGCTGGCCGCCAGCGGCGAGGCGGTCGATCCACGCCAGTTCAGCTTTTCGCGCGACAACGAATATTCGCTGACCGCCTACATCGGCAATCTGTTCGGCCTGCAAGACCTCGCGGTGCCCCGCTACGGCGGCAACTTCGCGCTGTGGAGCCTGACCAACGAAACCTGGTACTACCTGCTGTTTCCGCTCGGGGTGCTCGCATGGTGCGGCAAATCCCTGGTGTCGCGCATGGCCGCCGGGACCACCCTGGCCGTGCTGCTGTCGCTGCTGGGGATAGGGATTGCCTTGTACTTCCTCGTCTGGCTGCTCGGCGTGGCGTTCTCGCGCGTGCGGATCGATGCCAGCCGCAGCTGGCGCCTTGCGTTCGCCGGCATCCTGGCGGCGCTGTCGGTCTGGTTCCGGCTCACCGGCAGCAACGATATCCTGGTGATGGAATCGTTCCTGCAGGACTGGATCTTCAGCATTGCCTTCCTGCTGGTGCTGTGCAGCCTGCAGTACCGCTACGACCCGGCGCGGCCCGGCGTTCGCCTGGTGCGGCGGGCCGGCGCCGCACTGGCCGGCTTTTCGTTCACCCTGTACGTGGTCCATGTACCGCTGCTGCGCGCGCTGCGCGAACACCTTGCGCCGCTGCGCCACGGCGGCAGGCTGGCGCCGGACCACCTGGGCGACTTCGCGATTTACGCCGGCATGCTGGTGGCGATCATCCTGATGGCCTACCTGTTCCACCTGCCGTTCGAGGCCCAGACGCATCGCCTGCGACGGGCCATCAAGCGCTTCGCGCGCCGTCAGAACATGGCATACACGTAAGGCGAAACCTCGGCGCCGCCGGGTCCCGGCTCGTGGCTGGCCTTGGCGGCGTGCGCTGCGATGGCCACCTGCCCGACCGACGCCGCCAGCTGCAGGCGGCCCAGGCCTTCCCAGTGCGCGGCCAGCTGCGCTTCGAGTTCGGCGATACTGGCGCACGAGGCCGACATGAAGTCGGCCGGTTCCATCGCGCTGCGCTTGCGCCGCACGTAGTAGCTCAGCCAGGTGACGTCCGGCGCCAGCGGAAACGGCATGCGGCCCTCGCCGCGCATGGCGGCCGCCATCGGCATCAGCACCTGGTCGAAATAGCTGCCAAGGGTATCGTCGTCAGTCGAGCTCATAGGTGCTCCTCCAATCTTCATGGTCTTCGGTCACGGGCTGCGCATGGCGCCACAGCACCACGTCCTCGAGCACCAGCATGTCCATCTCGGTCCGCATGAAGCAGCGGTAGGCGTCCTGCGGGCTGCAGACGATCGGCTCGCCGCGCACATTGAACGAAGTGTTGACCAGCATCGGGCAGCCTGTCAGGCCCTCGAAGGCGGTGATCAGCGCATGGTACTCGGGATGGGTGGCGGCATCGACGGTCTGGATGCGCGCCGAGTAGTCGACATGGGTCACCGCCGGAATGTCGCTGCGCGCCTGGTTGATCATGGCGCGCATGTCGTCGTCGCCGCTGTCGAAGGCTGCCATGTCCATCGGCAGGCGCCGCCCTGGCCGCACCGGCGCCACCACCAGCATGTAGGGGCTGTCGCCATCGAGGTCGAAATAGTCGGCGCAGCGTTCGCGCAGCACGCTCGGCGCAAAGGGACGAAAGGATTCGCGGTACTTGATCTTCAGGTTCATCGTGGCCTGGGTGGCCGGATTGCGCGGGTCGCCCAGGATCGAGCGCGCACCGAGCGAGCGCGGTCCGAACTCCATGCGGCCGCAGAACCAGCCGACGATCTTGCCATCGGCCAGCGCGCGCGCCACCAGGTCCAGCCGCTCGGCCTGGTCCGTGATGCGCTGGTAGGGGTAGGCATGGCGGTCGAGGAAGGCCAGCACCTCGCCGCTCGCGTAGCGCGGACCGAGGTAGCTGCCCTGCTGGGCGTCGCGACCCGCCGCCGGCGCCGCCCGCGGATGGCCGAAGTACATATGGTGGGCGTGCAGCGCGGCCCCCAGCGCGCCGCCGGCGTCGCCCGCGGCCGGCTGGATCCACACCTTGTCGAAGATGTTTTCGGCGACGATCTTGCCGTTCGCGACGCAGTTCAGCGCCACGCCGCCGGCCAGCACCAGGTTGGCTTCGTCTGTGAGCGCGCGCAGGTGGCGCGCGGTGCGCAGCACGATTTCCTCGGTCAGCTTCTGGATGCTGGCGGCCAGGTCCATCTCGCGCCGGGTGATCGGCGATTCCGGCTGGCGCGGCGGCCCGCCGAACAGGCCGGCGAAGCGCTCGTTGGTCATCACCATCGCGTCGAGGTAGCCGAAGTACCGGGTGTCGAGCCGGTACGAACCGTCGGCGCGCACGTCGATCAGGTGGTCCAGCATGGTCTGGTAGTAGCGCGGCTGGCCGTATGGCGCGAGCCCCATCAGCTTGTACTCGCCGGAGTTGACCTTGAAGCCGCAAAAATAGGTCAGCGCGCTGTAGAGCAGGCCCAGCGAATGGGGGTAGTTAATCTCGGAGAACAGGCGGACGGTATTGCCGTCGCCGCTGCCCAGGCTGGTGGTGGCCCATTCGCCTACGCCGTCGATGGTCAGGATCGCCGCCCGTTCGAACGGCGACGGATAGAAGGCGCTGGCCGCATGGGCCATATGGTGTTCCGAAAACAGCACCCTGCCCGCGCGCCCTGGCGTGCCGATCGCGCGCCGCACGTGATCCTCGACCCACACCTTGTCGCCCAGCATCTGGCCGGCGCCCTTGATGAACTGGGCCCGTCCGGACGGCCCGGCGGCAAGCGCGTTTTCGACGATGCGATCGAAGGTGGCGAGCGGGTTGTCGTAGAAGATAACGGCGTCGAGGTCGGCAGGATCGACGAAGCCTTCTTCAAGGCAGTAGTTGATGGCGTTGACCGGGAAGCGCGGGTCATGCTTCTTGCGCGTGAACCGCTCTTCCTGGGCCGCGGCCACGATGGCGCCGTCGCGCACCAGCGCAGCGGCCGCGTCGTGGTAGAAGGCGGAAATGCCGAGGATGGTGGTGGACATGGAATCTCCTTCGGTTCAAGCCCGCTGGCCGAGCAGGCGGGCCAGCGCCGGCGCCAGCGAATTGGCGAGCGCGCGGTGGCCTTCGGGGGTGAAATGAATGTCGGTCTCCCAGCGGAAGCGGCGCCGCTGGTGTTTTTCGTAGCGCAGCAGGTCGGGCAGCGGGTCGTGCAGCGCGCATTGCGCCTGGGCCGCCAGCTCGGCGAACCGGGCCTGGTAAGGCTGGGCGTCGCATACCTGGTCGAGGTGCTGCGGCAAGGGCAGCGGCATCAGCAGCACCGGGCCCGGATGCTCGGCGATCCACTGCAGCAGGATCGCGCGCATCAGGCGCCAGCCGGCGCTGTCGGGCGTGTCGTATTCGGGCAGCGGCTGGTAATGGGTCAGCCGCTGCACGGCATTGCGCGCGCCCAGCCTGGTCACGATGCCGCGCAGCAGGCGATAGCGGCCGCCAGTATCGACCTTGGCCTGCTCCTGCGGCGACAGGTCCTGCAAGTCGAAGGGCTGGGCCGGCGGCGGCACCTGGTGCAGCTTGAGCTGGCCGTCGTCGCAGGTGAAATAGGGCTTGGCGTACAGACGCTCGACGCCGGCCGCGTCGCGGTGCGGCCGGTAGCGCGCCAGGATCCGGCGCACGTTCTCGACAAACACGGCGATCACCAGCACGTCGTGCTCGACGCCGAGGCCGAACTCGCGCCAGGCAAGGTATTGCTGGTCGGTGCCGGTCGACGAGATGCCGAAGTTGTAGACTTCGGTTTTGCCGAGGCTGGCCTCGAGCAGGTCGGTATAGCGCTGGTGGTTCGGCACTGCGTCGCCGGCGGTGAACGAATCGCCGAACACCAGCACGCGTTGCATGCCGGGCGTGGCAGCCTTGAGGAAGGGGCGGTTCGAGCGGAAGCCGGTTTCGTTTACCTGCATCAAATAGCCGCCGCCTTCGTGCTGGATCCGCGCCTTCAAGTTCGGAATGAAGCGGTAGCCTACAACTGGATGGTATTCATAGACTTGCCTCATTGAACCTCCTCGGATGAAACGAGCAAAAACGGCGGAATAATGTCAAAATGCTCTCGCTTCAACATAGTGTTCAATAACGGCCTTTGGGCTATTGTCCGGCCTCAACCAAGCATGCGATGAGGAGCGGCAAGTATTTGGATTGGCTGATCCGCCTTGCATCATTGGCCAGACCAAACTAAAATCAGGCCGACGTTCATGTTTCCCACAATCACCCCACCCCAACGCCATCGATGAAGAAAATACCTGCGAGCACTGAAGCGAACACAGCTGAACCACGCCTGTACCGGGTCGTTGCCGCTCGCATCCAGGATCTGATTCGAGATGAAAACATTCGCCCTGGCGAGCGCCTGCCGGCCGAGCGCGACCTGGCCTCCAAGCTGAGCGTGAGCCGCGCCTCCCTGCGCGAAGCGCTGATCGTGCTCGAACTGGGCGGCGTGGTGGAAGTGCGCGGCGGCTCCGGCGTCTATGTCAGCGAGAGGTCGCAGGCCCCGGCCGACTTGCCCGAAGTCGGTCCCGGCCCGTTCGAAGTGCTGGCCGCGCGCCGCATGATCGAGGCCGAGGTGTGCGCGATCGCGGCCAAGATGGCGACCGATTCGGCCATCGACGCGATCCTGAAAGCCGTGTTGGAGATGGAACGCCACCACGCTGACCGCGAGAGCAATGAACAGGCCGACCGCAATTTCCACCTTGCGATCGCCCGTGCCACCGGCAATACGGCGCTCGTCGGCGTGATCGAATACCTGTGGAACCAGCGCGGCAGCCCTTGGCAGAAGCTCAAGCAGCACTTCGGAACCGAAGACCTGCGCCAGAATACGCTGAGCGACCACCGCCGCATCCTCGAAGCGATCGCCTCGCACGACGTGGCCGCCGCCCGCCAGGCCATGCGCGCCCACCTTGAACGCGTGACCCGTACCTTCTCACGGGGCTAAAACACCGGCAATTGGTCAAACCGATTGCCAATGTGGTCAGGCCAAAATATAATCAAGCTCACCGACACTCTTCGATGAGCTTGAATGAAACCGTCCCTCGCCTTGCTCGCCCTGAGCCTATCCGTGCTTGCCGCCACTGCGCCGGCACGCGCTGCTGAAAAACCGATCCGCATCATCCTCGTCGGCGACTCGACCATGGCCAGCAATTCCGGCTACGGCGATGCCCTGTGCCGTTATGTCGCGCCCGGCAACGCCTGCGTCAACCTGGCGCGCGGCGGCCGCAGTTCCGGCAGCTTCCGTGCGGAGAAGCGCTGGGACGAGGTGCAAGCGCTGCTGCGCGACGGCGCGGCCTACCGCAGCACCGTGGTGCTGATCCAGTTCGGCCACAACGACCAGCCGGGCAAGCCGGGGCGTTCGACCGACCTGGTCACGGAATTCCCGGTCAACATGGCGCGCTATGCGAGCGAGGCGAAGGCGCTGGGCGCGGTCCCGGTGCTGGTCACGCCGCTGACACGGCGCAGCTTCCGCGGCCGATGGCTGCGCGACGACCTGGCGCCGTGGGCCGCCGCCACCCGCCGCGTCGCCCATGAGCACAAGGTCGCGCTGATCGAACTGAATGCACTCAGTGCGCAGGCGGTGCAGGCGATGGGGAGCGCCGAAGCCGACACGCTGGCGCAGGAACCGCGCCCGCCGGAAGGGGCGCCGAAAAACAGGTTCGACCACACCCACCTGGGCCCGAAGGGCGCCGCGCTGTTCGCCGGCATTGTAGTCGGCGAATTGCGGCGGGCGATGCCGGCGCTGGCGGGCGCCTTGTCGCAGCAGCCGGCCGCCACGCTCGACCCGGCGCGCCAGGCGGCGCCGTCCGACGGCTGGGGCAATGCGCAGAGCGGCGCGCAAGGCGGCGCGGCGGCCACCGACAGCCAGGTGTTCACCGTGTCGAACAGGGCCGAGCTGCTGCGTGCGCTGTCCAGCGGCGCCGGCGCGCGCATCGTCAAGGTCGCCGGCACGATCGACATGAGCGAAGGCCGGCCCTTCGCCAGCAGCGCCGACCAGGCGGCGCGCGGCGCGGTCAAGGTCGGCAGCCGCACGACCCTGATCGGCGCCGGCCCCTCGGCAGGCTTCATCCATGCGCATGTGCAGGTCAGCGACGCGCGCCAGGTCATCATCCGCAACCTTCACTTCCGCAATCCCTGCGACGTCGGCCCGGTGTGGGACCCGAAGGATGGCAGCAAGGGCAACTGGAATTCGCAGTTCGACGCCTTGACCGTCAGCGGCTCGACCAGCGTGTGGATCGACCATAACAGCTTCACCGATGCCCCCGTGACGGACGACTTGCTGGCGGTCGAGAACGGCATGCGCAAGCAGTGCCATGATGGTGCGCTCGACATTTCTCGCGGCTCGGACCTGGTCACCGTGTCGTACAACCACTTCGCCCTGCACGAGAAAAACATGCTGATCGGCGCCGGCGACCGGGCCACCGGCGACGACGGCAAACTGAGCGTCACGATCAGCAACAACTGGTTCGAGAACGTGGCAAGCCGCTCGCCGCGGGTACGCTTCGGCAAGGTCCATGTCTTCAACAATTATCACAGCGGCGACCGCGCGCATGCGGCCTATCCGCACGAGTATGCGATCGGGGTCGGCAAGCAGGCGCGCATCATTTCGCATAACAACGTGTTCGATATCGCCGGCGCCAGCAGCTGCAAGGACATCGCCAAGACCCCCGACAGCGACCCGGCGGCACGCGCGTTCCGCGACAGCGGCTCGCTGCTGAATGGCCAGCCGCTGCCGCCCTGCGCGCAGGATGCCGAACCGGGGTGGACCGTTCCTTATATCTTCACGGCGCTGCCGGCGACGCGCGTGAAGGAACACGTGCAGGCAAATGCGGGGGCCGGGAGGTTATAACCCGAAGTCGCGACTGCGAATCCAAGCCACACCAAACAACGTCGCCCCTGCGCAGGCAGGGGCCCATGCTGAGCGAATTCAGTATGGGCCCCTGCCTGCGCAGGGGCGACGTTGGTCGTTGTAACCTTTAGTCTCTAAGTCGCGATTTTTATCGGGTGACGCGGAAATAGTCCACGTCCGCCGTCCCCCGCCCCAGGTTGAACAGACCCATCTGCGCGCCCACCCAGCGGCCCATGGCGGCCTTGAACGGCTTGCCCGCGTCCTTGTACACCACATCGTCGAAACTGTACGCAAACTGCGTCATGCCGCCCTCGCCCACCCGCATGCGCAGGTAAGCCTTGCCGCCGTTCGCCGTGGCCAGCACCTTCACTTCCTCGTGCACGCAGCTGGCCGCCGGTTCGGTGCAAGTGGCGTAGACCAGCTGGGTGGCCTGCCCAGCGCGCCGCAAGCCGAGCCAGGCGTACTGCAGGCCGTTCAGCACCAGGCCCGCGCGGTCGCCGTCGGCCGCGCCCTCCAGTTCGATCGCGGTATGCACGGCGAAGCTGGACGCAGGCGGCTTCTGGCTCAGCAGGGCCGGCGCGGTGCGCAGCTTGCTTTCCGGCGCCGGCCGCGGCGCCAGCCGCAGATGGCCCGGGCGAGCGCCCAGCGAGGCCCATTCAGGCCGCCAGTTAGCCGCCCATTGCCATTGCAGGCCGAGGACCGGCGCCTCGAATTCATCGCTCATCGGCGGAGACGCCAATGAATGTTGTCCCGCCACCGGCTTCGCATGCACGGCCACCGGCTGGCCGGTGCCGTCGCCGTCGCGGTCTTCGCCGATGACCGGCCAGCCATCCTTCCACTGCATCGGCTGCAGGTGGACGATGCGGCCGTAGGCGCGCTTGTCCTGGAAATGGAAGAACCAGTCGCGGCCATCCTGGGCGCGTACCCAGGCGCCCTGGTGCGGACCGTTGACCGGGGTTTCGCCCTGCGCCAGCACGATCTTGTCCTCGTAGGGGCCATCGATGCGGCGCGAGCGGAACACCGACTGCCAACCCATTTCGACGCCGCCGGCCGGCGCGAACACGTAGTAGTAATTATCCTTCTTGTAGAACTTGGGGCCTTCCAGCGTTTTGTAGCCGGTCAGCTTGTTGCCGTCGATAATGACGCTGCCGCCAGTGTCGAGCAGCCTGCGGCCGTCCGGCGCCATACTGCGCAGGGTCAGCATGTTGTTGATGCCGGCGCGGCTCTTGGCCCACGCGTGCAGCAGCCATGCCTTGCCGTCGTCGTCCCACAGCGGGGCCGGGTCGATGATCCCTTTCCCGGCCAGCAGCAGGTGCGGCTCGCTCCACGGACCGGCGAAGCGTTCCGCCGTCATCACATAGATGCCCTGGTCCGGATCGGGATAGAAGATCCAGAACTTGCCGTCATGGTAGCGCAGGCACGGCGCCCACACGCCCTTGCCCGGTTGCGGCACGGCAAACGACGCGGCGGGCCGCAGATGCGGCAGCGCATGGCCGACCAGCGACCAGTTGACCATGTCCTTCGACTGCAGCAGCGGCAGGCCGGGCGCGTTGCTGAAGCTCGACGAGGTCATGTAGTAGGTATCGCCGACGCGGATTGCATCGGGGTCCGAGTAGTCGGCATGCAGGATCGGGTTCTGGTAGCTGCCGTCGCCGAGATCCGCGATCCACGGCGAACGCGCGAACACTTCGTCGAGAAAGTTGGCGGTGGCGTCGACGGTCGGCGCCAGCCAGGGCTCGAGCAGCCAGAAACTGTGCGGCGACTCGGGCAGCATTGCGATGCGCGCGGTCACGCCCTGCTCGCGCAGCTTGGCCACCATTTCTTCGCGTCCGACGGCAAAGCGCGGCTGGCCGCTGCCGATGAACAGGATCGGCGGGGTCTGCTTGTTGACATAGAACGTCGGCGAAGCCTCGCGCCAGAGCGCGGCTTTCTCGGCATACGTTCCGCCGAACCACCTGCCGGCGGCGGACGGCTTCTTGGCCGGATCGTCCTCGTGCAGCCGCGCCGCTTCGGACGTGAAGTCGGACAGGCCGTCGATGTTGACGATCGCCTGTACCGCGCTGGATGCCGCATCCGCCCCCGGGTCGAACTTCGCGATGCCGCTGGTAACGCCCACCAGGCTGGCGATCTGCCCGCCGGCCGAGCCGCCGGCAATCGCGATGTGGCCCTGGTCGATATTGTATTCGGCCGCGTGGCTGCGCATCCAGCGCACCGCAGCCTTGGCATCGTGGATGGCCGCAGGGTACGGCGCCTCGGGCGACAGGCGGTAGCTGATGGTCGCCGCGGCGTAGCCACGGGCCGCCATGGCGATGGCCATCGGCGCGAAGTTGCGGCGTTCGCCGCTGGCCCAGCCGCCGCCGTGCACGAACACGATGGCGGGCGCTGCGCCGCCCTGCCGTTTGGCAGGCAGGTACAGGTCCAGCTGCAAGCCATTCAAGCCATGGCGGGCGTAGGTGATGTTTTTGACCGCGCGCACCTCGAGCGGCATCGCGTCGCTGGCGACCTTGATGAAGGGGTACTGCTCCACCAGCTTGGCATGGGTGGTTTCGGCGGTGTAGGTATTGGTTCTTGTCGCGCAGGCCGCCAGCAGCAGGCAGGCGGCGGCGATCGCGGTGCGCTTCACGCCTCACCCACGTGGAAGGCGACGGCATGGCGCAGGGTCTGGCCAGGTTCGAGCACGGCGAGGCCATTCGCAGCGGCGCCCCCGGCGAGCTTGTGCGCGTTGATCGCATGGTCGAGCGGCTCGAAGCAGAAGAAGTCCGCCCCCGGCGGCGCGTAGACGATGTAGTAATTCATATCTGCCTCGATGGATAGCGAAAGCCGGCGCTCCGGCCAGGCGACGCGCGCCCTGCCATCCCAGCCACAGAACAGGTTGTCGAGGGCCGCAGCCGGCAGCTGCGCGCCCTGCGTGAAGTCGAATGGGCCCGGCAACGGCGTTTCAAGCAGCGGGAGTTTATCCGCGCCGCTGGTCCACATGGTGGCGGCGCGCGCCTGCAGCAACGCATCCCGCGTGCGGGGGAGGAAGGGATGCAGGCCGAAACCGAAAGGCATCGCCTGGGTCCCGGTGTTCTTGATGGAAGCCATGCAGCGCAGTGCAGTGCCGTCGAGCTCCCATTGCAAGCGCGCCAGGTACGAGAACAGGGAACCCGCGCTGCGGTCCAGTTCGAGCGTGGCGGCCTGGCCGGACTGCGCCACGGCCTGCCACGCGAATTGCCAGCCGTCGCCATGGATCGGACAGGGTTCGCCGGGGCGGTTGGGCGCCGGCACGATATGGCGCCCCTGGAATTCGAAGCCGGCAGGATCGATCCGGTTCGCCCACGGCAGCATCGGGAAGCAGGCCAGCTGCGACGGCGTGGGTTTTGGCGCGCCAGGCGCCAGCACCAGCGGACGGAACACCGGCACCGGCTCCCCGCCTCCGAGCCAGTCCAGACGCGCCAGCCCGCCGCCGGCCTCCGGCAGCACGTCTG
Organism: Massilia sp.; assembly: GCA_036676245.1. Taxonomy (GTDB): domain Bacteria; phylum Pseudomonadota; class Gammaproteobacteria; order Burkholderiales; family Burkholderiaceae_D; genus Telluria_A. The sequence goes on along the minus strand of JAKFDH010000016.1, from coordinate 15,214 downwards.
CATGCAGGAACTCGTTGCGCAGCGAGATGGACTGCATGGGCCGTCAGTTGTACTGAGGGCCGTTCTTCAGGAAACCGCCGCCCTGGAAGATGGTGGTGATGTCGTCCTTCTCCGGGAACTCGGACGTGTCCGGGAACAGGTGGGCGAACTTGCTCGAGCTGTCCTTCGGACGGAAGCCCAGGTGGCTCGCAAAGCGGTCGTCCCACCAGGTGCTGTCGTTGTCGGACACGCCGAAGGCGATGGTGTGGCCGACGCGCGGCGCGAACAGGCAGCAGCGCAGCTGTTCGACCAGGTCGTCGTAGCTGAAGTAGGTCGACATCATGCGCTTGTTGAGCGGCTCGGGGAAGCTCGAACCGATGCGCAGGCACACCGTCTCGATGCCGCAGTGGTCGTAGTAGTAGCGCGACAACTGCTCGCCGAAGCACTTGCTGACGCCATAGAAGCTGTCAGGGCGGGTCGGCATGTTCGCGTCGACCAGGTCGGTGGTCTTGTAGTAGCCCATCGTGTGGTTCGAGCTGGCGAACACCACGCGCCGCACGCCGGCCTTATGGATTGCTTCGTACAGGTTGGCCAGGCCGAGGATGTTGGCCTGCATGATCGGCTCGAACGCCGCTTCGGTGGAGATGCCGCCGAAGTGCAGCACCGCATCCACGCCCTCCATCAGCGCCAGCACGGCCGCCTTGTCGGCCAGGTCGCACTGGACCACTTCTTCGCCCTCGCGCGCCGGCGCCATCGGCGCCAGGTCGGACAGGCGGATCACGTCGGCCCAGGCGCCGATACGTTCTCGTAGAACTTTGCCGATGCCGCCGGCCGCGCCGGTCAGCAGAATGCGCTTGAAGGGCTTGCGCGGTGTTGGTTCTGTCATGCTTTTCTTCCTTGTATTCGTTAGATCAGGTCACTGGCGCCGGATTGAACAGCGTCAGCGCGTTATGCAATTTCCATTGTTCGGCCCAGGTCTGGCGGCCGCTGGCCACGTCCAGCATCAGCTTGAACAGTTCCCAGCCCACGTCCTCGATGCTGGCGTCGCCGCTGGCGATGGTGCCGGCGTTGATGTCCATCAGGTCGTGCCAGCGCCGCGCCAGCTCGTTGCGGGTAGCCACCTTGATGACGGGGACCGCGGCCAGGCCGTAAGGCGTGCCGCGCCCGGTCGTGAACACATGGATGTTCATGCCGGCCGCCACTTGCAGCGTGCCGCAAATGAAGTCGCTGGCCGGCGTGGCGGCGTAGATCAGGCCCTTGCGGGTCAGGCGCTCTCCCGGCGACAGTACGCCCACGATAGCGGACGAACCGGATTTGACGATCGAACCCATCGCTTTTTCGACGATGTTCGACAGGCCGCCTTTCTTGTTGCCGGGTGTGGTGTTGGCGCTGCGGTCGACGCCGCCGCGAACGAGGTAGTCATCATACCACTGCATTTCCCGCACCATCGCGTCCGCCACTTCCTTGTTCGCGGCGCGCGAAGTGAGCTGGTCGATACCGTCGCGTACCTCGGTCACTTCCGAGAACATCACGGTGGCGCCGGCGCGCACCAGCAGGTCGGTCGCATAGCCGACGGCGGGGTTCGCGGTCACGCCCGAAAAGGCGTCGCTGCCGCCGCACTGCACGCCCACCACCAGTTCCGAGGCGGGGCAGGTTTCGCGCTGGCGCGCATTGAGTTTCGCCAGGTGCTTCTCGGCCGTGGCCATGATCGAATCGATCATCGACATGAAGCCCACGTGCTGCTGGTCCTGCAGGCACACCACGGCCGGCTCGACACCGGCGCTGGTGGGCGCCGGCCCGATCGGGATCGAACCTTTCGGGAACAGGCGCGTCGGCGGCAGCTTTTCGCAGCCGAGGCTCACGACCATCACTTCGCCGCCGAAATTCGGGTTGCGGCTGATATTGCGCAGCGTGCGGATCGGCACCTCGGCGCCCGGCGCGTCGATCGCGACGCCGCAGCCGTAGCTGTGTTCGAGGCCGACCACGTCGTCCACGTTCGGATAGCGCGGCAGCAATTCATCCTTGATGCGCTTGACCGCGAAGTCGACCACGCCGGAAACGCACTGCACGGTCGTGGTGATGGCCAGGATATTGCGCGTGCCCACGGTGCCGTCCGCGTTGCGGTAGCCCTGGAAGGTATAGCCCTCGAGCGGCGCGGCCGGCGGGGCCACGCGGGTGGCGATCGGCAGGTCGGTCAGGCCGCGCGCGGCGGGCATGCGCAGCACCGCCTCGGAAATCCAGCTGCCCTTCTTCAGTGCGACGCTGGCGAAGCCGATCGTCACGTTATAGCGGATGACCGGGTCGCCCTCGGCCAGGTCGCTCAGCGCAACCTTGTGCCCCTGGGGCACCGCTTCAATCAAAACCAGCCCGTCCGGGAACACAGTCCCGGCAGGCAGCCCGCCGTCATTGACGACGATCGCGACGTTATCGCCTTCGTGCATGCGTATATAGCGTGCGCCAGTATTAGTCATTGTCATTGCCTTTTCCCGGTCATGGCGACATGCCACCCGGCCTTGCCATAAGTATGCCACAGGAATTCGATAATTGGCTAGTCCGCATTGCAAATTTGGTCGGACCACATTAGAATGGCCTGACCAAACGAGGACTTTATGCGACACTCGTGGCATACAGACAAGCTTACATATAAGGATGGAGACCAGTGAAGACCTTCCAACAACTCGCAACAGCGGGCATCCTCGCCCTGGCCACGGCCAGCGCCTTTGCCGAGGGCCCCTACCGCAACCGCGACAATCGCAACCTGAAGGACGTTGGCGAAGGCACCTATCCGGTTCCATACCAGTTGCCGAACGTAGCCGAACTGACCGAAACCTTGCACCGCATTCGCGCTTATATGGAGTCGACCACGCCAACCCGCGTTGTCAACAAGCAAACCGGCAAGCCGATCACCGACTTCAGCAAGCCGAACAGGGACGCCGTCTTCGAAGCCGCCGGCGGCGATTTCGGCATCATGGTCTACGAAATGGGCGTCGTCCATGCGGGCATGCTGAAGGCGAAGGAAGTCACCGGCGACAAGCGCTTCACCGACTTCACCCAGCGCCACTTCCAGTTCTATAAAGCGACCCAGCCCTACTTCCGCGCCCAGGAAGACGCCTTCAAGCTCGAACGCGCGAACAGCTTCTCGCGCTTCCTCGATCCGCGTTCGCTCGACGACAGCGGCTCGATGTGCGCGGCGCTGGTGCGCGCCCGCCTGGCCAAGGTCGGCCCCGACCTGAAAGGCATGATCGACACCTGCAGCGACTGGGTCGGCAAGAAGCAGTTCCGGCTCGATGACGGCACCCTGGCCCGCAAGCGCCCGCAGGCAGTATCGCTGTGGGGCGACGACCTGTACATGAGCGTGCCGGCGCTGGCCGAGATGGGCCGCATGACCGGCGACAAAGCCTGGTACGACGACGCGGTCAAGAACGTGCTGCAGATGTCCGGCTACCTGTTCAACAAGCAGAACGGGCTGTACACCCACGGCTGGAACGCCAACCATCCCGATGCGCCGCGCTTCTACTGGGCGCGCGCCAACGGCTGGGCGGTGCTGGCGATGTCCGACCTGCTCGACGTGCTGCCGAAGGACCATCCGGACTACCCGAAGGTGCTGGCGCAGCTGCGCGTGAGCCTGAAAGGCATCAGCGAACTGCAGTCCGGCACCGGCCTGTGGCACCAGATGCTGGACCGGAACGACTCCTACCTCGAAACCTCGGCCAGCGCCATGTTTACGTACGTGATCGCGCATGCGGTCAACCAGGGCTGGGTCAGCCCGACCACCTACGGTTCGATCGCACAAGCCGGCTGGGCGGGCCTGTCGACCCGCATCAACGCCAAGGGCCAGGTTGAAGGCACCTGCGTGGGCACCACCTTCGCCAGCGACATGCCCTACTACTACGCGCGCCCGGTCAGTGTCGACGCCCTGCATGGCTACGGACCCGCAATGCTGGCCGCCGCTGAAATGATCAAGTTGGTGAGCAACCCAAACTTCGAAATTCAGCATAAAGTACGCACGTACCATTACGTGCCGAAAGGCGCCGCCCAAACCGACTACCGCGAGCACCACTGACATGCATGCAAAACTGAACGCACTCTCCCTGGCCGCCCTGCTGGCCGCCGCCCCTGCCTTCGCCGCCGACAAGCTGGCGCTGACGGTGAGCCACGACCTGTCCATCGCACGTCCTGCCGAGACGATCACGATCCCCTGGAGCGAAGTCAACCGGGCCATGCCCGGCGCGCTGATCCAGAGGATCGCCGTCAAGGACCGCGAGGGCCGCGTGCTGCCCTACCAGGTCACCAACATCGCGCCGCAATCGAAGGACCCGAAGAATGAAGGCATCGCCTACGGCGAGCTGATTTTCCAGCACAACTTCGCCGCCGGCGAAAAGTCGGCATCGTTCACCGTCGAGACCATCGACACCGTCGCGCCGGTGTTCCCGGTCAAGGCCTTCGCCCGCTACGTGCCGGAACGGCTCGACGACTTCGCCTGGGAGAACGACAAGATCGCCCACCGTACATACGGCCCCGCGCTCGGCGCGCCGGCCGAACCGGGCAGCGGCAAGGAAGTGCTGGTCACGAGCGGCCTCGATATCTGGTTCAAGCGCGTTCCTTATCCGGTGGTCGACCGCTGGTACAACAAGGGCCACGACCACTACCACAAGGACGAAGGCGAAGGCATGGACATGTACAACGTCGGCAGGTCGCGCGGTGCGGGCGGCGTCGGCGTATGGGATGGCAAGGCCCTGTTCACGGCACCGAACTACAAGAGCTGGAAAATCCTGGCCAATGGCCCGGTGCGCGCGGTCTTCGAACTGCATTACGACGGCCTCGATGCGAACGGCACCAAGGTCAGTGAAATCAAGCGCTTCACCGTCGACGCCGGGCATTACCTCGACCGCATCGACAGCACCTTCACCTTCAGCGGTCCCGAGAAACTGACCGTCGCGGTTGGCCTGAACAAGACGCCGACCGACAAGGGCCAGGACCCGCAGATCCAGACCCTGCGCGAGAAGGACACGCTGGGCCAGTGGGTGGAACAGGCCAGCAATGGCGCGATGGGCACCGGCGTCATCGTGCCGGGCGCGGAAGGCTATGCCGAGGATGCGCTGAACCAGTTGATCCTGGCGCCTGTCACCTCGGGCAAGCCGCTACGCTACTACGCTGGCGGCGCATGGAGCCGCGCCGGCGAAATCACCAGCAGGGTCCAGTGGGAGCGCTACCTGGCCGACATGGCCGCACGCGCCCGCAATCCGGTCAAAGTCACGATCGCACAAGGCAAAAAATAAATGGGCTTTGATCTTCAACGCCGCAGACTGCTGGGCGGGTCGTCGGCTGCCGGCCTGCTGGCGGCCAGCGGACTGCCGGCCCGCGCGGCCGCCGCGGCGGATCCGTGGCTGCAGGCGCAAGCCATCATCGACCGCTTCGCCAAGCCGCTGGCGTTTCGCAAGGAAGACTTCCCGATCACGAAGTTCGGCGCCGCCAGCTGCAAGCTGGTGAACGTCGAAGGCTACGTCGAACACGAGGTCAAGGGCACACTGAAAACGCCGGCGCCCGGATCGCATGACTGCCACGGCGCCATCGCGGCGGCCATTGCGGCCTGCCACAAGGCGGGCGGCGGGCGGGTCCTGATCCCGGCCGGGAACTGGCACTGCGCCGGCCCGATCGTACTGCGTTCGAACGTGCACGTGCACCTTGCCGGCGGCGCCCAGGTATTCTTCAGCGCCAATCCGGCCGACTATGCGAAGCACGGCGACTATGACTGCGGCAAGCACGGCAAACTGGTGCTGTCGCGCTGGCAGGGCAACGACTGCCTGAACTATTCGCCGATGGTGTACGCGCACGGCCAGGACAACATCGCCTTCACTGGCGAAGACTGGACCAGCATCATCAACGGCCAGGGCGGCGTGATCAATGAAGCGAGCGGCGACTGCTGGTGGGACTGGAAGGGCCGCCACAAGCCCAAGAGCCCGAGCACCGAGATCGCAGCCAACCCGCTCAACGTGGAGTCGCTGGCGGCGCTGGTGCCGGACATGCCCGCCGCGCAGCGCGAGGCAATCCAGGGGCCGGGTTCGAGCTGGCGCGGCGACGGCAAGTACCTGCCGGCCTTGTCCGAGTCGGGCATGCCGGTGGCAAAGCGGGTATTCGGCCAGGGCCACTTCCTGCGTCCCTGCATGGTCGAGATCATCGGCTGCAGCAATGTGCTGCTCAGGGGCTACCAGCTCAATGCGGCGCCGTTCTGGTGCCACCATCCGGTCAACAGCCGCAATGTCCACATCAACAAGGTGAACATGGAAAGCCTTGGGCCGAACAGCGACGGCTTCGATCCGGAGGCGTGCGACGGCGTGCTGGTCGACGGCTGCACCTTCAATACCGGCGACGACTGCATTGCGATCAAGTCCGGCAAGAACCGCGACACCCAATACGGGCCGACGCGCAACGTCGTGATCCAGAATTCGGTCATGAACAGCGGTCATGGCGGCGTGACCCTGGGCAGCGAGATGGCGGGCGGGATCGAGCACGTGTATGCGCAGAACGTCGAGTTCCGCAACCTGCACTGGAAGAATGATCCACTGAACACCGCGATCCGGCTCAAGACGAATATGAACCGCGGCGGCTTCCTGCGCCACCTGTACGTGCGCAACGTGACGATGCCGAATGGCGTCAACACCAAGCCCTCGTTCTATCCGCCGCTGGCAGGCTCGGAGATCGCGCCGAAGTCGGTGGCGTCGACGGCGGGCGCCGTCATCACCATCGACTGCGACTATGCGCCGGCGCACGACAGCATCCGCTCGCGGCCACCGGTGATCTCGCATATCCACATCTCGGGCATGAAGGTTGGCAATGCCGCGGTCGAAGGCGGGCCGTTCTCGTGCAACCAGGCGATGGTGATCCTGGGACCGGTGGCGTCGAGCTACAACGGCCCGGTGGGCGCCGTGATCCTGCCGGTGACCGGCGTGACGATCACCGACTGCGACTTCGGCACGCCGCGCAACGGGGCCAATCCCTGGTTCCTGCACAACGTACGCGGCCTGGTGCTGAAGAACGTCACCATCGGCAAGCAAATTTTCAACACGTCTCTCCCTGCCTGAAACGGCATCGCGTGGTGATTGGCCGCGACCGCGAAAGCGCCCGCGGCCTTTCTTCTTTCTAACTGTCAATCAGGGTCAGACCTCAATTTCCCTTCAATCGGGGTCAGACCTCAATTAAACCTCAATTGGGGACAGACCTCAATTATCCAAAAGAATCGATACTACCCCTTGTGGTCAAAATAGCGCTACCAGCTGGCAATTGGGGTCTGACCCCGATTGGCATTTAATTGAGGTCTGACCCCGATTGGTCTTGACCCCGATTGGCCTGACACCGATTGGTACTTGCTAGCCCTTCGGCGTGATGACGACGTCGACGCGGCGGTTGCGGGCGCGGCCAGCCTCGCTGACGTTGTCCGCCACTGGCTGCGATTTGCCGAAACCCTTGACCGACAACCCGCCGGCCGGCAGCTTCTCTTCGTTGACGAAGTAAGCCCTGACCGCCGCCGCCCGCTCGTCCGACAGCTTCTGGTTGCTGGCCGCGTTGCCGACATTGTCGGTATGGCCCGACACCAGCACCGACGCATGCGCAAACTTGCGCACGCGCTCGGCCGCTTCATGCAGCATGTCGCGCGCTTCGGGCTTGAGCACGGCCTTGCCGGTGTCGAACAGCACCGCCGAATCGAGCGCGATCGTCACCACTTTCGGCACCGTGATCGGTTCGAAGTCGTAAGGCCCCTCGAACTTGGTGCGGAAGTCGATCGTGTCGGCCGTCAGGTCCAGCCGCAATATCACCGGCTGGCGCTTGTCGACCTTGCAGGCCATGGTCTCGCGCTTGTCGATTGTCGTGTTCCCGAGCGACATACTGCAGATCTTCTCGGAGCGCAGCGTGTAGAGCGTGACCGCCAGCGCATTGGTCACCCCGGACGGCAGGTTCTTGCCGTCGCCAGTCACGATCAACTCGCCCGGCCCGGCATTGAAACCGTAGTAGTAAGACACCGGCTTCTTGATGCCCGCGCCCTTGATGCGGTTGGTCTCGAGCCGGGTCGGCTCGTCGATGTCGGTTGATCCCGCGCCGGCAATGGTCTTTGCCGCACCGGCTGCCACAGGCGGCGGCAGTTCGACCGCGCCGTCGAGCGACACCGCGTAATCGATCGTCTCCTCCCCCAAGTCCAACCGCAGCACCAGCGGCTGCGCCTTGTCGATGGTGCAGGTCAGCGTGATCGTCTTGTCGGCAGTGGTATTCCCGTGCGAGTCGTAGCACAGCCGGTTCGCGCGGGCGTCGTACAGGCCGAACATCAGCGCCTGTGTGGCGCCGCTCGGCGCGTTCTTGGCGGTGGCGACGATCTTGATCGGACCCGCGCCGGCATTGAAGGCATAGTAATAACTGAGCTTCTGCTTGATGCCAACGCCCTTGAGTTCCTTCGCCGGCAGCGGCGTCGGCGCGTCCGGGTCGGTGGACGCCGCCGGCACAGGGGCCGGTGCCGGTCCGGCAGGCACCGCCTCAGCGGCCGGCGCAGGGGCAGGGGCAGGGGCGGCAGCTGGTGCGGGCGGCGGTGCAGCCTGTTTGTCGCCGCACGCCGCCAGCGACAGGCCTAAGCCTGCGACAAGAAGCAGGACTGGAGAAGTGCGCACTTTCATTGGTCGTTCCCTTTCTCGGTGTGGCCCAGGCGGCTGCGTTAATGTGCTGGAAAGACGTCGCGCCGTCAATACCGGCCTGAACCGATCGAAGCGTCCTATAATCGGCAGGCACACTATCACCAGGGACGTGGCATGAAGCAAACACGATTATCGGCAGGCGTGGTCGTCGTCCGTCACGGCGAAGCGGGATGCCGCTACCTGCTGTTGCGCTGTTTTAGCTACTGGGATTTCCCGAAAGGCATGGTCGATCCCGGCGAGCCGCCGTTCGCCGCGGCCTGCCGCGAAGTGCGCGAGGAGACCACGCTCGACGCACTCGACTTCGCCTGGGGCCAGCTGTACACCGAGACCCCGCCCTACTCCGGCGGCAAGGTGGCGCGCTACTACATTGCCGAATGCGCCAGCGGCGAGGTCGACCTGCCGGTCACCGAGGAGCTGGGCAAGCCCGAGCACGACGAGTTCCGCTGGGTCGATTACGATGGCGCACGCCGGCTGCTGGGTGCGCGGCTGGTGGCCGTGCTGGACTGGGCGCACGCCATCGCCGAGACCTGATCCGCTTGCGCCAGGTCGTCGAGGATCGGACAGTCCGGCCGCTCGTCGCCGTGGCAGGCTTGGGCCAGCTTCTCCAGCGTGCGCTTCATCGCCTGCATTTCAGCGATCTTGCGTTCGAGGTCGCCGATGTGGCGCTTCGCCAGCGCCCGCACGTCCTTGCTGGCGCGCCCCCGGTCCTGCCACAGGGTCAGCAGTTCGCCGATCTCGTCGAGCGAGAAACCCAGCTCGCGCCCGCGGTGGATGAACTGCAGTACCTGGATGTCGCGCACGCCGTACAGGCGGTAGCCGGCATCGGTGCGGCTGGCCGGCGCGATCAGGCCGATCGATTCGTAGTGGCGGATCATCTTTGCCGAGACCCCGGATGCCTTGGCCGCCTGGCCGATGTTCAAGTCATTCATGTCGAACCTCCTTCGGTTTCCAGCGCTTGAGCAGCAGCGCATTGCTGACCACCGCCACGCTCGAGAACGCCATGGCCGCGCCGGCGATCATCGGATTGAGCAGGCCGAAGGCAGCCATCGGCACCCCGGCCAGGTTGAAGAAAAACGCCCAGAACAGGTTCTGGCGGATCTTGCTGTAGGTGAGGCGCGAAATGTCGATGGCGTCGGCCAGCAGGCGCGGATCGCCGCGCATCAGCGTCACCCCGGCGGTGTGCATGGCCACGTCGGTGCCGCCGCCCATCGCCACGCCGATGTCGGCCGCCGCCAGCGCCGGCGCGTCGTTGATGCCGTCGCCCACCATCGCCACCCGGCCCTGCGCCCGCAGCCCGGCCACCAGCGCCGCCTTGCCTTCGGGGAGCACCTGCGCATGGACTTCGTCGATGCCGAGGCTGGCCGCCACCTGGCGCGCGCTGCCTTCGTTGTCGCCGGTGACCATCACGGTGCGGATGCCGGCCTTGCGCAGACGGGCGATCGCCGCCGCGCTCTCGGGCTTGACGGTGTCGGCGAACGCGGCCAGCGCCAGCAGCTTCGGTTCCGGCGCCAGCTGGGCCAGCCACGACACGGTGGCGCCGCCCGCTTCGTAGCTGGCCGCTGCCGCCGCCAGCGGTCCGGTCGATATGCCGTGCTGCTCGAGCATGCGTGCGTTGCCGAGCACCAGCTGCAAGGCGCCGACCTGCGCGCTGACGCCCAGGCCCGGCACCGCCTTGCTGCCGGTTGCCGCAGGCACCTCGATGCCTGCGCCAAGGGCGGCATCGGCGACGGCGCGCGCCAGCGGATGGTCGCTGCCCTGCTGTAGCGCCGCGGCCAGCGCCAGCTGCCGGTCGCGGCTCCCTTCGGCTTCGACAAAGGCGGTCATGCGCGGCTTGCCGGCGGTGAGCGTGCCGGTCTTGTCGAAGGCGACCACCTGCACCCCGTGCAGCAGTTCGAGCGCTTCGGCGTCCTTGATCAGGATGCCGTGGGTAGCGGCGACCCCGGTGCCGGCCATGATCGCCGTCGGCGTGGCCAGCCCCAGCGCGCACGGGCAGGCGATGACCAGCACCGCGACCGCATTGAGCAGCGCGGCGCTCCAGTCGCCGGTGGCGATGCCCCAGGCGGTCAGGGTGAGCAGCGCGATCGCCACGATCACCGGCACGAACACGGCGCTGACCTTGTCCACCAGGCGCTGGATCGGCGCCTTGGCCGCCTGCGCGTCCTCGACCGCGCGGATGATGCGCGCCAGGACCGACTCGGCGCCGACGGCGGTGGCGCGCGCCACCACCAGCCCTTCGCCGTTGACGGCGCCGCCGATGACCTTGTCGCCCGGCCGCTTGGCGACCGGCAGGCTCTCGCCGGTCAGCATCGATTCGTCGGCGTGGGTGTCGCCCTCGAGGACCAGGCCATCGACCGGGAAGCGCTCGCCCGGCCGCACGACGACTTCATCCCCGGGCGCGAGGGCGGCCGCGGCCACCTCGGTCTCGCCGCCGGCCCGGCGCACGCGCGCGATGTCCGGCCGTAGCGCCTGCAGCGCCCGGATCGCCGCCGTCGTCTGGCGCTTGGCGCGGGCCTCGAGCCACTTGCCCAGCACGACCATGGTGATGACGAAGGCCGCCGCCTCGAAGTACAGATGGCCGGCAGGCGCGCCGCCGCTGAACAGGAGGTAGACGCTCAGGCCATACGCCGCCGAGGTCCCGAGCGCGACCAGCAAGTCCATGTTACCGGTGCCGGCACGCAATGCGCCCCAGGCCGCGCGGTAGAAACGCGCGCCGATCCAGAATTGCAGCGGCGTGGCCAGCAACAGCTGCAGCCAGGCCGGCGGCATCAGGTGGATGCCGAACAGGCCGGCGGCCATCGGCGTCACCAGCGGCACCGTCAGGGCCACCGCGATCGCCAGCTGCATCGTATCGGCGCCGATGCCGGGCGCGGCGCCGGATTGCGGCGCGCTGGCGGCGCTCGCACGGTAGCCTGCCTTTTCCACCGCGCTGACCAGGGCCGCCACGTCGACGCCGGCGCCGAAGCCTTTGACCGCGGCCTGCTCGGTGGCGAGGTTGACCGTGGCCTCGACCACGCCGGGCACCGCGCGCAAGGCCTTTTCAACGCGGCCGGCGCAGGATGCGCAGCTCATGCCGCCGATCGACAGCCTAACGTCCTGTTGCGGGACCGTGTAACCGGCCCTTGCGACGGCCGCGCCGACGGCCTGGGCAGTCAAGCCCGGTTCCCCTTGCACCCGGGCCGATTCGGACGCGAGGTTGACCGCGGCCGAGCGCACCCCGGGAACGGCGGCGAGCGCACGCTCGACGCGGCCGGCGCACGAGGCGCAGCTCATGCCTTCAATCGGGAAGTTCAATTCCATGGGGCGCTCCTCAAATGGTGTTCGGCACCATTCTCATCCTTCCCATCATTGTAAGGTCAAGCGAAAAGATTGTGCTTGACCTTACGATAGTGGGAAGGTGCAAGATACGCCTGTCCGACTAATTCCGATAGGAGTTTCCAATGATTCAGCTGCATATTCCCGACATGAGCTGTTCCCACTGTACCGCTGTCATTACACGCACGGTGAAGGCGCTCGATCCGGCCGCCACGATTGACTTCGACCTGGATGCCCACCTCGCCTCGGTGCACACGGACCAGGGCGCATCGGCGCTGCTGCCCGCGCTGGCGGCGGCCGGCTATCCGGCGACGGCTGCGGCCTAGTTCACAGGCGCCAGCCTGTGCTAGACTTCCACCACGATGAAACTGCTGAAGACACTGCTCGTATGGATGCTGCTGCTCGCCCTGCCCTTGCAGGCGCTGGCGGCGGTGTCGATGCCTCTGGGCGGGGCTGGCCACGCGCCGGCGGCAGTCATGCACGGCAGCGCGCCGGGCATGACGGACAGCGCCCAGCTTGAGGCGGCGGATCACTGCGCCCAGCCGGTGGACGACGGCGCCTGCAGCAAATGCGCATCCTGCTGCGTCGGCGCTCCTCTCGCGCCGCGTTTTGCCGCGCTGGACGAACTGCGCCCCGTCGGCGCGCAACGCATCCCCTACCGCACGGTCCACGTGACTGCCCACATCCCGGGTGGCCTCGAGCGGCCGCCGCACAGCCTGGTCGCCTGAATCCCGCTTCCGCACCAGAGACCTGCCCGTTCGAACGGGCTCGCACCATCACGACCGAGGACAAAAATGAATACGATACGCATGGCCTTGCCAATGCTGTTGGCCGCCGCCGCATTGTCGGCGCAAGCGGAACCGGCAACCGCGCCCGCCGCGCCGCTCAAATACGAGTCGGCATTTGCCAACTACCGCGCCTACCAGGAGCCGCAACTGGCATCCTGGAAGGAAAGCAATGAACGAGTCGCCCAAAGCCCGGGCCACGGCGGACACGGCTCAGCCGGCGCCGATCCGCACGCCGGGCATGACATGGGCAAGATGAAGGCAGCCGATCCGCACGCCGGGCACGATATGGGCGAGATGAAGGCCGCCGATCCGCACGCCGGGCACCATATGGGCGAGATGAAGGCCGCCGATCCGCACGCCGGGCACGATATGGGCAAGATGAAGGCCGCCGATCCGCACGCCGGGCACGACATGGGCAAGATGAAGCCTGAAAAGAAACCTGCGCCCAAGCCCGCCGCCCCGGCGCCCGATCCGCACAAGGATCACAATCACTAGGAACCAGTATGCGAACGATTCATTTTCCCAAGCGCTCGCTGGGCGCTTTCGCCGTCGCGCTGGCCCTGGGCGGCTGTGCGTCATTTTCCGCCGATGGCGGGCGCGACACGGTACGCGACCTGGCGCAGCAACGCATCGGCCAACAACCCGGGCTCAACGCCCGAGGGCCGGCCGAAGCCACGTTCCGCCCCCTGCTGGCCGCAGCGCTGGCGGCCGACGACGCCGTCACCATCGCCTTGCTGAACAACCGCGGCCTGCAGGCCAGCTACGCCGAACTGGGTATTGCCGAGGCCTCGCTGGTCCAGGCCGGCCGGCTGTCCAATCCGGTCTTCAGTTTCGGTCGCCTGAAGGGACATGACGGCATCGAGATCGAACGCAAGCTGATGTTGCCTGTCATCGGCCTGCTGACAATGCCGATCGCCACCCGCGTGGAACGGCGCGGCTTCGAGCAGGCGCAATTGCGCACCGCGGCCGAAGTGCTGCGCGTGGCCGACGAAACCAGGCGCGCCTGGTACGGCGCCGTCGCCGCCGCACAGTCCGCGGCTTACATGGAGCAGGTGCGCGACGCGGCCGAAGCCAGCGCCCAGCTGGCCGAACGGATGGCCCAGGCCGGCAACTGGAGCAAGCTGCAGCACGCGCGCGAACAAGCATTCTACGCCGACGCCGTCGCGCAGCTGGCACGGGCGCGCCACGCCAGCACCGCCGAACGCGAACGCCTGACCCGCCTCATGGGCCTGTCGGGCGAAGCGGCGGCCTTCCAGCTGCCGCAGCGGCTCCCCGACCTGCCTGGCGCCCCGCGCGCGGTGGCCGACGCCGAAAGCCAGGCGATGGGCAATCGCCTCGACCTGCTGATGGCGCAAAAGGAACTGGCCGGCCTCCAGTCCTCGCTCGGCCTGGCGCGCACGACCCGCTTCGTCAACCTGCTCGACCTGGGCTACCTGCGCAACAGCGCGGGCGGCGAAACCGCCACCGGCTACGAGATCGAGCTGCAGATCCCCCTGTTCGACTGGGGCTCGGCGCGCGTGGCCGGCGCCGAGGCGCGCTACATGCAGGCGGTGCACCGCGCCGCCGCCACGGCGGTCGATGCGCGCTCGCAGCTGCGCACCGCCTACAGCGCCTACCGCACGGCCTACGACCTGGCCCGCCATTACCGCGACGAAGTGGTGCCGCTCAAGAAGCGTATCTCGGACGAGCAGCTGCTGCGCTACAACGGCATGCTGATCAGCGTGTTCGAGCTGCTGGCCGACGCGCGCGAGCAGGTACAGAGCGTCAATGCCGCCATCGAGGCGCAGCGCGACTACTGGATCGCCGATGCCGCGCTGCAGGCCGCGATGACCGGCGCCGCCGGCGACAGCGCTGCCCCGCCGGCGCGCGGCGCAGCGGCGCCCGCCCAGGGCGCGGCGCAACACTGATTCCCCGAAAGGACACGAACATGGTTTCACGCAGAGATTTTTTCCTGAACGCCGGCGCGGTCGCCGTCAGCGCGGCCGCAGTCAGCCGTGTGGGCGCGGCCTCGCTGCCCGAAGCGCCGCTGATGCAGGACGCCGCAACCCAGCCGCCGCTGGTGCCGCCCAATGGGCGTCCCTACAATCCGGTGGTCACGCTCAACGGCTGGTCGCTCCCCTGGCGCATGAACAACAACGTCAAGGAATTCCACCTGGTGGCAGAACCGGTGGTGCGCGAGATCGCGCCCGGCATGAAGGCCCGCCTGTGGGGCTACAACGGCCAGTCGCCGGGCCCGACGATCGAGGTGGTCGAGGGCGACCGCGTACGCATCTTCGTCACCAACAAGCTGCCCGAGCACACCAGCATCCACTGGCATGGCCAGCGCCTGCCGAACGGCATGGACGGCGTGACCGGCCTGACCCAGCCCGGCATCGACCCGGGCAAGACCTTCGTCTACGAGTTTGTCGCAAAGCGCCCCGGCACCTTCATGTACCACCCGCATGCGGACGAGATGAC
>JAKFDH010000015.1:0-46911 GCA_036676245.1 Massilia sp. | reverse complement strand
GAGCGGCACTACGCGGGACTGGGAATTGAAGGGCGAGGTCTGGCTGAATCCGGAACGGAGTCAACCAGAAGAATTAAGAAAAGCAGCATGACTTGACGCGACATCTTTGTTGACAACTACCGAAAACAAGAACGTAACTCCGAAAGGCCGCCAAGCATACCGCTGAAGCCGAAAAAGAGTATCGGTTTGAAGCGTACTAAAAAATTCTCGTACGACGGCCGCCCAGTGCGGGCAGCGATCAAGGCAGCGAGCTTAGGAACCAAGAACGGCGAACCTTCTGCCTTTCGCGCAGCAAACCCAAACACAACGAAAGGCATGAGTAGAACGAACGGAACTATATTGGAAGGCATGTCCGGCTGGCACATGGTAGCTGTTGGATCAACAAAATCCAAGACGGCAGGTATGAGCGACGCCGCCCAGGCAAGAACAATAGCAATGGTCGAGATGGTCATAATACAAATGCCGAACGGTTACACATTCATTGGAACTTCGCTTCAGTTTGAATGGCGCGGGCTGCTGCCATGAATAGATCTTTCAAATTGTCTCACCGTCAGGTTCTGGCCGAACTGCGCCGTTCCCTCCAGCATAGCAGGTTGCCGAACTGGAAAAATCACGAACTGTCACGCCAAGCGCCTGTCGCCCTAAAGTGCCATTCGCCTTAGCTACCTGCTGAGCGAGTTGACCGACTCTCTCGTGCGGGATCATGCGACCGGCAATAGCCGGCGTGACGCACAATGCCAGCAGCCCTATCGTCCGCGTTTATGGTCACTGTCAGGGTGAACTGATCACCCCATTGCGGCTTGAAGTAGCTGATCCTAGGCCAGGGTTGAGGTGCGAAGTCAAGCGTGATGCGTGCCATCCTGATTTCCTCAAGTTGGATTGGCGAGAGGTCTACCAACTTTGCAAGGAGATGGCGATAGCGCGCCAATACCGGTGCGAACTCCGACGAGGACGGGTGAATGGATGACGTCAGCACGTCGATTATTACCGTGGTCCGACCATACTGCTCGGCTAGCGAGCGTAGCTTGCCGATTGCCCAGAAACCATCCAGATCGTTATTCCGGCTGGCAAATGAGCCGCATAAACCGCTGGCAATATTCGTCAGGTGCGCCGCTATAGGCATACGCAGTTCCCGTTCAGTTAATCTGGTGCGCTACGTCGAGCTGCGGGACCGCTTCTGGCCGGTAGCCGACCGGGCAACGATAACCCATCTGCCAGTCTCTGTCAGGTCAGGTCAAAGCTACTATGAATTAATGTTCAATCTGGCAGGCCACTTGAATAGCGTGTCCATTGTATCCGTCCCGGGTATACGTTACGACGCAACTAACAGTATTGTCGGGCAACCGTTCAGCCAACCCCAAATCACTGCCATAGCGGCAGGCCAGCCATTTCTGCACTGGTACGGCCGGCGTCGTGTAAAGATGATCGAACAAGACCCTGTAGCCGTTCTGAGTCTCACTTCTCTTTCCGATTTGTATTCCGAGAGGATCACGTCCGCTGAGGTCAGTAGTAGCTTGGCCGGCTTGATGCCCGTCCACCCATCGGGAAGCGGCGAAAACTTAATTACTCCGAGCGGGAACTCGTCCGGGCAGGGTTTCAATTGATTGACGGTCGCCATCATTGAAGCGGACGCCCGGTCACTCCCAAGGCAGGCCAAAAGCAAAGGCAGGACAATAACAGTTTTCATGTTATTCGTCCCATGGACTGAGCATGAACACAAGCACGATTTCTCTCCCAACATGAACGCTTGCGTATTGTTGCGCGCTGGCCTTGGGGAGAATTGTCCTTTGTCAGAGCAAAGCTACGGCAGCCTCAAACGAAGCCGCTCAACTCCGTTTCCGTGAAGCCCGCCAGCCGGCGCGCTTCGATGTTGAAGGGCCCCTTCAGCGTCGGTGCCTTGTAGCGCAGCGCCAGCTCGACATAAGCCGCGCGCGGCTCGAGTCCGCGCTGGTCGCACAGGAAGCGGTACCATCGATTGCCGATTTCGACGTGGCCGACCTCGTCGCGCAGGATGATGTCGAGGATCTGCGCCGCGCCGAGGTCGCCCGCCTGGGCCAGCTTGGCGCGCAAGGGCGGTATCGCATCGAGGCCACGTGCTTCCAGCGTACGCGGAACCAGGGCCATGCGCGCCAGGATGTCCTCGCTGGTCTTTGCGACCATCTCCCACAGGCTGTCGTGCGCGCTGAAGTCGCCATAGGCAAAGCCGAGGCCCTGCAAATGCGCGGACAGCATCGAGAAATGATAGGCCTCCTCCTTCGCCACGCGCAGCCAGTCGGTGTAGTACTCGGCGGGCATGCCGGGGAAACGCCACAGCGCGTCCAGCGCCAGGTTGACGGCGTTAAACTCGATGTGGGCCAGCGAATGGATGAGCATCGCCCGTCCTTCCGGCGTGGCCATCGAACGGCGGCCGACGAGGCGCGGCGCGACCAGTTCGGGCCTGCCGGGCCGGCCAGGGATCGTGCCGGCGGCTTGAATGCCGCCCTCCGTGGCCAGCCGCATGCCGCCGTCCAGCCAGGCTTGCGCCATTGCCGCGACACTGTCGGCCTTGGTGGCCGGATCGGCAAGGTGCAGGCAGTGCAGCGCGCTGGCGCGCAATTCCGGCTCTTGGGTGTTACTAGTGATGCCTTGCATTATTCTATACCTTGGTCGAAAGGCGAAGTCTACCATTTGACTGCCCCGGCTCCTGGCCGTGCGCGCCCGATTTCCATTATTCCGTATGTTGACCGCTCAGTACTGGCAGCGGTGGGACCCGCGCCTGGTGGTCCTGGTGCTGAACAATGGTGACCGATCCGAACGTGCCCCCGTTGCCGCCCCACATCTCGACGGCCCAGGCCAAGGCTTACATGGAGGCACTGGTCAAAGGCGACCCGGATGCGATTGCCATCGTCAAGGCGTCCGTCAAGGAACTGTGGAGCCAATGGTTTCCCACAAAGTCCCGAGATGGCGGAACGTCATCATTGTCGGATAGACCAAGGGCTGGGCGTTTCGCCACATCCAACTGCAATACATGTTGCGTCGAGGATAGTAGTTCGCTACTCTATATGCATAAAGAATAAAGCTGGTAAATAGAGACAACGGCGACGCAAGTCCACCCCATGGAATCCTCCACCCGAGCGCTCCCGCGCATAGAAATGGTCCTGGCCGGCCTGATTGCCATGACCATCGCTGTGCTCGTCTGGCATCATTTCGGCATGGAGCGGGTGATGGAGCTCTCCGCGGCCAGCGGCCGCAATGTCTTTGTCACCGACGACCGCATCCAGCAAGGCACAAGCGTGGCCACCCTGACCCGCCGCAAGGATGCGCTGGTCATGGACTGCGAAATACACGGCACCTTCCAGTGGCCTTATTGCCGCATCCAGTTCTCGCTGACGGACGGCACCGATGGCGTCGATCTTTCCGGGTTCGATTCGGTCAGCGTCGATTTTTCATACAAGAGTCCGCGCCCGCTGTCCGTGCGCATGAGCCTCAGGAATTACGAGCCTGAGCTGTCCACGCCGGCCGACTACATGTCGCAAAAGATCATCGAGGCCCAGCTGGAGGCAACGCCAAATGGCATCGTGGAATTCCCTGTCAAGGTATTGCGGGTGGCGCCATGGTGGATCGAGTCGCGCAAATTGCCCATGCGTCACTCCGATGTGCGCATCGACAACGTCACCTCGATTGACCTGGCGATCGGCTCGGCCGATGCCCCTGGCCACAGTCAGCTGGTGCTGCGCTCCCTGAAATTCCACGGCAAGCTGATCAGCCAGAATCATCTGTTGATGCTGCTGATGGCGGTCTGGATTGCTGCCGCGCTCGCCTGGCTGGCCTACACGCTGCGCCACTATCGCGCGCAGCTAAGCAACAGCGCGACCCGGGTCGCCCTGCTCAGCCAGATCAACAATGCGCTGAAACTGGAAACGCACGAACTGGCGGGCCAGGCCTACACCGATTCGCTCACCGGCGCACTGAACCGGGAGGGCTTGCGCGATGCCCTGATCAACAAATGGCAGCCGCCGCCTGCGCCGCACAATGCCCTGGCAGTCGTGTTTGTCGATGTCGACCATTTCAAGCAAGTCAATGATACGCACGGCCACACCGTGGGCGACGAAGTCCTGCGCGCCTTCGCGACGGCGCTGCGCAGCGAGATCCGCTCGACCGACAAGCTGGTGCGCTGGGGCGGCGAGGAATTCCTGATCGTCTGTCCCGGCGCCGGGCCGAACGAAGCGCAAGCGCTGGCAGCCAAACTGCGCGAAGTGATCCACTACCACATCTGGCCCTGCGGCTTGCGCCTGACGGCATCTTTCGGCGTCACCGCGCTGCACCATGGCGAGGACATCGGCGATGCGATCAAGCGCGCCGACGAGGCCCTGTACCGGGCCAAGTCCAGCGGCCGCAACTGCGTCCAGGTGGCATGAGCGGCAACGCCCTATTCCTCCGCCGGCTCTTCAGCGTCGCCACGCCCATCCCTGACCTTCACGCCGCGGCGCGCCAGCCCCTCGCGCAGCAGGAACTCGATTTCCGCGTTCACGCTGCGCAGGTCGCGCGACGCCAGGCGCTGCAGTTCTTCCCACAGCGCAGGGTCGATCCTTAGTGGGTAGGCTTTCTTGCCGGGACTCGCCATGCTGTTCCGCCGCTAGTTGTACAGGGTGCCCGTGTTGATGATCGGCTGGGTTTCCTTGTCCGAGCACAGGACCACCAGCAAGTTGCTGACCATCGCCGCCTTGCGCTCGGAATCGAGCTCGACGATCCCGCGTTCGGACAAGCCTTTCAACGCCGCTTCGACCATGCTGACCGCACCGTGGACGATCTTGGCGCGGGCGCTGATGATCGCTTCGGCCTGCTGGCGGCGCAGCATGACTTGCGCGATTTCGGCGGCATAGGCCAGGTGCGTCAGCTTGGCATCGAGCGTTTCGACGCCCGCCGCTTCGAAGCGCGCCTGCAATTCAACCTTCAGCGCGTTGGCCACCACGTCCATGCCGGCACGCAGGGTGGTCTCGCCTTCCGGCAGGTCTTCGCCCTCGTCATACGCATACTGCGAAGCGAGGTGGCGCAGGGCGGTCTCGGTTTGTATCTGGACATAGCGCTCGAAATCGTCCACTTCGAACAGGGCCTGCGCCGTGTCGCGCACACGCCAGACGACGGCGGCGCTGATCTCGACCGGGTTGCCGCGCTTGTCGTTGACCTTCAGCGTGGGCGCATTGAAGTTGCGGGCGCGCACCGACAGCTTGCGCTTGACGTAGAGCGGGAAGGCCCAGCGCAGGCCATCGTTGCGGTCGGTGCCGATGTACTTCCCGAACAGCATCAGGATCGCGCTTTCGTTCGGTTGCAGCATGTACAGGCCGGCCAGGCAAAAGATACCGACCAACGCCGCCGCGACGCAAACGACCGGGTGGATACCGCCGCGCAGGCCGAGACCGGCCAGGACAAGCAAGGCAATCCCGGACGCGATTGCCGTGTAGCCGTTGATGGACGAAAACGCCGTTTCGCGGCTGGATTGTGCTGCACTCATGCTAGGTCCCCTTCTTCTGGTTAGACATCAAAGTGATATCACTTTAGGATCACTCCAATTTATTGTCAAGCTCTAATTGAACCGAAGATAAGGCCATCGCCGCGCGCCAGAAATAAAGCGTGCCTTGTCATTTTGCTGTCATTCGCCAGTAGTTTTTGATTGTTTTAATACATCGACGCATATCAATCCGACATGCGCTGCCGCCGGCCTGACCGGCTCGATCGAACATCTTGGAGAAGCCCAGCATGACAAACAAGGACATCTCACCAGCGCGCCGCAACCTGCTCAAGGGCTTTGCCAGCGCTTCCACCCTGCCCTTCATCGGCGCCTTCGCGGCGCTGCAGTCGCAGCAAGCCCTCGCCGCCGACGGCGCGACGACCCTGGTCGACAGCCCCTACGGACCGATTGCACCTGTCAACGACCTGAGCACCGGCCTGCCGCTGCTGCAGCTGCCGCCGGGTTTCACCTACAAGAGCTTCGGCTGGCGCGGCGACATCATGACCGATGGCAAGGCAGCGCCAGGCGGCCATGACGGGATGGGCGTCGTCGTGTCGCGCAAGGTCGGTCGCAGCACCGAACTGGTGCTGGTGCGCAATCACGAAATCGGCAGCAGTAACGCCGCCAACTTCATCAACGCAAGCGGCGTCTACGACGGCGGCAATGTCAGCGCCGTTTCGGCGAACAAATTCGGCGGCGGCACCACCAACCTGCTGTTCCGCGACGGCGCCTGGGTCAGCGTGACCCCGAGCCTGGGCGGCACCGCCACCAACTGCGCCGGCGGCTGCACGCCTTGGGGCACCTGGCTCACCTGCGAAGAAGTGGGCTCCGACGCCATCAGCGCTTCGGGCAAAAAGCATGGCTACGTATTCGAAGTGTCGGCCAACCCTGGCCAGACGACTGGCCTGCCGATCATCGGCATGGGCCGCTTCGCACACGAGGCGGCAGCCGTCGATCCGGTCACCGGCATCGTCTACGAGACCGAAGACAGCTCCGGCAAATCGGGCTTCTACCGCTTTGTGCCGGACGTGACGACCGGCGCCTTCGGTTCGCTGGCCATGGGCGGCCTGCTGCAGATGGCCAGGATCAAGGGCGTGGTCAATGCCAACCTGGGTACCGCGGCGGTCAACGACACCTACGAACTGGAGTGGGTCAACATCGCCAATCCGGACCAGAACCGCGGCAACGCCACTGGCCCGACCGGCCTTGCCATCACCAGCGCCGCCGGGCCCTTCGTACAAGGCTGGACGCAAGGCGCGCTGCGCATGAACCGTGGCGAAGGCATCTGGTACGCGCAGGGCAAGATGTACGTGATGGACACCTCGGGCGGCGCCGTATCGCGCGGCACGATCTGGGAGCTGGACCTGGCGACCCAGGTGCTGCGCTGCATCTACTCGAGCCCGAGCCAACTGGTCGGCAACATGGGCGACAACCTGACCGTCAGCCCTCGCAACACGATCCTGATTTGCGAAGACGCATCGAGCCCGGCCAACGACAGCTTCGGCATCGGCCAGCGTCTGATGGGCCTGACCGGCCAGGGAGATGCCTACATCTTCTCCAAGAACAACATCATCCTCAGCACAGCACAGTTGCAGGCGGCGGGCAAACTGTCGTCTCTGGCCGGTGACCACCGCTCCAACGAGTTCGCCGGCGCCTGCTTCGACCCAACCGGCCGCTACCTGTTCGTCAATATCCAGACGCCGGGCGTCACCTTCGCCATTACCGGACCGTGGGCTCGCGGCCCGCTGTGAACGACACACACCACACCATCACCAGGAACTAACATCATGAAAAAAGAACTATTCGGATTAATCGCTGCGCTGACCTTATCGTGCGCGGCGCAAGCAACGGTACTCGTCGGGTCGACCGGATCGGCCGCCAACACGGTCACCGATTACAGCATGCCTGGCCTTGTGTCCTTCGACCTCGACCTGGAGGACCTGTCCAGCACCCGCCTGGAGTTCATGCTCGAGGACGCCGACCTATTGGGGCCGCTGAGCTTCAACACGCTCGTACGCAACCTGGCCGGCATGGGCATCTCGACGTTCAATTTCAAGCTGGAAGGCATTTCGTTTGCCGCAGCCGGCACGGTCACGCCAACCTTCGGCACCCTGGGCGGCGTCACTTGGGGCAGCGACCGGGCGCAGGTCCGTTTCAGCGCCCCGGAGATGGCGGAGTTCCACTTCGGGAATCCACTCTCGAATGCGAATGCCACTAACTGGCAGCTCAGCACGGCGGGCCTGCGCGCCGGCGACATGTTCGCCATCACCGCAGCGGTGCCGGAACCGTCGTCGGCCGCACTGATGCTGCCGGCATTGATGATGCTGGGCTTGTTCGGCGCCGCCCGCCGCCGCAAGGGCTAGGCGGATGTAACCGAAGCCGCAAATCCGAAACTGAAGACGCATGTACCAACGTCATCCCTGCGAAGGCAGGGATCCATACTGAACATGCTCAGCATGGATCCCTGCCTACGCAGGGATGACGTTGATGAGGGTGGGGTTTCTCCGCGATAGCCGAATTCGATCCCCACGCCTAATTTCCTACTACTTCGCCTGCAGCGGCGAAATCGTGAAGCTGTAACTCGCCGGCTCCAGCTTGATGCGGTACTTCACCAGGGCCCGGCCATCCAGGCTCCAGCCGGTATCGCCGCCAACGCCGATCTGCGCCATGTCGATCAGCAGGCTGCCGTCGCCATGCGGCTTGATATCGGCCGCCGACCAGGTGCCGCGCGGACGCAGGTACAAGTCCTCGTACGGGAACGCCAGTGCATTGAACGAGAAAGCCGACTGCCCCGCCACCTTCAAGCCGCCGCCCGCCGCGCCCGACAGCGACATCCAGCGCACATCGGTCTTGTTGCCACTCTCCTGCGGACGGCTGTAGCCGTAATACTGGTCCGCCAGTTTGCCCTCGTAACGGCCGATGGCATAGCCGGTCTTGCGGTCGGCATACGATTCCTGCGGACCGCGGCCATACCAGCTCAAAGTATCGAGCGCCGGGTTGCTGTCGAATCGAAGGCCCAGGCGCAGCGGATCGGGCAAGTCGTCACGCAGCGGGGTGAAGGTGGAAGCGGCGCGCACTTCGCCCTGCGCCGTCATGCTGTAGGTGGTCTCCCAGTGGGCAGCGCCCGCGCCGAACACAAACAGGATCTTGACCGCGTTCGCACCGACATCGACCGAGCGCACCTGGCGCCTGGCGGTGAAGTGCTCCCATACCTTGTGGCTCTTGTCGACACCGGTGCCTTCATCGTTGTCGACCAGGCCGCGCCAGAAATTAGGCGAACCGCCCTTGAGCAGAGTCTTGCCGTCGACCGTGTACTTGACAAGGCCAGTCCTGGCGTCGATGGCGAGCGTCGCCTTGCCGCCAGCCAGCGTGATCTCGTCGCCGTTGCGCACTGGCTTGACGCCAGCGCCAGCGGTCACAGCCGAAGCGCCCTTGGCCACCACGAACTGCGACCAGCCGATGACGCTGCCCGCTTCGACGCCTTTGGCGGTACCTGCCCTTGCCTTGGCGCGCACCGTCAGGATCATTTCCGCGCCGTTGCGCGATGCCAGCGACGGCAGCTTGAGCGCCACCTTGCCGGTGCCGCCAGCAGGCGCCTGGACGCCGGAGAGGGTGCCATTTGCAAGGGGCACGCCGTCGCCAGCCAGCACCCAGTCGAAATCGAGGTCCGACAGGTCCTTGAAGTCATGGCGGTTGACGACCGTGATCTTGCCGGAACGCGGGTCGCCTTCGAAGACAACCGGCGAATACACTTTCTGCAGTTCGAAGTATTCCGGATCCGGCACGCGGTCGGCACGCACGACGCCATCGCCGATCACGCTGTTGTCACCCCATGTCGGGCTGATGTCGAAGCCGGAGGCCCAATAGTCGCGGCCCTTGGCGTCCTTGGCCTTCACGCCCTGGTCGACCCAGTCCCATACAAAGCCGCCCTGCAGTTTTTTGTGCGCGCGGATGGCCTTCCAGTAATCCTCCAGATTGCCCAGCGAATTGCCCATCGCGTGCGCATATTCGCACTGGATCATCGGCTGCGTGTAGCGCGGATCCTTGGCGTAGTCGACCATCTTGTCGATGTCGTCGTACATCGGCGCATAGATGTCCGTGTACGAGTTGGGCTTGTGTTCCTCGCCGATGGTGCCCCAGCCAAGGTAGCTGACCAGGCGCGACGAATCCCGCGAGCGGATCCAGTTGGCCGCGTTTTCGAAGTTGGGTCCGGTGCCCGCTTCATTCCCCAGCGACCAGATGATGATCGAAGGATGGTTCTTGTCGCGTTCGACCATGCGCGATACGCGGTCCAGGTGGGCCAGCTTCCATTGCGGCTTGTAGCCGAGCTGGATCTGCGCGCGCTTGGCCGGATCGCCGGCCCTGTCGCCGAGTTCCATGTAGCCGTGCGATTCGATATTCGCTTCGTCGACGATGTACAGGCCGTATTCATCGGCCAGGTCGTACCAGCGCGGATCGTTCGGATAATGCGAGGTGCGCACGGCGTTCACGTTCGCCCGCTTCATCATCACGATATCCTTGTGCATGCTTTCCATGGACAGTACACGGTAGGTCACCGGATCGTGCTCGTGGCGGTTGACGCCCTTGATCATCACGCGCTTGCCGTTGACGCGCACTTCGCCGCCGGCGATTTCGACGGTGCGGAAGCCGATCTTCCTGGAAGTGGCCGATATCAGCTTGCCGGCGCTGTCCTTGTATTCGACAACCAGTCGGTACAGGTTAGGCGTTTCGGCCGACCAGGCCTTGACGTTGCGGATGGTG
The DNA here is from genome assembly GCA_036676245.1 of Massilia sp. Taxonomy (GTDB): domain Bacteria; phylum Pseudomonadota; class Gammaproteobacteria; order Burkholderiales; family Burkholderiaceae_D; genus Telluria_A. The sequence continues at coordinate 36,662 of JAKFDH010000015.1, read as the reverse complement.
CCCTGGAGCGCGGCGCTCTTGCCGCCGGCGATTGGGGCCTTGGTTTCAAGGACAACGCGCTCGCCGTCGTAGACGGTGGTGACGATCTCGCCGCTTGCAGGTGCGCCAGCCATATCGGCCTTCAGCGCAAATACGCCGTCGCGGTAGTTGGCCTTGTCCAAGCTCGACGTGACCGTCATGTCGCGCAGCCGAGAACGCGGCTCGGCGTACACATAGACACTGCGCTCGATGCCCGACAGGCGCCAGAAGTCCTGGTCTTCAAGGTAGGAACCGTCGGCCCAGCGATACACCTCGATGGCGATCGTGTTCTTCCCGGCCTTGACGTACCTGGTCAGGTCGAACTCGGACGGCAGCTTGGAATCCTCGGAATAGCCGACCTTTTCGCCATTGACCCAGATGTAATAGGCGGCGCCGGCCGCGCCGATATGCAGGAACACATCCCTGCCGCTCCAGTTGGCCGGCACGTCGAAATCGCGGCGGTAGGACCCGACCTCGTTCATCTTGTGCGGGATCAGCGGTTCGTTGGCCGGGAACGGGTATTGGATGTTGGTGAACATCGGCTTGCCGAAACCCTGTGCCTCGATCATGCCGGGCACCTTGATGGTCTTCCACGCGCTGACGTCATACGCGGTCTTGAAGAAATCCATTGGGCGCGTCTCGGGCGATGCCGAGTGGGCGAATGCCCAGGTCCCGTCCAGCGAACGGTAATAGGCCGATGACGCCATGTCGCCGCCGATCGCCTTCTCGCGGGTCTCGTAATTGAAGAAGGTTGCCTTCATCGGAAGGCGGTTGACCTCCACGACTTCAGGCCGTTCCCATTCCGCCACCGGCGCCGTTTGCGCATGGCCTGCTACCGGCGCGAACGCCATCGCAATAAAGGCCAGTTGCAAGGCCGGGTAAAGTCTATTGTTCATCTGCTGCATCCCCATTGTTTTTATCTATCTGATATCGATAACAACCACCTGGCGATTATACGATAATCGCGTTCATTTTCGCGGGAATGATTGTGGTAGGACCAATCACGAATTTGATTGAACCTATGCCATTTTTGCTAGGGCTCCCCAGTAGAGAGCGTCAATACTGGTCCAGCCACTTGCGAAATTGGCCTTGCCAATGTGAAGTGCCAGCGCTACCATCGGTTCGATTGCCGACTCCCTTCAACCCACACACGACTGGACTTGCAGAATGAACGATAAAGATCCCCACCAACTCGTTCGCCGCACCGTACTCAAGGCAGCGGGCGCCGCAGGCTTGGTGCTGGCGACCGGCGCCTACGGCGCCACCGTGCGCAAGCGCTATGCCGTGGTCGGCGCGGGATCGCGGGCGCGGATGTACACCGGGGCCATCACCGGTAAATTCCGCGACGGCAACGAGATCGTCGCGATCTGCGATTCCAACCCGGGCCGCCTCGCGCTCGCCGTCAAGAAGGTCAAGGAGACCGGCGCCAGCGACCCGCGCCCTTACCTGGCGGCCGCCTTCGACCGCATGCTCCGCGAAACCAAGCCGCAGTTCGTCATCGTCACCACCACCGACAGCACCCACGACGAATACATCGTGCGCGCCCTCGACGCCGGCTGCGACGTCATCACCGAAAAGCCGATGACCACCACGGCCGAGAAAGCGCAGCGCATCCTCGATGCCGTCAAGCGCAGCGGCCGCCATGTGCGCGTGGGCTTCAACTACCGCTACACGCCGCCGCGCAGCCAGGTCAAGGACATCCTGATGAGCGGCGAGATCGGCGACGTGCTGTCGGTCGACTTCACCTGGCTGCTCAACACCTCGCACGGCGCCGATTACTTCCGTCGCTGGCACAGCAACAAGGCCATTTCCGGCGGCCTGATGGTGCACAAGTCCACCCACCATTTCGACCTGGTCAACTGGTGGCTGGGCGCGCAGCCCGAGCTGGTGCATGCCTTCGGGTCGCGCCAGTTCTACACCCCCGCCACGGCCAGGCGCATGGGGCTGTCCGGCGCGCACCAGCGCTGCCTGACCTGTACCGAGAAGGACAAGTGCAGCTTCTACTTCGACCTGGGCAGCGATGCGGGCCTGAAGGCGCTCTATCTGGACAACGAGAAGCACGACGGTTATTTCCGCGACCAGTGCGTGTGGCGTCCGGAGATCAGCATCGAAGACACGATGAATGTGATGGTCAAGTACGACAATGGCGTGCAGCTCAACTACGCGCTGTCGGCCTACGACGCCTGGGAAGGCTATTACATCTCCTTCAACGGCACCAAGGGCCGGCTCGAGCACCGCATTGTCGAATCGGCGGGTGTGGCGGGCGCGAACGAAGTGCAGAGCATGAGCAAGGGCGTATCGACCCGTGTCATCCCGATGCGCGGCACGGCGCGCGAGATCGAGCCCTGGACCGGCACCGGCGGCCACGGCGGTGGCGACGATATCATGCTCACCGAAATCTTCGGCGATGCGCCGCCGGACAAGTACAAGCGCATTTCGGACGAGCGGGCCGGCGCCTACTCGGCGCTGGTCGGCATCGCTGCGAACAGGTGCTTCGAGACGGGCAAGTCGGTGAAGATCAGCGAGCTGGTGACCGGCCTCACGCCGCCGGAACGCGCGCCGATGCCGGACCGGAATGGGCCGCTGCCGATGCCGATGCGGATCAAGAAAGCCTGATACAGTTGTCTCTTGAAGTAGCGCTCATGTACCCTATGGGGTTTTACGGCCCGGCAAAATGGAACTTAGGTGAAAAACGAGAGCGCGATACTTCAGATTGCCAGCGAAGCTGACCCGCATCCCTTCACGGTCGAGACACGTTCGCCATCCTGGCTGCTGCTCGCAGCCGCCTTGCCGCTCGTGCTATGCCTGGCGATCCTGAGCCTGCCGGATATCGCGCAAGCCAGGACGAACATTTATCGCGCGCTCTACTTTTGCGCGTTTATCGTCTGGATATTCCCCCTTTCGTACTTCCAGCGCTACCTGTGGCGCCGCAAGGTGTCCTGGTTGCCGTCCGGGGCGGCGCTGCTGCTCGTCACCTACGGCATGTCCGTGGTGAACAACATCCTGGGGCAGCGAGTGGCAATGGCCATGGGCGCCTTCAAGGAGACAAAATGGTACTCGATCTTCCATGGCCTTGACGATTGCTGGCTGCTGCTCGTCGCTTTCTGCGCGTTTCATGCCGTCCTCAATTTCTACAACGAGCTGACCACGGAAAAGGTCCGGGTCGCCAACGCCCTGCGCCTGGCCCAGGATGCCGAGCTGCGCGCCCTGCGCTACCAGCTGCATCCGCACTTCCTGTTCAATACCCTGAACGCCATCTCGTCGCTGGTCGCCAGCGAGCGTAATCGCGAAGCGAACCGCATGATCACCCAGCTGGCGGACTTCCTGCGCGCCACCCTGGAAGGCGGCAACCGGCACGAGCATGCGCTCGCGGACGAACTGGCGCTGACCGAAGGCTATCTCGAGATCGAAAAAGCCCGGCTTGGCGACAAGCTGGCCATCGGCATCCATGTCGGTCCCGACGTGCTGTCGGTCCTGGTGCCCTACCTTATCCTGCAGCCCCTGATGGAGAACGCTGTCCGCCACGGCATCGCCCTGCGCGCGGACAAGGGCACCGTCGACCTGCGTGTTTCCCGCAATGGCGATCGCCTCCATATTTCGCTGCGCAACGACGGCCCCCTGCTCGCCCCGGCGGAAGTCGAATCCGGCCAGCGCTCGTACCGCATTGGCATGCGCAATGTCGCCGAGCGGCTGGTACGGCTGTACGGCAGCGAGCAGGCATTCTCGATGACGGCGAAAACGGATGGCGCATTCGAAGTGGAGATCGCGATCCCGATCCGGCCGGCCCCGGCAGCGCAAGCGAAGGGTATGGCAGCATGATTCGCGTGATGATGGTCGACGACGAACCGCTGGCCCGCAGCGGCATCATCACGCGCCTGGCGGCCCATGCCGATATCACCGTCATCGGCGAATACGGCGATGGCGACGCCGCCCTCGAAGGCATCCTCGCGCAAGCGCCCGACCTGGTATTCCTCGATATTGAAATGCCCGGCATGAATGGACTGGACGTGCTGGCCAGGCTACCTGCCAGGCAAAGGCCGGTCGCCATCTTCCTGACCGCGTACGATCGCTTCGCCGTGCAGGCATTTTCGCTCAACGTCACCGATTATTTGCTCAAGCCCGTCGATGACGAACGATTTACCGAGGCCGTCAACCGCGCACGCCTGGCCATCGCGTTCCGCCAGCATCAGGGGCATGACGCGGCGCCGGCTGCGGAGCAAGACTATGTGGAAACCTTTGCGGTGCGCCAGGGTTCACGCACGATCTTTGTCGATGCCGGCGACGTCCAGTGGATCGAGGCGAACGGCGATTATGCCAACCTGTATGTCGGCGACAAGACCCACTTGGTGCGTGAACCGCTGCACCGGCTATCGCAAAAGCTCGACCCTGCCCGCTTCATCCGCGTCCATCGCTCGGCCATCGTCCGGATCGACCAGATCGAAGAGATGCACGCGCTGGCCAACCGGGACGCGATGCTGCGCCTGCGCGGCGGCACACCGGTGCGCGCCAGCCGCACCTACATCGAGCAGCTGTCGCAAGCGCTCAAGCGCGCCCGCGCATAGGCATCGGTTCGGCGCACCGGCATACCGTTCTGCCGCATTTCACTTTTCGTCAACATTGCGGGTCGCTAGAGTAAGGGCATATCCACTGCCTGGCGCCCCACATGCTTCGACTTTTCCTGCTCTTGCTCCTGACCTTCGGTGCCGGCAGCGCGAGCGCCCAATCGCCGTTCATCTTCATGAACACGCCGGGAGACCATGCCGTCGGCGTGCGTTTCGTGCGCCAGTACGACAAGACGCGGCAATTCAAGCCGGATAGTGCTTCCGGCGAGCGCGCACGGCCCATGCAGACCGCCGTATGGTATCCCGCCGCAAAAGGCGGCTCCCCGCTCAAGTACGGCGCCTACATGGACCTGCGGGGCTGGGAGACCGACTTCAAGCTGTCGCCCCAGGCCGAGGCCAACAATGTCGCCGAGTGGTTCAAGTTCGCCGAGGCCATTCCCGCCGCGCAAATGGCCTGGGAGCGCAAGCGCCCGATGTGGGCAGTGCGCGACGCCGCGCCACGCCCGGGACAATACCCGGTCGTGATCTATGCACCCGGCATGAACGGCGACGTATTCGAGAACGCGGACATGGCGGAATACCTGACCAGCCACGGCTATATCGTGATCGCCTCGCCGTCGCTCGGCAAGCAAACCCGCGCGATCCAGCCGGACCTCGAACACGCGGAGCTGCAAGCCGCGGACATCAGCTTCCTGATCGACTACGCCGGTTCGCTGCCACATGCCGACATGGCGCGCGTTTCGGCGATGGGCTACAGCTTTGGCGGCATGTCGAACGTACTCGCGGCCGCGAAGGACAAGCGAATCAAGGCCTTGATTTGCCTGGACGGCTCCCTGCGGAGCAGCTACACGATGATAAGCCGGGCCGACTACGCGGTACCGGAAGCGTACAAGACACCCATGCTGTACCTGACAAAAGGACCGCTCCCCGTGGAGACGCTGGTCCGCCTCAAATACGACCTGTCCGGCAGCTTCATCGCCCGCATGACGAGTGCCGACGTTTACCTGCTCACCATGCACGCGCTGGGGCATTGGGGTTTCGCGTCCAGTTTTCTTCGATTCGATCCCTTCGAATCGGATGAATATTCAGCCGAGGAAGTCTCGTTCGCGCACAGCCTTGGCGCGCGCTACGTGCTGAACTTCCTGAACGGCTACATGAAGGATGACCGCACCGGACTCGCCGTCCTCAAGGCGCGCCCGGTCGCTAACGGCGCCCCGCCCCACTCCGCCGCCATGAAGTTTTCACCCGCAACAACCAACCTCAAATAAGGAACCCCTGATGCGCCTTCCATCCGTTTTGCTGTTGTCGCTCGCACTCGCCGCACCTGCATTTGCCGCCAATGAAGCTTCCGCCGTCCATGCCGCGCGCCGCGTCAGCACGCCGGAAGACCTGAAGGCGATCAACGACGTCACGATCGAATTCCAGAATGCGATGATCGCCAAGGATCCCAAACGGCTCTCCAGGCTGATGCTCAATTCGAATATTCTGTTCCAGAGCCCGGCGCCCGGCGAACGGGTCAAGCGCGCCAGGGAGGAAGTGGATGTGAATTTCGACGGGGTAGGCGCTGGAGGCTACCCGTCCTTCGCGCAATTCGTCGGCGACCCGAAGGCGTCTGGCCGCGAGAACTTCTATAACGTGAGCATCACGCAGGATGGCCACCTGGCGTGGGTGATCTTCGACTTCGACTTCGTCGAGGGTGGCAAGATCGTCAACCATGGCGTGGAAGCGTGGCAGATGCTCAAGACCGTCGACGGCAGCTGGAAAATCTTCAGCGTGGTATGGACTTCGAAGGGCACACCGAAGTAGCCTGCCGCTACGTCTTGTCCTTCTTTAGCGACGACAGGATGATAAAGGCGAACGCGGCGCTCACGACGGCTGTCCCCTCCCGCCCCATGCCGGCGGCAATGCCGACGGCCGCCGTCAGCCAGATGCTTGCCGCCGTCGTCAGTCCAACGATCTGGTTCTCGTCGGTCAGTTTCAGGATGGCCCCGGCTCCGAGGAAGCCGATGCCCGCCGTCACCCCTTGCAGCACCCGCGACAGGTCGTCCAGCGCCATGCCGGCCTGCAGCGGAATGATCACGAACAGCGCGCTCCCCAGCGACACGAGCATGTGCGTGCGCAGGCCGGCAGCCGCGCCGACCGTTTCGCGCTGGTAGCCAAGCAAGCCGCCAAGGGCGACCGCCACCAGCAGGCGCACACACAGGCGCGTGATGTCTTCCACGTTACCGAGATCAGCGAATTCCTGCTGAATCGTCTGCCAAATTATTTCCCACCGCACAGCGGCTCCAAAAGTCGATAAAAACCCATGATGACAGGAAAGCAAAAACGGCGACGAACGCGTCAACGCCGCCCTTTGCAGTATGGTTGACCAGCCTCGCACTGCGGTTTTCCACAGTTGCGAATGTGACTATTTGCGTGTAAAACTTGTCCTGCGTCTGAACGCATGGCCTTCAAGGCCCTCCGCGCACAGGTTAGCCCCACTTACAAACAGAGGTTAGAGGAAGACACTCAATGAAAAACACACTTTTGCGCTCGATTGCGTGCCTTGCAGTGTTCGGTAGCGCGATGGCCCATGCTCAGACTTATCCGACCAAAACCATCACGATGGTCGTTCCCTTCGCCGCCGGCGGTCCGACCGACACAGTGGCACGCCTGGTGGCCCAGTCGATGGGGACCAAACTCAAACAGCAGATCATTATCGAGAACGTCGGCGGCGCCGGCGGCACGATCGGCGCGGCGCGGGTGGCGAAGTCCGCACCGGACGGCTACACGATCTTCCTGCACCATATCGGCCATTCCACGGCGCCTGCGCTGTACCGCAAACTGAGCTACAACGCGATTGACGCATTCGAGCCGATCGGCCTGGTGACCGATGTGCCGATGACCGTCGTCGCGCGCAAGGATTTCCCGGCCAAGGACTTCAAGGAGCTGCTGGCCTACGTCAAAGCCAACAAGGACAAGGTCACCTACGCCAATGCAGGCCTGGGATCGGCCTCGCACTTGTGCGGCATGCTGTTCATGACCGCGATCGGCACCGACCTGACCACGGTGCCGTACAAGGGCACCGGCCCGGCCATGAACGATTTGCTGGGCGGCCAGGTCGACTTCATGTGCGACCAGACCACCAATACCACCAGCCAGATCAAGGGCGGCAAGATCAAGGTCTACGCCGTGACCACCAAGGCGCGCCTGGCATCCATGCCTGACGTTCCGACCCTCAACGAGGCAGGCCTTCCAGGCTTCGAGGTCGCCGTGTGGCATGGCATGTACGCACCAAAAGGCACACCGAAGCCGGTCATCGACACCCTGGCAGCGGCCCTGCAGGTTGCGCTGAAGGATCCAGTCGTCAAGCAGCGTTTCGCCGACCTCGGCACCGAACCGGTGCCGGAAGCCCGTGCCAAGCCTGAGGTACTGCGCGCGCATCTCAAATCGGAGATCGACCGCTGGGGACCGATCATCACCAAGGCCGGTGCTTACGCCGACTGATCGTTCCACGCGCAAGAAGTAAAAACAAACCATGCCGCGGAGCCCGCAAGGGTTCTCGCGGCAGATGACCAACAAAGCACGAAGGGGACGCCAAGTGCCAACATTCATTCGCCATCCAAAGGACTTTTGGACCGGTATCATCTTCCTGTTTTTCGGCGTGAGCGCCGTCTACATCGGCGCGGACTACCCGATGGGGTCGGCCGGCCGCATGGGCCCCGCCTACTTCCCTACCGTACTCGGCTACCTGCTGACCGCGATCGGCCTGATCGCCGTGGTGCGCTCGTTCATCCGGCCCGGTGAAGCGATCGGCAAGTTCTACATCAAGGAACTCGTCCTGATCCTCTCGGCAGTGCTGCTGTTCGGATTTCTGATGCGCGGCGCGGGACTGGTGCCTGCGGTACTGGTGCTGGTGATCATGAGCGCCTACGCCAGCGACAAATTCAACTTGAAGCATACGGTGTTGCTGGCTTGCGGCTTGGCAATCTTCGCCGTGGTGGTGTTCGTCAAGCTGCTGGGCTTGCCGATGCCGATCCTCGGTCCCTGGTTTGGCTTCTGACGAGAATAAAACATGGAAATTCTAAGCAACCTGGGACTGGGTCTCGAGACCGCGTTCACACTCACCAACCTGATGTACTGCCTGATCGGCGTATTCGTCGGCACGGCGGTCGGCGTACTGCCGGGGCTGGGGCCGATCGCGACCATCGCGATGCTGCTGCCGGCCACCTTCGGCCTGCCGCCGATCTCCGCACTGATCATGCTTTCCGGCATCTACTACGGCGCCCAGTATGGGGGTTCCACCACCGCGATCCTGGTCAACCTGCCCGGGGAGTCATCCTCAGTGGTGACCGCGCTCGATGGCTACCAGATGGCGCGCAATGGCCAGGCCGGCAAGGCGCTGGCCACCGCGGCACTGTCGTCCTTCTTCGCGGGCACCGTCGCCACCATCCTGCTGGCCCTGTTCGCCCCGCCGCTGGCGGACCTGGCGCTCAAATTCGGTCCTGCCGAGTATTTCTCGCTCATGGTGCTGGGCCTGGTGGCATCGGTGGTGCTGGCCAGCGGTTCGCTGCTGCATGCGGTGGGCATGGTCTTGCTCGGCCTGCTGTTTGGCCTGATCGGCACCGACGTCAACTCCGGCGCCGCGCGCTACACCTTCGACATGCCGCAGCTGGCCGATGGCGTCAATTTCGTGATCGTGGCGATGGGGATGTTCGGCATCGGCGAAATCATCCGCAACCTGGAGCATGACGAAACGCGCAACCTGGTCATGAAGAAGGTCTCGGGACTGATGCTGACCAAGGAAGATTTCAAGCGGATCATCGCGCCGGTCCTGCGCGGCACCGGCCTTGGTTCGGCGCTAGGCATCCTCCCGGGTGGCGGCGCCATGCTCGCGTCGTTCGCCGCCTATTCCATCGAGAAGAAGGTGTCGAAAAACAGCAAGCAGTTCGGCAAAGGCGCGATCGAAGGCGTGGCTGCGCCGGAAGCGGCCAATAATGCGGGCGCCCAGACTTCCTTCATTCCGATGCTGACCCTTGGCATTCCATCGAACCCGGTAATGGCCCTGATGATCGGCGCCATGATCATCCAGGGCATACAGCCAGGGCCGGCGGTGATGACCGAGCAGCCCGCCCTGTTCTGGGGCCTGATCGTGTCCATGTGGTTCGGCAACCTGTTCCTGGTGGTGCTGAACCTGCCGATGATCGGGCTGTGGGTCAAGATGATCACCGTCCCCTACCATTTGCTCTATCCTGCCATCCTGATGTTCTGCGCGATCGGCGTGTTCAGCCTCAATAATGCCGAGTTCGACGTGTGGCTGATGGCCCTGTTTGGTTTATTCGGCTACATCTGCGCCAAGCTGGACGCGGAACCGGCGCCGATGCTGCTCGGTTTCATCATCGGACCGATGATGGAAGAATACCTGCGGCGCGCGCTGCTGCTGTCGCACAGCGATCCGATGGTATTCGTGACCCGTCCGATCAGCGCGACCATGCTGGGACTGGCGGCGGCGGCAATGATTGTCGTGCTGCTGCCTGCGCTGCGCAAGAAGCGCGAAGAGGCGTTCCACGAGGAATAGCACTTGTCTTGGACAGAGACCTGTTTACAAGTTCAGTGTCGAAAGCGCCCACCAGAAAAGACGCCGTTCCGCACCATTGAACTGGAAATGCGCACGATGCTGGGCGAGCGCGGGCTCTCTGAACGAAACTAGTCCGCCTTGAACGTGCGGCCGGTGGCCGCCCAATAAATCCCGCCGTACAGGTGGTGCAGGAACACCGCGTCACCATAAGTGGCAGGCAGGTGGCCGAGTGCAGTGTAGAACGAGCGGCCGTTGTCGTAATGCTGGTACCAGCTGATCGGATGAAAACTGCCCATCATGCCCTTGCCCGGCTTGTAGGTGGTTTCATCGACCGTCAGCAGGGTCTTCAGCCGGTCCGAGCGCGCCGGCCCGAACTCGTACCATTCCTCGGTCACCAGCGAGCGCGTGGCGAAGCGGTCCATGCCGGGGAAATTGCGGTCTTCCACTTTCAGTACGGCGGTCTGGATGGCCGGGTGCGTCTGGAACATCCGTCCGACCAGCTTGTTGTACCACGGCCATCCGTACTCGGTGTCGGACGCGCTGTGCACGCCGACGAAGCCGCCCCCAGCCTGAATATAGCGTTCGAATGCGGCTTGCTGCTTGTCGTCCAATACGTCACCCGTCGTCGACAGGAAGATCACGGCCTGGTACTTGGCCAGCTCCTTGTCGTTAAAGACGCGGTTCGCATCTTCCGTCCAGAACACCTTGAAGTCATGCAGCTTGCCCAGCTCCTGCACCGCAGTGACGCCGGCATGGATCGACTCATGGTGCCAACCGGCGGTTTTGGAGAACAGCAGCACGTTGAACTGTTCGGCTTGGGCGCAGCTCATGGTTGCCATGCTGTAGGTGGCCAGGATGGCGGCAAGGAATGGTTTCATTGGATGATCGCAAGATTGGGAGTCCACAAGCTAACGGAGGGAAGCTATTTTGTCAATGAAAGCCAATCGCAGCAATTGCACAGCTGTTATCGATAGCAAATATTTTCGAATTCACTGCAATACCTTGTTGCAAATAGTATTTACTGAGCATATATTCCGCTAACAAACCGAAATACTGAATCAATACCCGCACAGAAATGTTATCGATAACGTTTCGACGGAGAGCTGGAGACACATGAAATCATTGCTTACCGCCCTACTCGGCATGGCCTTGCTGGCGGCGCCCGCGGCCAAGGCCGCCGACACGATCCTGACGCTGGCCACCAGCTACCAGCCGACCATCCAGGAGACGACGGACGCCGCCGGCTTCAAGCACCCCGGCATCGGTTTGACCAAGCCCATCCTGGAAAACCTGCGGACCCAGATCCGGGCGCAAAAGGAACCCTGGAACACGAATTTCAACAACATGCTGCTGTCTTCCTCCGCCTCGCGCACAGCCGTCTCCAGCAACCGGGGCAGCGATACGACCAAGCCGGCCAGCTATGCTTTCAACAGCCAGAGCTTCAATGGGCGTTTCATCGCGGACGGCCAGAAGGCCTTTACGCAGGCCATCCTGTACTACGTGACCGGCGACGAAATCTACCGCGCCAACGCCCTCGCCATCCTGCGCATCTGGGCGCAGATGGACCCTGCGCAGTATGCCTACTTCAACGACGCGCACATCCATACCGGCGTGCCGATGTACCGGATGATGATGGCAGCCGAAATCCTGCGCACCACCAGCTACCAGACGGCAGCGCTGCAATGGACCGACGCGGACACCACCAGTTTGACGAACAACCTGATCGTCCCGGCGACCGAGACCTTCAATTACAGCAACTGGCGCTTCATGAACCAGCACCTGTACCCGCTGATGGGTTCCATGGCGGGCTACATTTTCACGGGCAACCGGGGGCGCTACGACGAGGCTGTGGAATGGTTCACAGTCAACGCCACGGCGGTAGACCAGGGAAAGAACGGCGCCATCAAACGCCTGCTCCGCCTGGTGGACACCAATGACCTGACCGGCGAAGCGGTCAGCCCGCCCGTGGTGCAACTGGTGGAGATGGGACGCGACCAGGCGCACAGCGCGGGCGACGTCGTCAACATGGATATCCTCTCGCGCACATTGATGGCGCAAGGCACCACGGTCGACCCGGTCAACGGCACGCCTTCGACCGCCGCCAACGCAGTGGGCCCCTACGAATTCCTGAACGACCGCATCCTCGACGCGGCCGACTACTTCGGCCGCTTCATGCTCGGTTACGACACGCCATGGGTGCCGACCGCCGCCTACTCGAATGCGGACGGCACGCCCAACATCGTGTACAAGGCGCTCTCCAGCAATTACCGTGGCCGCCTGACCATGAATACCTGGGGATCGTATTACTACTACAAGTATGCCCGCGGTTTCAATATGGACCAGCGCGCGCCCTACTACACCGAGGCCTTCAGGCGGCGCAATAGCTACAACTGGGATCACGTGGATGGCGGCGGCGACTACTGGTTCTACATTCCTGCGGCGGCCGAGGCCGAAGGCACACAATTCCTGGTCAGGCCGATCGTCGAACCGCTGCGCGAGATCGAGGACCGCTTCACTGCGCTCGACAGCAATTCGGTCGCCATGAGCGATGCGACCGCCGCATTTGCGCGCGTCACGGCCACTGGCGCAGGCAGCAAGATCGCGCTGACCAGCTACGCCAACGGCAGCAAGAACATCGCGTTCCGGGTCCGGACCAATGGCATCGCCTCCCTGGAGGCGTTTGGCGACAGCATCGCCCTGCCCGACACCAAGGGCCAGTGGCGCTACGTGACCTATGCGCTCAATGAGTACCAGTGGATGGGCGACATGTTCTTTATCACCATCAAGGGCGCTGGCATCAGCGTCGACCTCGACCACGTCAACCTGCAGCCGGGTACCGCGCTGACGGCGCCTGCCTTCACCGAAGGCGAAGCGGACCTGAGCCTGTACACCTATGCCGGCTCGACCAGCACCATCAACCGCAGCTTCGCCGCCACCGACGCCAACTCGGGCGATGTCGTGAGCTACCAGATCGACAACATGCCTGCGGGCGCCACGTTCAACACCAGCACCGGCGCGTTCGCGTGGCGGCCGACCCAGGCCGGCACCTACACCTTCGCCATCACGGCCACGGACGGCAGCACGGTGAACACGAAGCTGGTGAAGATCGAAGTCACGGCTGACCGCGCATCCGCCGTCGCGGCCGCGAACGCCGCCTTCCAGGCAGGCATACCATACACCACCGCGTCGCTCACCGCCTGCAACGCCGCCTACGCCGCCGCCGTGGCCGCCATCAGCGGCGCCACGGATGATGTATTCGCCACAAAATTGACGGACCTCGGCAACGCCGTCGCCGGCCTGCAGCTGTTGTCGCCCTTGATCGGCGATGGCAGCCTGGATTACTCCAAGATGCTCGCCTTCTCGACCTTCGGCACCAGCGTCCCGAATGCGCTGGACAACGCGCCCGACACCTTCGTCGTCTACACCTCCGCCCAGAACCGGTCCCACACCCTCGATTTCGGCGCCGGCTACCGGATCTCGGCCACCTCCTTCCAGCTGCAGGTACGCGCCAGCTTCGCGAACCGCATTGGCGGCGTCGCCATCTTCGGATCGGACGACAACGAAACCTGGACCCGCCTGACGCCCGGCCTGACCGAAGTCGTCGAGGAAATGCAGACGCTGGCGGTGCAGGACGACCTCAAGGACAAGCGCTTCCGCTTCATCAAGATGCAAATGATCCAGCCAAGCAGCAGCATGCTGGAGCCGTCCGAATTCAGGATCTTCGGCCAGCGGCATGAGGCGGTCAACGAGTTGTCGCTCGTATCGATCAGCTCGGACCAGGCAGTGAAAAAACGCATTGTTCCGGGTAATACCGTGAAGGTGGCGATCACCGCGGTCGCGCCCATCAGCAACCTGCGCCTCACCCTGCTGGGCGAGCCGGTAGCCGTCACCACGACCGACAACCTGAACTGGACGGCGAACTGGGTCGCCTCGACAACGGCCGACACCGCCAACGTCAAGCTGGTGCTCGACTACAAGACGTCCAAGGGCTTCGACGCCGACACCACCTTTTTCAGTACCGACGGCAGCACGCTGTTCGTCGCCGACCAGAGCAAGTACATCGGCAACGTGCTGGACATCGCGGCATTGAGCGATTCGAACGGCAGGACCGCGGCCGACGTGAAGGCGGCGGCGACGCCCCTGTTCGACGGGAATATCGGCTCGTTCACCGACTTCCGGCTCAACGGCAGCGGCGCGGGCGGCTTCCTGACCTTCGACTTCAAGGAGGACGGCACGGCCACGATCGCGCGCGCGGAACTGCTCGCCCGCCAGGACCAGGTCGGCCGCATCGCCGGCACCGTGGTGCAGGGCTCGAACGACAACGCGACCTGGACCACGATGACCGGCGGCGCCGGCTCGACGGCCGAGTGGCAGCAACTGGGGGTCGCCAATCCCCAGCCCTACCGCTACATCCGCATCTATAACGGCGGCAGCTGGTTCGGCAACATGGCGGAACTGCGCCTGCATGGCGTGGCCGAGTCCAGGAGAATATCGACGGTATCGATCAGTTCGCCGGAATCGCTGCGCAATCGCATCGTACCGGGCAATTCGGTCAAACTGACGTTCACGGCAAAGGAAGCGGTCAATAATGTCGGCGTGACGATCCAGGGCCAGGCGGCAACGGTGGCCACGACGGACAACGTCAATTTCAGCGCCACCGCGACCATGCCGCAGGGTGCGGCGGCTGGCACGGTAACCTTCGCCATCAACTACAAGCTGCAAAGCGGCATGAGCGGCGTCACCACCAACGCCACGACCGACAACACCTCGCTTTACCTGGTCGATGAAGCCGATGTGATCCCCAACGTCGCCGCCATCGCCACGCTGATCGATTCCAGCGTCAACCGGACCGCGGCGGCCACGCTGGCCCAGGTGGATACCCTGTTCGACGCGGCGCTCGGCAGCGTCTCCGACTTCCGCACCGGCGCCAACAACATCGGCACCGGCGCATTCATCACCTTCGACTTCAGGGAAGACGGCAGCGCCACGCTGTCGGGCGTGGACCTGCTCGGCCGCCAGGACCAGTACTTCACCCGCACCGCCGGCACCGTGGTACAGGGCTCCAACGATAACACCGCCTGGACCACGATTTCCGGAGCCGCCGCCTCGACGGCCGAATGGCAGCAATTCACGATCACGCCCCAGCCCTACCGCTACATCCGGATCTATAACGGCGGCAACTGGTTCGGCAACATGGCCGAACTGCGGCTGCGCGGCGTGGCCCAGTCGAAGAAGGTCGCCACGGTGTCGATCAGCTCGCCACAAGCGCTGCGCAACCGCGTCGTGGCGGGCAACTCCGTCCAGCTAGCCTTCACGGCGAAGGAAGCGGTCAGCAATGTGAGCGCCACGATCCAGGGCCAGGCGGCCACGGTGACCACGACCGACAACATCAGCTTCACCGCCACCGCGACCTTGCCGCAGGGCGTGGCGCTGGGCACAGTCACATTCGCCATCAATTACAAGCTGCAAAGCGGCATGAAAGGCGTCACCACCACCGCGACCACGGACAGCACCACGCTGTACGTTGCCGACGAATCGGATGTGATCCGCAACATCCCTGCCCTCGCCACCTTGATCGATTCCACAGTCAATCGGCCCGCGGCAACCACCACGGCCACGGTCAACAGCCTGTTCGACAGCAACCTGGGCACCTTCTCCGACTTTCGCACCGGGACCAACAATGCGGGCAACGGCGCCTTCATCACCTTCGATTTCATCGGCAACGAGGTCATCCTGAGCAGCGTGGACCTGGCGGCACGGCAGGACAACTACTACACGCGCGCGGCCGGGGTGGTGATCCAGGGCTCGAACGACAATACGGGCTGGACCACGCTGACCGCACCGGCGGCAGCGACGGTGGAGTGGCAAAACCTGCCTGTGACGGGCGGCGTGCCGTATCGCTTCATCCGCATCTATAACTGGAATGCGTGGTATGGCAACCTGGCCGAAGTGCGATTCAGGGGCGTGGTACAGCCGAATTGACGAACGCGTCCGAATTCGCGAAACCAGCCCCCCATTGGCGCCATCCGCGTTTGCCGTGGCAATGGTGTCCCAGTTGATCCAGATCAATCTTTTTATGGATTGTCTGCGCTTATCATTAGCGTGAATCGTTCCCTTGCGCCCTTGCTGTGCTCGCCACCTGGCAACAAAGGGGATGTGGAGCAAAGTTCCATCTGTGCCAAGGAGAGCATCCGTGCGTAACAACCTGCCCATCACAGCGAACGAAGTCGCGCTGCTGGAAGACCGCGCCATCGTGTCGACCACTGACGTCGACGGCAATATCACCTACGTCAACCCCTATTTCTGTGAAGTCAGCGGATTTTCGGAAGCCGAATTGCTGGGCCAGCCGCAAAACATCATCCGCCATCCCGACATGCCGGCCGCCGCCTTTGCCGACCTGTGGGCATCGATCCGGGCCGGCATTCCCTGGACCGGAATGGTCAAGAACCGCTGCAAGAACGGCGATTTCTATTGGGTCCTGGCCAACGTGACGCCGATCCGCGAAGCGGGCCGCGTGGTCGGCTACATGTCGGTACGGGTCAAGCCGTCGGCGAAACAGATTGCCGCGGCGACGGCCGCCTATGCCCGCCTGAAAGTGGAAACCGGCCTGACCGTCAAGGCAGGCGCGGTGGTCGGCACTGGCCTGCTGGCGCGCCTGGCCAGGGGCGCGGACGTGTCGCTGCGTACCCGCATCTGGCTCGCCACCAGCGCCGTCAATGTGTTGCTGCTCGGTGTCTTCCTCGCCAGCCTGTTCGGCGCAGCGGGCGCCGTCGCCACCTCGGCCGCGACCCTGGCCGGCCTGCTGATCAATGTGTTCCTTTGGCACACAATGCGCCAGCGCGTCATCCTGCCGCTGGAGCGGGCGCTGCAGGGTGCACGGTCGATCGCATCCGGCGACTTGACCGTTCAGTTCGATGCAAGAACCCAGGATGAGATGGGGCAGCTGATCAGGGCCTTGCAGCAAATGAACTGCAACCTGGTTGCGGCAATACGCGACGTCCGGGCGAACGTCCACACGATGGATGAATCGACGCGGAAGATTGCCGCCGGCAATGCCGACCTGTCCGCCCGCACCGAGGCGCAAGCGGCAAGCCTCGAGGAAACGGCCTCCAGCGTGGAGCAGTTCTCGGCGACCGTGCAGCAAAACGCCGACGGCGCCGTCGAGGCCAGCGCGCGCGCCGCTTCGGCGGCCGAGGTCGCCGTCACGGGCGGACAAGTTGTTGCCGACGTCGTCACCACGATGGGGGAAATCAACGCTTCGTCCAAGCAGATTGCCGACATTCTCGGCATGATTGAAGGCATCGCCTTCCAGACCAACATTCTCGCGCTCAACGCGGCCGTCGAGGCGGCGCGGGCCGGCGAACAGGGCCGCGGCTTCGCCGTCGTCGCCGGCGAGGTGCGCAGCCTGGCGCAGCGCAGCGCCCATGCCGCCAAGGAGATCAAACAATTGATCGATCAATCCCTCAGCAAGGTCGGCATCGGCATGGCCCAGGCGCAGCGCGCCGGCGTGACCATGCAGCAGGTGGTTGCCTCGGCCCAGGCGGTCACGCGCATCATGGGCGACATCGCCACCGCGTCCTGTGAGCAGAGCCAGGGCGTGAACCAGGTCAATGCCGCCGTCGCCCACATGGACCAGGTGACGCAGCAAAATGCCGCCCTCGTCGAGGAGGCGGCAGCGGCTGCCGCCAGCCTCGCGCAACAGGCGGCCCAGCTGACCCAGGCGGTCAGCGTCTTCAAGTTTGGCCCCAGTGGTGCCCCGCCATCATCGAAGGCGCAAACGGCGCGCCCGCGCGCGGGCAAGGCCGTTCCGGCCATCGCCGGGCCCCGACTGGTCAAGCGAGCCTAGCGCGAAGGAAGCCTCAGCGCAAAGGCGCCAGTTCCACCGCCGCGCCACCCGCAGGCGCCAGGCGCAGCGAGAGGGTGTCGCGGGCCGTCACCACCCGTTCCACGCGCCGCAGCTCGTTCGGCGTGCTGCCATCCTCCCACACCGTGGCGCGGTAGCGCCCGGCCGGCAGGAAGCGCAGCGATACGCGCTCGGTGCGGCCGCCTTCGGCCAGCTCCGCCGTCATCGCGCCCACATACCAGGTTTTGCCCTGGCGCCGCGCCAGCACAATGTCGCGCCCCGGCGTACCGGCAAGGAAGCGCGTTTCGTCCCATGCCGTCGGCACGCGTTTGATGAAATCGAATCCAGCCGCACCACGGTAGACATCCGGATCGTCCGACACCATCTGCAGCGGGCTGTCGTAAACCACATACATCGCCAGCGCCTGGCCGCGGCTGGTCTGCGTCATCGGCAATTTCTCGCGCACGACAAAGGTCGCCGGTGTGCCATTGTTGAAGCCGCCCGGCGTGTAGTCGATCGGGCCGGCCAGCATGCGGGTGTAGGGCAGCATCAGGTTATGCTCCGGCGTGACTTTCGCCTGCATCTTGTGCCACTCCGCGCCAAGCACACCCTCCTGCGTGATGAAGTTCGGGTAGGTCCGTTGCAGCCCGGCCGGCACATAGGCCCCGTGCAAGTCCAGCAGCAGCCGGCGCTTCGCCGTCGCCTGCGCAATGCGCTGATAGAAGTCGACGACATCCTGGTCGTCGCGGTTCATGAAATCGATCTTGACGCCCTTGATGCCCCAGCGTACGTAGGTGTCGAGCACCTCGTCCATGCGCGGCGACACATGGTCCCAGTGCGCCCACAGTATCAACCCCACGCCCTTGGCGGCCGCGTAGCGCGCCAGCGCCGGCATGTCGATGCCGTCCGCGGCGCGGGTGATATCGACGGTCGGCAGCGCATCGCAGCAACCGGCAGGGCCCGAGGCCCAGCCCGCATCGATCAAGTAGTACGGCAATCCGGCATCAGCGGCAAAATCGATGAAGCGTTTATAGTTGTCCATGGTGGCTTTCATGCCGACCAGGGGGCCCGACCACCAGTCCCACGCCGCCTTGCCGGGCCTGACCCAGCTGAAGTCGCCTTCCGGCGGCGGATTCAGGTTGCCGATCAGTTGTGAGGCGATCATGTCGCCGGCGCGGTCGCCCAGCATGACCACGCGCCAGCTTGTGCTGAGCCCCGCCTTGGACACGAACGCCGGACCGGCGCGCTTGGGCACCTCCGACAGCCGCAGGCGCAAGGCCTCGCCTTCACGCCACAGCGAAGCCCCGGTATAGCCGGCGAGATGCGCCTGGGTGATCGCGTACGAGGTGCGCCCGGACGGCGTGCTGCACACCACCGGCACATCGTAAGCACGGTCGGTGACCAGCTGCGATACCTTCAGGCGCGCGAACGGCTCCTCGTGCGCCCCGTGGGCGAGCGTCACCAGGCATTCAGGATCGCCCGCCGGCACAAAGGCAGTGCGCTCGCCGCGCAGGCGAACGGGTTCCGTACCGTCCATCCGGTAGCGGAACGCGACGCCGTCGTCATAGGCGCGCACGTCGATGAACAAGCGGCGGCCTTCGGGCGAGCCTTCGCGGAATACCAGGGTGGCGCCGCGATAGCGGTCGCGCGCCTTGTCAGCCTTGGTGGCGACCAGCGCAATGCTGCGGTCGACTTTGACGTCTTCGCGCTTTTCCAGCGATAGCGCGCCGAATGCGGGAGCACCGTCGAGTTCAAGACCCAGCGGCGACGCGGCGATGACGGTTTCACCGCCGCGTGTAATCGAGAACCGGCTGGCGTCGCGCTCGATCCTGATCCGGGCGGTGCCATTCGGCGACGCGACGACCAGCGGCCCCGTGGCGGCAGCCGAAGCGGCCGCCATGCCGGTCAAGGGATACAGCGCGAAGGCGGCTGCGATTATCGAGGTCATGCGTTTCATGCTTCACTCCAGAATAGATTAGGCGGAGCAAAGTGTACTAAATATATTGTAAACCACGCAATGAATAATTGCGGCCAGGCTTGCGTGGAAAAGGTGCGAAAGTCGATTTACGAAAAATCGTTCGCCGCGCTGATGAATTTCTTTCAGCGCGGCGTGTGCAACAACTAGGGCATGATCGGCGCCACCGCGGCGTCCGCTACGAGGCGGATGACCATGTCAGGCGTAGCCTGGCTGGCGGCGCCATCGCCGAGGACGATGCCGTCCGCGGACTGGATGAAGCGAACCGGCGTGCCCTGCATCGTGCTTGCGGAAACGATTCTTTGCGCCAGCGGCGGCAACTTCAGCTTATCGCCACGCCAGGACTGGAGGTGGATATAAACGTTCTTGCCGTTCACGGTCGAACCATACACGCCGTCGACCGGCTGAAAAGGACCCGGCCGCGTGTTCTTGATGCTTTCGCCATTCATGCGCATCCAGGCGCCCACGGCCAGCAAGGTTTTGACCTGGCCCGGCGGGATGTTCCCATCGGCGTCAGGGCTCATATTGACCATGGTATTGCCATTTCGGACGGCAGCATTCACGATGTGGCGAATCACTCGTTCAGGCCCCATTGTCTCGCCATCGACGTAGCCCCATGCAGGTCCGATCGTGAAGTTCTTTTCCCAGGGCTTGGCCCGTACCGGACCGCTGATGTCAGCGTTACCCTCTTCCGTTTCGAAGTCGCCCTGCCAGCCGGAGCGCGGATTGATGATGACCTTGGGCTGGCGCTTGCGCACGCCGGCATTGAGTATTTCCGGACGCCAGAACCAGGCGGCGTCGGCATCCGATCCCTTATGGGCAAGCCAGCCGCCGTCGTACCAAAGGATGTCGATCTTCCCGTAATTGCTCATCAGTTCGTCGATCTGGCCATAGCCCTGCTTTTTCATCAGCTCGGCATTCTCCGGCAATCCCTTGGGGTCGAAATAGCCAGGGAAGCGCCAGTCCATCGGCGAGTAGTAGATGCCGACTTTCAGGCCCTGACGCCGCGCCGCAGCCGCGTAGGCCGCGATGAAATCGGTACGCGCCGCCGAACGCACGCTGTCATAGCCCTTGTAGCTGGACGGGCTGTCGAACAAGGCAAATCCGTCGTGGTGGCGGGCCGTCATCACCATGTACTGCGCGCCGGTGTCCTTCGCCAGCTTTGCCCAGCCGTCCGGATCGAAATGCTTCGGCTTGAAGCGATCCGCAAGCTTTGCATATTCCTTGTGATCGACCTTCTCGTTATGCATATACCATTCGCCCTTGGCAGGAATGGCATACAGGCCCCAGTGGATGAAAATGCCCAGTTTCGCATCGCGCCACCAGCGCAGGTCCTCGGCCGGCAATAGCAATTCCGGCGCCAGGCTGCCTGAACCGGCCTTGAACTTAATGGCGGACAGTTCCTCATCGGTAACGGTCGGCTGGACCGCCGCAACGGGTACTGCGCATCCCTGCAATTGCGCCAGCGACAGCAGGCATACGGTTGCTAACAATGCTTTTTTCATCCCCTACCTTTCAAAATTTTGAGGTGCAATGACGTACCGCACCGAATCGATGCCAACCGTGGCACCTTCATTTGGCCAGTGTTTTATATATAAACGACATTGACAGGCAAAAAACAGGCACGCTTGCGTACGTGCCTGTTATCGATAGACAAATGGTAGTGCAAGGGTGTAGCAGTGTCTATTCTTTTTTAGGCTCTCAATTTTGTTATCGGAAATCGGAAATTTGGAATTAGTCGGAATCGGTCCATTCTGCTAACGTCCGTGATTATTCAAAAAGCTAAACTGGGGACACCTGATGGAAAAACATGCAGCCTTATCGACAGTCGCACTGCTCGCCATTCTTGCTGGCAGCGCTAACGCGAAACTGCCCGCTGGCCTCGACGCCAACGGCCACCTGAAGCCGGTCGCAGCTGCGGCCGCATCCTTTTCGTATTCGCTAATCGAGCACGGCGTACAGGTGCGCGTGGGCGGCGTCACCAAGAACGTGGTCTTCTACGGCCCCGCGACGGTCCGCGTCAATACCACGCTCGGCGAGAATTTCTGGAAGCATCCAAGCATCGTCGTGATTCGCAAGCCGGCGGCCGTCGCGTTCAAAACGCGTGATCAAGCCGGCACCTTGACGCTCGAGAGCAAACAGCTGCACATCGTCATCGACAAATCGACCGGCGCCCTCACCTTCAAGGATGCGAAGGGCAAGGTCTACACGCAGGAAAACCAGGCCGCGCCGCAGACCCTGAAGAAGATCGACATCTCCGGCGCGCCGACCTACGAAGCCCGCAACACCTTCACGCTCAAGCCCGAGGAAGCCATCTACGGCTTCGGCTTCGTCGGCGAAGGCGAGCTCAATCGCCGCAACAAGGATTTGCTGCTGATGCAGACCAATATCGGCATCATCATCCCGGTCATGATGTCGTCGGAACGCTACGGCATCCTGTGGGACACCTATTCGAAGATGCGCTTCAAGGATTCGGCCGAAGGCGCGTCCCTGTGGGCGGAGAGCGCGCCGGGCGGGGTCGACTACTACTTCATGGCCGGCGCCACGATGGACAAGGTGGTGGCGGGCTACCGCGACCTGACAGGCGTGGCGCCGATGTACTCGAAGCAAGCCTTCGGCCTGTTCATGAGCAAGGAACGCTACGAGACCCAGGCCCGCCTGGTCGAGGTGGCGCAAACCTTCCGCAAGGAACAGTTCCCGCTCGACTACATCGTGCAGGACTGGCAGTACTGGGGCAGCGACAAGGACGGCACCTGGAGCGGCATGATCTGGAATCCCGAGCGCTTCCCCGATCCGAAAGGCATGACCAAGTCCATCCACGACCTGAACCTCAAACTGATGGTATCCATCTGGCCCTCGATCGGCAACGACACCGCGCTGGGCAAGGAGCTGGACCAGAAGGGCCTGCGCTTCGAACCGCTGCACTGGATTTCCAAGAAGGCCCGCATCTACGACGCCTTCAGCCCCGAGGGGCGGAAGATCTACTTCAAGCACGTCAAGCAGGGCCTGCTCGATGTCGGCGTGGACGCGCTGTGGATGGACGGCACCGAAGTGGAAGTCGGCACGGCGGTCCACGACGCCGGCGAAACCGAGCGCGACATCAAGCTGCTCGGCACCAATGCCATGGGCGATTTCACGCGCTACCTCAACCCCTACTCGCTGATGACCACCCAGGGCACCTACGACGGACAACGGGCCACCAGCAAGCAGCGCGTGCTCACCTTGACGCGTTCGGCGTGGGCGGGCGCGCAAAGGACGGCGGCCACCTCCTGGTCCGGCGATACGCGTGCCACCTGGAAAACACTGCAGGAGCAGATCAACGGCGGCGTCAACGTCACCATCACCGGCAACCCGTACTGGACCCAGGATACCGCCGGCTTCTTCATGTCCGCCGATTTCCCGGGCGGAGAAAAGAATCCATCGTATCGGGAGCTGTACGCGCGCTGGCTGCAGTACGCCGCCTTCAACCCGCTGATGCGCATCCACGGCACCGACATCGAGCGCGAGCCGTATATTTTCAAGCAAACGGATCCCCAGATGTACAAGGCGCTGCGCGACGCCGTCCACCTGCGCTATCGCCTGCTGCCCTATATCTACAGCCTGAGCGCGAAGGTCACGCAGGACGGGTACACGCTGATGCGCGCGCTGCCGATGGATTTCCCGGATGACCGCGGCGTCCACAACGTCAACGACGCGTTCCAGTTCGGACCGTCGTTCCTGGTCCATCCGGTCACGCGCCAGATGTACCGGATGCCGCCGCCGCCCGCCATCACCATTCCGGCGAGCGCGCTGCGCACGCCGGACGGCAAGCCGGGACTGGCCGGCCAGTACTTCGAAGGCACCGGGTTCGAAACGCCGAAAGGCAAGACCGTCGACGCCACCATCGACTTCCACTGGCCAGGCCCGCCGCTGGCGGACATTCCGGGTGGGCTGGCGAGCATGGAAAACTTCTCGGCTCGCTGGACGGGATCGCTCGTGGCGCCGGAAGACGGCGAGTACGAATTGGGTGTGGAAGGCGACGATGGCTACCGCCTGCTCCTCGACGGCAAGACTGCAGTTGAAGACTGGAGGACCGGCGGCCGGCGCTACGCCGGCACCAAAGTCAACTTGAAGCAGGGCCAAAGCGTGCCGCTCACCCTCGAGTTTTACCAGGGTCTTTCCGAGCGCAACCTGCGGCTGGCGTGGCGTACGCCGTCGCAAGTTGCCAACGCGGCCAAGAATGCAACGCTCAAGCCGGACACCACGATGCAGACCTACCTGCCTCTTGGTGCGGACTGGTACGACTTCTGGACCCACGAACGCTTCAGTGGCGGCAAGACGGTGAGCAAGGACGTGCCGCTCGATGTCTTCCCGCTCTATGTGCGCGCCGGATCGATCGTGCCGATGGGGCCTGTCGTCCAGTATGCGACCGAGCGTCCCGACGCGCCGCATGAGATCCGCATCTATCCCGGAGCCGATGGCAAGTTCACCGTCTATGAGGACGACAACGAAACCTACGACTACGAAAAGGGCCGCTACGCCACCTATGACCTGGCCTGGAACGACGCCGCCAAGTCCTTGTCCGTCAGCGCCCGCAAAGGGACGTATCCGGGCCTGGTCAAGACGCGCAAGCTGAACGTCGTCCTGGTCAGTCCGGCGAACGCCACCGCGATCGAACCGGCCAACGCCACCAAGTCGATCACGTATTCGGGCAAGCCGGTGTCGGTGAAGTTCTAATTCTGAAGGGCTCGCATCCCGAAGTCGTGGATGCGATCCGATGATACATGAACCAACGTCGTCCCTGCGAAGGCAGGGCGGTACGGCGACCCGGCCCATGCTGAGCATATTCAGTATGGGTTCCTGCCTTCGCAGGAACGACGTTGGTTGGTGGTGCTGGATTCTATAAGTTCCTGGCTTCTGCGCAGCCACGATCTATTCCAGACCACCGCCTTCGGACTGGCCGACGGACAGTGGCCAGGTCGTCTGGATCAGCTCATACAGCTTGCGGGCGGACGGAGACAATTCCCGGCCCTGGCGCCGGATCAGTCCGACATGGCGGTCCACCGTCGGCTCGACCAGCGCCACCCGGGCCAAGGTAGCATGCTCGCCCTGCGGCATCGACAGGCGCGGCACGACCGCGACGCCTAGCCCCGCCTCCACCAGCCCCAGTAGCGTCGAAACGTGTTTCGCTTCAAAGCACCAGCTCGGGCGCACGCTCGAACTGGCCAGCGCCAGGTCGACCAGCAGCCGGTTGCCGCTGCTCTTGTCCACGGTCATGAAGTCGTACTTCGCCAATTCGGCCCAGGTCACCTGCTGCAGCCCCGCAAGCGGATGATCGCGGTGGCATGCGACCACGAACGGCTCTTTCAGGATGACCTCGAACTCGATCTCGGGCTCCTGGGTCCCGATGATGTTGATCCCGAAATCCGCCTCCCCGCGCGCAACGCTCTCCAGCACGGCATTCGCGCTATCGTCAATGATGCGGACACGGATACGCGGATACTGCACATGGAAATGGCGCAGCACCTTCGGCAGGAAGTAATACACGGCCGATGGCACGCAGGCGATCACCACTTCGCCCAGCTGCGACGCGGCCACGGCCTGCATGCTCAACAATGAATTTTCGAGATCGTCCAGCAGGTTGCGCGCCTTGTGCGAAAAATCCCGGCCCACCGCAGTCAGGCTGACGCTGCGCGTGGTGCGCTCGAACAGGCGGACGCCCAGCGCCAGCTCGAGCTTCTCGATCCTGCGGCTGAGCGCCGGTTGCGACAGGTGGATCGATTCCGCCGCCGCCCTGAAGCTGTTCAATTCCGCGACCGCCACAAAGGCGCGCAAATCGGCAAGGTCGAAATTCATGTTCATGACGCATCAATCCAAAGAAAGTTTGCAATATACAAATCAATACGGTAGCGCGAAACTATGTCCATTGCAAGCGGACGATCGCGCCGCATCGAACGGAGGAGACGACGATGGACCTGAAGGAATGGATCGGCACCACCGAAACCGTGGCCGATACGCTGACGGCGACGCCCTACGCCGCGCTGTCCGCGACCCTGGACCGGCCCGCCGTGCGCCCATCCGCAGGCACGCCCTTGCCGCCACTCTGGCACTGGCTCTATTTCCTCCCCTTGTACCGGCAGTCCGAGGTGGGCGCGGACGGGCACGCCAAGCGCGGCGCCTTCCTGCCGCCCGTTCCCCTGCCGCGCAGGATGTGGGCCGGTAGCCAGTTCACCTTCCGCGCGCCGCTGCGGATCGGCGACGACGTCACCCGCACCTCCACCATCGACAAGGTCACGACGAAGGAAGGCCGCAGTGGCCAGCTGGTATTCGTCAGGGTGCGGCATGAGCTGCGCCGGCGCGGCGAACAGGATGCCGCACTGACCGAATTCCATGACATCGTCTACCGCGATGCCGCACTGCCCGGCGCCGCCGAACCGGCCCCGGTTGCGGCACCTGCCGGCGGGCAGTGGTCACGCAAAGTGGTCCCCGACGATGTCCTGCTGTTCCGTTATTCCGCCCTCACCTTCAATGGCCACCGCATCCACTACGACCGGCGCTATGTGACCGAGGTCGAGGGCTATCCCGGCCTCATAGTGCATGGTCCGCTGGTCGCGACGCTGCTGCTGGACCTGCTGCGCGAGAACCTGCCCGGCGCCGACGTCGCCAGCTTCGAGTTCCGCGCGCTGCGCCCCGTCTTCGACATCCACCATTTCTTCGTCTGCGGGGAACAGCTGCCCGATGGCGGCATCCGCCTGTGGGCAAAGGACCATCAAGGCTGGCTGACGATGGATGCCCGCGCCACCTTGCATGCGCCATCCGGGAGCGCAGCATGAGGCCGCTCGAAGGCATCACGGTGGTCACGCTTGAACACGCGATCGCCGCGCCGTTCGCGACGCGCCAGTTGGCCGACCTGGGCGCGCGCGTCATCAAGATCGAGCGCCCGGGCGTCGGCGACTTTGCGCGCGGCTACGACGAACGGGTGCGCGGCATGGCCTCGCACTTCGTGTGGACCAACCGTTCCAAGGAAAGCCTGACGCTGGACGTCAAGCATCCGGAAGCGAAGGTGATCCTGCGCCGCCTCATCATGGAACAGGCCGACATCGTCGTGCAGAACCTGGCGCCGGGCGCCGCGGCGCGGCTCGGCCTGTCGTACGCGGCCCTGTCCGAAGCCAAGCCTGGCCTGGTCGTGTGCGATATCTCCGGCTACGGCAGCGACGGCCCGTACCGCGACAAGAAGGCCTACGACCTTTTGATTCAAAGCGAAGCAGGCTTCGTGTCGGTCACCGGCAGCGCCGATGAACCGGCCAAGGCCGGCCCATCGATCGCCGATATTTCGGCCGGCATGTATGCCTACTCGAATATCCTGGCAGCCCTGCTCCAGCGCGGCAAGACCGGGCGCGGCCAGCACATCGACATCTCGATGCTCGAATCGCTGGTCGAGTGGACCAGCTACCCGCTGTACTACGCCTTCGACGGCGCCGCCCCGCCGCCGCGTACTGGCGCCAGCCACGCGACCATCTACCCCTACGGTCCATTCCCTGCGGGCGATGGCAAGACCGTCATGCTCGGCCTGCAGAACGAGCGCGAATGGGCTGCCTTCTGCGACAAGGTCCTGCGCATGCCCGGGCTGGCCGCCGATCCACGCTATGCCGGCAATTCGAAGCGCAGCTCAGCCCGCAGCGAGTTGCGCGCGCTGATCGTCGAGGCCTTCGCCGAACTCACTGCAGCCGAAGTGACCGCAAGGCTGGACGACGCGCAGATCGCCAACGCCAACGTGAACACGATGAGCGAGGTCTGGGCGCACCCGCAGCTGAAGGCGCGCGGACGCTGGACCGAGGTGGACTCGCCGGTCGGCGGCATCCCGGCGCTGCTGCCGCCCGGGTCATGGGAAGACCAGCAGCCGCGCATGGATGCGGTGCCGGCCCTGGGGCAGCATACCGAGGCCATCCTCGCCGCACTCGGCTACCCGCCGGAACGGATCGCGGCGCTGCGCGCGGAGAAGGCGATATGAACGCTCCCATCTCCCACGCCGCGCGCAGCTACCTGTTCGTTCCGGGTAATCGCCCCGAACGTTTCGCCAAAGCGTTCGAATCCGGCGCCGACGCCGTCATCGTCGATCTGGAAGACGCAGTCGCGCCGGATCAGAAGGATGCCGCGCGCGCATCGCTGGCGGCCTGGCATGCCGGCCGGCGCGCCGGCCCGGCGCAGCTGGTGGTCCGCATCAATGACGATGCCAGCCCGTGGTTTGCCGACGACCTCGCGCTGCTGCGCGGCCTCGGGCTGTCCACCGTCATGCTGCCCAAGACCGAATCGGCGCAGCAGCTGGAAAGCGTCGCCATTGGACTGGCGCCTGGCGCCAAGGTGATTGCCCTGATCGAATCGGCGCGCGGCCTGCTCGCGGTCGATGGCATCGCCAGTGCGGCGCGCGTGGAGCGCCTCGCCTTCGGCACGCTCGACTATGCGCTCGACCTCGGCCTGACGGACGATCCGCGCGGCTTGCTGTATCCGGCCAGCCGGATCGCCCTCGCCTCGCGCGCCGCCGGGCTGCCCGCCCCCATCGCCGGGATTACGGCGGCATTTAACGACGACAGCGCGCTGCGCAGCGATTTCGAGATGGCGCGCGCGTGCGGCTTCGGGGCCAAGCTGTGCATCCATCCGCGCCAGGTCGGCGCCATCCATGCGCTGCTGGCGCCGAGCCAGGAGCAGCGCGCCTGGGCTGAGCGCGTCCTCGCCGCGGCGCAATCTGGCGCTGGTGCGATCCAGGTCGACGGAAAAATGGTCGACCGCCCTGTCCTGCTGCGCGCCCGCGCCATCATCGATCATCCGGCCGCTCCATCGGCCGACTTAACTTGACAGAAGAACCAGGAGAATCATCATGGCCGCAACCATTGTCGACTCAGCAATTTTCGGGAACATCTTCAGCACGGCGGCGATGCGCCGCATCTGGTCGGACGAGAACCGCACCCAGAAGTACCTCGACATCGAAGCCGCGCTGGCGCGGGTGCAGGGACGGCTGGGCATCATCCCGATGGAGGCCGCCGAGGAAATCGTCAGCAACTGCGTACTCGAAAAAATCGACATGGCGAAGCTGGCCGAACAGACGCAGCGCATCGGCTATCCGATCCTCGGCGTGGTGTCGCAGATCAACGCGCTATGCCGCGACAAGCTGGGCGAATACTGCCACTGGGGCGCCACCACGCAGGACATCACCGATACCGCCACCGTGCTGCAGATGCGCGAGGCGCTCGACCTGGTCGACAGCGAGCTGCTTGCCATTTCGGCCGCGATGGCCGGCCTGGCGGCGCGCCACCGCGATACGCCGATGATCGGGCGCAGCAACCTGCAGCAGGCGGTGCCGATCACCTTCGGCTACAAGGTCGCCGGCCTGCTGAGCGCCATCGAGCGCCACCGCGAACGGCTGGCGCAGCTGCGCCCCCGCTTGCTGGTCGGCGAGTTCGCCGGGGCTTCCGGCACGCTCGCGTCCCTCGCGCAGGGAGGACTCGAAACGCAGGCCGGCCTGATGCAGGAGCTGGGCCTGGGCCAGCCCGATATCGCGTGGCATACGATTCGCGACAATATCGCCGAAGCGGGCTGCTTCCTCGGGCTGGTTACCGGCACCCTCGGCAAATTTTCGACCGACGTGAAGCTGATGATGCAGACCGAAGTGGGCGAAGTGTACGAGCCCTTCGCCCACGGGCGCGGTTCGAGCAGCACGATGCCGCAGAAGCGCAATCCGATTTCGTCGTGCTACATCCACGCCTGCATCAGCGTGGTGCGCCAGCACGTGGCGGCCCTGCTCGATGCCAACGTCGCCGACCACGAACGCTCGACCGGGCCTTGGGAAATCGAATGGATCGTGCTGCCGGAGATGTTCTGCCTGACCGCCGGCGCGCTGGCCCAGTCGCGCTTTGTGCTGGAAGGCCTGGAAGTCGATCCCGCGCGGATGCGTGCCAATCTCGACCTGACGAATGGCCTGGTGGTATCGGAAGCCGTGATGATGGGCCTTGGGCCCTACCTGGGACGCGAATATGCGCACGACCTGGTGTACGACATCTGCCGGGCCGCGATCAAGGACAACCGTCCGCTGCTCGACCTGCTGGCCGAAAACGCGGAGATCTCCCAGCACCTGGACCGGCCAGCACTGGCTGCGCTGTGCGATCCGGCCAACTACCTCGGCCTGTCGGGCGAGATGGTGGACCGCGTCCTGCGCAGCCGGGCCAAACGGAACGGCCCAGTGTGACCTGACACGATTTCCCCTGGACCAGGCCCGGTGATGTTTTGGCAGCCTGGGAACTTGATGCAATTGCTTCGTTCGGTACCCAAGGCCCCGTCAGGCCTCGCGCCCTTTACCCACGTCCTTCACCAAAATTAGAAAGAGAGACACACCATGAATAAGTCCACATTCGCACTGGCATTCCTGTCCGCCCTGTCGGCAAGCGCGCTGGCCCAGTCCAACGTGAGCATCTACGGCATCGTCGATGCCGGCCTGGTACGCGAGAGTGGCGGCCCCGCCGGTTCCGTTACCAATGTGAGCAGCGGCGCCGCGTCCGGCTCGCGCATCGGCTTCAAGGGGAAGGAAGACCTCGGCGGTGGCGTCGCCGCGATCTTCCAGATCGAGAATGGCTTCAACGTGGACACCGGCGCGGCGGGGCAAGGCGGCCTGCTGTTCGGGCGCCAGGCCTTCGTCGGCCTGACCGGCAAGTTCGGCGCCGTGACCCTGGGCCGCCAGTACAACCCCTACTACAAGACCCTGCGCGACATCGGCGACCCCTTCGGTGCGGTCAGCACGGCCGGCCGGTCAGGCAACCTGTTCGTCACCAACACCCGTACCGACAACCTCGTCGAATACCTCAGTCCAACATTTGCAGGCATTCGCGCCGACATCGCCTACGGCGCCGGCGAAGTCGCGGGCGACAGTTCCAAAAGCCGGACGATGAGCGGCTCGCTCGGCTATGCCGGCGGCCCCTTGACAGCGCAGGTGGCATACCACCGGATCGAGAACGCGGCCGGCACCGGCTACACCCGCAATGCCCTGGTCTCGGCCAATTACAACTTCAAGGCCGTTATCGCCTACGCCTCGTATGCGATCAACAAGGGCCCTGCCCTTGCCGAGAGCGCCGACATGCTGATGGGGGTCGCCATCCCGTTTGGCGCCAGCAAGCTGCTCTTCTCGCACGTGCGCCATGACGATGAAACAGCCGCCGGCAACGACGCCTCGCAGTGGGGTATCGGCTACAGCTACCGGCTGTCCAAGCGCACCGACCTGTACGCCGCGTACGCCGTGATCGACAACCGCAAGGCGGCCGCATTCAAGGTCGGCACCGCCACCGACCGCGGCACCGGCGACCGGGCACTCAACCTCGGCCTGCGCCACACCTTCTGACGATCGCCGACATCATGAGCAAAATGATCCCCTGCGTGCTAATGCGTGCCGGCACCTCGCGCGGGCCGTTCTTCCTGCGCGAATGGCTGCCGGAGGACGATGAAACGCGCGACCAGGTGCTGATCGGCGCCATCGGCGCGTCCGATCCGCTCCAGCTCGACGGCGTGGGCGGCGGCAGTTCCCTCAACAGCAAGGTGGCGATCGTGTCGCGCTCCACCCGGCCCGACTGCGATCTCGACTACCTGTTCGCCCAGGTTGGCGTCGGCCAGCGCTCGGTCGATACGCGGCCCAACTGCGGCAACATGCTGGCCGGGGTACTCCCTTTCGCGCTCGAGCAAGGCTTGATCGCGGCCACCGAAGGCACCACGACCGCACGCATCTTCAACGTCAATACCGGCGCGCGCATCGAGGTCACCGTGCAAACGCCGGGCGGGCGCATCACCTATGACGGCGATGCGCGTATCGACGGCGTGGCCGGCACCGCCGCGCCGATCCACCTGAACTTCCTCGACGCCTGGGGCGCAGTCACCGGCAGTGTCTTTCCCACCGGCCGGCGCATCGATTCCATCGATGGCATCGCGCTCACCTGCATCGACGCCGCCATGCCGCTGGTGATCATTCGTGCCAGCGACCTCGGCGTCCACGGCGGCGAAAGCCCGGCCGAACTGGACTCGAACACGGCGCTGCTCGAACGCCTCGAATTCCTGCGCAGGGCCGCCGGCAAGCTGATGGGCCTGGGGGATGTGTCGGACAGCGTCATCCCCAAGCCGGTGCTGATCAGCGCCGGCGATAGTGCCGACAGCATCACCTCGCGCTACTTCACCCCGCGCCGCTGCCATGCATCGCATGCCGTGACGGGCGCCATCGGGGTTGCCAGCGCCTTCGCCCTGCCCGGCACGGTGGCCAGCCGCGGCGTCACGGGCGCCGGCGTCGGCAACATCTCGGTGCTGCATCCCTCGGGCCGGATCGATGTCGAGGTCGACGTCGAAGGAAGTGGCGACGCCGCGCAGATCAAACGCGCTTCGCTGCTGCGCACCGCCCGCAAGATCCTGCAAGGGGAACTGCATATCCCCGACTATGTCATGTCGCGCCCCGCCGCGGCAGAGGCGCCGCAGCCGGCGCCCGCGGCTTCCGCCTTCCCGGCCAGGCCGGTCCGGATCGTCGTCCCGACCCTGGCCGGCGGCGGCAACGACATGATGGCGCGCGCCATCGCACACAAGCTTGGCCAGCTGCTGGGGCAGCCGGTGGTCGTGGATAACCGCGCCGGCGCCAACGGCACGATCGCAGCCGAGTATGTCGCCGCCAGCGCGCCGGATGGGCACACGCTGATGTTCGGCTATATCGCCACGCACGCGATGAACCCGGCGCTGCAGACCCTGGCGTACGATCCGGTCGCCGACTTCGAACCCGTCAGCCTGGTGGCCTACTCGCCGACCTTGCTGGCGGCATGCCCGGAGTCCGGCGTGGAGAACGTCGCCCAGCTGGTGGCGCGTTTGAAGGCCGCACCCAGGAAATACCGCTATGCGTCCGCAGGCATCGGGACGGCGCCGCACTTCGCCGGGGCGCTGTTCGCGATCAGCTCCGGCACCGAGATGCAGCACCAGCCCTATAACGGAGCGGCGCAGGCGGTCGACGCGACCATGGCCGGGCATGTCCAGATCATGTTCCCGAGCCTGATTACGGGCGCGAGCCTGATCCGGAGCGGCAAGCTGCGGGCGCTGGCGGTGGCTGGCCCGAGGCGTAGCGCCATCCTGCCCGACGTTCCCACGCTGACCGAAACCGGGGTCGATGGCGTGGACGTGACCCAGTGGTACGCGCTGTTTGCGCCTGCGGGCACCCCGGCGGCGGTGGTCGAGAAGCTCAACAGCAGCCTGCGGACCGTGCTGTCGGATCAGGACATCATCCAGCGCTTCGAACAGGATGGCGCGGAAGTACACAGCAGCACGCCGGAGGCCTTGCGCCAGCTTGTGCAGTCCGAGCTGGCGAAATGGAAGGGCGTGGTTCAGGCAGCAAAGGGGAACGCGCCCTCACGAAGTGACTGAAAGCAATCATGCGAAGACCACATCAATCGCAATAAAATTCGCAATATACAAATCAATGCCGGTGCGAGAGACTAGCTTCACACAACGCACTGGCAAGCATTACCCACAAATAAACAGGAGACCTTCATGACGACGACCAAACCTATCCTTCTCGCTGCCGCCGCGGCAGCTGCATTGCTGTCGCTGCCTGGCACCGCCATGGCGCAGGAGTATCCGACCCGGCCGATCACCCTGATCGTGCCCTACGCCGCCGGCGGCGGCACCGACAACGTGGCCAGGGCCCTGGCCAAAGGCCTGTCCGACAAGCTCGGCCAGGCAGTCGTGATCGACAACCGCGGCGGCGGGGGCGGCGCGATCGGCTCGAAGCTGGCGGCGAAATCGGATCCGGATGGCTACACGCTGCTGTTCGTCAGCTCGTCCTTCGTAACCCATTCCGCCACCGAAACGACGCCTTCCTACGATGTGGTCAAGGATTTCGCGCCGATCGGGATGATCGGACGCGCGCCGCTGATCCTCGTGGCGCACAAGAGCGTTGGCGCAAAGACGACACAGCAGCTGGTCGCGGCCTCGAAAAGCACGCCCAACGGCATTAACTTTGCCTCGTCGGGTCCCGGCACCGTGCTGCACCTCGCGGGCGAACTGTTCAAGCAGCGCACCGGGGCAAACATGACGCACATCGCTTACAAGGGGAGCGGCCCGGCGACGGCCGACTTGCTGGCCGGCCGCACGCAAGTGTTCTTCACCACCGTTCCCGCGATGGCGCAGCACGTCAAGACTGGCGCCGTGGACCTGCTCGCGGTGACCGGCGATGAACGTTCCCCTTTGTTCCCGAACACGCCCACCATCGCCGAATCGGGTGTCCCCAAGTACAGCATCACCACCTGGTGGGGCGTGCTCGCGCCGGCAAAGACGCCGGCGCCGATCATCGCCAAGCTGAACAAGGTGGTCAACGAGGTCTCGGCGGCGGAAGCGACGAAGGTACGCCTGGTCAGCGAAGGCGCCACGCCGCACACCGGCACGCCTGCCGAGTTCGGCTCGATGCTCGCCTCCGAACTGGTGCTGTGGCGGGAGGTCGCGAAGACTTCCAACCTGAAGGGCGTGAACTAAGCGCTCCCTGGAACAATACAAGATAGGAGACATCGCAATGCGATCGTATGTTCGTAGTCCGAAGGATTTCTGGTCGGGGATGATGTTCCTCGCAATCAGCCTCGCAACCGTGGTGATCGCCCAAGACTACCCAATGGGCACCGCGGGACGGATGGGCCCCGGGTTCTTCCCATCCGTGCTGGGAGGGCTGCTGGCCCTCATCGGCCTGGCCACCTTGATCAATTCGCTCAGGACCGAAGGCGAAGCGCTCGAGCGATTCGCCATCAAGGACATGGTGCTGATTCTGGGCTCGGTCCTCCTGTTCGGCTTCCTGGTGCGCGGCGCGGGACTGATCGCTGCGATCCCCGTGCTGATCATGATCAGCGCCTTCGGCAGCACCAAGTTCCGCTGGAAAACATCGGTGGCGCTGGCGGCAGGCGCAACCATCTTTTGCATTCTTCTCTTCGTCAAGGCGCTCGGCTTGCCCTTGCCGATCATCGGCCCGTGGTTCGGCGCCTGACAGGACATCACCATGGAGATCCTCACCAACCTGGCGCTCGGCTTCGAAACCGCCTTTACGCTCGCCAACCTGATGTACTGCCTGCTGGGCGTGTTCGTCGGCACTGCCGTCGGCGTGCTGCCCGGGCTCGGCCCCACCGCAACCATCGCCATGCTGCTGCCGGTAACCTTCGGACTGCCGCCCGTATCGTCGCTGATCATGTTGTCCGGGATTTACTACGGCGCGCAGTATGGCGGTTCCACCACGGCCATCCTGGTCAATCTTCCCGGGGAGGCGTCCTCGGTGGTGACAGCGCTGGACGGCTACAAGATGGCGCGCAACGGCCACGCGGGACGGGCGCTGGCAACGGCGGCGATCGCCTCGTTCTTTGCCGGCACCGTCGCGACCTTCCTGCTGGCGTGGTTCGCGCCGCCGCTGGCGCAACTGGCGCTGAAGTTCGGTCCGGCCGAGTATTTCTCCCTGATGACGCTGGGCCTGGTCGCCTCAGTCGTGCTGGCCCACGGTTCGCTGATGAAGGCGCTCGGCATGGTGGTGGTCGGCCTGATCCTCGGCCTGATCGGCACCGACGTGAACTCCGGCGAAGCACGCTACACCTTCGACCTGCCGCCGCTGGCGGATGGCATCAACTTCGTCATCGTGGCGATGGGCATGTTCGGCTTGGGAGAAATCGTCCGCAACCTCGAACATGAGGCGACCCGCACGATGACGATCAGGAAGGTCGAGGGATTGTTCCCGACCAGGGACGACCTGCGCCGCATCATCGCACCGGTCTTGCGCGGTACCGGCCTTGGCGCGGTACTGGGCATCCTGCCCGGCGGCGGCGCCATGCTGTCCTCGTTTGCCGCCTACTCGATCGAGAAGAAGATTTCGCCAAACCGCGCACAGTTCGGCCATGGCGCGATCGAAGGGGTCGCCGCGCCGGAAGCGGCAAACAATGCCGGCGCCCAGACATCGTTCATCCCGATGCTGACGCTGGGTATCCCATCGAACCCGGTGATGGCGCTGATGATCGGCGCGATGATCATCCAGGGCATTCAACCGGGCCCGGCAGTGATGACGGAGCAGCCGGCCCTGTTCTGGGGGATCATCGCATCGATGTGGATCGGCAATCTGTTCCTGCTTGTACTGAACCTGCCGATGATTGGCCTGTGGGTGCGCATGATCATGGTGCCCTACCACCTGCTGTATCCGGCCATCCTGCTGTTCTGCGCGATCGGCGTCTTTAGCCTGAACAACAGCGATTTCGACATTTACCTGATGGCGGCGTTCGGGCTGTTCGGCTACGTCTGCGCCAAGCTGGAGTGCGAACCTGCGCCCCTGATGCTCGGTTTCATCATCGGACCGATGATGGAAGAATACCTGCGCCGCGCGCTTCTCATTTCCCGCAGCGACCCGATGGTATTTGTCAGCAGCCCGATCAGCGCAACCATGCTCGCCATGTCGATCACCGCGCTCGTGGTGGTGACGCTGCCGGCATTGCGCAAAAAGCGCGAGGAGGCGTTTGTGGAATAACGCGGGGGGGCCTAAAAAGCCGCCGAATTCAGCGTCGTTCGAATACCCCGCCGCGTCGTCCCCGCGAAAGCGCACTGCTGTCCGGAATAATTTTGTTGACTTTTTCCTTGCCCCTTAGCTGACCCGCTGCGCTGCCGAAGTCGACGCTGTGAAACGTGAAATGCAATCTCCGACGTCGTTCCTGG
>JAKFDH010000014.1:0-9817 GCA_036676245.1 Massilia sp. | reverse complement strand
GGCACTGTCCCCCAACTTGTTATTAAGTGTTGGCAACAGGGCCGCGCTACGCACGGCACTGTCCCCCAACTTGTTATTAAGTGTTGGCAACAGGGCCGCGCTACGCACGGCACTGTCCCCCAATTTGTTAGCTTGCTAAAAACATCACATCGCGCGGCAGCGGCATCAAATGCTGGCCGCCATCGACCACGAGGGTGGTGCCGGTCACGGCGCGCGCCGCGGCGGCGTAGCAGACCGCATCGACGATATCCTGCGGGGTGCTCGAACGCCCCAGCGGGGTGGCGGTGTGGGCTTTTTCAAAGCCGCTCTCGGTCTGCTCGCCGGACACCATGGTCAGCCCGGGCGCCACGCCGACCACGCGCACTTTCGGGGCCAGCGCCTGCGCCAGCATGGTCGTTGCCGTGTGCAGGGCCGCTTTCGACAGGGTGTACGACAGGAAGTCGGGATTGAGATTGTACAGTTTCTGGTCGAGCAGGTTGATCACGGCCGCCTGCTCGCCTTCGGGTGTGGCCGCGTGCAGCGCCTGCGCCAGCAGCAGCGGCGCGGCCACGTTGGCCTGCATATGCCGTGCCAGCAGGGCGGGGGAGAATTCGGTCGCGCTGTCGAACTCGAACAGCGAGGCATTGTTGACGATGCAGCCCAGCGGCCCGAGCGCGGCGATGCTGCGCGCCACCAGCGTGCGCACTTGCGCTTCGTCGGCCAGGTCGCATTCGAGCAGGGCGGCGCGGCGGCCCAGGGCGCGCACCTCGGCCGCCGTCTGTTCGGCCTCGGC
The DNA here is from genome assembly GCA_036676245.1 of Massilia sp. Classification (GTDB taxonomy): domain Bacteria; phylum Pseudomonadota; class Gammaproteobacteria; order Burkholderiales; family Burkholderiaceae_D; genus Telluria_A. Next base: position 9,045 of record JAKFDH010000014.1, on the reverse strand, counting down.
TTGCGAGGCGCGGTAGTGCACCACCACGTCCCAGCCGGCCTGCGCCAGCCCGAGCGCGATCGCGCGGCCGATGCGCCGTCCGGCCCCGGTCACGAGCGCGACGCGCGCGCTGGCGCCTGGTGTTGCGGCTGCTGTTGCTAAGGTCATATTATTGTTGATCGTTCGTGTTGTTGGCTACAATGCCAGCATGTCCCTACCCGTACCCGATAGCGACGCGCTGGCCGCGTCCCATGCATTGCAAAACCTGATCGCCGCCGACATTGAACAGCAGGGCGGCGCCATTTCCTTTGCCCGTTTCATGGAGACGGCGCTGTACGCGCCGGGCCTGGGCTATTACAGCGGCGGCGCGGCCAAGCTGGGCGCGCCCGGCGACTTCACCACCGCGCCCGAAATGTCGGACCTGTACGGCGCCGCGCTGGCGCAGGCGGCAGCCGCTATTATCGCCCAAAGTGGCCCCAACATCCTCGAATTCGGCGCCGGCACCGGGAAACTGGCGCGCGACGTGCTGACCGAGCTGGCCCGCGCCGGGGTCGCGGTGGCCAGTTATTCGATCATCGAGCTGTCCGGCGAGCTGCGCGAACGCCAGCAGCAGGCGCTGCGCGGCTTCCCCCAGGTGCGCTGGCTCGACCAGATGCCGGACGCCTTCCACGGCGTGGTGCTGGCCAATGAAGTGCTCGATGCGATGCCGGTGCGGCTGGTGTCGCGTAAAGACGGGGCCTGGCAGGAAATGGCGGTCACGGTCGACAAGGGCGCCTTCGCGCTGGTGGCGCGCGCGGCCGATGCGGACCTGGCGGCCCACGCGGCGCGCCAGGTGCCGGACGCCGAGGCGCTGCCGGACGGCTACCTGACCGAGGTGCACCCGGTCGCCTGCGCCTTCATGGCCTCGCTGTCGCGCATGTTATTAAACGGCAGGGGCGCGGCCATTTTCGCCGACTACGGCTTTCCGGCCCACGAGTACTACCATCCGCAGCGCAGCGGCGGCACCGTCATGTGCCACTACCGCCACCATGCCCATCCGGACCCGTTCTACCTGCCCGGCCTGCAGGACATCACGGCCCACGTCGACTTCACGGCGATGGCGCTGGCCGCCCAGGACGGCGGGCTCGAGGTGCTCGGCTACATGAACCAGGCCGCCTTCCTCCTGGGCGCCGGCATCGCCGACTTGTTATTGCGCACGGACCCGGCAGATCCGATGCGCTATCTTCCCCAGGCCAATGCCGTGCAAAAGCTGCTGTCGCCGGCCGAGATGGGCGAGCTGTTCAAGGTGCTGGTGGTGGGGCACGGCGTCGAACTGGACCCGGCGATCGCCAGCGCCGACCGCAGCCACCGCTTGTGAGCGGGAACTTGCGCATGGGATACAAACCCGGCTATGCTGTAAGGCCGTGTGCGCCCCCGTATCGGCTATCATGAAATAACGAGCAATTCCCGCTGATCCGACGACCATGGCCAAGATCCATACGCATTATGACAACCTGAAGGTGGCGCGCCTGGCGCCGCAGGAAGTCATTCGCGCTGCCTACAAGGCGCTCAGCCAGAAGTACCACCCCGACAAGAATCCCGGCGACGAGAAGGCGGCCCGCATCATGGCTATCCTGAACAGCGCCTACGGCACCCTGTCCGATCCGGTGCGTCGGCGCGAGCACGACGAATGGATCGCGGCCGAGGAATGGGAAATCGAGTGGCTCGAGAGTACCCGCACCGAGGACGGCCAGAAGCGCAGCGACATGGTCCATGCCTGGGAGCCGAAGGCGCCGGCCGCCGCGCCGGACCCGTACCGGGTCGCGCGCGACCCGAAATGGTGGTTCGCCATGGTGGCCGTGTTCACGGTCGGCATCGCCATCGGCGCCCTGGTGCTTGGCCAGCCGCGCCCGATCGCGCTGGCGCCGGTCACCCATGCCCGCGCCGAAACGCGCGCGGCGGATTCGGCGCCGGCGGCCGAGGCGTCAAAGGACGCGGCGGCGGACAGCTGGGCGGTGGCGCGCCCGGCCCTGCCCGATACCGTGGTGCCCGAGGTGCGCAGCCTCGGCGTGACCCAGCTGGTGGTGCCGGCGCGCGCGCCCGACTGCGACGCCGAGCTGCACATGCTGGCAGCGCCCAACGGCGAGCTGTGGCCGAACCAGTCCGGCTATGTCGAAGGTTACCCGGTCGGCAACCGCGGCGACGACATGCAGCTGCTGGTCGACAATTCAACCAACAGTTCCCCGGTGTTCGTGAAGGTGTTCGACCTGGACCGCCGTTCGAACGTGCGGCATGTGTTCGTGCTGGCCAACGATTCGCTGTCGATCGACAAGCTGGCGGCCGGTAAATACGAGCTGCGCTACCAGAACGTGCAGGTCGGCGGCAGCAAGGACGACTGCGTGCGCCGCCGGCGCGCCCTCAAGCAGGCCGCCGCCGGCACGCCCGAAACCTGAGTCCAGTTACAGTGCCCAACGTCGTCCTCGCGAACGCGGGGACGACGTTGATGTTTGTGTCGCCAGTTTCGCGATGATGACTTCGGTGAAACCGCTCTTAAGTACCGAGATTGTCGATCAGCCCCATCTCGCCGGACGACATCAGCTTGTCGATATCGACCAGGATCAGCATCCGCTCGTCGACCGTGCCCAGGCCGATCATGTAATCCGAATTGAAGGCGCTGCCCATTTCCGGCGCCGGCTTGACTTGCTCCGGGCTCAGCGTGGTCACGTCGGACACGCTGTCGACCACCATGCCCATGATCCGCCCCCCGATATTGAGGATGATGACAACCGTGAACTGGTCGTACACCGGGGTGCCGAGCTTGAACTTGATGCGCATGTCGATCACCGGAATGATGATGCCGCGCAGGTTGATCACCCCTTTGATGAACTCGGGCGCATTGGCGATGCGGGTGACCGCCTCGTAGCCGCGGATCTCCTGCACTTTCAGGATGTCGATACCGTATTCTTCCGAGCCGAGCGTGAATGCGAGGAACTCGTTGCCGGCAATGTCCTTGCCGGCGCTGGGGGAGGTGCTTGCTTGCATGGCTTGTCCTTGTCAAAAAAACAGCGAGGCCGCATCGTGACTGCGCCGCGCAGGCGGCGTCCGTCCAAGAGTAGCAGAGTCTTCCGGCGCTGGCGAGTTTCCGCCTGTCGCATGGGGGGCTTACTAAATACGGCCCCCGGGCACACAGGGCTAGACTTCAAGGTAGCATTGCATAATAATTTGGCTGCCAGTTCAAGAAACAGTTATTGGTCCAAGGCAGTAGGAAGCCGATAACAGGTCGGGCCGGGAAGCCACCCGCTTCCATTCGATTTCGCACCACGCCCCTTTTAGGAGCTTGTATGACCGACCCCAACGCAGTGGCCACGGACGACAACTGGCTGCTCGACGAAGACGACGATGCCGACCTGGGCAAGAACCCGGCCGCAATCGACCAGCGCCTGTGGCGCGTGCTGATCGTCGATGACGATGTGGACGTGCATGCGGTAACCCGCCTGGCGCTGCGCAATGTGTCCTTCAAGGGGCGCGAGCTGGAACTGTTTTCCGCCTACAGCGGGGCCGAAGGCTTCAAGATCCTGCGCGACACGCCCGACATCGCCCTGGTGCTGCTCGACGTGGTGATGGAAACCGACGACGCCGGCCTGATCCTGGCGCGCCGCATCCGCGAGGAACTGAACAACCAGATCGTGCGCGTGGTGCTGCGCACCGGCCAGCCGGGCCAGGCGCCCGAGCAGCGCGTGATCATCGAATACGACATCAACGACTACAAGGCCAAGACCGAGCTGACCACGCAGAAGCTGTTCACGACCGTGATCTCGGCGCTGCGCGCCTACGAAGGCCTGATGATGCTCGAGCGCAGCCGCATCGGCCTGGGCAAGATCCTGGCCGGCGCAACCAATCTGTACCAGATCCACTCGCTGCGCGAATTCGCGTCCGGCGTGCTGAACCAGGTCAGCGCGATCCTCGACGTCGGCGCCGACGGCGTGCTGTGCGTGATGTCGGCCACCGACGGCGCCCCGACCGTGGTGGCGGCCACCGGCGGCTATTCCTCGCTGGCCGATAACGAGGCGATGCCGCTCGACCACCCGCTGCTGCCGACGATCACCAAGGCGTTCAGGGAAAAGCACAGCCAGTTCGAGCATCCGGCCAATGTGCTGTTCATCCATACCCAGGAATCGCGCGAGCTGTGCATCTCGGTCACGCCGCCGTGGCCGCTGGCCGCGATCCAGCGCGACCTGCTCGAGGTGTTTTGCCAGCGCATCGCCGCCGCCTTCGACAACCTGTACATGTTCGGCCAGCTGCGCAAGGCGCAGGAGGCGACCGTGGTGGCGCTGGCCGACCTGGCCGAGTTCCGCGACCACGGCACCGGCGGCCACGTGCGCCGGGTGCAGGGCCTGTCGACCAAGATCGCCCGCAAGATGAAGGAGCACGGCTCGGACGACCCGGAACTGACGCCCGAAATGATGGACATGATCGGCCTGGCCAGCATCCTGCACGATGTCGGCAAGGTGTCGACCCCCGACCAGGTGCTGCTCAAGCCGGCCGTGCACACGCCCGAGGAGCGGCGCGTGATGCAGACCCACGCCGCGATCGGGCGCTCGATCCTGGAGCGCGCCTCGCGCATGGTCGACGGGGTCAGCTACCTGACCTACGGCGCCCAGATTGCCGGCGGCCACCACGAGCACTTCGACGGCGCCGGCTACCCGGACGCGCTGACCGGCCGCGCGATCCCGCTGTGCGCCCGCATCGTGGCCGTGGTCGACGTGTTCGACGCCCTGCTGCACCGCCGCCCGTACAAGGAGCCGTGGCCGTATCCGGACGTCGTGTCCTACATCACCGAGCGCAGCGGCACCCAGTTCGACCCGGAAGTGGTGCGCGCGCTGCTTGAAATCATCGAAAACGAGCCCCCGCCGACGGTGACGGACGACGATTGAAGCCGATTGGAGCCCATTGGAGCCGGTTGCCGCGGAATTTAACTATTTTGTTCCTCTGCCGTAATATACTCATGCGGGATGGGCGCCAACGCAGCGCCCCGAAACATTGCGCCCGCGAGCGGGACGATCGGACGACAACGACATGAATGAACTAGACGGACTTTCCGCGCTGATTATCGAGCCGCACGCCGGCATGCGCGCGAGCATCCACAACATGCTCAACCTGTGCGGGCTGACCAAGATCGACCACGCCGGCAGCTCGAACAATGCGATCAAGCATCTCGGACTCAAGACCTTCGACCTGATCCTGTGCGAATACGACCTCGACGGCGGCCAGGACGGCCAGCAACTGCTCGAGGACCTGCGCCACCACAAGCTGATCACGCTGTCGACGATGTTCTTCATGGTCACGGCGGAAGGCAATTATGGCAAGGTTGTCAGCGCCGCCGAACTGGCGCCGACCGACTACATCCTGAAGCCGTTCACCGCCGACCGCCTGCTCGAGCGCATCGCGCGCGCGCTCGACAAGCGCAATGTGTTCATGCCGGTCTATCAATTCATGGAAGTGGGCAACCAGCGCGACGCGATCGCCGCCTGCATCGAGGGCGTCAAGCACCACCCGCGCTACGCGATCGACTTCCTGCGCCTGCGCGCCGAACTGCATATGTTCCTGGGCGAGCCGGCCGAGGCCGAGCCGATCTACACCCAGCTGTACGAAGCCAAGGCGATCGCCTGGGCCCGGCTGGGCCTGGCCAAGACCCTGTTCATGCGCGAGCGCTACCAGGAAGCCCAGTCCATGCTCGAGCAACTGGTCGACAGCAACAAGAAGTTCGTCGACGCCTACGACTGGCTGGCCAAGACCCATGCCGCGGTCGGCGCGATGGAAAAGACCCAGACCGTGCTGGCCGACGCGGTGTCGGTGTCGCCGCACGCGGTGCGGCGCCTGCGCAAGCTGGGCGAAGTGGCGCTCGAAACGGGCGACACCGAAACGGCCGAGAAAGTGCTCAAGCAGGTGGTCAGCAAGGCCAAGTATTCCGAATTCCGCGACCCGGAAGACCATGTCAAGCTGGTCCAGACCCTGGTCAAGAAGGGCGACCCGGTGCAGGCCGCCGCCGTCATCCGCGACCTCGACAAGTCGATGGGCGGGGCCAAGAATACCGCCGTGTGCAGCGCGATTTCGTCGGCCATGGTGCACGAATACACGGGCAACGAGGCGCGCCTGGCCGAATCGCTGACGGCCGCGCTGGCCGCGTGCAAGGATGCGGTCGGCGTGTCGGCCGAGGTCAAGATGGAACTGGCGCGCAACTGCCTGCAAAACAACATGGAAGAGGGCGCCTCCGAGGTGATGCGCGACGTGATGCGCAACGCGCCCAACAACGCGGCCATGGCCAAGGCGATGAGCGTGTTCGAAAAAGCCGGGCGCGGCGAACTGGCGCTGTCCATCGCGCAGGAGAGCCGCCAGGCCGTGGTCGACCTGGTGGCGCTGGGCGCGACCAAGGCCAAGGAAGGCGACTATCGCGGCGCCGTGTCGCTGATGGTCGAGGCGGTCAACAAGCTGCCGGACAACCCGCAGGTGGTGTTCAACGCCGCCGTCGCGGTGCTCAAGTGCCTGGAAAACATGGGCTGGGAAGAGCGCCTGGGGCAGTACGCGCTGAACCTGATCGACACCGTGCGCCGGCTCGACCCGGTCAACCCGAAACTGCCTGCGCTGGCCGGCCTGCATCAGCAGATCCTGAAAAAATATGACAAGGGCACTCGCAAGAAGGCCTGATCGAACTGGAAACACCTATGGCGAACGCCAACCCACCGGCCACACCGAACGAATCGCGCAAGGTGCGCGCCGCCCTGATGAGCAAGGTGTGCGGCGACGAAGACATGTTCGCGCTCGGCACCTCGGTCGCCCAGGTGGTGCAGATGGCCTCGTCGGACGACCAGGGCACGCACGACCTGGCCTACTACGTGCTGTCGGACGTCGCGCTGACCCAGCGCATCCTGCGCCTGTCGAACACGGCCACCTACCGCACCGCCTCCGGCACCTCGGTGACGACCATTTCGCGCGCCATCTCGCTGCTCGGCTTCGACAACGTGAAGACCACCGCGCTGGCGATGCTGCTGGTCGATGCGCTGTCGAACAGCGCCCATGCGCAGAGCGTGCGGGTGGAGCTGGAAGCGGCGCTGTGCGCCAGCCTGGTCGGTCGCGAAATGGCGCGCCACAGCTTTTACCAGGGCGCCGAGGAGGCGTCGATCGGGGCCCTGTTCAAGAACCTGGGGCCGCTGCTGGTGGCCTCGCACGAGCATGAGCGCTACCGCGAAATCAACGGCCTGATGATCGGCGGCAAGCACACGATCGGACAAGCCTCGCAAATGATCCTCGGCTGCAGCTACGACGCGCTGTCCGAAGCGGTGCTGGCCGAATGGAAGATCCCGGATGTGATCGTGCGTTCGCTGGCGGCGCTGCCGTCCGGGCCGCAGAAGGTCGCGGCCAACCGCGGCGAATGGATGCGCCAGGTGGCCTCGTTCGGCCAGGACGTGGCCAAGCTGCTCGCCAAGTCGGCCCATCCGGCCGCCACCAGCGAAGCGCGCGCGCTGCTGGCGCGCTACGGCGCCGCGCTGAACGTCGACGCCGAGCAGCTCGAAGCGCTGTTCGACACGGTCCAGAGCGAAATGTCGAGCCTGCTCAAGAGCATGAATATGCAGGCCCAGCCGAAGGTGGAAGAGCCCGAGCACGAAGGCTTGCCGAACGTGCTGCTGCTGGCGACGATGGACGCGGGCGAACTGGAGACGGAGGGCTGCCACCCGAGCGGCAAGCCGCGCAATGCGCGCGACCTGCTGCTGGCCGGGGTGCAGGACGTGACCCAGATGCGGGCCTCGGGACGGAGCAAGGTCAACGAGCTGATCCTTGCCGTTCTGGAAACCTTGTATCGCAGCATGGGTTTCCGTTTTGCCACCGTGTGCTTGAAGGATGCGCGCAGCGGCCAGTTCCGCGCGCGGGTGGCGTTCGGCGAGGACCAGCACGAGCGCCAGGCGGGCTTCGTGTTCCCGATGACGCCGAGCCGCGACCTGTTCCACCTGGCCATGGAAAACGATGCCGACCTGATGATCGCCGACGCGACCACGGCCAAGATCCGCGAATTGCTGCCGGCCTGGCACCGCTCCCTGCTGCCGGACGCCAAGAGCTTCATCGTGCTGCCGCTGGTGGTGGGCAAGGTGCAGCTGGGCCTGTTCTATGCGGACCGCGCGGTGGCGGCGCCGGAGGGCGTGCCGGCGGATGAGACTTCGCTGATCAAGGCCTTGAAAGGCCAGGTGCTGGCCGCGCTCGCGCCCTAGCCCCTCCGGAGTCTGATGCCGCTGAACCATGCCCCCTTGTGGCCCAAACGCCACGCCTCGCCTTGCCTGTTACAAATTCCCCGGTCCCGCTTCAAGCAAGTCGCCCTTGCACTCTGGCCGCCCCCCCGTGTACAATCACGCCCCGAAGCAAGACGTCGCTGAAACTGCCGAGTAGATCCGGCAAAAATAGTTGACAGTAATTTGCGCTTGCTTCATACTCTGCGGTTCCTCGCGGAGGGGTGGCCGAGTGGTTAAAGGCGACAGACTGTAAATCTGTTCTCTATGAGTACGCTGGTTCGAATCCAGCCCCCTCCACCAAGATTTTGCAGGAAAATGTGTAGTCGGTGAATGAAGAAGTCCTCGCGGGTGTAGCTCAATGGTAGAGCAGAAGCCTTCCAAGCTTACGACGAGGGTTCGATTCCCTTCACCCGCTCCAGCGCTTCTTGCAATGCGTAGCAAAGCAGCACATCGCAGTAAATTAGCCCTTGTAGCTCAGTGGTAGAGCACTCCCTTGGTAAGGGAGAGGCCACGTGTTCAATCCACGTCAAGGGCACCAGAATTCAGTATCGGCAGTAGCAGTATCATCATCGACAAGTTGGGCGTGTGCCTGAACATCAAAAATCGTTAGGAGTCTAAAATGGCAAAAGGTAAATTCGAACGGACCAAGCCGCACGTCAACGTCGGCACCATCGGTCACGTTGATCACGGCAAGACCACCCTGACGGCAGCAATCGCAACCGTGCTGTCGAAGAAATTCGGCGGCGAGGCAAAAGCTTACGACCAGATCGATGCTGCACCAGAAGAAAAAGCACGCGGCATCACCATC
>JAKFDH010000013.1:0-2012 GCA_036676245.1 Massilia sp. | reverse complement strand
ATCGCCCGAGCGTGCGGTGCTGCTGGCCTACAGCAAGATGTGGCTGCACGACGCGCTGCTGGCGTCTGACCTGCCGGAAGACCCCTTCGTCGCCCATGTACTGGCCGACTACTTCCCGCAGCCGCTGCGCGAGCGCTACGGCGACGCGATGCAGCACCATCCGCTCAAGCGCGAGATCATCGCCACCTACCTGACCAACACGCTGACCAACCGCGTCGGTGCGACCCTGGTGCACCAGCTCGTGGAGGAGACCGAGGCAGCCCCGGCCGACGTCGTGCGCGCCTGCATCATCGCGCGCGCGGTGTTCGGGCTGGAGGACATCTGGCAGGGCGTCGATGGGCTCGACAACCAGGTGCCGGATGCGCTGCAGGCGCAGATGCTGACAGACACCGGCCGGCTGATAGAGCGTGCCAGCCTGTGGTTCCTGCGCCACCGGGTCGAGCGCAGCGCGATCGAGCAGGCGGTTGCGCGCTTTCGTGCGGCAGCCGACCTGGTCGGCCCGCAGCTTGCAACCTTGCTGGCGCCGGCCGATGCGGCGGCACAGGGTGCGCGGCGCGACGAGTTGATGCGGGCCGGGGTACCGTCCGAACTTGCGCGGCGCGTCGCGGGTGCAGACAGCATCGCCGCCGTGCTCGACATCGCGGAAGTCGCGGGTGCCTGCGAGCGCCGGCTCGAACTGGTCGCCAGCCTGTATTTCGCGCTGGACCTGCATCTGAACCACGGCTGGATACGCGAACGCGTGAGCGCGCTGCCGGCAGACACCCACTGGCAGATGCTGGCACGCGCCGCGCTGTTCGACGACCTGGCTGCGCTCAAGCGGGCGCTGACAACGAGCGTGATCCGGCTTTCGCCGACGCTGGAGACGTCCCAGGCGCTGATCGCCGCCTGGCAGGCGCACAACCAGGTGCCGCTGGAGCGCTACCGGCGCCTTCTTGCCGAGCAGCAGGCGGTGGGCACGGTGGATTTGGCCATGCTGTCCGTGGCGATGCGGGAGATGCGAATGATCGAGGGGGCGTGAGGGGGTGTAGGGCTGTTCACTACCTGTTTGAGGCCCCAAATTGGAGGCCGGCAACTCAAACCGACATGCCGCCCGACACCTCGATGACCGCACCATTGATGTAGCTGGCCTCGTCGCTCGCCAGAAAGGCATAGACGTTGGCAATTTCTTCGGCCCGGCCCAGCCGCCGCAGCGGCACATGCGCTTCCATCTCCTTGAGCACCTTGTCGGGAATGGTGCTCAGGATGGGCGTGGCAATGAAGCCGGGCGCCACGGCGTTCACGCGCACGCCCTTGGGGCCGAGTTCGCGGCACCAGGTTTTGGTGAAACCGATCACGCCGAACTTGCTGGCCGCATAGTTGGTCTGGCCGAAGTTGCCGTAAATGCCCACCACCGAACTGGCGTTGAGGATCACGCCCTGACCCTGCGCCACCATGGTGTCCGCCACAGCCTGGGCGCAGTGGAATACGCCGCGCAGGTTGACATCGATCACGCGGTCAAACTGCTCCAGCGTCATTTTCTGCAGCCGTGCGTCCTGGGTGATGCCGGCATTGTTGACCAGCACGTCAATGCGGCCGAACTGTTCCTTGACCCGGCTCACCACGGCGTCGACCATGGCGCGCTGCGTCACGTCCATCACATGGCCGACGGCCTGTGCCCCCAGCGCCTGGCACTGCCTGACAGCTTCGGCAACACCGGCTTGCCGGATGTCGCAGGCGATGACGGTGGCGCCTTCCCGGGCGAATTTGAGGGCGGTGGCCAGGCCTATGCCTTGCGCCGCGCCGGTGATGATGCTTATCTTGTTCTGGAGTCGTTGCATGAGATGGTGAGCCTGGTTGAAAGAAATCGGTTCGAACTTCAGTAGACGGGCTGGTGCTTGCGCAGGGCACTCCTGACCGTGTTGGTCAGCATGAAGCCCGGGCCGAATTTTGCCGCCAGTTCATCGCAGCGCCGGATAAAGTCGTCCAGGCCCATGCCGTAAATGAACTGCAGGGTGCCGCCGGTCCAGGCCGGA
>JAKFDH010000012.1:0-16903 GCA_036676245.1 Massilia sp. | reverse complement strand
AGCGGCACTACGCGGGACTGGGAATTGAAGGGCGAGGTCTGGCTGAATCCGGAACGGAGTCAACCAGAAGAATTAAGAAAAGCAGCATGACTTGACGCGACATCTTTGTTGACAACTACCGATACCCGAGCAGGAAAGAAGTACACGTATTCCGGACTTGTCGCCATGTTCGGGCGGTATGTCCGCAAGGCTGGGTTGACCGACTTCGGCATGTACGACCTGAAAGGGAAGGGCGCCACTGACATGCTGCGGTCGGGTGTACCTATCGAGCGCATTCAGCAACTGCTCGGCCATGAGAGCGTCACGACGACCGAAATCTACATCAAGGCGCGGCTGCCGGACATCGCGATGCCTAACATGCGGCAATTTGCCAATAACGAAGAGAAACCTCAGGTCGCCTGACACCTCTCCTGATTCTGCATGCGTGCCAAATCTAATTTGGTACGACCTCCAATGCCTCAATACGCGGAAGACAGTACCCAGCAAGTCTGAATGCACTGGCAGGTACTTCTAGGCGCTTGAAATAAATTACCGAAATTGCAATTTTGAGATAAAGTAGTTGCCGAGAGGAATTCACTCGCATTCGCCCGCACTTTCGGCCTTACGCCGCCGTCAGGCCTGCTCGCGAAGGGGGAGCCCATAACCCTGGAGGCATCGTGAGACTGAAACTGCCGCCGTATCTTGCAATACGCATTGAAAGCCACGGTGACGAAATCGTGCAGGTCGAAGCACCAGGCACCGAAGTTGAAGGTTCGTTCGCGAAATGGACCGGTGATCAGGGCTCCGGCCTAGTTTTCTTGCCGGACAATGCCGAAGCGCAGAAGATTTATGTCCTGACCAAGAAACCCAAAACCGAACCCACGGGCATGCGGGTTATCGTGCGCCAATTTCAAGATGTTCCGACGGCAGACCTCGATTTGTCCGCCGAGTCATGGGTTCAGTGGAGCGGAGAGACGGTTGCTGAAATTCTTGCAAAGAAGGTTCCTGCCAAAGTAGTCGAGTCATGGAGAGCTGCTTTTTCCTATATACAGGAGGATGAACCGCGCGGTGTGGTTGGATTGAGGCCGCCGCAGATCGGTGCGCTCCATGCAATTCAGGCGCACTGGAGCGTCGGAGACGACACAGCCACAGTGGTCATGCCGACGGGTACCGGGAAGACTGACACGATGATTGCTGCAATGGTTGCATCCCAATGCGAGCGGATTCTTGTCGTAGTCCCCACTGATGCCTTACGCACGCAGCTTGCCGAGAAATTCCGATCTTTCGGTGCACTCAGGCTCCCCGAAAGTAAATTGCTTCGTGATACAGCGCTGTACCCGGTCGTAGGAAGCCTCAAGCACACGCCGGCTACAGCCGAGGATGTCGAGGCATTTTTCGGTGCATGCAACGTTGTTGTAATGACGAGTAGTATCGCGGGCAGGTGCGATACCGCCGTGCGGCAACGCATATCGGAACTGTGCCCGTACCTGTTCATCGACGAAGCGCACCACGCAGAAGCACCAACGTGGAAGAGCTTCAAAAAGGAATTCAAGTACGGGGGGATTCTCCAGTTCACGGCAACGCCGTTTAGAGAGGACGACAAGCTCGTGGACGGGCGGATCATATACCGCTATCCGCTGCGCAAGGCGCAGGCCGACGGATACTTCAAGCCAATTTCATTTGCTTCGGTTTTGGAGTTCGATCAGAACAAAGCCGATGTCGCGATTGCCGACCGAGCGATAGCAGAGCTTAGGGCCGATATGACAGGAAAGCACATCGTCATGGCGCGAGTCTCCAATATCCATCGTGCCGCTGACGTATTCAAGCTTTATGAACCGTTCGCTGAGTTTAGGCCGGTATTGCTTCATTCAAAGGTCACGGCGAAGGAAAGGGAAGAATCCAAACGATTGCTAATGGACGGCAGTTCCCGAATAGTGGTTTGCGTAGACATGCTCGGGGAAGGGTTTGATCTTCCTGAACTCAAGATAGCGGCTTTTCACGACATACGGAAATCCCTTTCCGTGACGCTCCAGCTTGCGGGGCGATTTACTCGGTCGCGTTCGGACCTCGGCAATGCCACGTTCATAGCGAATACGGGGCTCGTCGAGGTCCGTGACGAACTCCGGAAACTGTATTCAAGAGAACCGGATTGGAACACACTTCTTCCGCCCCTTAGCGATGGCGCAATCGACGAGCAGGTTGCGACGCAGGAGTTCGTGGACGGGTTTTCGGAGTTCCCCAGCGAATTCCCGCTTCGAGAATTACGCCCTGCTGCCAGCACGGTAATCTACCGCACGAAATGCGGGGCTTGGAGCCCGCATTCGTTTGAGGAGGGACTTAGGGGCGCGAGTTCTTACGACCAACTTCATGTCTCCATCAACGAGGACAAGAAAGTTCTAGTGGCCGTGGTCGGCAGGAGCAGTCAGACCGAATGGGCCGACCTTGATGACATTCGCGACTGGAACTGGGAGATGTTCGTACTCTACTGGAACGAGGAGCAGAATCTGCTCTACGTCCATGGTTCAGGAAACCATGGAGAGTTTCAAGGCATGGCGCATAAAGTTGGTGGGGACGACGCTGAATTGGTTATCGGCTTGGACCTGTTCCGCTGCTTCCATGGGATCGCCAGACTGATGCTGACGAACGTGGGTTTGATTGAACATTTCGGAAGGCTCGTTAGATACACTGGCAGGATGGGGCCGGATGTTGGGCAGCGCCTAACGGATGCGCAGAAGCGCAATACCCAAAAATCCGTGCTTTTCGGCGCCGGATATTCGGGCGGCGAGAAAACGACCATCGGCGTTTCGAGAAAAGGGCGGGTTTGGTCATTTCAGAGACTACGGCTCGATACCTTTGTGGATTGGTGCGACCACGTCGGTAACAAGGTTGCGGATGCGGATATCGATCCCGACGAAGTCCTGAAAGGGACGCTGGAGCCAGTCTTAATCACAGCACGGCCAGAGCTCATGCCTATTGGTATCGATTGGCCAGCCGACATCTACCATGATCTTGAGCGCGGCTATTCGTTGAAATTTGGTGACGCCGATCCTATTCCGTTCTATTTCGTCGGGATTGAACTCGTGAATCCCGATGTTTCAGGTGACTTGGTGTTTCGCATCTTTACCGAAGATGCTTCGACGACGTTGCGCCTTGAAATCATCCGGGATGGCGAAGCCAGCGATTTCACGTTCGTGCACGTTTCAGGCGATGCTCTTTCCTTCCAAACATCGAGGGCATCAAGCTCCGCCGAACGGCTTCTTACCAAATACCCGCCGCCAATTTGGTTCGTTGACGGGTCGTGCCTTGAGGGTAACCAGCATGTGTCGCCTAAGTCCAAGCACGATCCGTATGACCGTTCCAAAATTGTAGCGTGGGACTGGACCGGAGTCGATTTGACGAAAGAGTCGCAAGGCGTAACGCGACGGGCCGATTCGATTCAGAGACGAGTCGTCGAGACGCTGCTTGCCGACGAAAGCTACACAGTGGTGTATGACGATGACGGTGCCGGTGAGTCCGCAGACGTAGTGGCTATTCGGCAGGTTACTCGGGACGGCGCTACAGAGATCGACGTTGAGTTCTACCACTGCAAATTCTCCAAAGAGAAGCCGGGGGCGCGGGTCGATGACTTGTTCGTCGTCTGCGGCCAGGCACAGAAGAGCATTTCTTGGCTATTTAGCCAAGACAAGCGCACGGACCTCTTTAACCATCTCCTTAAACGGGAGCCCAAGCGGAAGAGTGGAGTAGAGGCCAGCAGATTTGAACGCGGCGCAATCCATGACTTGATGATGTTCGTTGAAATGAGCCGGTTATGCCGAATCAATTTGAGCATTCACATAGTCCAACCGGGAGTGTCGAAGGCTGCGGCCAGTACCGCACAGCTTGACCTGCTCGCGGCGACGGAGCACTACCTCATGGAGACTTGCCAAGTTCCGTTTGGCGTGATTGCCAGCGAATAGTAGGATTTCTCGAATAAGTTCGAGCTGAGTGCCTCGATGAATATTGAAAATATTCCCCAATTGGGGAATATTTTCCATATGAGGACGCAAAAAAGGCTTACGCGCCGAAGCGGGTAAGCCTGATCTGTACTGCTAATATTCGTGGTAGGCCGTGCGGGATTCGAACCTGCGACCAACGGATTAAAAGTCCGCTGCTCTACCAGCTGAGCTAACGACCCGAAAGAAGCAAGATTATAGGGGGTGGGACGCTATCTGTCAAATGCCCCAGGCCACATTTTTCGCGCCTGTTGCCTACTTCAGCGCCTTCAGCCGGTCCTTGGCCGCCTCTGCCGCGGGCGAGGCCGGGTACTTGGCGACCAGATCCTGCAGCGCCTTCTTGGCGGCCTTCTTGTCCTTCAGTTCGGTGTAGCTGGTGGCGATGTTGAGCATCGCGTCCGGCGCCTTCGGGCTGTCGCGGTAGGTCGAGACCACCACTTCCTGGGCCGCGATCGCGTTCTTGTAATCGCGCTGCGCATAGTAGGCATTGCCCAGCCAGTACTGCGCATTGGCCGCATAGCCCGATGCCGGGTAGCTGCGCACGAAGGTGGCCAGCGCGCTGGCGGCGCCCTTGTAGTCGCCGCCCTTGAACAGCGCCATCGCCGCTTCGTAGGATTGCTGTTCGGACGGGACCACGGCGGTTTCCTGGCCGTCGATGCTGACCTGGCGCGGCTCGAGCTTGCGCAGGCGCGCGTCGATGTCGGCGTACAGGTCCTTCTGCTGCTTCTGCGCCATGGCCAGCTGATTGGCCAGCACTTCGACCTGGCCGCGCAGCTTGTTGATTTCCTGGATAGTCTGTTCGTGCTGGTTGACCAGCTCGAGCACCGCCGATTTTTCAGACTTGGTGTCGATCTTGGCGTTCAATTCGAGCGAAAGATTTTCGACCTTCTTGCGCAGGTCGATGATGGCCTTGCGGGCTTCATCGTCATCGAGAATGCCGGCGCCGGCGTGCAGCGGCAGCAGCGTGCTGGCGGCGAGCAGGGCGGCAACGATGCGGGACTTGGTGGACGTGATCATGGTCGATGTTCTTTCCATTGCTATGACTTCTGGGGACTGCTTGTAGCGGCACGGGGCGCCAATGCGCCCCGTTGTCCCGCTGCGTTTACGGCTGCAGATTAATAGACGATGTCAGCGCGGCGGTTTTCAGCCCATGCTGCTTCGTTGGCGCCGCTTGCTTTTGGCTTTTCTTCGCCCAGCGACACTGCTTCCATTTGCGACTCGGCCACGCCCAGCGCTGCCATCGACTTGCGAACTGCTTCAGCACGCTTCTGGCCCAGGGCCAGGTTGTACTCGGTGCCGCCGCGGTCATCGGTGTTACCCTGGATCAGGACCTTGCGGGTCTTGTTCTTGTTCAGGTAGCCGGAGTGGTTCTCGACGACCGATTTGCCATCTTCACGCACGACATAGCTGTCGTAGTCGAAGTAGACGCTGCGTTTTGCCAGCACGCCTTTTGGATCGTTCAGCGGATCGACCGAGCCCGTTTCCACTGGCTTGACTGCCATTGGATCGGCGGCCGGCGTGACGGCCGCTGCCGGAGTACGTTCTTCCACAGGCGGGGTATCGAGCTTGACTGGCGAGCTGCAAGCTGCGAGCAGGGCGGCGCTCGTGACGATGAAAGCGATGGACTTAATGTTGCGCATGTTATTTTCTCCTGATCGTTAAAAAGGTACTGCTATCACTTCATGAAAGGACCCCAGCTGGGCTCCTTGATGTTTCCTGCTTGAGTCGTTAACCGCTGCTTGACGCGTCCATCCACCGACACCACGGCGAGGGACGCACGTCCGCCACCTTTGTTCGCATACATGATGTACTTGCCGTTAGGCGAAAAACTCGGTTCCGTGGCGTTGTCGGCCAGGCGTTGCTCCTGGCCGGACGCCAAGTCCATCGCATACAGGGAAAAGCCGCCGTCGCGCTGGGAGATCCAGGCCAGGGTCTTGCCGTCCGACGATATGCGTGGGCTGATATTGTAACTGCCATTGAAGGTGACGCGGGTGGCATTGCCCCCGGAAGCGCTCATTTTGTAGATTTGCGGGCCGCCACTGCGGTCGCTGACGAAGTAAATCGACTGGCCGTCGGACGAGAACTGGGCTTCGGAGTCGATGCCGTTGCTGTTCGACAGGCGGCGCTGGCCGCTGCCGTCGGCGTTGACGACGAAGATCTGGGTGTGGCCGGGCTTCGACAGCGACACCAGCAGCTTGCTGCCGTCCGGCGACCAGGTCGGGGCCGAGTTGCTGCCCTTTTCGTTGGAGACGACCTTGCGCCCGCCGGTGACCAGGTCCTGCACGTAGATGACCGGCTTCTTCTGCTCGAACGACACGTAGGCGACCTTGCTGCCGTCCGGCGACCAGGAAGGGGAGATGATCGGTTCGTTCGAACGCACCGCCACCTGCACGCCTTCGCCGTCGGCGTCGGCCACTTCAAGGCGGTAGTCGCGCGCGGCCGGGTTGGCGTTGACGTAGGCGATGCGGGTGGCGAAGGCGCCGCGGGTGCCGGTCAGCTTCAGGTAGATGTCGTCGGCGATCTTGTGTGCGGCCAGGCGCGTGTAGCGCGCCAGCGCGGCGTCGTTGAGCGAGGACAGCTCGGTGGCGTTGACCGTATCGTGCAGCTTGTAGCGCACCTGGAAGCGGCCGTCGGCCAGCGCCTGCACACTGCCGACCACCAGCGCGCGTGCGCCTGTGGCCTTGATGGCGCTGTAATCGACGATGGCGGTGTCCGACATCACCTTGCCGGTGTCGATGACCTTGAACACGCCGCTGCGCTCAAGGTCGGCCTTGATGATGGCCGAGATCTGCGCCGGCGCCACGCCCTCGTCTGCGAAGGCGGCGACGGCAACCGGAATCTGCGTACTGCCGACGCCGGAGATCTCGAAGCGCAGCTGCGCATGGGCGCTGGCGGCGATCAGCATCGTGCCGGCGGCAAAGGCCTTAAGCCATGTCGTGGATCGTGTCATGTCAGTCCTTTATCTTGAAAACGGGTTCGATGGTACGTGCGACCGTGCCATCCTTCTTCTTCGGCAGGGGCGACGAAGCAGTGATTGCCTGTTCGACGGCTCGGTCGTATTCGGGTACGCCGCTGGACTTGATCTTCTTGAAGCTGATCACTTCGCCCGTCGGAAGCTGCTCGATTCGATAGACGGCGCTTGGGTCGCCCGGAAGGTCGCGATTGCCGCCATAAATGATATTGCCCTTGATCTTGGCTGTCAGGCTCGCGATGTAGCCGCTGTCCAGTACAGGCGCGGTCGATTTCTGGGCGTCGCCCGCGGTGCCGGCGGCGCCGAGGATGCGCTTCATCTCAAGGTCGCGCATCTTGTCGAGCGCCTTCTTCTCGGCTGCCAGCTGGCGCTCCTTGGCCTTTTTCTCGGCCAGCTTCTTGTCCGCGGCTTCCTTCTCGAGCTTTTTCTTCTCGAGCAGTTCGTCCTTGCGCTTTTGTTCGGCGAGCTTTTTCTCGGCCAGCTCCTTCTTCAGCTTTTCGAGCTTGAGCTTTTCCTGTTCCAGCGCGATGTCGGGCGGCTTGACTTCGGGCGGGCGTTCGACCGGCTGTTCGACCACTTTCGGCGCCGGCGCCGGCGGCTCCGGTTCGGGCGCGACGTCGGGCGGCGGCGGCGGTGCGGCCGACTGCACCTTTATGTCCCACACTTCCGCCTCGACCGCGACCGGGGCCGTGCTCTGCCAGCTGACGCCGGCCCACAGGAACAGCAGCAGGCCCGCATGCACCACCGCCGCCAGCGTGATCGACGGCAGGCGGCTCGGTTCCGGCGGCACGTGGTACGGGACGCCGTTTGCGGCTGCTGGGTTCATGGTCGCCATGGGCTTATTTGGTCGCCAGTCCGACGCGGTTGATGCCCATCTTCTTCGCTTCGGAGATGAGCTGGATCACGTCGTCGTATTTGCTCTCGCGGTCGCCCGAGATCAGCACCGGGTATTCGGGATGCTCTTCGTGCAGCGTGCGCAGGCGGCGCAGCAGCGCGGTGCGGTCGGGCACATCCTGCGCCGGGCGCTGGACCTTGCCATTGACGCCGATCGACAGCGTCGCGTTCGGGCGCAGCACGATCTGGATGTAGTCGTCCGGCGGCAGCGCCGATTTTTCGGCGCTCGGCAGGTTGATCACGCTCGGGCTGTTGGCCGGCGGGATCACCATGAAGATAATCAGCAGCACCAGCATCACGTCGATGTAAGGCACGACGTTGATCTCGGACTTGAACTTGCGTCCGCGACCGCCGCGCAGGCTGCTGGAAGAGAAGGCCATCGTCGTCCTCCGGGTTTAGCGCGACTGGCGCTGCAGGATGTTCGAGAACTCTTCGACGAAGCTCTCGAAACGGATGGCGAGGCGGTCGATGTCGTGCGTGAAGCGGTTATACGCGACGACCGCGGGGATGGCGGCGAACAGGCCGATCGCAGTGGCGATCAGCGCTTCGGCGATGCCGGGGGCGACCGCGGCCAGCGTGGCCTGCTGCACATTGGCCAGGCCGCGGAAGGCGTTCATGATGCCCCACACGGTGCCGAGCAGGCCGACGTAGGGGGAGACCGAGCCGACCGAAGCCAGGAAGTTCAGGTGGATGTCGAGCGCATCGAGTTCGCGCTGGAAGGCGGCGCGCATGGCGCGGCGCGAGCTGTCCAGGACCGCGCCCATGTCGAGCGCTTCGCGCGCGGCCTGCTTGCCCTTGATGTATTCGCCCATGCCCGCTTCGAAGATGCGGGCCAGCGCGCCGCTCTGGTCGCGGCTGCTGCTGGCGCTCTGGTGCAGGGTGTGCAGGTTGCCGCCGGCCCAGAAGCTGCGCTCGAACAGTTCCGTTTGCTGGCGGGCGGCGCGGATCGCGAACATCTTGCGGAAGATATAGGTCCAGCTGGTCAGGGAAACGACGACCAGCAGCAGCATGATCAGCTGCACGATCAGGTGCGCGTTACTGATCAGGGCCAGGAAGGAAAGGTCTTGGGCTACGTTCATTGGCTTGTGTAGTATCTTATTTATAGTGTGTGAGTCAGGCGGCACGCATTTTAGCAGCGCTTTCGTCGGGCAGGGGGCGCGGGCGCAGGGAAGCGGCGTCGACGCAGCCGACTTTGACGCTGGCGCTGGCCAGCAGGGACTCGCCGCACCAGGCCTGTTGACTGAACAGGACGGAGGCGCGGCCCAATTTCTCAATACTCAGCGTTAAGTTTAATACATCATCGAGGCGGGCTGGCGCGTGATAGTCGACGCTGGTGTGCTTGACGACGAAGATCGCGCCATGTTCCTGCAGCAAAGCCTGCTGGCTGACGCCGGCAGCGCGCAGCCACTCCGTGCGCGCGCGTTCGAAAAATTTCAGATAATTCGCATAAAAAACGATGCCTCCCGCGTCGGTGTCCTCGTAATAGACACGCACGGTCCAGCTGAAAACTGAGGGCATTTCATTTGCCATAAGTGAATATAAGAAACATTTTAGCCGATTTTGGGGCGTTGAACGTACGTTAGCGTACAGAAGCAGGCGAAAGCAGGCGGCGCAAGTAGATCGCAAGGTTGGCAGATTGCCTAGTCTTGTAACAATCCCTCACATCTAACGTGGCAGCGGAAATAAAGGGGTTAAGCCAGAAATCGCGAAAGCGCGCCCAAACGTACAAACACCAACGTCGCCCCTGCCTGCGCAGGGGCGACGTTGGTTATTTTGTTGATTCTTTGGAAAATCAGCTTCGTTTGATGTTGAAAGGCGAGAAACCTTGACAGGTTGGCATCATCTCAATGCTGTTGATGTTGATATGCGGAGGCAGGGTAGCGATCCAGTACGCGGTCTCGGCAATGTCCTTGGCCGTCAGCGGGACCGTGCCTTCATAGACCTTGGCCGCGGCCGCGTCGTCGCCCTTGAAGCGCACGTTCGAAAACTCGGTGCCGCCGCACAGCCCGGGCGCCAGGTTGGTCGCGCGTACGCCGGTGCCGGCCAGGTCGGCCCGCAGGTTGAGCGTGAATTGCTCGACGAAGGCCTTGGTCGCCCCATACACATTGCCGCCCGGGTAGGGGTAATGCCCCGCCACCGAACCCAGGTTGATCACCAGCCCGCTGCCGCGCGCAACCATGTCCGGCAGCAGCGCGCGCGTCATCCGCGCCAGGCCGGCGCAGTTGGTCGCGATCATGGTTTCCCAGTCTTCCAGCGGCGCTTCGTGCGCCGGCTGCGTCCCCAGCGCCAGGCCGGCGTTGTTGATCAGGACATCCACCTGGCGCCACGACTGCGGCAGCATCGCCAGCGCCTCGCTGATCGACTCGCCGCTGGTGACGTCCATCTCGAGCGCCAGCGCCATGTCGCCCAGCTCCGCCGCCAGGGCGTCGAGCCGGTCCTTGCGGCGCGCGCTGAGGATGACCTGGTGGCCGTGACGGGCGAAGGTGCGGGCCATTTCGGCGCCGAAGCCGGCCGAAGCGCCGGTAATGAAGACAAGCATGACGATTCCTGGGGGTGGTTATGCTGAAATTGTAGCCGAACTGGCCGTTTTTGCCGGAGTGCTGACTTTATTGCAAGGGCCTTCCTTGCCCTAATCAGTCACTTAACTTACAATTTGGGCTCCATTACGTCTCACGTGACTGGCGAAAAGCCGCGGCAACACCTTGCCGCCGGCGAAAGGTGGGCATCCACCGGGGAACGTGAGATTTCATCAGCCGTTCGCCTGGGCAGCCACCGATGGAAGCGCACGATGAGGCTGCCCGTTCACTTGTTGCCGGCTCCCCTCATTCGATCCATACAGCCAGGTGCCTCGCACTCTTATCGATTGGAGTTTTTTTCATGTTTGCAAAAGATCACACGCTCGCCAACGTTGACCCGGAATTGTGGGGCGCCATCCAGAAGGAAAATGCCCGCCAGCAAGATCACATTGAGCTGATCGCGTCCGAAAACTATACCTCGCCCGCCGTCATGCAGGCGCAGGGTTCGCAGCTGACCAACAAGTACGCCGAAGGCTACCCGGGCAAGCGCTACTACGGCGGCTGCGAGTACGTCGACGTCGCCGAACAACTGGCGATCGACCGCATCAAGCAGCTGTTCGGCGCGGAAGCGGCCAACGTGCAGCCGAATTCTGGCTCGCAGGCCAACCAGGGCGTGTTCTTCGCCATGCTCAAGCCGGGCGACACCATCATGGGCATGTCGCTGGCCGAAGGCGGCCACCTGACCCACGGCATGGCGCTGAACATGTCGGGCAAGTGGTTCAATGTGGTCTCCTACGGCCTGACCGAGCAGGAAGACATCGACTACGAGGCAATGGAGCGCCTGGCGCACGAGCACAAGCCGAAGCTGATCATCGCCGGCGCGTCGGCGTTCTCCTTGAGAATCGATTTCGAACGCTTCGCCAAGGTCGCCAAGGCCGTCGGCGCCTACTTCATGGTCGACATGGCCCACTACGCGGGCCTGATCGCGGCCGGCGTCTACCCGAACCCGGTGCCGCACGCCGACTTCGTCACCTCGACCACGCACAAGTCGCTGCGCGGCCCGCGCGGCGGCATCATCCTGATGAAGGCCGAGCACGAAAAGGCGATCAACTCCGCGATCTTCCCCGGCATCCAGGGCGGCCCGCTGATGCACGTCATCGCCGGCAAGGCGGTCGCGTTCAAGGAAGCGCTGACGCCTGAATTCAAGGCCTACCAGCAGCAAGTCGTCAAGAACGCCGACGCGCTGGCCAAGGCGCTGATCGCGCGCGGCCTGCGCATCGTGTCCGGCCGCACCGAATCGCACGTGATGCTGGTCGACCTGCGCGCCAAGAACCTGACCGGCAAGGAAGCCGAAGCGCTGCTGGGCGCCGCCCACATGACCTGCAACAAGAACGGCATCCCGAACGATCCGCAGAAACCGTTCGTGACCTCCGGCATCCGCCTCGGCAGCCCGGCGTTCACCACCCGCGGCTTCAGGGAAGAAGACGCGACCACCGTCGGCAACCTGATCGCCGATATTCTCGACAACCCGAACGACGCTGCCACCATCGAGCGCGTGAAGGCGGAAGTCAAGAAGCTGACCGACAAGTACCCGGTCTACGCTTCCTGATCCCGCGCGCAGCGACCCGACGCCATGAAATGTCCCTTCTGTCAGCATGAAGACACCCAGGTCCTCGATACCCGCGTATCCGAGGAAGGGGACTCGATCCGGCGCCGGCGCCGCTGCGGCAAGTGCGACAAGCGCTTCACCACCTACGAGCGGATCGAGCTGTCGATGCCGATCATCGTCAAGAAGAACGGCAGCCGCACCGAGTACGCCTCGGCCAAGCTGCGCGGTTCGCTGATGCTGGCGCTGCGCAAGCGCCCGGTGTCGGCCGAGGCGATCGATACGGCCATCGGCGCCATCGAGGAAAAGCTCCTCACCAGCGGCCTGCGCGAGGTCGAAAGCGGCTACGTCGGCGAACTGGTGATGCAGCAGCTGAAAAAGCTCGACAAGATCGCCTATATCCGCTTCGCTTCGGTCTACAAGAACTTCGAAGACCTGGCCGAGTTCCAGGAAGCGATCGCCGAAGTCGGCCACGAGCGCAAAGCGCGAAAATAGTCGCATCCGTTCAGTTGAGGCAGCTCATGCCTCGTCCTCCTTCGCCTGATACGTTGTAGCTCAAGCGATCCAGATCAAAGTCCCCAAGCGAGCTCTGCTTTAGTGAGCCTCGCCATGTCCCGACCTGGCCGCGCGTTAACGTTGCGGAGGTGCGCGGTGCGTCCTGTTCCCGTCCATGGTTTCACGCTGATCGAAGTGCTGGTGGCCGTGTTCGTGCTCGCCATCGGCGTGCTCGGCACCGTCGCCGCGCAAACGGCGGCGCTGCGCACGCGCCAGGGTTCGGCCCTGCTGTCGAACGGCGTGCAGCTGGCGTCAAGCCTGGCCGACCGCATGCGCGCCAACAGCGTCCAGATGAACGCGCCGGACGCCGCCAATCCCTACCTGCGCCTGCGCTACGATGCCGCCGAGGGCGAGCCGGCGCCGGCGCCGCTGGCCTGCCACCAGGGCGCCGCCTGCAGCAGCGCCGAGCTGGCCGCGTTCGACCTGGCCGAGGTGCGCCAGGCGCTGCACGCGGGCTTTCCCGGCGGGCGCATCAGCGTGTGCCGCGACGGCGGCCGCTGGGATGCGCGCAGCGGCGCGCTGTCCTGGACCTGCGCGGGCGGGCGCGGCGATCCGGTCGTCATCAAGCTTGGCTGGCGCCGCGGCGATGCGCCGGCCACGGCGCCGCTGGTGGCGGTCATGCTGCCGGGAGCGCCCCAATGAAGCGCCAGCATGGGCTGGGCATGGCCGAACTGCTGGTCGCCATGGCGGTCGGCCTGCTGGTGCTGCTGCTGGCCGCAACGCTGCTGGTGTCGTCCAACCGCGCCTGGCTGGCCCAGGCCGAGGCGGCCGAGGTCGAGGATGGCGGGCGTTTCGCGCTCGAAACCATCGCGCGCGCCACGCGCCAGGCGGCCTTCGTCAACTGGGACCTGGGCGAGACCGGCATCGCGATCGACAGCACAGCGCCGCCGCGCATCGGCGGGCTCGATAACCACGACCTCAAACGCGCCGCCGAGGGCATCGACGATGCGGTCGAGGGGGCCGTCAACGGCAGCGATGTGCTGGCGCTGCGATTCACCGGCGCCGGCGGCGGCGCCGGCGGCGATGGCAGCATGACTAACTGCGCCGGCTTCGGCGTCGGCCAGCACGATGAAGGCTGGAGCATTTTCCATGTGGCGCGCGCGGCCGGCGGCGATGTCGAGCTGCGCTGCAAGTACCGGGGCGCCAATCACTGGGGCGCGGACGCGATTGTCGGCGGCGTCGATTCCTTCCAGGTCCTGTACGGCATCGATACCGACGAACCGCCCGATGGCCTGGCCAACCTGTTCGTGCGCGCCAGCGAGGTGCGCGCGCTCGATGCGGCGCTGGTGCTGTCCGGCGCCGATGCTGCCGAGCGCGAGCGCGACCTGCGGCGCAAGACCCACTGGAAGCGGGTCGCCAGCCTGAAGGTGGGCCTGGTGCTGCATGGACACCGGCCCTTGCAGGCGGCAGCGCCGCCGGCGGTGTTCGACCTGTTCGGTCCCGGCTATTCGGAAGCGCAGGGCAAGGCCGATACCGGCGCGCGCATCCGCGAGGGCGAGCTGCCGCAGGCGCTGCAGGCACGCGCGCGGCGCATGTTCGTCACTACCGTCATGCTGCGCAACCTTGCACATTGAGGAAGCGCGATGACTCACGATTCCCAACGCTTGGCAGAAGCCGCGCAACGAGCAAAACCACAAATCTGTTCAACGTCGTCCCTGCGAAGGCAGGGACCCATACTGAGCGTCGTCAGCATGGGTCCCTGCCTTCGCAGGGACGACGTTGAGTACTGCAACTCGAGTCTCCCATATCGCGATTTCTATGCAGTCCCATGCCCGGCTAAGAAGCAGCCAACAATGATTCCTTGCCGCCATGCGCGCGGCGCGGCGCTGGTAACGGCACTGTTCATCATGGTCGCGGTGCTGGTGGTCGGCGTGGCCGCGGTGCGCGCGGCGCTCGATGCCGAGAAGGCGGCGCGCAATGAGCGCGACCGCCACATCGCGCTGCAAAGCGCGGAGGCCGCGCTGCAGGACGCCGAGCGCGATATCGAGGGCGGGGCCGATCCCGCCTCGCCGCGCGCGGCGCAGTTCGCGCCGGGCAGCGCGCTCGGCTTCGCCGACGGCTGCGGCGCGCAAGCCGGCGTCGACCTCGGCTTGTGCCTGCGGCTGCCGCCGCCGGCGCCGCCCGCATGGCAAAGCGCCGCGCTGGCGGCCGATGCGCCCGGGCGCAGCGTCCCCTACGGCAGCCACACCGGCGCGGCGCTGCCGGCCGGCGCGGGCACCTTGCCGCTGCGGCTGCCGCGCTACATCATCGAACTGATGCCGTATGCGCGCGCCGGCGAAGATGCGAGCCGGCGCAGCGGCAATTTCTACCGCATCACCGCCATCGGTTTCGGCACCCGCGCACACACCGTGGTGGTGCTGCAGACCTTCTATCGCAAGGCGGCGCCATGAGGGGCATCGTCCTGATATTGCTGCTGGCCGCGGCGGGCGCGCAGGCGGCCGCGCCGACGCCGCTCGAGGTGGCGGGCCTGCCGCTGGCGGTGGCCGGCAGCCGGGTGCCGTCCAACCTGCTGCTGAACCTGTCGCTGACCTTCGCCGACGCCGGCGCCGCCTATCGCGAACCCTACCAGCGCGGCGTCGAGTACGCCGGCTACTTCAACCCGCGCATGTGCTACCGCTATCCGATGCGGCGCACCTCGGCCCGGATCGAGGAGCCCGATCTCGACGAACGCAGCGGCTACTTCAGCATCGCGGGCCCGGCCGGTGAGCGGCACCAGTGCCAGGCCGCCTTCAGCGGCAATTTCCTGAACTGGGCCACGGCCTCCATGCTCGACCTGCTGCGCCTGGGCCTGACCGGCGGCGACCGCGTCATCGATGCGCCCGCGCACACCGTCCTGCAACGCGCCTGGCTGCCCGATGGCGCCTTCCACGCCGACTTCTACGCCCATCCCGGGCACTTTCCGCGCAAGCTGCTGATGGCCGGAGCGGCCGGCGGCGCGCCGTCGGAGGTCACGCCGTTCGGCGGCGATACCCTGTACATCGTTTCGTGCCGTAACCGGGTGCTGTTCAGCACCAGCGCCAGTGCGCGCGGCGGCAGCTGCGACTCGGCGCGCCGCGGCGCCGCCAACCGGCTGCTGGTGACGGACAAGGCGCTCGGCGAATTCAATGTGCGCGTCGAGGTATGCGGCGCCGCCGACGCCGTCAGCCGGCCCGGCCTGTGCCGGCGGCGCGGGCGCGGCTTCAAACCCGAAGGCGCGCTGCAGCAGGCCGACGCCCGCATCGGCGTGATGGGCTACCGCAGCGTGCTGCATGGCCCCGGCCCGAACCTGTATGGCGGCGTGCTGCGCGCCCCGCTCAAGGCGCTTGGCGAGCCGGCCTACGGCGGGACCGACTTCGCCGCCGCGCCCAACCCTCACGCCGAATGGAATGCCGGCAGCGGCGTGCTGGCGCCCGACCCCGACGGCGCCGCCGGCGCGGGCAGCGGCGCCGTCAATGCCATCAACCGCCTGGGCCGCGCCGATCCGGCCCGCCAGGGCGCCTATCCGGCCGCCGATCCCGGCGCCGAACTGTACTACGAGGCGCTGCGCTACCTGCAGGGACGCGCGCCGTCGAACGACAACGGCGCGCCCGACGCCGGCCAGCCCAGCTGGGCGCAGCGCGCCGATCCGGTGGCCGCCGCCTGCCAGCGCCAGGTGATCGCCACCATCGGCCACACCAGTTTCGTCGACGACCGCTACTTGCCGGGCAATACGCGCACCGGCCATCGCGATGGCGCGCGGCCGGCCGAGCGCTTCGCGCCGGCCGCCTTCGATGTGATGCTGGCGTCGCGCCAGGTCGGCGAGCTGGAGGCGGGCGCGCCGCGCGCACCGAGGCCGGAGCTGGCCCGGCTCGACATGCTCGACGACGGTCCCGGCGGGGCCGGCAGCTACTACCTGGCCGGCGCCGCCTTCTGGGCGCACACCAAGCCGGTGCGGCCCGACTTCCCGCTGCGGGTCGACAGCCATGCGCTGGAGCTCGGGCAGGGCGCTCCGGCCAGCGTGCTGCAGCTGGCCGCCAAGTACGGGGGCTTCGACGACCGCAACGGCGACGCCAGCCCGCACGGCGCCAGCGACGACGAATGGAGCGTGGGCGGCGGCGCGCCCGCGCGCTTCTTCGCCGCCGCCGATCCGCACGTCGTCGTGGCGTCGGTGCAGGCGCTGGTGGCGGCCGGCGAGGGCCAGCGCAAGCGCGTGCCGGGCGCGCTGCTGGCGGGCGGGCAGGGCGGCGCCGCGCCCTACCTGGTCCAGGCCTTCCATGACCAGGCCCATTGGAGCGGCACCTTGCAGCGGCGCGCGCTGGGCGCCGGCCCCGGCGGCCGGCGCGATGCCGCCGCGCAGCCGGACTGGGATGCGGCGCGCCTGCTCGATGGCGATCCGCTGGCGCAGCCGCCGCGCGCGCCGAGTCCGGCCCCG
>JAKFDH010000011.1:0-1874 GCA_036676245.1 Massilia sp. | reverse complement strand
GAGCAGATCAAGGGCAAGTACCTGCTCGTCAAGCAGCATGACCGCGTGGGCCGCATGGCTGATACCCAGGAGTACAGTGAAGTTGCCTTTCCGCGCGCCCGGTTTGATGACGAGCTGATTGCCGAACTTGAAAAGTTTGCACCCAGCCAGCTCGAGATCAGCGACCGCGACCGCGACGGCAACACGGAGGTGATCATCAAGCACGTCTACATCGAGCGGCGCATGATTCCGCTGAACATTTACCTGCAGGAAGCGTTTGACGCCGGCGTCGGCGAGCCCGCCGCAAAAAACCAGATCGAACGCGCCGTGGTCGAATACGGCAACGCCATCAAGGATCTGGTGGCGGCCAATATCTTTCCGGGTGACATGCTGTGGAAGAACTTCGGCATCACCCGCCACGGCAAGGTTGTTTTTTACGACTACGACGAGATCGAATACATCACCGACTGCAAATTCCGCCGGGTGCCGGCGCCGCGCAATGAAGAAGAAGAGATGAGCGGCGAGGTCTGGTATTCCGTGGGGCCCAAAGACGTCTTCCCGGAAACCTTCGCGCCCTTCCTGCTCGGCAATGACGCCGTGCGCGAGGTTTTCATGAAGCACCACGGCGACTTGCTGGATGCCGAGTTCTGGCAGAGCCACCAGGCCCGCATTCAGGCTGGCCATGTGCACGACGTCTTCCCCTATGAGCGGGAAAAGCGCTTCACCCGTCGCCATGCCCCCGGCCGGAATGGCCACGAATTGTTGACCCACCTTCCGCCCGAGCCGATGCTGACCGGCCTCAGTGGCATGACCCCCTAGAGATGTTGACCCCCACGCTTTTCACTTCGTGTAATACGCTGCCCCCCGAGGGGGCGCTGCGCCTGCGGCCCGGCAAAGCCGGTTCCGCGGCCCCTGCTGGCCTGGCTGTTCATCCCTGCATCCGTCGTGGCTTGTTGATGGATGCCTCCTTAGTTTTTCTAACCAACTGAAAGGACACACATCATGTCGGATTCCATCGTTATTCTCGGCGCCGCCCGCACGCCCATGGGCGGTTTCCAGGGCGACTTCAGTGCGCTCGCCGCGCACGACCTCGGCGGCGCCGCCATCAAGGCCGCCATCGAGCGCGCCGGCATCGCGCCTGAAAAGGTCGACGAAGTCCTGTTTGGCAACTGCCTGATGGCCGGCCAGGGCCAGGCGCCGGCGCGCCAGGCCGGCTTCAAGGGCGGCCTGCCTGCCAGCGCAGGCGCCGTGACGCTGTCCAAGATGTGCGGCTCCGGCATGGAAGCCACCATGCTGGCGCACGACCAGCTGTTGGTGGGCAGCCGTGACGTGATGGTGGCCGGTGGCATGGAAAGCATGACCAACGCACCGCATTTGCTGCTCAAGGGCCGCAGCGGTGTGCGCATCGGCCACGACCGCATCTTTGACCACATGATGCTCGACGGCCTGGAAGACGCTTACGAGCCCGGCCGCGCCATGGGCACCTTTGGCGAGCAGTGCGCCGAAAAATACCAGTTCACCCGCGAGGCGCAGGACGCTTTCGCCGTGGCCAGCGTGCAGCGTGCCAAGGCGGCCACGGAGTCCGGCGCCTTCAAGGCCGAGATCACCCCCGTCACGGTCAAGGGCCGCGCCGGCGACACCGTGATCTCCATCGACGAAGGCCCGGGCAAGGTCAAGCTTGACAAGATCGCGACGCTGCGGCCTGCCTTCAAGAAAGACGGCACCATCACCGCCGCGTCCAGCTCGTCGATCAACGACGGTGCGGCCGCGCTGGTGCTGACCCGCGAATCCACCGCCAAAGAGCTGGGCGCCACGCCCATCGCCCGCATCGTCGGCCACGCCACCTTTGCCCAGGCGCCCGAGTGGTTCACCACCGCACCGGTGGGCGCGGTGCA
>JAKFDH010000010.1:0-43314 GCA_036676245.1 Massilia sp. | reverse complement strand
GAGTATCTTTATCATCTCCGCGACACATAGAAAAGAGGACTGAATGGCGAGTAACAACGTAGCCCAATTTGCCACCGAACTGAAGATGCCTGCAGACTTGCTGCTGACGCAGCTGCGTTCTGCCGGCGTCGAGAAAAGTTCGACGTCAGATCCATTGTCGAAAGATGATAAGGATAAGCTGTTGAATCACCTGCGCCGTACCCACGGCACGGCTGGCGAAACCGAAAAGAAGAAGATCACGCTGACCCGCAAGGAAACCACCGAGATCAAGCAGGCCGACGCCTCCGGCAAGTCGCGCACGATCCAGGTCGCCGTCAAGAAAGTACGCACCTTCGTCCAGCGCGACGAGCCGGCGCCGGCGCCCGCCGCCGCCGCGCCTGTCGCCGCACCGGTCATCGATGCCGCCGAAGTGGCGCGCCGCGAAGATGAAGCACGCAAGCAGGCCGAGCTGATCGCCCGCCAGGAAGCGGACCTGCGCGAGAAGCAGGAACGCCTGGCCAAGCTGGACGCCGAGAAGGAAGCCCAGGCCAAGCAGGCCGAAGCCGACGCCAAGCGCGAAGCCGCCGACGAAGCCAAGCGCGCCGCAGTCGCCGCCACCGCCTCCGCGGGCGCCGCTGCCGACGACGAGAGCAAGAAGGCCGCCGCTGACGAAGCGAAGAAAAAATCCGCGGCTGCCGCCAAGGAAGCGGCTGAACGCGCCGAAGCGAACGACCGCGCCCGCAAGGCCGTGGCCGACGAAGTCGCGCAGATCAAGGCCATGATGAATGCGCCGCGCCGTGCGATCAAGGCTCCCGAGCCGGTCGCGCCACCGGTCGCCGCCATCAAGCCGAAGGCGCCGGAAGGCACGCTGCACAAGCCGGCCGATAAAAAGCCGGGCGAGAAGAAGGACCTGAAGGCCGTTTCGCCGGACAAGAAGTCGATCAAGTCGGCCAATGTGTCGTCGACCTGGTCGGACGACGCCAAGAAGCGCGGCGCGCCGGGCGGTGGCATCAAGCCGCGCGGTAACACCGGCTCGGCCGGCGGGCGTGACGGCTGGCGCGGTGGCGCCAAGGGCCGCCGCACTTCGCACAGCGACGACCGCGAAACCAATTTCCAGGCGCCGACCGAAGCGGTGATCAAGGACGTCCACGTCCCTGAAACCATCACCGTCGCCGAACTGGCGCACAAGATGTCCGTCAAGGCATCCGAAGTGATCAAGCAGCTGATGAAGCTGGGCCAGATGTGCACCATTAACCAGGTGCTGGACCAGGAAACGGCAATGATCCTGGTCGAAGAGATGGGCCACAAGGCATTCGCGGCTGAACTCGACGATCCGGAAGCGCTGCTGGCCGACCAGGGCGAACACGCCCACTTCGAGTCCGTCGCGCGCGCTCCTGTCGTCACTGTCATGGGCCACGTCGACCACGGTAAGACCTCGCTGCTGGACTACATCCGCCGCGCCAAGGTCGCATCGGGCGAAGCGGGCGGCATTACGCAGCACATCGGCGCTTACCACGTCGAGACGCCGCGCGGCATCATCACCTTCCTCGATACGCCGGGCCACGAAGCGTTTACCGCGATGCGTGCCCGCGGCGCGAAAGCGACCGACATCGTCATCCTGGTGGTGGCAGCCGACGACGGCGTGATGCCGCAGACGAAGGAAGCGATCGCCCACGCCAAGGCCGCCGGTGTGCCGCTGGTGGTGGCGATCAACAAGATCGACAAACCGGGCGGCAATGTCGACCGCGTGACCCAGGAACTGGTCGCCGAGCAGGTCGTGCCTGAAGAGTACGGCGGCGAGTCGCCATTCGTGCCGGTGTCGGCAAAAACCGGCCAGGGCATCGATGCGCTGCTCGAGCAGGTATTGCTGCAGGCCGAAGTGCTGGAACTGAAAGCCCCGATTGACGCGCCGGCGCGCGGCCTGGTGGTCGAAGGCCGCCTCGACAAGGGCCGCGGCCCGGTCGCGACGATCCTGGTGCAGTCGGGTACCCTGAAGCGCGGCGACGTGATCCTGGCCGGCTCTTCGTATGGCCGCGTGCGCGCCATGCTCGACGAGAACGGCAAGGCGATCAACGAAGCCGGTCCATCGATCCCGGTCGAAATCCAGGGCCTGACCGAAGTGCCGGTCGCCGGTGAAGAAGTGATGGTCATGGCGGACGAGCGCAAGGCGCGCGAAATCGGCCTGTTCCGTCAGGGTAAATTCCGCGACGTCAAGCTGGCCAAGCAGCAGGCGGCCAAGCTCGAGAACATGTTCGACAACATGGGCGAAGGCGAAGTCAAGAACCTGCCGGTCATCGTCAAGACCGACGTCCAGGGTTCGCAGGAAGCGCTGGTCGGTTCCCTGCAAAAGCTGTCGACGTCCGAAGTGCGGGTGCAGGTGGTGCACGCGGCGGTGGGCGGCATTACCGAGTCCGACGTCAACCTGGCGGTCGCATCGAAGGCAGTCATCATCGGCTTCAACGCCCGTGCCGACGCCCAGGCGCGCAAGCTGGCCGAGTCGAACGGCGTGGACATCCGCTACTACAACATCATTTACGATGCGATCGACGAGATCAAGGCTGCGCTGTCGGGCATGCTGGCGCCGGAGAAGCGCGAGCACGTCATCGGCCAGGTCGAGATTCGCCAGGTCATCCTGGTGTCGAAGGTCGGTGCGATTGCCGGTTGCCTGGTCACCGATGGCCAGGTCAAGCGGTCCTCGTCGGTGCGCCTGCTGCGCAACAACATCGTGGTATGGACCGGCGAAATCGACTCGCTCAAGCGCTTCAAGGACGACGCCAAGGAAGTGCGCGCCGGCCTCGAGTGCGGCCTGTCGCTCAAGAACTACAACGACATCCAGGTTGGCGACACCCTGGAAGTGTTCGAAGTCCAAGAGATCGCCCGTACCCTGTAAAGCAACACCAGGCAGCAAGCAGTAGGGCGGAAGAGCGCGAGCGACATCCGCCATGCCGGCGTCAACGTGACGCAAGCATGGCGGATGTCGCTTCGCTCTTCCGCCCTACGTCTATTTTAATAAGAGTAGTATACGAACATGGCTAAACACAGCAAATCCATCCCCGTCCGCGGCGTCCGCGTGGCCGACCAGATCCAGCGCGACCTGGCCGAGATCATCGCCTACGAACTCAAGGACCCGCGCGTGGGCATGCTCACGGTTTCGGAAGTCCAGCTCACGCCCGACTACGCCCATGCCAAGGTGTTCTTCACCATGCTCAAGGACGACAAGGAATCGGTGCGCAACACGGTCGAGGGCCTGGGCAAGGCGGCCGGCTTCATCCGCAACCTGCTGGGCAAGCGCCTGCACATCCACACGCTGCCGCAGCTGCACTTCGTGCACGACACGTCCACCGCGCGCGGCATGGAAATGTCGCTGCTGATCGACGCCGCCAACGCCAGCCGCGCGGCCGACGCCGAACCGGACCCTGTCCCCGCCTCCGCCAAGCCCGACACCGAGTAAGCCGCGCCCCGCGCGCCCCCACATGAAACAACAACACGTCAAACGCGTCCGCGACCTGGTCGACGGCGTGCTCCTGCTCGACAAGCCGGTCGGCCTGTCGTCGAACGATGCGCTAATCAAGACCAAGCGCTTCATGAACGCGAAGAAGGCGGGCCACACCGGCACCCTCGATCCCTTCGCCACCGGCCTTTTGCCGCTGTGCTTCGGCGAGGCGACCAAGTTCTCGCAGGACTTGCTGGAAGCGGACAAGACCTACGACACGACCGTCCACCTCGGCATCAGCACCAACACCGGCGACACCGAGGGCGAAGCCATCGCCACGCGCGAGGTCAAGGTCACCATCGAGCAGATCGAGGCGGTGCTGGCGCAGTTCCGCGGCCCGATCCTGCAGGTGCCGCCGATGTATTCGGCGCTCAAGCGCGACGGCAAGGCTTACTACGAATACGCGCGCGAGGGCATCACGCTCGAGCGCGAGGCGCGTCCGGTCACGATCCACAAGCTCGACTTCATCAGCTACGAGGCGCCGATGCTCAAGCTGTCGGTCACTTGCAGCAAGGGCACCTACATCCGCGTGCTGGGCGAGGACATCGGCAATGCGCTCGGCTGCGGCGCCCACCTCAATGCGCTACGCCGCACGCAAGTCGGCGCGCTGACGATGGACGGCATGGTCACGCTGGAACAGGTGGCCGCACATCCCGCGCCGGTGCAGTTGCTGGCGCCGGTCGACGCCTTGCTGTCGACCTTCCCGGCGATCGCCCTCGGCGACGAGCTGGCCAAGCGCTTCCTGCACGGCCAGCGCTTGGCGCTGGGCAAGGAAGACGTCGAGCTGCCCGCCGAACAGGGCAGGGTGCGGGTGTATCACGGTGAGCGTCTGCTGGGTACCGGCATCCTTGGCGAGTTTTCCATCCTGGCGCCGGAGCGCCTGATCGCGTTCACCGGCTAGGCCGCCTCCGCGAGGCGGAGTCGCGCTCCGCGCTCGTCCACCCTGCGAGGCGCCCCGCGGCGTGGCTGTTCAGTCAACACTGATTTCAACATTCAATAACGTCGCCCGTCGTCATTACCCTGACATATGGCGGCGCGACAATTTCACCACCGTGGTGCGCCAATGTGGTGAAAAAAGCAGCAAGTCATTGAAATTGCGTGCCTTTTATAGACTGCTGCGGCGCAATAAGCCGCTTTCGCGTGCTATACTAGTGGGTTCCCGGTTTAAGCAATACCCGTACACCTTCGTACACGCAGACCATTTCAGTTCCTTACGACCATGTCAAATTCTAAACGCGCAATTCGTAACATCGCCATCATCGCCCACGTTGACCACGGCAAAACCACGCTCGTGGACCAGCTGCTGCGCCAGTCTGGTACCTTCCGTGAAAACCAGGCGGTCGATACCCGCGTCATGGATTCGAACGATCTCGAAAAAGAACGCGGCATTACGATTCTGTCGAAGAACTGCGCGGTCGAATACGAAGGCACCCACATCAACATCGTCGACACCCCGGGCCACGCCGACTTCGGCGGCGAAGTGGAACGCGTGCTGTCGATGGTCGACTCGGTGCTGCTGCTGGTCGATGCCCAGGAAGGCCCGATGCCGCAGACCCGCTTCGTGACCCGCAAGGCGCTGGCGCTGGGCCTGAAGCCTATCGTCGTCGTCAACAAGGTGGACCGTCCGGGCGCGCGCGCCGACTGGGCCATCAACCAGACCTTCGAACTGTTCGACAAGCTCGGCGCCACCGACGAGCAGCTCGACTTCCCGATCGTCTACGCATCGGGCCTGAACGGCTACGCCGGCCTGACCGAAGACGTGCGCAGCGGCGACATGAAGCCGCTGTTCGACGCCATCCTGGAACACGTGCCAGTGCGCGACGATAACCCGGACGGTCCGCTGCAGATGCAAATCACCTCGCTCGACTACTCTTCGTACGTCGGCAAGATCGGCATTGGCCGCGTCAACCGCGGCCGCGTCAAGACCGGCCAGGACGTCGTCGTCCTGAATGGTCCGGATGGCACCCCGATCAAGGGCCGCATCAACCAGGTGCTGAACTTCAAGGGCCTCGAGCGCGTGCTGGTCGACGAAGCCGTCGCCGGCGACATCTGCCTGATCAACGGTATCGACGAAATCGGCATCGGTTCGACCCTGTGCGCGCCGGACACCCCGGAAGCGCTGCCGATGCTGACCGTCGACGAGCCGACGCTGACCATGAACTTCATGGTCAACAACTCGCCGCTGGCCGGCCGCGAAGGCAAGTTCGTCACCAGCCGCCAGCTGCGTGACCGCCTCGACCGCGAACTGAAAGCCAACGTCGCGCTGCGCGTGTCGCCGACCGACGACGACACGATCTTCGAAGTATCGGGCCGCGGCGAACTGCACCTGACGATCCTGATCGAAAACATGCGCCGCGAAGGCTTCGAGCTGGCCGTATCGCGTCCGCGTGTGGTCTTCAAGATGGTCGACGGCGTGCGCCACGAGCCGTTCGAGAACCTGTCGGTCGACGTGGAAGAAGCGAACCAGGGCGGCGTGATGGAAGAACTGGGCCGCCGCCGCGGCGACCTGACCAACATGGAATCGGACGGCAAGGGCCGCGTGCGCCTCGAGTACCGCATTCCTGCGCGTGGCCTGATCGGCTTCCAGGGCGAGTTCATGACCCTGACCCGCGGTACCGGCCTGATGTCGCACGTGTTCGACGAATACGCACCGGTCGACAACAGCAAGGGCGAAATGGCTGGCCGCCGCAACGGCGTGCTGATCTCGCAGGATGACGGCGCCGCCGTCGCCTACGCGATCTGGAAACTGCAGGACCGCGGCCGCATGTTCGTGGTCCACAACGACCCGGTCTATGAAGGCATGATCATCGGCATCCACTCGCGCGACAACGACCTGGTCGTCAACCCGATCAAGGGCAAGCAGCTGACCAACGTGCGTTCGTCGGGTACCGACGAAGCGGTGCGCCTGGTGCCGCCGATCCAGATGTCGCTCGAATACGCGGTCGAATTCATCGCCGACGACGAGCTGGTCGAGATCACGCCGAAGTCGATCCGCCTGCGCAAGCGCTTCCTGAAAGAGCACGAGCGCAAAAAAGCCAGCCGCGAGGCAGCGTAATAAAAAAAGGCGCCGCGGCGCCTTTTTTGTTGTTGCGCCGGATCAGGCGCTGGTATCGACCGGCGCCGGGTCGGTCGGGGTGGCGGGCGTCGCTGGTTCGAGCGTGTACGAACGCAGCGATTGCAGGGCGCGCGCGAAGGCATTGAAGCCGCTGTCCTGGCGGCCGCCGTCGGGACGGTTCGCCTTCAGGTAGTCGCGTCCTTCGTTGCGGCTCAGTTTGCCGTCGCCATTGATGTCGGCGGCCTCGAAGTTGTCGGCCAGCTTGGTCAGCGCAGCCTGGCGGCGGACATCGGTGGCCGGCACCGTATCGCGCTGTTCGACCAGCTGCTCCTTGCTCAGGCCGGCGGTGGTGGCCGGTGGCGGGGTCGTGGCCGGCGTCGCCGGGTTCTGGGCGGCGTAGGCGGCCGCCTCTTCCTCGCTGACGGTGCCGTCGGCGTTGGCGTCGGCCGGGTCGACACTGGTGTCGGCAGGCGGTGGCGGCGGCGGCGGGGCGGCGGCTGGCCGGCCGGCCCTGGCGGCGCGGCTCTGGTTCAGTTGTGCGTTGAGCTGGTCGCCGACCTTGGCCAGCGCGTCAGACAGCTCGCTCTTGGTGACCTTGCCGTCCTGGTCGCCGTCGAGGCGGGCGAACAGCTTGTCGGCCGGAACGGTGGAGCGCTTGCCGGCATTGCCGGGGAGGGCCGCTTGCAGGTCGGCCTTTTCCAGGTAACCCTTGTTGCTCGTGTCGAGACGGGCGAAGAGGGCGTCGGCCCGGCTGGCCAGGGTGCTGCTGATGCTCGCTACCATAATGTTCTCCAACAAATGTGCCTGTGAGTAGTTATCGGCGCATCATCGGAGCGCTGCAGGCTCCATTTGTAAAGAGATGTAAATGCCGCCCATGCGGTAAGATGCGGCAGGCCACGCGCCTGTGTCCTGATTCAAGAGAAACGTTGAACGATTGCCATGAGTAAGACCTTGCCCCCGCGCACACTGAGTGTCGCCCCGATGATGGACTGGACCGACCGCCACTGCCGCGTGTTCCACCGCCAGATCACGCGCCACACCTGGCTGTACACCGAGATGGTCACCACCGGTGCGCTGGTGTACGGCGACGTCGAGCGCCACCTGCGCTTCAACGAGGA
Organism: Massilia sp.; assembly: GCA_036676245.1. Taxonomy (GTDB): domain Bacteria; phylum Pseudomonadota; class Gammaproteobacteria; order Burkholderiales; family Burkholderiaceae_D; genus Telluria_A. The sequence continues at coordinate 35,669 of JAKFDH010000010.1, read as the reverse complement.
AGAGCACCCGGTCGCGCTGCAGCTGGGCGGCAGCGATCCGGCCGACCTGGCCAAGAGCGCGAAGCTGGGCCAGGAATGGGGCTACGACGAGATCAACCTGAACTGCGGCTGCCCGTCCGAGCGGGTGCAAAAGGGCGCGTTCGGCGCCTGCCTGATGGCCGAGCCGCAACTGGTGGCCGACTGCGTCAAGGCGATGCGCGACGTGGTCGACATCGACGTCACCGTCAAGCACCGCATCGGGATCGACAAGATGGAGCATTACGGCTTCGTGCGCGACTTCGTCGGCACGGTCGCCGATGCCGGCTGCAAGACCTTCATCGTGCATGCCCGCAATGCGATCCTGAAAGGCTTGTCGCCGAAGGAGAACCGCGAGATTCCGCCGCTGCGCTATGAAGTCGCGTATGAACTGAAGAAGGAATTCCCGCAACTGGAAATCATCATCAACGGCGGCATCAAGACCAGCGACGAAATCGCCGCCCACCTGGCGCATGTCGATGGCGTGATGATGGGCCGCGAGGCTTACCACAACCCGTACGCGATGGCCGGCTACGATGCGCGCTTCTACGGCGCCGATGGACCGGTCAAGTCGCGCGATGAAGTGCTCGAAGCAATGATTCCATATATACAAGCCCAATTGGCCGAGCACGGCACCAAGGGCTTGAAGCTGAACAGCATCACGCGCCACATGCTGGGCCTGATGGCCGGCCTGCCGGGCGCGCGCGGTTTCCGCCAGACCATGTCCGACCCGCGCAAGCTGGCGTCGGGCGACCCCCGCCTGCTGCTCGAGGCGGCGGCGCGGATGCGCCAGGCTGCGTGAAAGCACACCAGGATCGTCTCCGAGGGCCCGGCCATGACTGGCCAACAACACTAATCAACGTCGTCCCTGCGAAGGCAGGGACCCATGCTGAGCATAATCAGTATGGGTCCCTGCCTTCGCAGGGACGACGTTGGCGAGGGTAGATCTTGCCAGCGTCCGCGATTCCTGCCACGGCCGCCCGCAACCGGTTCGACCTGCAGTTGCCATCTTGCATCAAGCCCTGACTCAAGCGCTTGCATCTCTTGTCTTTACTGTCTCGAAATTGCCGCAAAGTAATCAGTTTCCTCGCGGATACCCGATTTTGCTTGCTTCTGGGCAAAACAACCAACTATAATTCCAGACCTGCTTTTCACTCTCAACAGCAGTTGCCGTACGCAAAGTGTTGTTCCTGTGAAACAAATCGTGCCCCGTTCAATAATTTTGCATCCGCAGTCATTTTTTGATTTATCCTGACGGAAATACGCGGATTCTCACACCGCAGCCCAGATGGAACAGTAGCAATGCGTCGCGCGGCGCTGGCAGTCTTCCGTGCGAATTCGATCAATAAGTCCATAGAAAAGACGCGAAATGAATTTATCCAACATGAAGGTCGGCAGTCGTTTGGCGGTAGGGTTCGCACTGGTCCTGTTCTTCCTGGTTGCCATCACGGTGGTCGGCATCTGGAACATGAAATCGATCCAGGACCGCCTCGACAACGTCGTCGGCGTGAACAATGTCGTGTCGCGCCTGGTGATCGACATGCGCGCGAATGTCAGCGACCGCATCACTTCGCTGAAAATCCTGACCATGATGACCGACCCGGCCGACATGGAACCGGAAATGAACCGGATCAAGGAACAGGCCGCCAAATATGAAGACGCGCAGAAGAAGCTGACCGCGAAATTCGCGACCGACGCTTCGCCGCAGGAAAAAGCGCTGCTGGCCCAGATCAAGGAAAACGAAGCGCTGGCGATGCCGGCGATCGCCAAGGCCTCCGAGCTGTGGCTGGCGAATAACGCCGAAGCGGCGACCAAGGTCCTGATCAAGGAAATTCGCCCACCGCAAAAGAAGTGGATGGAAGCGCTGGATCAGCTGGCCGCCCTCGAAGACAAGACCAGTGCCCAGGCCCAGACCCAGGCGGAAGAAGCATTCAAGAATGCGCGCAGCACGATGGTCGGCCTGGGCGTATTCGCCGCGCTGTTCGGCGTGCTGGCAGCCTGGTACATCACCCGCGGCCTGCTCAAGCAGCTCGGCGGCGAGCCGGATTACACCGCCAAGATCGCCAGCAGCATCGCCCACGGCGACCTGTCGGTATCGATCGACACCACCAATGCCGTGCAGGGCAGCCTGCTGATGGAAGTGCGCGAAATGCGCAACAGCCTGAAGGACATCGTCGGCCAGGTCCGCGGCGGCACCGAAACCATCGGCACCGCATCGCGCGAAATCGCAGCCGGCAATATCGACCTGTCCTCGCGTACCGAGAACCAGGCCAGCGCACTGGAGAAGACGGCGTCGGCGATGGAAGAACTGACCTCGACCGTGAAGCAGAACGCCGACAATGCCCGCGAAGCGAACCTGCTGGCGGCCAGCGCATCGGAAGTGGCGCGCAAGGGCGGCGAAGTGGTCTCGCAAGTGGTCGACACCATGGGTTCGATCAATGCATCGGCCAACAAGATCGTCGACATCATCGGCGTCATCGACGGCATCGCGTTCCAGACCAACATCCTGGCGCTGAACGCCGCGGTGGAAGCGGCACGTGCCGGCGAACAGGGCCGCGGCTTCGCGGTCGTCGCCTCCGAAGTGCGCAACCTGGCCCAGCGCTCCGCTGCGGCAGCCAAGGAAATCAAGACCCTGATCGGCGACTCGGTCGAGAAGGTCGAACGCGGCAGCAAGCTGGTCGGCCAGGCCGGCGTGACGATGGATGAAGTGGTCGCCTCGGTCAAGCGCGTGACCGACATCATGAGCGAGATCGCCAACGCCAGCCAGGAACAGTCGGCCGGCATCGAACAGGTGAACCTGTCGATCATCGAAATGGACAGCATGACCCAGCAGAACGCGGCACTGGTCGAACAGGCGGCGGCTGCGGCGCAAAGCCTGCAGGACCAGGCCGGCGAACTGGCCCACGTGGTCAGCATCTTCAAGCTGGTCGAAGGTGAAGTTACCCATCAGCTGGCGCCGTCGGCGGCAGCTGAAGCCCCGGCTCCGCGCCCAAGCCCTGTGCGAGTCGTCAAGCCGGCCCTGAAGCGCCCGGCCCCTCCAGCCTCCGCCACCGCGAAGCCGAAGAAGATTGCATCCGCAGCGGCAGCGCCCGCGGCCGCAGCCGGCAACGACGAGTGGGAAGAGTTCTAACATTATTCAAAGACTTGGAAATTTATCATGTTGAAGCGTTCGATTGGCATTGCCGCAGCACTGATGGTGCTTGCGGGTAGCAGTTTCGCAGCAGAAGTACCGGCCTCCTTCGATGCCAAGAATTGCAAGGCAGAGTATCCGAAGAGCTCGCTGGTCAATGAAGAGCAGGGCGCGGTATCGATGGCCTTCCTGGTGTCGGCCGATGGCCAGGTGGTCGAGTCGAAGGTCGAGAAGACCAGCGGCCACAAGAACCTGGACAAGGCGGCGATCAAGGCGATCAGCGCCTGCAAGTTCAAGCCGGGCATGAAGGACGGCGCAGTAGCACAGACGTGGACCAGAGTGGAATACGTCTGGAGTCTGTAAGCAGCACCTGTGTTTTATATTCTTGGGAAGAATAAGATGTCTACTACTAAGCTGAAGTCTACTACTAAGCGAAATCTCATTGTACTGGCGGCCCTCTTGTCCGGCGTAACCGGCACGGTTGTAGCGGCTGAAGTGCCAGCTTCGTTCGATCCCTCGAAATGCAAGGCGGAATATCCGAAAGCGTCTCTGATGAACGAAGAGCAGGGCACGGTCTCGATGTCCTTCCTCGTCAACCCGGACGGTTCGGTGGCCGATTCGAAGCTTGAAAAGACCAGCGGCTTCAAGAACCTGGACAAGGCCGCGATCAAGTCGATCTCCGCCTGCAAGTTCAAGCCGGGCACCAGGGACGGCGCACCGGTGCAGACCTGGGCCAAGGTCGACTACGCCTGGAAGCTCGACTGATCCCGCTCTAAAACACCCGCCGGACCCGCGCCGGCCGGGTGGCATTTCCCGCCAGACGCGCGCTGTTCGCCGCGCAACCCTGTTACCCTCGTGTTGTTGTCAAAACTGATAGCTGGTCAGGAAGCTCATATGCGCCCATTGATTTCCCTTTGCGCCGCCGTTCTGCTGCTGGCAGGCTGCGCCACGCGGCTCGATCCGCACGACCCGGCGCGCGCCGGACAAAGCGTGTCCTTCGTCAATAGCCTGAGCTGGACCCATGCCTTGACCGGCAAGCCGGACGGCATGCGCACGGCATGGCCGCTGGATACGATGCGCAGCGAGCCTGCCACCGAGCCCTTCCCCCTGACCCAGGTCAAGCAATGCGATTCTGCCGGCATCTGCCGCTGGGGCATCGTCAAGGCGCGCCGTACCGCCGGCCCGGCCCGCTTCGTGCCGGGCGGGGTGGCGCTCGAGATCGAAGTGGCCGTCAATGTCGACCGCCACCAGGAAATGCGGCGCCCCGAGCTGCAGCTGGCCATGTCGATTCCGGTCGATGTGTCGGCGCTGCGCTCGGACCGCCTGGTCAAGCGTGCGCTGGTGCTCGAATACGGCATCGTGCACCACATCGAACTGGACTACGGCATCAGCTTCAAGGCCTGCGTGCAGCGGCTCGATGCGGCGCGCCAGCCGGTCGACCAATGCGCGATCGAGTACTACTGAGAATTATTAGTAAACATTTTAGTTTACTTATTAATGAGCCTGGCTTACCATTTGTAAACTGAAATGTTTACAAGGCTTGCCATGCAACACGCCCTCCTGATCGCCGCCGCCTGCCTGCTGGCCTTGTTGTCGACCATCGGCGCCGCCTTGCCATATCCGATCCTGCCGCCGCTGTTCGCGGCCGGCGTCCCGAACGGCCTGAACCAGTTCCTGGGCTTGCCGCCGAATTTCCTGTTCAGCATGGCCTTGCTCGTCAATCCCCTCGGCCTGCTGATCGGCTCGGCCATCGCCGGCCCGCTGTCCGACCGCTTTGGCCGCCGTCCGACGCTGATGGTGACGGGGCTGGGCGCCGCGCTCGGGCATGCGGTCACGGCGCTGGCGCTGGTCATCGAGTCCTATCCCCTGTTCATCATGGCGCGCTTCATCACCGGCCTGTTGGAGGGCAATAGCGCGGTGGCGCGGGCGCTGCTTGCCGACCGCCTGGAAGGGGAGCTGCGGGTGCGCGCGATGTCCTGGCTGAATGGCGCTTTCTTCCTCGGATGGCTGGCCGGGCCGCTGCTGGCCGGGCTGACGGTAGTGTGGGGCATCACGGTGCCGTTCTGGATCGCGGCCGGCGCGCTGCTGCTGGCCAGCGCGCTGGTGGCGCTGGCGCTGCCGCGCGAAGCGCCGTCGCTGGCCGGCACCTCGTGGTGGCAGGTGGTGCGCGACAAGCACGTGATGAACCTGCTGCGCCATACCGAGCTGCGCATGCTGTTCATCGTGCAGCTGGCTTACTACTGCGGCGTGACGGCGTTCTACGAATTCTATCCGCTGTGGCTGGTGGAAGTGCCGCGCTTCGGCACCCAGGGCATCGCCTGGATCACGGCCGTGCTGTGCGGGATGATGACGCTCACTTCGCTGGTCGCCGGCCACCGCAGCGCGGTGCTGCCCCTGCGGCGCGCGAGCTGGAGCGCGCTGGCGCTGGCCGGCGCGGTGGCCGGGGTCGCGCTCGGCGATGCCTGGATCGGCATGGCGGCGATCGTCCTGTTCGGCATCCCGAATGCCATTTACAATGCGGTGGTGCCGGCCTGGTGCGCCGAGCGTTTCGGCAGCTATGGGCAGGGCGCGGTGATGGGCCTGCTGTCGACGACCTTCTGCCTCGCCAACATCCTGATGGCGCTGGCCGGCGCGGCGCTGACCCTGGTCGATACCCGCCTGGTGCTGCTGCTCGGCGCGCTGCTGACAGCCTGGGCCGGCTGGCGCCTGCAGGGCTGGCGCGTGCGCATGGCCGCCACTACAACCAAGCTGATCTCATGATGAATACCGCCGACCAGATCCTGTTCCTGATGAAGACGCGCGGACCGAAGACCGCGCAGCAGCTCGCCGCACTGCTGGGCATCACTTCGATGGGCGCGCGCCGCCAGCTCGAGGCCGCGCTGGAAAAAGGCTATGTCAGCTTCGAGGACGTGGCCGACAAGATCGGCCGTCCATCGCGCCGCTGGCTGCTGACGGCGGCCGGCAATGCGCGCTTCCCGGACCGCCATTCGGACTTGACGGTGCAGCTGATCGAGCAGGCCAAGGCGGTGTTCGGCGATGCCGGGCTCGACCTGCTGATCGGCGCGCGCGAGAAGGCGATCGAGGCGCACTACCTGATGGAGGTGGAGGGCAAGCCGGCGCTGGCCGACCGGGTGCAGGCGCTGGCCGATGCGCGCGACGCCGAAGGCTACATGGCCGAGGTCGAAGCGCAGGACGACGGCAGCGTGCTGCTGATCGAGAACCACTGCCCGATCTGCGCCGCCGCCACGGCCTGCCAGAACTTCTGCCGTTCGGAGCTGGATATCTTCAAGCGGGTGCTGGGGGAGGGCTGCCAGGTAGAACGCGCCGAGCACTTGCTGGCCGGGGCGCGCCGCTGCGTATATGTGATCAAGCCGGTATAAGGGTCAGAGCCAGCCGAAGCCTCGCACCATCATTCCTGCCAGGCCGAACATCAACGATGCAAGCACACCGAATGCTTTCAGGAGGTCGGCTTTGTGTTCCCGCTTGTTTGCCTCCAGTTTTTCGTCGAGCTCCTTCCGGAATGAATCGAATTTGTCGTTGAACTCTTTGCGCACGGCGGCGAATTCGTCCTTCATCTCACACTTGAAATCGACGAATTCCGACCTGAACCCGCGCAGGTCGATCCTGATGTCCCGAATATCGCTTTGGACACTCTCCATGGCAGTTTCCAGCCTGACGACGCGTGCTTCCAAATCCCGATCATATTCCATGTTTTCGCCTCGCTCAAACACTGCACGATTGTCCCGATAGGAGATGGTCACCGGTCCGTAGGCCGTGCATTTGATCGCGCACAATCGTGTTCGACATGTTATGTCAGAAAATTCTTGACATTTTATGTCGCGCCCCTATACTTGGACATATTATGTCTCTCAACCCTGATGGAGCTTAAACGTGGCAACACCACATTTGGATGGAAGCCTGGAATCGGCGAAGGCGCGCATGGCCGCCATCGAACACGCGCTGTCGCTGCGCCTCGGTTCGACCGGCGTCAGCAGCAACCTGCTGGGCGCGGACGAGCCGGACGGCGTGCCGGTGATGCGCATCTGTATCGAAGGGCAGGAAGAAATCCCGGTCTTCGTCACCGCCTCGCCGACCCAGGTGCTGTGCATCTGCTACCTGTGGACCGAGGACGAAGTGCGCCTCGAGCGCCGCGCCGAGATGCTCGAGGCGATGATGGACCTGAATATCGCGATCCCGCTGTCGAACTTCGGGCGCATCGGCGAGCACTATGTGATCTACGGATCGCTGGCGGCCGACGCCGATGCCGACAGCATCGCAATCGACGTGGCGGCGACGGCGGACAACGCCCTCGAGGCCCTTGTAGTGTTCACTGAATTCCTGATCTGAGGAGAGCATCATGGCTGTCTTTTCCAAAGTATTGACGATGTTGCGCGGTAACCTGCGCGAGATCGGCCAAAGCGTGGTCGACAACAATGCCGGCACCATCTACGAGCAGGAGATCGTCGAAGCCAAGGCCCACGTGGCCGCGGCGCGCCACGACCTGACCGCCGTGATGGCGAAGGAAATGCAGACCGGACGCGAGATCGAACGCCTGCGCGCCGAGATGCGCAAGTTCGAGGACATGGCCGTGCAGGCGCTGCAGAAAGACGAGGGCGCGCTGGCCGAGGAAGTGGCCGGCCGCGTGGCCGACCTCGAAGTGGCGCTGGCCGAGCAGGGCGCCGCGCGCGACCAGTTCGCCGTGCACATCCTGCGCCTGAAGGACCTGATCCGCAACGCCGAATCCACCCTGCGCGAGCATGAGCGCCAGCTGGCGATGGCCAAGACCACCGAGAGCGTCTACAAGGCCACGGCCACGATTTCGCAAAGCATGGGCAGCAGCGGTTCCAAGCTGATGAGCGCGAAAGAGTCGCTCGAACGCATCCGCCAGCGCCACCAGGACATGGCGGACCGCATGCAGGCCGCCGAAGTGCTCGACGGCGAAATGGGCAGCAAGGCGCTGGAGAACAAGCTGGCGGCGGTGGGCATCGGCGAAAACGCCAACCGCAAGGCCGAAGTCATGGCGCGCCTGCAGGCGCGGCTGCAAGCCCCGCCGGCTGCCGACTAGGGGGCGGCAAATGGTGCGCAGTTCTTCCCGCTGGTCCCAATCGGATGCTGCCTTGCGCGCGGTCCAGGTTGCGTTCGACGTCGAGAAGCAGGTGATCGACGCCGTGCGCCACGCGGCCTGGAAAAGCCAGCTGTCGCCGTCCGACCAGATCCGCAAGATCCTCGGCTTGCCGTATGCGAGCAAACCGGTGCGCCCGCGGCTGACCGTCACCTTGAGCGACGCCGATTACCTGCTGCTGGGCGAGCGCTTCGGCATCGCCGCGGAGGACAGGCGCAAGATCAAGGAAGTGCTCCATGAACAGTTGATAATGTTTGCCAAACAGCAAAGTGGCGAGTCACAATAGCAGCAAGTAAAACACAGAGAGTACCTATGTCCACCTGGCAGATATTGACGAGCTTCCCGACCGCCATTCCCACCGTCCTGCTGGTGATCCTGCTGGTCTACTGGGGCCTGGCAGTGGCCGGCGTGTTCGAAATCGGCGAGAACATCGAGCTCGATACCGGGCCCGATTTCGACGCCGGCCACGCCAGCCACGAAAGCACCGACCTGCACACGCTGGCCGGCTACCTGGTGGCGCTTGGCATGGGCGGCGTGCCGTTCTCGATCGTGGCCACCTTGCTGGTGTTCTTCACCTGGCTGCCGACGGCGCTGCTGCACCAGTATGTCATCGCGGCGCTGCCGGGCGGGATGCTGCGCGTGCTGGCCGGCGTGGCCGCGCTGTTCGGCTCGGTGGGGATTGCGATCGTGATGTCGGCACGGGTGGTCAAGCCGATGCGTCCCCTGTTCGTCAAGCACCATGCCGCCAGCAACCGTAGCCTGGTCGGCCAGGCCTGCACCATCGTCACCATGACGGTCGACGAAAAATTCGGCCGCGCCGAAGTGGCGACATCGGGCGCCAGCCTGAATGTGCGGGTGTGGGCGCACACCCCCAACACCCTGACCAAAAACGCCGTGGCCATCATCGTGGCCTACGACGAGGCAAAGCAGCAGTACGAAGTCCAGGCTGCGCCATCGCTTTAATCGCTGTTTTACTTCTGTAACCTCACCGGAACGACAAGGAAATCCATGGACATTATGTTGCTCGCAATCGGCATCGGCATTATTGTGCTGCTGGGCGTACTGGCGATGTTCGCCCGCTTTTACCACAAGGTGGAACAGGGCCACGCCATGATCATCAACACCCTGCGCGCCGAACCGGACGTTACCTTCACAGGCGGCATGGTCTATCCGATCATCCACAAGAAGGAGATGATGGAGATCTCGCTCAAGACGATCGAGATCGACCGCCTCGGCAAGGATGGCCTGATCTGCCAGGACAACATCCGGGCCGATATCAAGGTCACCTTCTTCCTGCGGGTGAACAAGACCACCGAAGATGTGCTGAAGGTCGCGCAGGCGGTGGGCTGCGCGCGTGCTTCGAGCCAGGAGACTTTGGAAAACCTGTTCTCCGCCAAGTTCGCCGAAGCGCTCAAGACGGTCGGCAAGTCGATGGACTTCGTCGACCTGTACCAGGCGCGCGACCGCTTCCGCGACGACATCATCCGCCAGATCGGCAACGACCTGTCCGGCTATGTGCTGGAAGACGCCGCCATCGACTACATCGAGCAAACTTCGCTCGACAAGCTCGATGGCCACAACATCCTCGACGCCCAGGGCATCAAGAAGATCACGGAGCTGACGGCGATCGAGAACATCCGCACCAATGAACTCAAGCGCGACGAGGAAATGCGGATCAAGAAGAAGGACGTCGAGACGCGCGAAGCGATCCTCGAACTGGAGCGCCAGCAGGCCGACGCCGAGTCGCGCCAGGGCCGCGAAGTGAGCTCGGTGCGCGCGCGCGAGCAGGCCGAAACCCAGAAGGTGCAGTCGGAAGAACACACCAAGTCGGAACTGGCGCGCCTGATGTCCGAGCAGCTGGTGATGGTCCAGCAGGAGAACACCACGCGCGAGAAGGAAGTGGCAGAGAATAACCGCAAGCGCGCCGTGGCGATCGAGGAAGAGCGCGTTACCCGCGCCCGCATGCTCGAAATCGTCGAGCGCGAGCGCGACGTGGCGCTGCAGACGATCGAGAAGGAAAAGGCGATCGAAGTACAGAAGAAAGCGATCGCCGACGTGATCCGCGAACGCATCGTGGTCGAACGCACCGTGGCCGAGCAGGAAGAGGCGATCAAGGATGTGCGCGTCATCGCCGACGCCGACCGTACCAAGAAGTCGGTCGTCATCGCTGCCGAAGCGCAGGCCGAGGAAAAGATGGTCATCACCGTCAAGGCGGCCGAAGCCGAGGAACGCTCGGCCAAGCACCGCGCGGCCCAGGACCTGACCCTGGCCGAGGCCTCTCTGAAAGTGGCCGAGAAGGCGTCCGAAGCGAAGAAGCGCGAAGCTGAAGGCACCGAGGCCGAGCTGGCCGCATCCGGCCTGGCCGAGGCGCGCGTGATGATCGCCTCATCCGAAGCGATCGTCAAGCAGGGCGCGGCGCATGCCGAGGCAACCCGCCTGAAGATGCAGGCCGAAGCCCAGGGCGCCGAGCAAATGGGCCTGGCGCAGGCGGCGATCAAGACCGCCGATGCCGCCGCCACCGCGACCCATGGCGACGCCGAGGCGCAAGTGATACAGGCGCGTTTCGAAGCCGAATCGAAAGGCCTGGCGCTCAAGTTCGAAGCGATGTCGGCGATGAGTGCGGACACCCGCGCCCACGAGGAATACCGGATGCAGCTCGAGATCAGCAACCAGCAGATCGTCAAGGGCATCGACGCGCAGACGGCAATCGCCAAGGACCAGGCCGAAGTGCTGGGCAAGGCGCTGCAGAACGCGAAGATCGACATTGTCGGCGGCGAGGGCGATTACTTCGACCGCTTCGTCAGCGCGCTGTCGATCGGCAAAGGCATCGATGCGACCATCGAGAAAAGCCGCACGCTGCAAGTGGGACTGAAGGACCACCTCAGCGGCGAGCGCGACATGGTTGGCGATATCCGCGGCCTGATCGGCGCGCTGGGCAGCTCGTCGGGCGAATTGCAGAACCTGACGGTGGCCGGCCTGCTGGCCAAGGTCAGCCGCGACGGCACGGCGCAGCAGCAAAGCGCGCTCAAAAGCCTGATCGCGACCTTCCAGCCCGCACTCGAGCCGCCGAAGGCGCCTTGACCGGTCCACTGCTTCCCTGAGGCCGGGCGCCCGCGCACCCGGCTTGGTCCTGAATTCGCCATAGGAGTCGCCATGATCTGTCCCGCTTGCGGTCAACAAAAATTCGCCGCCGTTACCATCGAAGGCGGCCTGCCGGTCCAGCGCTGCGGCGCCTGCAACGGCGTATGGGTGGAACTGGAGCGCTACCGCGCCTGGCGCAAGAACATGCCGGCGCTGGCCGCCAGCGACTATGCGGGCGAGATCACCTTCGTCAACGACGCCGTGCGTCCCTGCCCGGTGACCGGGCGCATGATGGCGCGCGTAAAAGTCGACAAGGACATGCCGCTTCGGCTCGATTTTTCCGCGGTGGCGCAGGGCGTGTGGCTCGACGCGGGCGAATGGACCAACCTGGTTGCGCTTGGCCTGCACGGCCAGCTCGACGCGATCGTATCCGAACGCTGGCAGAACGAATTGAAGGCGGCCGCCTCGCGCGAGCGCATGGAGGCGGCGCACCGCCTGCGCTTCGGCGCCGCCGCGTACGAGGAGCTGGTCCGCATGCGCGCGTGGCTGGCTGGCCAGGACAAGCGCAGTGAAATGGTCGCCTTCCTGAACGCTCGCGCCGACTGAGCCGCCGCCGTCCCACTCCACCCACGGAAATCGAGTACATGAGCGAAGCACAAGCAGCACCGGTTGCGCCGGCCAAGGACAAGGAAAGCGCAGCCCAGCCGGGCATGGCGTCGAGCAGTTTCGACCTGCTGCGCAAGCGCCTGGGCGAACACGGCAAGTCGCTGCTGGACAAGGCGGCTGCGCTGAACGAGGCGCGCCTGGCCGAGTTCGGGCGCGAGGAGATGGCGCTCAAGGCGCGCGTGCGCGCCCGCACCGAGAACAACTGCCGCGCGCGCGACCTGGTGCTGGTCGGCGATGTGCTGCTGTTCGGCTACAACGTGTTCATCGGCCTGCGCAAGGAAACCCAAGTCGCCGACGTGTTCGCGCTGTACCGCCTGCGCCAGGCGGGCGAGGAGGCCGAGCTGGACCCGGTGCCGCTGGCCGGCAGCTTTCTCGACGAGCCGCGCTTCGTGGCCGAGTTCAAGGAGTTGTACAACTACTACCGCAATGCGCAGCTGGTGCAGCTGCGGGTCCACCAGGGCAAGCTGCTGGCGGCCTTCAAGATCGGCGAACGCCTCAGCGACGTGCGCGTGTTCCGCTGGCAGCTCGACGAGCAGGGCCGCGCCAGCTACATCGACAACCGCGGCGAGCGCGACATGGCGCTGCCGCCGACGCACGACTTCGAATGGACGCTGACCACGCGCGAGCAGCACGTGCTGGGCAAGCACCCGCACATCAACATCCTCGACACGATCTTCGTCGAGACCGTCGGCGGCGACCTGACGATCAAGATCGAGAACAATACCGAGACCGGCCTTGGCATCTACAGCGAGCCGGTCGAGGACCAGAACCAGTCCCTCAACGACGGCGAGATCGCCTACGCGGCGGTGGGGGAGCTGATCCTGCTGCGCATGAAGCCGTACCGCGAAACGGCGCAGCGCTACTTCGTGTTCAATCGCCGCACGCAGCAGGTGACGCGGGTCGACGGCATTGGGGCGTCCTGCGTGCAGCTGCCGGAGGACCACGGCATCGTGTTCCCGGACGGGTACATCCTGCAAAGCGGCGAGTACAAGGTATTCGCCGACCTGCCGCTCGGCCTGCAGTTCAAGCGCCGCGTGCTCTCGTCCAACGGCGAGGACGTGCTGTATGTGTTCTATGGACAGGCAGGCGGCGAGTACGTGCTCCTGACCTACAACCTGATCAACAAGACGCTCGGCCTGCCACTGGTGGCGCATGGCTATGCGCGCTACGACGATGGCCGCATGCTGCTGTTCGTCGACGAAGGCGAAGAGGCGAGCCGCAACCACGCGATGCAGCTGTGGCAGACGCCGTTCGCGAGCGACGAGCATGCGGCGAAACAGGCGCCGCGCCAAAGCTTCTTCGGCAAGATCGGCAACCGCGAGCTGGTGCGCGGGCTGTCCGAGCTGTATTCGATCGCCAAGCTGGTGCGCGAGCAGGCCGAGACCGTGCGCGACCAGCTGCCGCCGCGCCAGGTGTTCGAAGCGCTGGCGCGCCAGTGCCGCAAAGTGATCGACGCCTATCACTGGCTCGGCGCACAAGAGGCCAATGAGGCCGGCGCCGACGTACGCAAGATGATCGAGGTGGCCGACGCCACGATCGATGAATTCGACAAGGTCGCCGCGGCCCAGCGCGAGGCGGCGCGCGTGGTCGAACAGGCCGACCAGGCGCAGCGCCAGCTGTTGACCGAAACGGCAAGCCGGCTGTGGCAATCGCCGACCGACTTCATTGAGGCCCTGGGCCAGCTGCGCCTGGCGCGCGGCCACCTGGCCACGCTGACTGGGCAGCGCTATATGGACGTGGCGCGCCTGCAGCGCCTCGACGCCGGCCTGTCCGAGGAGGAGGGCCGCGTCGCGGCGCGCACCGTGCAGTTCCTGGCGCAGGACAATGCCTTCGCCAAGGTCAATGAAGAACTGGCCAAGCAGCGTGCGCAGCTGCCGTCGCTGCACACGACGGCCGAACTGGCGCCGCTGTACGAGGCGCTGGACCGCACCGCCGCCAACCTGGACGGACTGACCGAGCTGCTGGGCACCCTGGCGGTGGGCGACGCGACGATGCGCACCCGCATCCTCAACACGATTTCGACCATCTACGCGGACGTCAACAAGCTGCGCGCCGAGGCGCGCCAGCGCCGCAAGCAGCTCTCGCAGGGCGAGTCGGCCGCCGAATTCGCGGCCCAGTTCCAGCTGTTCGGCCAATCGGTCGAAAGCGGGCTGGAACAGGCCGAAACGCCCGAGCGCTGCGACGAACTGCTGACCCGCCTGCTGGCCCAGCTGGAGGACCTGGAAGGACGATTCGCCGAGCAGGAGGACTTCCTGGCCGAGATCGCGCACAAGCGCGAATCGGTGTACGAAGCGCTGGACGGGCGCAAGCAGGCCTTGCTCGATGCCCGCTCGCGGCGCGTGCAAGCCATCGGCGAAGCGGCGCGCCGCATCATCGCCGGTGTGCCCAAGCGCCTGCAGCAGATGAACGAAGGGGCGCAGCTCGAAGCCTACTTCGCCTCGGACGCGCTGCTGGGCAAGCTCAAGTCCAGCATCGAGGAGCTGCGCAAGCTGGGCAACAGCGTGGCTGCCGACGACCTTGCCGGCCAGCTGAAGAACCTGCGCGACCAGGGCCAGCGCGCGCTGCGCGACCGCAATGAATTGGTCACCGGCGACACCATCCGCCTGGGCCGCCACAGCTTCACCGTCAACCGCCAGGTGCTCGACTTGACGGTCGTGCCGCACCAGGAACAGCTGGCCTTCCACCTGACCGGCACCGATTACTTCGCGCCATTGGAAGACGCGCGCCTGGAAGCGCTGCGCGGCTACTGGCCGCAGGAGAGCGTGGCCGAAACCGCGCAGGTGTACCGCGCCGAATACCTCGCCTACCAGGTTGTGCTGGCCGCGCAGCAGGGCACAAGCGAATGGACCTGGACCGGCCTGCTGGAAGCGGTGCGCCATCCCGACCCGGCGGTGCTGGACGCCGCCGTGCGCCGCTTCGCCGCGCCGCGCTTCCACGAGGGCTACCAGAAGGGCATCCACGACAGCGATGCGGCAGCCATCCTGCGCCAGCTGGCGCCGCTGTACGAAAACGCTGGCCTGCTGCGTTTTGGACCGTTGGCGCGTGCGCTTGGACTGATCTACTGGCAGCATGCCAGCACCACGGCGGCGTCGCAGACGGCGGCGCAGACATTGCGCCTGCAGGCGGTGCAGGCGGAGCTGATGCAACGCCAGTTCGGCAGCACCCGCCTGTGGCGGCAGGTCGCCGCGCGGCTGGCGCAATCGATCGGCGCCTTCCTCGACGAAGAGCAGTTCGACTTTGGCCAGTGGCAGGACAGCGCCACCGAATCGCGCGATGGCTTGCTGCAGCAGGCGGCAGCGTATGTGATGGCCGAACTGGGTGCGCAGGCCGATGGCGGCACGCAAGAGCATGAATGGGTGCTCAGCCGCCACGCGCAGGAACTGGCGCAAGGCTTGCGCCAGCACCTTTCGCGCCATAAGGTTTCACTGCCATGGCAGGACGACTCGCTGAGCTGGCGCGAACGCTGGCAGCTGGCGGCAGAATGGTTGCACGGCCTGATCGATCAGCAGCAGCAAGACCTGACGCTGCTGCCCGAGGCGGCGGCGAGCCTGCTGTGCCGGTTGCCGCGCCGGGTACAGGCGGCCGAGCTGCAGGCCAAGGTGGGCGGTTTGCTGGGCGAGCATGCGCGTATCGACAAGCAGGTGCTGGTACTGCAGCTGAACGACTTCGTGCGCCGCCTCGCGCATCATGCCGAAGTCGTGGTGCCTGCCTATGAACAGCTGCAGGCTTTGCGCCAGACCCTGGTGCAAGAGGAGAGGGCGCGCCTGAAGCTGGAGCAGTTCCAGGCCAAGCCGCTGGCCAGCTTCGTGCGCAACCGCCTAATCGACGAGGTCTACCTGCCGATGGTGGGGGACAACCTGGCCAAGCAGATCGGCGCTGCCGGCGATGCCCGCCGCACCGATTCGATGGGCATGCTGCTGCTGATTTCCCCGCCGGGCTACGGCAAGACCACGCTGATGGAATACCTGGGCGAGCGCCTCGGCATGATCTTCGTGCGCATCAACTGTCCGGTGCTGGGCCATGACGTGACCTCGCTCGATCCTGCGCAGGCCGGCAACAGTGCGGCGCGCATGGAACTGGAAAAACTGAACCTGGGCCTCGCGATGGGGAACAACGTCATGCTGTACCTGGACGATATCCAGCATACCCATCCCGAGTTCCTGCAGAAGTTCATCGCGCTGGCCGATGGCACGCGCCGCGTCGAGGGCGTGTGGCGCGGCGAGAGCCGCAGCTACGACCTGCGCGGCAAGCGCTTCGCGATCGTCATGGCGGGCAATCCGTACACCGAATCGGGCGATGTATTCAAGATCCCGGACATGCTGGCCAACCGCGCCGACATCTACAACCTTGGCGATGTGCTGAGCGGGCGTGAAGACGTGTTCGCCATGTCCTACATCGAAAATGCGCTGGTGTCGCACCCGGAGCTGCAGCCGCTGGCCGCACGCGAGCCGCAGGATGTGTACCGCCTGATCCGGATGGCGCAGGGCGAGCCGCTGCCGGTGTCGGAACTGAAGCACGGTTACAGCCCGCAGGAGATCAACGAGATCGTCGCGGTGCTGCAGCGGCTGTTCAAGGTGCGCGACGCGCTGCTCGGCGTGAACATGGCCTACATCGCCTCGGCCGCGCAGGATAACGCCTATCGTGCCGAGCCGCCGTTCAAACTGCAGGGCAGCTACCGCAACATGAGCAAGCTGACGCCGAAGGTGTCGGCCATCATGCACGACGATGAACTCGACAACCTGCTGCGCGACCACTACCGCGGCGAGGCGCAGACCCTGACCACCGGCGCGGAAGAAAACCTGCTGCGCCTGGCGCACCTGCTGGGCAAGCCGAGCGAGGCCGAACGCACGCGCTGGCAGGCGCTGGTGGAGGACTTCGTTCGCCTGCGCAAGCAGGGCGGGGCGGACGCCGACGGCGCCACGCGCGTGGCCAACCTTCTGGGCGAGATCGGCGAGCGCATCGGCACCCTGGGCGAACGCCTGTCGCCGGATGTGACGGTGAATATGCCGGAGCACGAGGGGATGCAGGAAGCCATCCGGCGCCTGGCGGACAGCTACGAGCAGGTGCTGCTGCCGATGCTCAGCGCGATGAACCACAAGATGCGGCTCGACCACAGCATCTGGGACGAAGTGCGCGCGACGGCGACCAATATCCAGGAGCTGGAGCAGAAGCTGACGCGCTACAAGGGACGCAAGGGCAGTCCGCCGGCGCCGAAGCCGGCGCCAAAGCAAGAATCTTGAAAATACATTCGGTACATTCGGTGCCAGTTCTGACTTCCGGACACGGCCTCAGCCGTAGATGCATGTGACCGGTAGACATTCTGCATCGGAATTGCGGTCCAGTTCGTGTCCGAATGTCAGAACTGGCACCGGATATTTGATGGCGTCCACAACAAATTCCATGGCAGTCTCCAGGCTGGCGACGCGCGCTTCCAAGTGGGGATCATAGTCCAAGTTTTTTTACCGCTTTCAAATTGCTCGCACACTTTGGCGCGCTACAATTTTCGTGGCGGCGACTTACTGCCGTTCAGCCTGCGCCGGCAGGCCGTCGGCGCGCCGCCTGGCGGCGGTCGTAGTTTTCGATCAGCGCGTTGCGCGCCACTTCGCCGACGATGCCGCGCAGGGTCAGGTAGCGCTGGGCGGCATCGCTGCCGAACGCGCGCTGCAATTCAAGCGCCTTGTTGACCTGGGTGGCCGTTTCAAGGTCCTGGCGGCGGTCTTCCTGGCGGCGTTCGGTGTTGTCGTCCATGTTCATCTCCCGTTGGTAGTGCATTTATAGCACGGTTAGTGGGCTGCGGTTAACAGCTGTTGCCGAATTGCTTACGGGAAATCGCAAATGCTCAGTCGGAGTGAGCGATGAACAGGCCGCCTTTACCGTCCGGCAGCCAGGCTTCGGCCAGGTCGGAGCTGGCGTCGAAGAAGCCGAGCGCATGCTTGCCGGCCAGCTTGAACACGGCTTCGTGGGCCAGGTCCACATTGTCCCAGCTGAAGGACATGTAGATCAGCTGCGAGCCGATCGTGTATTCGGTGCCGTCGGCGTTGTCGCCGGCGCCGAGCGGCGGGAACTGGCTTGAGAGTTCCTCGTAGAAGGCGCGCAGCGCGGGCGTGCACACGGACGGGTTGTCGTAGTCGTGCTCCTCGGCCCATTCGGCCTGGGCGTCATACCAGTCGAGGAAGGGGCCGCGCTTGCGCGGCGCCGCTTCGGGTGCGAATACCATCAGGTCATAGCTCATGGCTTTATTCTCCCATCGTCATTTTGACCAGGCGCTCGATGGCCCAGTACCCGCCCGAGAGCATGACCAGCTCCAGCGCCAGGCTCACCCGCCGCCTGACCTTCTCTTTCGATAGCACGCCGGCGGCGCGGAAGGCCTGGTGCGTGTCCGGCACCATCGGCGCAATTGCAAGCAGATAGCGCAGGGCGAGGGCGAGCAGGCCGATGCCCACCGCCAAAGGCAAGGGCGACATGTCGCCCAGGCCGATGACCAGCTGGACCAGCGCGAAGCCGGCGATACCGACCACGGCGATCAGGCGGCGGTTGACCGCCTGGTGGGCCGGCGCGGCTTCCTGCAGGCGCAAGGCCATGCCGCCGAGTACCATCGCCAGGCAGGCGAAGCCGTAGACAGGCGGCATCCAGTCCGCTGCCGCGGCCGGCATTGATGCGGTGAATGCGGCAGCGCCGGCCTCCACGTCCGAGGTCAGTTCGTAGCCGAGCGCCTCGCGTGCGGTCTTCAGGTTGGCGGCATGGCGCGCCATGGCGTCGGCCGGGACGCTGTCGGCCAGTGCGCGGTAGCGGCTGGCCAGGATGACGCCGGGCCCGTCCTTGCGCTTGCTGACCTGGTGCGCAAACTCGAAGGCGCTGTCCTTGACCGTGTCCTTGCTGGTCTGGATGTTCCACGGTTCGGGCAATTTCACTTCGACTGTTTCGATGATCTCCCGCGGAAACTCGACCTGCAGCGGCGAACTGCGGTGCACTGCAGCGGGCCCGTCCAGCACGTCGCGCACGGCGTCGCTGCGGATGTTCGCCACCTGCTGCTTCTTGTCCTTCGACAGCGGCCAGAAATGTGCGATGTCGTAGGTCTCGGTCACCGTCAGCTGGTTCTTGTCCGCGTCGTCCGCCACCTTCAGGGCGGCCGCGACGCCGATGCTGGCGTAGCGCCGCGTGTAATAGTTCAGGTACTGCTTCTGCGTCTCGTCCAGGCTTTGCGAGGCGATCCAGCGCCGCGTCGATTCCGCGGCGCCGCCCTGGTAGGTGGTGGCGACGGTGTAGCGGACTGGCTTGTCGAGGCCGGCGGTCGAATCGAACACGGAGTTGACCGTGGTGCTCGACATCCGCGCCGACGCCATCGGCGCCAGTTCCCGGCTGCCGTCGGCGAGCACCAGGGCCATGCCGAAGTCGGACTGGTGCAAGTGGGCCAGGTCGCCTTTCTGCATGGTCCGGGTCGGATCGAGCCAATAGGTCTTCCCGTCCAGCAGCAGCTGGACAATGACGTGGTTGAACGCATGCGGCGACGGCGCCAGCTGGCCGATACCCTTGCCCAGTTCGGTGTGGACCAAGGCCGGCCGGGCATCGATGCCCATCGCCCGCAGGATCGCGATGGTCAGCAGCGCCTTGTCCTTGCAGTCGCCGAAGCGCCGTTCGTACACCAGCGAAGGCGCGGACGGCGCATGGGACCCGGGCCCGACCTCGATGCCGAGGTAGCGGATGTCGCGCTGGACCATGCGCAGCACTGCCGCGGCGCGGCGCGCGGGATCGGCGTCGGCCTTGGCGATGCGGTCGATCTCGGCCTGCAGGGGCGCGCTGTGCCGCGCCGGCACGCGGTACAGCGGCAAGGCCCATTGCACGACGGCGTTCCAGTCCGGGAATTCGCTCCATGCGACGGAGGCGTAGGGATCGTACCAGCCCGGTGTGTCCTTGTCGTTGCGCAGCCCTGGCTGCTGGTCGATGCTCCACTGGGTGTCGCGGTAGCCGTTTTCCTCGCGCACCTGGGGCGCGGGCGCCGCGTTGTGGGCCTTGATGGCGATCGCCCGCGCGGACGGGGCCAGCAGGCGCACAAAAACGCGCTCGACCGGCACCGACCATTGCAAGGGGCTGCCGCCGGCGACCTTGTTCTTGAACACGGGATTGCTGCCGTCGAGGCTGTAGGCGTACTCGACGATGTCGCCGACCCTGACGTCGCTGAGCAGCACGCTGGCGGTCTTGCTGCCGTCGTAGACTTGCGCGTCGAGTTCGGTTTCGCGCTGCAACACCTTGATCGGCGTGTTGCCCAGGCGCTTGATCGTCTTTCCCGCGCGGATCACGTTGATCGCATGCATGGTCAGCGTCTGGTACGAGGGATCGAAGTTGATGCGGATGTCGGCCAGTTGTTGCACGCCGCTGGTGGTGAGGGCCTCGGAAGCGATGCGGGTGAAGCTGGTCTTGCCGGCGGCATGGACGCGCACCTGTTTCTCGAACAGGCGGTGCGCGGTATCGCCGGAAGGGGTGGCGCTGGCATTGGGCAGGGCGGTCGGCTGGACCCAGTTGGGCGCCGGGGACGTCTTGTATTCCAGCGCCAGGGCCATGGCGGGCGCGGCCAGCAGGAGGGCCGCGAACAGGGCTGGCAGGAATCGCTGGAAATACGCCGTCATGTGCCTCTCCGATTGAACTTAGTAAAAGTATAACTCGCCAGGCAACAAAAAAGCCGCACAGGGGCGGCTTCGATGTATTTGGTTGCAGGCAATGGGGTGGCTGATGGGGCTCGAACCCACGACAACAGGAATCACAATCCTGGACTCTACCAACTGAGCTACAGCCACCATTGTTTCTGCGGTTTGTACCGATGTTCCGGGACAGCTCGAGATTATACAAACTTCTGGCCGAACTGGCAAATCAAAATGCGCCAGGGGGCCAAACCCCTGTTTTGGCCCGGGAACGAGAGGGAGGGTAGGGTGGGTGAGCGATAGCGCTACCCACCATGCGCTGCCGGTAACGCTTGGTGGGTAGCGCTATCGCTCACCCACCCTGCGCCACTTTTCAAGTCCCGGGGCCAGATTCGATTGTTACTTCAGAAACGGTAGGGGAGAGCCCGAGCAAGCCCGCGAACGCCGCCGACAAGGCCGCCCCGCTGGCTGTCGTGAACGCATCCAGCGTCGCCTCGCCATCCGCGCGCAGCGCGTTGCCGACCGTCAGCAGCCGCGCCAGCTGGCGCGCGACGGCGTCGCCGGTGTCGATCAGCACCACTTCGCGGCTGGTATGCCGGCGCACGGTCGCTTCGATCGTGGCGCGCACGAATGGGTAATGGGTGCAGCCAAGCACCAGGGTGTCGGCGCCCTGGTCCAGCAAGGGCTTGATGTAGCGGTCCAGCATGGCGGCCGTCGCTTCGGTGCCCAGTTCGCCCAGCTCGATCTGTTCCACCAGCCCGGTGCAGCCCTGCAGCAGGAACTGCGCGTGGCTGGCCTGGCTGATCTGCTCGCGCAGCGCCAGGAATTTTTCGCCGGCCAGGGTCACATTCGTCGCCAGCACCCCGACCTTGCCGTTGCGGGTGGCTGCGGCGGCAGGCTTGAGGCCGGGCTCGACGCCGACGATCGGCATGTGCGGATAGTGGGCCCGCAGCAGCTTGATCGCCGCGACGGTCGCAGTGTTGCAGGCGACAACGAGCGCCTTGGCGCCGCGCGCCACCAGGAAGCCGGCAATCGCCAGCGAGCGCTCCGCCACGACCTGTTCCGGCTTGTCGCCATACGGCGCGAAGCCGGAATCGGCCAGGTACAGCAGCTGCTCGTGCGGCAGCTGTTCGCGGATGTGGCGCAGCACCGACAGGCCGCCGACGCCGGAATCGAACACGCCGATCGGCGCGCCGCTTCCGGCCAATACGCTCGCTGTCATCTGCTTACTTCACCATCACCGGGATGTTGAGCTGCTCGATCTTGGCTGCCCATTCCTTCGGCCCGGTGTTGTGGACCGAGGTGCCGCTGGCGTCGACCGCCACCGTGACCGGCATGTCGGTCACGTCGAACTCGTAGATCGCTTCCATGCCCATGTCGTGGAAGCCGAGCACCTTGGCGCTCTTGATCGCCTTCGACACCAGGTAGGCCGCGCCGCCGACCGCCATCAGGTAGGCCGACTTGTGCTTCTGGATCGATTCGATCGCCGCCGGGCCGCGTTCGGCCTTGCCGATCATCGCGATCAGGCCGGTCTTCTCGAGCATCATGTCGGTGAACTTGTCCATGCGGGTCGCGGTGGTCGGGCCGGCAGGGCCGACCGCTTCGTCGCGCACCGGATCGACCGGGCCCACGTAGTAGATGACGCGGTTGGTGAAGTCCACCGGCAGCGGCTCGCCCTTGGCCAGCATGTCCTGGATGCGCTTGTGCGCGGCGTCGCGGCCGGTCAGCATCTTGCCGTTCAGGAGCAGGGTCTGGCCCGGCTTCCACGATGCGACTTCTTCCTTGGTGAGGGTGTTGAGGTCGACGCGCTTGGACTTTTCGGTGTCCGGCGCCCAGCTCACGCTCGGCCAGTCGGACAGCTTCGGCGGTTCCATGTAGGCCGGGCCGGAGCCGTCGAGCACGAAGTGGCCGTGGCGGGTGGCCGCGCAGTTCGGGATCATCGCCACCGGCTTCGAGGCCGCGTGGGTCGGGTACATGGCGATCTTCACGTCCAGCACCGTGGTCAGGCCGCCCAGGCCTTGCGCGCCGATGCCCAGCGCGTTGATCTTGTCGCACAGTTCGATGCGCAGTTCCTCGGTCTTGTTCTGCGGGCCGCGCTGCTTGAGCTCATACATGTCGATGTCGCCCATCAGCGACTCTTTCGCCATCAGCATCGCCTTTTCGGCGGTGCCGCCGATGCCGATGCCCAGCATGCCGGGCGGGCACCAGCCCGCGCCCATCTGCGGCACGGTCTTCAGGACCCAGTCGACCAGCGAGTCGGACGGGTTGAGCATGACGAACTTGGTCTTGTTCTCCGAGCCGCCGCCCTTGGCCGCGAGGCTGACGTCGACGGTGTCGCCTTCAACGAGCTCCATGTGGACCACGGCCGGCGTGTTGTCCTTGGTGTTCTTGCGGTCGAACTGCGGGTCGGCCACGATCGACGCGCGCAGCTTGTTGTCCTCGAAGTTGTACGCGCGGCGCACGCCTTCGTTGACGGCGTCGGTCACGGTGCCGGTGAAGCCTTCGAAGCGCACGCCCATGCCGATCTTCAGGAACACGTTGACGATGCCGGTGTCCTGGCAGATCGGGCGCTTGCCCTCGGCGCACATGCGCGAGTTGGTCAGGATCTGCGCGATCGCGTCCTTCGCGGCCGGGCTCTGCTCGGCGTCATAGGCGCGCGCGAGGTGCTGGATGTAGTCGGCCGGGTGGTAGTAGCTGATGTACTGCAGGGCGGCGGCGACGGATTCGATCAGGTCTGCTTGCTTGATGATGGTCATGGCGTTCTCGGGAGTTTAGTGTTTTTTCGATTCGTTCTGGGTGCCGATCATGATGCGGTCGGTGTAGGCGATGGCAAGCGCGGAGAACAGGAATACCATGTGGATCACTGTCTGGGCGATGATCACCTCGTTGGGGTACGAGCCGGCGTTGATGAAGGTCTTGAGCAGGTGGATCGACGAGATGCCGATGATGGCCATTGCCAGTTTGGTTTTCAGGACCGAGGCATTCACGTGCGACAGCCATTCCGGCTGGTCCGGGTGGCCTTGCAGATGCATGCGCGAGACGAAGGTTTCATAGCCGCCGACGATGACCATGATCAGCAGGTTGGAAATCATGACGACGTCGATCAGGCCAAGCACGACCAGCATGATGGTCGCTTCGTTGAGTTTGGTGGGCCGCGCGGCGCCCGGTACGGTCACTGCGTCGAAAATATGCTGCAGGGAGGCGGCGTTGCCCATGGCGGCGCCGATCAGGTCTTTCAGTTCGACCCAGAAGTGGAACACGTAGACGCCCTGGGCCAGGATCAGGCCCAGGTACAGCGGCAGCTGCAGCCAGCGGCTCATGAAAATGAATCTATTCAGCGGGGTGAGCTTCTGTTGCTCGACTTTGTCGGGATTCGGTGCGGACATGGGGGAAAAGGCTCCTGAAGTAAGGCGGAAATTGTGCAGTACGTCATTTTACACGGGCCCGGCAATGACGCTGGGCCGTGGCGTGGGCTTGATACGGAACAATTTCGGCGCGTTGGCATGGGGGGGCGCCGCCGAATGTGTCGGATACGGCCATGGAATCAGGAGAAACGTTGGTAGAATCACACATCATCGATACCCAAGGCAGACGCTGCGGTGCTGTAATATCGGAGGACAGGGATGAAGGTTTTGGCACTGTAAGGGGTGAGTAAGCGACACGCCTTATTGTGTTAACAAAATTATTACAACTTTGGAGACGAGCATGGCTGGCAGCGACAATCAGCAGGAAAATCAGGGCTTGCAGGAAAACCGCATCTTCGCGCCCCCACCCGAATTCGTGGCCAATGCCGCCGTGTCCGGCATGGATGGCTACGAGAAGCTGTGCGCCGAAGCGAACAGCGACTACGAAGGTTTCTGGGCACGCCTGGCGCGCGAGAACCTGGCCTGGAAAAAGCCGTTCACGTCCACGCTGGACGAATCGAACGCGCCGTTCTACCAGTGGTTCAAGGACGGTGAGCTGAATGTCTCCTACAACTGCCTCGACCGCAACCTGGAAAACGGCAACGCCGACAAAACCGCAATCATCTTCGAGGCCGACGACGGCGCCGTCACCCGCTCGACCTATCGCGACCTGCACGAGCGCGTGTGCAAATTCGCCAACGGCCTCAAATCGCGCGGCATCAAGAAGGGCGATCGCGTCATCATCTACATGTCGATGTCGATCGAAGGCGTGGCCGCGATGCAGGCCTGCGCGCGCATCGGCGCCACCCACTCGGTGGTGTTCGGCGGCTTCTCGGCCAAGTCGCTGCAGGAGCGCATCATCGACGCCGGCGCGGTCGCGGTCATCACCGCCGACGAGCAGCTGCGCGGCGGCAAGCGCCTGCCCCTGAAAGCCATCGTCGACGAAGCGCTGGCGCTGGGCGGCTGCGACACCATCAAGGACGTCATCGTCTACAAGCGCACCGGCGGCGACATTCCGTTCGTGGCGGGTCGCGACCTGTGGCTGCACGACCTGGTCGCCAGCCAGGCTGGTACCTGCGAGCCGGAATGGGTCGGCGCCGAGCACCCGCTGTTCATCCTGTACACCTCCGGTTCGACCGGCACGCCGAAGGGCGTGCAGCATTCGAGCGGCGGCTATCTGCTGTGGGCCGCGCTGACGATGAAGTGGACCTTCGATATCAAGCCGGCCGACACCTTCTGGTGCACGGCGGACATCGGCTGGGTCACTGGCCACAGCTACATCGCCTATGGACCGCTGGCCGTGGGCGCGACGCAGATCGTGTTCGAAGGGATCCCGACCTTCCCGAACGCGGGCCGCTTCTGGGACACGATCGCCAAGCACAAGGTCAACATCTTCTACACGGCGCCGACCGCGATCCGTTCGCTGATCAAGGCGGCTGACGTGGATCCGAAGGTGCATCCGAAGAACTACGACTTGTCCAGCCTGCGCCTGCTCGGTTCCGTGGGCGAACCGATCAATCCGGAAGCCTGGATGTGGTACTACAAGAACGTCGGCGGCGAGAAGTGCCCGATCGTCGACACCTTCTGGCAGACCGAAACCGGCGGCCACATGATCTCGCCGCTGCCGGGCGCGACGCCGATGGTGCCGGGTTCCTGCACCTTGCCGCTGCCGGGCATCATGACGGCGATCGTCGACGAGGCCGGGCATGACGTGCCGAACGGGCAGGGCGGCATCCTGGTCGTCAAGCGTCCGTGGCCGTCGATGATCCGCACCATCTGGAACAGTCCGGACCGCTTCAAGACCAGCTACTTCCCCGAGGAGCTGGGCGGGCGCATGTACCTGGCCGGCGACGGCGCGATCCGCAACAAGGACACCGGCTACTTCACGATCACCGGCCGCATCGACGATGTGCTGAACGTGTCGGGGCACCGGATGGGGACGATGGAGATCGAATCGGCGCTGGTGGCCAATCCGCTGGTGGCCGAGGCGGCCGTGGTCGGCAAGCCGGACGACACGACCGGCGAATCGATCTGCGCCTTCGTCGTGCTCAAGCAGGCGCGCCCGACCGGCGAGGACGCGAAGAAGCTGGCGACCGAGCTGCGCAACTGGGTGGCGAAGGAGATCGGCCCGATCGCCAAGCCGAAGGAAATCCGCTTCGGCGACAACCTGCCGAAGACCCGTTCGGGCAAGATCATGCGCCGCCTGCTGCGCGTGCTGGCCAAGGGCGAGACGATTACGCAGGATGTGTCGACGCTGGAGAATCCGGCCATCCTGGAGCAGTTGAAAGAAGCGTCGTAGTACCAGAATTCACGATTTCAGAGCATTTAGCAAAATATACCAACGTCGCCCCTGCGAAGGCAGGGGCCCATACTGAGCATATTCAGCATGGGCCCCTGCCTTCGCAGGGGCGACGTTGGTTTTTGTTTTTTGTGATTCTCATCGGCGGGCTTCGGAAGCCCGGTTTGCTTCTTTACAACACCTCATTACGGGGCGTAGCACCCGCGATTCAGCAGAAACGCCAGTGCAAAAAATTCTTTCGTTGACAATTTTTTTCGCCGAATCTACTATTTAGCCAATTCCTTGGAAAGGTTTCCACGGAACCCAAAAAATGGAGGACGGGAAGCGAAATCGGCGGCGGTGTAGGCCAGGAAGGGAAGAACTGGCCGGAAGTGGCAGGGAACACATTCTAAAAAAATCGAGGAGATCAAATGCATTACCCTAAGGCAAAACAAAAGTTAATCAGCCTGGCCGTGGCGAGCGCGTGCGCGGCTGCCGCGCTTCCGGGCTTCGCCCAGGAAGCGGCGGTCAAGGCGGAAGACCCGAACCAGCCGGTCCAGACCGTTGTCGTGACCGGCCTGCGTCAAAGCCTTGTTTCATCGATGAACCTGAAACGCAATTCGGATGGCATCGTCGACGGCATCGTGGCAGCCGACATCGGCAAGTTCCCCGATACCAACCTCGCTGAATCGCTGCAGCGCATCAGCGGCGTGTCGATCGACCGCTCCATCGGCGAAGGCTCGAAAGTGACCGTGCGCGGCGTCGGCCCCGACTTCAACATGGTGCTGCTGAACGGTCGCCAGATGGCCACCTCCAACCTGGGCGACCTGAATGGCCGCGCCTTCGACTTCGCCAACCTTGCCTCGGAAGCGGTATCGCAGATCCAGGTGTACAAGACCAGCCGCGCCGAATCGCCGACCGGCGGCATCGGCGCCACCCTGAACGTGATGACCGCGCGTCCGCTGGACCGCCCTGGCATGCAGGCCAGCGTCGGCGTCAAGGGCGCGTACGACAAGTCGAGCACCAACCTGCCGGCCGACGTCAAGTCGGGCGACAAGATCACGCCTGAAATCTCGGGCATCTACACCAACACCTTCGCCGACAACAAGTTCGGCATCGCCATCAGCGCCAGCTACCAGGAACGCAACCTGGGCTTTAACCAGGCTTCCGTCGGCAACGGCTGGCGCGGGCCGTTCCGCGGCGACGAAAACAACTGGGGCACGATTCCCCAGCCTGGCTCGCCAGGGTCGGAAAATATCACCAACCGTCCTGCGCCGAACGCCATCTACAACGTGCCGCAGAACCTGAACTACGCGATGAACGGCGTGCAGCGCCAGCGTACCAACGGCCAGCTGACGCTGCAATTCAAGCCGGTGTCCGAACTGACCACCACGCTCGACTACACCTACTCGGAAAACAAGATCCAGACCCGCCGCCAGGACCTGTCGGCCTGGTTCAACTTCGGCCCGTCGAAGAGCAGCTGGAGCAGCGGCCCGGTCTCCGGCCCGCTGGTCTATACCGAGACTATCCCTGCCGGCAACAGCGACATCGCCATGGGCGGCGCCATGTTCGCCACCAAGACCGAGAACAATGCGATCGGCTTCAACGCCGCGTGGAAACCGAACGCGGACATGCGCTTCGACTTCGACGCGCACAAGTCGACCGCCGAATCGACGCCTGACAGCCCTTACGGTTCGAGCAATGTGCTCGGCACCGCCAGCTTCAGCCGCGGCGACACGACGGCCGACTTCCGCGAAGACTTCCCTGTGCTGAGCATCGTCGGCGCGAACTTCGCCGCTGCGCCGCAACAAGTGACCGGCTCGGTGTTCCAGAACGGCTATATGAAAGGCGAAGTCGAACAAGTCCAGGCCAAGGGCGGCATCAAGCTGATGGAAGCGTCCGAACTCAAATTCGGCATCGCCGCGACCAAGGTCGACAACCGTTCCGCATTCTCGACCCAGCAGCGCGACACCTGGGGCGGCGCCACCAAGGCGTCGGACTACCCGAGCACCCTGTGGCACCCGGAAACCGTGCGCCAGTACTTCGACAACATCAGCGGCAGCGGCAACCCGGCGCTGTTCAATAATTTCTACACCTTCAACTTCGAGGAAGTGCGGGCCAAGGCGGCCCAGGCATCCGGCCTGCCGGCGCTGTACCTGCCGAAAACGACCTACGACACCGACCAGCGCACCGAGGAAAAGTCGAAGAGCGCCTACCTCCAGTTCAACACCGACTGGGATACCGCGTTCCCGATCCACACCTCGTTCGGCCTGCGCTACGAGAAGACCAATGTGGTATCGACCGCGCTGGTGCCGGCCGCGACCGCCATCGCCTGGACCGCGAACAACGAGTTGCCGGTGATCTTCGGGGCGCCGACTTTCACCACCCTCAAGGGCGAGTACAAGCATGTCCTGCCGAGCATCGACACCGACGTCGAGCTGAACAAGGACATGAAACTGCGCCTGTCCTACGGCGAAACGATCGGGCGCCCGCGCTACGACCAGATCGCCGGCGGCCAGATCCTCAACACCCTGGCGCGCGTGAATGGCGGCACCGGTTCGCAGGGCAACCCGGCGCTGAAACCGGTCAAGTCGAAGAACACCGACGTGTCTTACGAGTGGTACTACGGCAAGCAGGACTTCTTCTCGCTCGGCTACTTCAACAAGCGCCTGTCCAACTACGCCGGCCAATCGAAGGTGGTGGCGCAGCCGTTCAACCTGCACACCCCGGTTGGCGGTCCGCGCTGGAATGCGGCGCTGGCCAGCGGCTGCGCGGGCGGCGACACGACTTGCATCCGCAACTTCATCTTCCGCAACTACAACGGCCAGGCCGGCGTCGTACGCGGCGCCGACGATGCGTCGGGCAACGCCACCGGCACCATCACCGGCCAGCCAAGCGATCCGATCGCCAACTTCGAGATCACCTCGTTCTCGAACCAGAAGACGGCGAAGCTGTACGGCATCGAAGCGAACATCCAGCACATGTTCGGCAACAGCGGCTTCGGCATCTCGGCGAATGCGACCTATGTCAACTCCGGCCTGAAGTACAACAATGCCGGCATCGGCGAGCAGTTCGCGCTGGTCGGCTTGTCGAACTCGGCCAACCTGGTCGGCATCTACGAAGATGCCAAGTGGACGGTGCGCGCGGCGTACAACTGGCGCGACGAGTTCCTGTCGTCGACCTTCGACGGCGCGGGCCCGAACCCGAACTATGTCGAAGCGTACGGCCAGCTGGACGTGAGCGTCGGCTACGCGAT
The DNA here is from genome assembly GCA_036676245.1 of Massilia sp. Lineage (GTDB taxonomy): Bacteria > Pseudomonadota > Gammaproteobacteria > Burkholderiales > Burkholderiaceae_D > Telluria_A. The sequence continues at coordinate 6,081 of JAKFDH010000010.1, read as the reverse complement.
CAATGACAAGCTGAGCCTGCAGTTCGAGGCCATCAACCTCACGGACGAAATCCAGCGCGTGCACGGCCGCACCAAGACCCAGGCGCTGTACGTGACCCAGGCCGGTCCGCGCTTCATGTTCGGCGCCCGCTACAAGTTCTAAACGGCATCGCAAAGTTCGAGCAGAGCGAGCGTCGTCCTCGCGCACGCGGGGACCCATGCTGAATTCGTTCAGCATGGGTCTCGGATCGCCGCACCGCTGCCTTCGCAGGGACGACTCCGGTGTATTTCCCGCTTATCGCCATATGGGTTTTCGGTTAGACTTGTTACCATCCCACACTGTATTCTCAGAAATCTCCCCATGGTGAACAGCAGCATCAAGCACATCGTCATCGTCGGCGGCGGCTCGGCCGGCTGGCTCACTGCCGGCGTGATCGCCGCGACGCACGGTCCCGCCGCCGGCGGCGCCCTGCAAGTGACGCTGATCGAATCGCCGGACGTGGCGCCGATCGGCGTGGGCGAGGGCACCTGGCCGACCATGCGCGACACCTTGCACCGTATCGGCGTGTCCGAATCCGATTTTTTCCGCGAATGCGACGCCGCCTTCAAGCAGGGCTCGCGCTTCAACCGCTGGGTCAACGGGCGCGACGACGACTACTATTTCCACCCCTTCGTGCTGCCCCAGGGCTACGGCGAAACCAACCTCGTCGAGCGCTGGCAGGAGCGCCACGCCGGCGTGCCGTTCGCCGACCTGATGAGCTTCCAGCCGCACCTGTGCGTGCACGGCAGGGCGCCCAAGCAGGCCGCCACGCCCGAGTATGCGGCGGTGGCCAACTACGGCTACCACCTGGACGCCGGCAAGTTCGGCCTGTTCCTGCGCAAACACTGCCTGGAAAAGCTGGGCGTGCGCTACGTGCCGGACCACGTGGTCGGCATCAACAGCCACGACAACGGCGACATCGCCTCGCTGCAAACGAAGGAACACGGCGCGCTCGAAGGCGACTTGTTCATCGACTGCAGCGGCATGCAATCGCTGCTGCTCGGGAAGCACTACGGCGTACCCTTCCTGTCGCAAAAGCACGTGCTGTACAACGACGCCGCACTGGCGGTGCAGGTGCCGTATGCATTCGAAGACAGCCCGATCGCCTCGCAGACCACGTCCACAGCGCAAAGCTGCGGCTGGATCTGGGACATCGGCCTGCCGACGCGGCGCGGCATCGGCCATGTGTATTCGAGCTCGCACATCACCGACGACCAGGCCGAATTCGAACTGCGCAGCTACATCGTGCAGAACGGCGGACCGGCCGACATTCCCCAGCCGCGCAAGCTGACCTTCAAGCCCGGCTACCGCAAGCAGTTCTGGCACCGCAATTGCCTGGCGATCGGCTTGTCGGCCGGCTTCATCGAACCGCTGGAAGCGTCGGCGCTGGCGCTGGTGGAACTGTCGGCGGGGATGCTGGCCGATGACATGCCTGCCACGCGCGAAGCGATGGACATCGCGGCGCGCCGCTTCAACGACGCCTTCACCTACCGCTGGGAGCGGGTGATCGACTTCCTCAAGCTGCACTACGTACTGAGCAAGCGCACCGACACCGACTACTGGCGCGACAACAGCGACCCGGCGCAAGTGCCGGAGCGGCTGGCCGAACTGCTGGTACTGTGGCGCCACCGCGCGCCGTCGCGCTACGATTTTTACCGCATCGAGGAAGTGTTCCCGTCCGCCAGCTACCAGTACATCCTGTACGGGATGGGATTCAAGACCGAAGCAGGGCATGCTGCGCGGGCGCCGCACCAGGGCGAACAGGCGGACGGCTACTTCCGCGAAACCGCCGAACTGACCCGCAAGATGCTGGGCGGTTTGCCCAGCAACCGCGAACTGATCGACCATGTGAAGCGCCACGGATTCCCGCGCATCTAGACAACTCAAAAGGGCAGCCATGAATCCCGTATTACTGAATAACGTCGACCACAAAGAGCTGCGCGTGATTACCAAGCGTGGCGCCGCCTACGGCGATAATGTCATGTTCGCGCTCGCCATCCCCGGCGAGTTCCGCACCCTGCAGATGCATTACCCGATCGTGTTCCGCAAGACGGACGACGGCACCAGCTTCGAGCCGGTGGCCTTGTTCGGTTTCCAGGAAGGCGAGAACCTGTTCCTGGACGCGAACGGCTGGGACGCGACCGACGTGCCGCTGGCGGTCGAACGCCAGCCCTTCCTGATCGGCGTGACCGGCGACGAGCTGCTGGTGCACGTGGACCTGGACAGCCCGCGCGTGAGCCGCAGCGAAGGCGAGCCAGCCTTCCTGCCGCATGGCGGCAACACCGAGTACCTCGAGCGGGTAAACTCGACCCTGCTGGCGCTGCACCAGGGCCTGCAAAGCCTGCCGAGCTTTATCGCCGCGCTGCTGGAACATGAACTGATCGAATCGTTCGTGCTCGATATCGAACTGGGCGACGGCTCGCAAGGGCGGCTGGCCGGCTTCTACACCATCAACGAAGACAAGCTGAATGCACTGGGTGGCGCCGCGCTGGAGCGGCTGCACAAGAACGGCTACCTGCAGGCGATCTACATGCAGGTGGCATCGCTGTCGAATTTCCGCGCTCTCATCGAACGGAAGAACCGCGCCAATGCTGCCGGACGCTGACAAGATCCGCGAGATCGACGGCGCCGGGCCGGGCGCGCTGACCGATGCCGTCCTGACGTCCACGCAGCCGCTGGTGCTGCGCAATTTGATGGCGCAGTGGCCGATGGTGCGGGCCGGCCTGGAATCGATGGACGAAGGCGACGCCTACCTGCGCCGTTTCTACCGGGACGCCACCGTGGTGGCGATGCTGGGCGCGCCGGAAATCGAAGGCCGCTTCTTCTACAACGAAGACCTGAGCAGCTTCAACTTCGAGGCGGTTCGCGTCAAGCTCGATACGGTGCTCGACGAAATCAAGCACCGCCGCAACGAGGAAACGCCGCCAGCGATCTACGTGGGTTCGACCACGGTGGAAACCTGCCTGCCGGGTTTTTTGGAAGAGAACCCGATCGACCTGGGCGGTCGCGACGCGCTGATGAGCGTTTGGATCGGCAACCGTTCGCGCATCGCCGCGCATTACGACTTGCCGGACAACGTGGCCGTGGTGGCTGCGGGACGGCGCCGCTTCACCCTGTTCCCGCCCGACCAGCTGCGCAACCTGTACATCGGGCCATTGGACTTCACACCGGCTGGGCAGGCGATCAGCCTGGTGGACTTCAAGAAGCCGGATCTGGACAAGTATCCCAAGTTTGCCGAAGCGTGGCGCCATGCGCAGGTGGCCGAGCTGGGGCCGGGCGACGCGATCTTCATCCCGAGCATGTGGTGGCACCACATCGAAGCGCTGGACTGTTTCAATGTGCTGGTCAACTACTGGTGGCGGCAATCGCCGGACTACATGGATACGCCGACCAATGCCCTGATGCACGCGCTGATGAGCGTGCGCGATTTGCCGCCCGAGCAGCGCAAAGCCTGGGCCGAACTGTTCCGCCACTACGTGTTCGAGAGCGACGAAGAGACAGTGGCCCACATCGCCAAGGAAGCACGCCGCATCCTCGCCCCCTTGGGCGACGATGGCACGCGCATACTGCGCGCACAACTCCTGAAGCGAATGAACCGCTAAAGCTGCACAGAATTCGAAAAGCGAAAATCGCCACAACAAAAAACCAACGTCATTCCTGCGAAGGCAGGAATCCATACTGAGCGTGCAGAATACGGAGACAGAAGTGTCAGAGAACAAACGACAAAACGCCCAGCAGCAACCAATCCGTCGCATAGTGATCGCCGGCGGCGGCACCGCTGGCTGGATGTGCGCCGCAGCCCTGTCCAAAGTCCTGGGCAAGCGCCTCGACATCAAGCTAGTCGAATCCGACGAGATCGGCACGGTAGGCGTTGGCGAGGCGACCATCCCCACCATCATGAACTTCCACAACCTGCTGGAGATCAACGAGCAGGAGTTCATGGCAGCGACGCAGGCGACCTTCAAGCTGGGCATCAGCTTCGAGAACTGGCGCGCGCGCAAAGAGGACTACATCCACTCCTTCGGCCTGACCGGCACCGACCACTGGACGGCGGGCTTCCAGCACTTCTGGCTCAAGGGCCGCGAGCGCAAACTGGCGCGCGACTACGGCGACTACTGTCTCGAGCTGCGCGCCGCGGAAGAGGGCAAGTTCGCCCACCTGCCGCGCAACGGCATGAACTACGCCTACCACATGGACGCATCGCGCTACGCCAAGTACCTGCGCGCGTTCTCGGAGCCGTTCGGCGTGCAGCGCATCGAGGGCAAGATCGAAAAGGTCAATACCGATCCCGTGTCCGGCGACGTGCGTTCGCTGCTGCTGCAGTCGGGCGATGTGATCGAGGGCGACCTGTTCATCGACTGCACGGGCTTTCGCGGCCTGCTGATCGGCGAGACGATGGGCGTGGAATACGACAGCTGGGGCCACTGGCTGTTCAACGATTCGGCGGTGGCGCTGCAGACAGCGTCGACCCGCGATGCGGTGCCGTTCACGCGTTCGATCGCGCATGACTTTGGCTGGCAATGGCAGATCCCGCTGCAGCACCGGGTCGGCAACGGCATCGTGTTCTCGAGCCGCTATGTGGACGACGAGACGGCGATCCGCACCTTGCTCGAGAACGTGAACGGCGAACCGTTGATGCAGCCGCGCGTGATCCGCTTCACGCCCGGCCAGCGGCGCGAGACCTGGCGCGGCAATGTGGTGGCCATAGGCCTTGCCAGCGGCTTCCTTGAGCCGATCGAATCGACCAGCATCCATTTGATCCAGCGCGGCATCATCCGCCTGATGCAGATGTTCCCGACGAATGGCATCTTCCAGTCCGACATCGACGAATTCAACAAGCAGGCCAAGGACGAGATCGAGCATATCCGCGACTTCATCATCCTGCACTACAACGTGACGAACCGGCGCGATACGCCGTACTGGAAGGACGCGGCCGAGATGGACATCCCCGCGTCGCTGAAGCACCGGATCGAGCTGTTCAAGGATACGGCGCGCGTGTTCCGCATTCCGAGCGAGCTGTTTGCCGAGAATTCGTGGATCCAGGTAATGCTGGGGCAGGGCGTCGTGCCGTCCCAGCACCACCAGACCGCCGACCTGATGGGCGATGCGGAGCTGACCGGCTTCCTCGAGGCGATCCGTGAAGGCGTGAACAAGACGGTGGCGCAGCTGCCGACGCACCAGTCGTATGTGGAACGGTACTGCCCGGCGCCGAAGCCTATTTAGGGGGGAAGTCTTGCCGCAGTGCCCAGAGGTCATAGTTGTACTGCATCGCCAGCCAGCTTTCAGGCGAACGGCCGATGGACTGGGAAAGCCGAAGTGACATCGCCGGCGTGACGCGGCCCCTTCCCCGAAGGATTCGATTCAGGGTCGATGCGGCCACGTCGAGTTTGGCCGCAAGTTCGCGGCAGCTGATTCCCTGCGGTTCCAGATAGATCTCGTTGATGAACTCGCCAGGATGAGGTGGATTATGCATCGGCATTAGTGATAGTCCTCGTAGTCCAGCACATACGCATGGCCATTCCGAAATTCAAACGTGAGCCGCCAATTTCCGCTGACAGAAATTGCCCAACGGCCCCGCATCGCACCTTTTAGCGGATGCAGGGAGAAGCCCGGGATATCCATATCGTCGATCTTTTGTGCCGTATCGAGCGCTGCCAGCTGCAGCCGAAGCCGTTTCGCATGCCCGGGTTGCACTCCAGCAGCGCTTCCAGTCTCAAATAATAGGCGAAGGCCCTTGTGGCAGATCGACTTAATCATAGGCCAACGTAGCATGTCCCGCAACGCGTCGTTCGGCGCTGGAACAAGCTCGCTCAGCTCGTGTTTGCCCTTACTGCCAGGATTGTGTGGCGACAGAGCCACTCGGAAATGGCACCGATGTGGCGATATTGACAATGCCTTGTCCTGTGTTATTTTTCCATTCTCAGCAAATTGTTTGCTATAATGTGCGGCTTCGCGAAAGCTGCGAAGATCAGGAGAGATGGATGAGTGGTTGAAGTCGCACGCCTGGAAAGCGTGTATAGGTTCATAGCCTATCCGGGGTTCGAATCCCCGTCTCTCCGCCA
>JAKFDH010000009.1:0-16918 GCA_036676245.1 Massilia sp. | reverse complement strand
AAAGATTCGTTCCCTGTTTCGACGATATGACAGTGGTGAGTCAGTCGGTCCAGCAGCGCCGTGGTCATCTTTGCATCGCCGAACACGCTCGACCATTCGGCGAAGCTAAGGTTGGTTGTGATGGGGGAGTAGGGTCAAGTCGGGCAAAGTGCCAAGCAGGACGCCAGCTCATTATGGCTCTCGTTCCGGGCGAACTGCCGCTGCTCGCCCCTTGCCGTCTCGAAGCGCGCCAACAGGTCGGCAGGCGGTTCTAGCCGCAGTCTGCACAAGAAGGCGCACAGCTCGTTCGCCACCTTGGTAGTCAAGCGCCGCGATCTCGCGGTACAGCACGGTCGCGGGGATCACGTTGGGCTAGGCGGCCTCTAGTTCAATGCCCGTTCCCCTGGGCGTAGTGTCAAGACTTGCACGCCAGTGCGCGTTACCGCCACCGTATGCTCGAACTGTGCCGACAATTTGCCGTCGATCGTGACGACCGTCCAGCCATCGTCTTCGGTTTCGACATCATCGGCGCCCTGGTTGAGCATAGGCTCGATGGTGAACACCATGCCTTCGCGTAATACGAGGCCGGTTTTCGGTTTGCCCCAGTGGTGCACCTGGGGCGCTTCGTGCATCTCGCGGCCGATGCCGTGTCCGCAATATTCCTTGACGACCGAGTAGCCGCTGCGCCGGGCATGGGTTTCAATGGCATGGCCGACATCGCCCAGCCTGGCGCCGGGGCGAACGGCCTTGATGCCCTTCCACATGGCTTCATAGGTCACTTGCACCAGCCGCCTGGCCGCCGCCGAGACGTCGCCGACGAGGTAGGTTTTGCTGGAGTCGGCGATGTAGCCGTTCTTTTCCAGGGTGATATCGAAATTCACGATATCGCCGTCTTGCAGGAAGGCCGTCGGGGATGGTACGCCGTGGCACACGACGTTGTTGGGGGAGGCGTTCAGCGCGTAGGCGTAGCCGTACTGTCCCTTGCTCGCGGGACGCGCCTTGAGTTCATTGACGATGAAGTTGTCGACCATGTCGTTGACCTGCATGGTCGACATGCCGATCAGGTCCAGTGTATCCAGGTAGCCGAATACCTTTGCCAGCAGCTTGCCCGATTCCGCCATCAAGGCGATTTCTTCCGGCCGTTTGGTCATGTCGCCACCGCTTGTAAAGCGGGGGCGGCAACGCCTGCGGCCCGGAGTTCGCGCGTCACGACTTCGTTAAATGTCAGCGTGGGATTCATTTCGCACAGCATGCCGATCTTGATCCAGAAGGCTGCCTGGGCATTGATGGAGCGGCACCCCACCGCACTGGCTTTGCGGATCTGGTCGTGCAGCTCGTCGTCGATATTTACAATGCCCATCTGAACTCCTTCATATATGAAACGTATATGAAGTATATAGCCGAGCCCTGCTGCCGCGCAAGGGCAGCGGGCACGAGGGGCCGGGATTAGTCGACCAGGCCAGCCTTCTGTGCCGGGGTCAGGCGGGTGGCGGTGATGGTGACGACCGTCATTTCGCCGCTCACAATCACGGGATCCTGGGTGCTGGCGATGCGCGGTGCGGCATACGCGGTGGCGCAAAACAGGGCGACGGTGACCAGAAAGATGACTTCCATATTGCGTGCGATGTTCATATTCGCTCCTTTAAGATTTCGTTGGTGTGAGAGAATTATGTGCGCTTTGGAAACATAACGCCAATTTCATTTTTCAATGGCACCCATTCATGATGTGAATATCGTTATTTGACGGCCAGATGATGATCATCACTAATGTGAATGATGTAACACAACTGTCATAATTCTAGTGATGTCTCTACGCGACTGCGGGCATGGTGGCAATTGTGAATTTCACCAAGTTCCAGAATGATTATTGGGGGATTTGGGCCGCGGGCGGCGGCGCGCTGTAGCTGACGCGATAGACCCGGCCGCGATGGTCGTCCGACACCAGCATCGAGCCATCGGCCAGGAAGGCGATATCGACCGGGCGCCCAATGACTTCGCCATTCTGGATGAAGCCGTCGATGAACACCGTGTCGCTGACGACCTCGCTGTTGGCCAAGGTGATCAAGTTGACGCGGTAGCCGATTTTCTGCGACCGGTTCCACGAGCCGTGCTCGGCGACGAACAGCTGATTCCTGTACTGCGCCGGGAACTGCTTGCCGGTGTTGAATTCCAGCCCGAGCGGGGCCACGTGCGGCCCCAGCTTGGCGGCCGGCGCCACGAACTCGGAGCACTTCCGTCCCGCAGCGAATTCCGGGTCGGCCACCACGCCGCCGGCGCAATAGGGAAAGCCGAAGTGCATGCTGGCGGTAGGAGCAGAATGAAGCTTGTCGGAGGGCAGGTTGTCACCGAGAAGGTCGCGGCCATTGTCGGTGAACCACAGGTGGCGCGTGTCCGGATGCCAGGCAAAGCCGACCGAGTTGCGGATGCCGCGCGCAAATTCTTCACGCTGGCTGCCGTCCGGGTTCATGCGGAAGATTTTTGAATACGGCTCGTTTTCCCTGTTGCATACATTGCAGGGCGCGCCGACGGGAATGTACAGTTTGCCATCCGGCCCGACCTTGATGATTTTCTCGCCGTGCCACTTGTCGCTCGGCAGCCCCGTGTTGACCACCTGGTACTTGGGCGCCTTGTCGAAGGTATGGTCGATGTCGTCGTAGCGCAGCAGGCGTGAAATCGTGGACACATACAGCGATCCGTCCAGGTAGGCCACGCCGATCGGGGCGTCGAGGCCTTCGGCAATGGTCACGGCCTTGTCGGCGACATGGCCGTTCTTGCTGCTGGCGAGCGCATACACCTTGCCTGCGGCACGCGAGCCCACGTAGACGATGCCCGACGGCGACACCGCCATGCTGCGCGCGGCCGGCACCTGGTCGCTGTAGACCGACATGCTGAAGCCCACCGGCAGTTTGAAGCCGGCCAGTTCCGGATAGCTTGGCGCGGCAGTGCTGGCTGCCGCCGGCGCCGCCGCGGGCAAGTTCGCGGCAGCTCCGGGTTGCAGCAAGTAGGCTGCGACGGCGGCGATGCTGGCCGGGGGCAGGGTGCCTTTCCATGCCGGCATGCCGGACGCCGGCGTGCCGGCGCTGATGAATTTCTCGAGCGCCGCTTGTTGCGGTTTGACCTTGGCCCAGGTGGCGTCGGCCAGGTTCGGCCCGGCGGCGCCTTCGCGCTTGGCGCCATGGCAGGCGGCACAGTGTTGTTGGTACAGCGCGGCGCCATTCACGGCGGCGTGGACGGCTGGGGCGGTCACGCCCGCAGCCAGGAGCAGCATGGAGAAAAGTGTTTTCATTTATGTCTTAGTAGCTGAAAGTCACAAGCGATACGGCCTGGCGCGGCAGCTGCATCTTGATCAGGGCGGTGCCATTGTTAATCTTCAGCGCGGTGGTTTTGCCCACTTGCGCCAGTTCGCTGGCTTTTTGCAGTGCCGCGATCTGCGCCGCGGTCGGCTTTGCTGGCGAGCCCATCCGCTTCCATGCGGTGTAGGAATTGCTGGTGTCGTTGTCGACACGGTAGTGGCGCATCTTCACCTGCCTGGCGGGGATGCCGGCGATGTGCAATTCGACCGGCGAGCCGGCGTCGATCACATCGTCGTCGTGGTAATTCCAGACCAGCACGGCGATGCTGCGCTTGCCCTTGGACGCGAGCGCGTTGATGTCGGTGCGCGCACCGCGTACACCGCTGGCCATGATGGATGCCGCGTCGTAAGCCTGGTCGCCGGACACCGCCACACGGTCGCCGTCCATCATGCCGAACATGCGGAACACGTTCAGCACCGGCTTGTTGACGCCGTTGGTCGCCAGGTCGCGGAACCCGGCGAACCAGGGCTGGTCCTCGAACTCGAAGGACCAGTTGACAGCGCCCAGCAGGTTCACGCCGTTGCTCTCGACCAGATCGTACTCACGGGCAATGGAGGCTGCCGTATAGCTCGAGTACATGGTGCCGTTGCGGTAGGCGTTCTCCGGATTGGTCTGCATGCCGCAGGCGGCGCAGCCTTCAGGATCGGATTCGCCGATGATGAAGGGAATGTTCTTCAGCTCGGGGTAGGCGGCCGCCACCTTGAAGCCATTGTTGATCCGCTTCAGGTGAATGCCGACGTCCATGCGGACGACGCCGTCCACCACTTTTGGGGAGCCCTTGGCATGGAAGCCGATGAAGTCCAGCGGGGAACCGACTTTGCCGGTGACGTAGTTCTTCCCGTACAGCACATGCTTGAAGAAGTTATCGTAGAACTTGCCGGTGCCCGCCGTGTGCGGGCCGCCGAAGCGCGCGGTCGGCAAGGCGCGCTTGACGGCGTCGGCCGCGTAGTCGTACATCTTGAAGAATTCCTGCTCCTTGTCGGCGGCGATCAGGTAGTGGCCGTCCGGTTCGTTCCACAGTTCCCAGTACCAGCTTTCCACTTCGGCCTGGCCATAGCGCTGCACGCAGTGGCGCACCCACTGGTGGATCAGCTCCGACCATTTCGCGTAGTCCTTGGGCGGATAGGCCCAGCCGGTCATGATCTGCTCGTAGGGGGTGCCTGGTTTCCACTGGTGCTGGTAGGGCTGCGGCTTGGGCGACAGCGCCTCGGGCATGAAGCCGATCTGCGCCAGCGGTTTCATCTTGCGTTCGATGTAGGTGTCGAAGATCTGGTCGACGATGGTCCAGTCGTAGACAGGATTGCCGTCCTTGTCCTCGGTGTACATATTGGTCGAGCCCCACTTGAGCGCGTGCTTGCCGTCGCCGGAGGTCATCAGGTTGTGCGCGCGGACATACACCGGCACCGGGCTCAGCGCGGCGATGTCGGACAGCAGCTTCTTGCCGTTCGGCGCGGTGGTGTAATTCGGCTCGTCGTAGCCGAACCACGCCCAGATCGGCTTCATCGGGCCTTTGGCCTGGGTGGCGTCGATGTTCAGCTTGACGGGAGCGGGGGCGGCCGGGGCGGCATGGCACAGCGAGGCGCTGGCCGCAAGGCTCAGGGCGGTAAGAAGTCTCTTCATTATTATTCTCGCGAAACGGGATGGGTCCCGCGATGGTAGGCCCTTGCCACTGGGCCGACCAATCACTAATTTATGGATTGATATATCGGTTTTGATATTGCTTAAGGAAGGACACTTGGCCGTTGTGCACATCTTGCGATCGTGATGCGGGCGACCTAATATTTGCGTATGGAAGACCGTATCCTTAAACTTGAAGAGTTCGCTACCGAAACCCGCGAGCGTCTGTCGCGTATTGAAGCCCGGCTCGAGCAGACTGCCACCAAGGCCGATCTGCAGGAAGCTATCGCGTCAATGCTTAAATGGGTGGCCGCAATCGCCGTCATGCTGGGCGCCACGGCGATCACAGTCATGACATTCGTACTGAATAACGCGATTCCAAAAACGGCCGGGGCGCCTGCCCCGATCGTCATCACAGTTCCCGCACCCGCAGCACAACGCTAGATTCAGTCGTACTTGACCAGGTGTAGGTTCGGTAAGGCGCCGCCGGGGAATTGCGCCGCGCGACCTTCCTGCAGGCTGCCCAGGTCGACTGCGGCGTAGCCGATACGGCCGATCAGGCTGGCCACTTCGGCCTTTGACGATGCTTCGTCGCCGGACAGGAACAGGACGCGCCGCCCGGCGCCCAGGCGTGGGTCGCTGCCCAGCAGGGCTGCGCCCAGGTGGTTGAAGGCCTTGACCACGCGCGCCCCGGGCACGAACTCGGCAACGATCGCCGTCGATGGGCGGCCGTGCAGTTCCACGGCGCGGAAGGACGGCACTTCGATCGCGTTGGTGGCGTCGACCACGATGCGGCCATTCCAGGGCCCAAGGTGTTGCAGCGCCTGCGGCAAGCGGTCCCAGTTGACGGCGAGGATGACGATGTCGGCTTTTGCCGCTTCGGTGGCGCTGACGGCCTTGATGCGGGGGCCGAGTTCGGCAGTCAGCGTTGACAAGGTCTCGGGACCGCGGCTGTTGGCGATGAGCGCGTCGATGCCGTTGCGGGCGAATTGGCTGGCGAGGGCGGTGCCGATGGCCCCGGCGCCGATGATGGCGATGTTCATGGTTGCTCTCCTATTCGTGTCGATGGATCAGGCGCTGCGGGCGGCCAGGGTTTTGCCGCGCAAGGCGTCCAGGCTCCAGCCGCCGGCGCCGAAGGCGGCGATCTGCAGCAGGCCGCCGGCCATCGCCAGGTTCTTCAGCAGGTGGATCATCTGGTTCTGGTCGCCAATGGCGCCGTGGAAGACCACGCCGGTGGCCACCGAAAACGCGGCCAGGGCAAAGGCGACGAGGCGGGTTTGCAGGCCGAAGGCGAGCAGCAGGCCGCCGCCGACTTCCAGCGCGATGGCGCCGGCCAGGGCCACGGCCGGGAACGGCAAGCCCATCGCGGCGATGTAGCCCATGGTCGCGGCCGGCGCAGCGAGCTTGCCGACGCCGCTGAGGATAAAGATTGAGCTCATCAGCAGGCGGGCGAGCAGGGGCAGGGTGTTGTTGGTCGTGGTGGTGTTCATGGTGAGGCTCCTTAAGTAGTTAAATGAATGATGGTGCTCAGTGGTGAATCAAGATTGCTCGTGAATCAGAATTTCAGCTGCTTGCGAATCGATTCGATCTGCGCCTCGCCGCGCTGCAGGGCAGCGGCGCTGGTATGGACCGAGTAAAACCCGAGCACCAGCGGGTGCGGGTGCTTGGGCGCCGATCCGAGTACGAATTCGGTCTCGCCGTCGGCGGTGAAATCGAGTGCGCGTCCGGATTCGTCGAACAGCGCGATTTCCTGCTCCAGCACGGCGCCTGCGGTGTGCAGCTTGCCGCCGGCCGCAACAGCCACCCAGGCAATGTCGTGGCCGGCAGGCGGCGTATAGCGCCACCGCTCGCCGTCGCGCAGCGTCACGTGCAGGTAATTGAGCTCGGTGCCGGTGTCGATCGGGCTGGTGGCGCCGCCGTAGCTGCCGAGGACCACCCTGGCCGGACCTGCGGCGGGCACCTGCGATGGCGCCAGGTAGGTGCTGGCGGCCGGTCCGTTCTCCTGTTCCGGCGGCAGCGCCAGCCACAGCTGGAAGCCGCGCACCGGTGCGCCCGGCGCTGCCGCGCCGCCGTGCCACACGCCGCCGCCGGCGCGCATCCATTCGACTCCGCCGCTGGCCAGGGTGCCCTGGGCGCCGGTGGTGTCGACGTAGTCCATGGCGCCGGAGCGGACCACGGTCACGGTGGCGATGCCCGAGTGCGGGTGCAGGCCGGCCGACGGTGTGTTGCCTGGGGCGATGTCGAAGTCGTCGAGGAAGACGAAAGGCTTGGCCATCTCGCCCAGCCCCGAAGGGCTCATCAGGCGGGTGAACCATGCCTTCTTGTGGCCGCGGGTGCGCTGGCGCAACTGGCGTTCGGCAAACTGGGTGTCAAGGACTGCATGCATGTTATTTCTCCTGTTGGGTGAGGCGATGAGTCCATGGTAGTCACTCGACATCCATCGCGGAAGCCTATATATTTAGATGGAATATATCTAAAGGAGCGATAGATGCTCGATGCAATGTCCATGGACCAGCTGCGGACCTTCGTCGCGGCGGCCGAAGAGGGGAGTTTTTCGGCGGCTGGGCGCAAGCTGCGGCGGGCCCAGTCGGTGGTCAGCGCGACCCTGGCCAACCTGGAGCAGCAAGTGGGGTTTGCGCTGTTCGACCGCAGCGCGCGCTATCCGGTGCTGACCGAGAACGGGCGCGCCCTGCTGGCCGACGCCCGCACGGCGATCGACAGCATGGACGGCTTCAAGGCGCGCGCGCGGACCCTGGCCGAAGGGCTGGAGCCGGAGCTGGCGGTTGCCATCGATGTGATGTTCCCGATCGAGACGCTGACCGCGGCCGTGCGCGAGTTCCACCTGGCCTATCCGGGCGTGCCGCTGCGCGTCTACGTGGAGGCGCTCGGCGCGGTGGTCCAGCCGCTGATGGACGACCGCTGCCGCCTCGCGATCATCGGTTCGCTGCCGGACATTCCCGCCGGCTGCACCTCGGAATTCCTGTTGACGGTGCCGGCCATCGCGGCGGTGGCGCCCGGCCATCCGCTGGCCCGGATGCAGGGGCCGATCCTGCGCAGCGAAGCGGCGAAGCATGTGCAGCTGGTGCTGACCGACCGTTCGAGCCTGACCCAGGGCCGCAATTTCGGCGTGGTGTCGCCGAAGGTGTGGCGGCTGGCCGACCTGGGCGCGAAGCAGGCTTTCATGCGGGCCGGCCTGGGCTGGGGTTTCATGCCGCTGCCGATGGTGGCCGACGACCTGGCGCGCGGCGCCCTGCAGGAGATCGAGATCGAGGCCAATCCGGGCCTGGGATCGGCGTTCTCGATGCACGCGGTGTACCGCAAGGATGCGCCGCCAGGCCCGGCCGGGCGCTGGCTGATCAGCCAGCTGACGCGGGCCTGAGGCGGCTCAGGCAATCATTTGACCTGGCGCGCCAGCGCTTCCGAGATCGCGGCGTCGAAGCCGGTCTTCGGGCCCGCCTTCTTGCGCTGCTGCTCGGCCAGGTAAGACTCGCGCTGCTTCGACAGGACGACGATGCGCTCGCGCAGGGCCTTGCGTTCGGCCACCGCCTGGTCGAGCGCGGCCTGGCGCTTGGCCGGGTCGAGGCGGCGCAGCGCATCGGGCAGCTCGGCTTCCGCCATCGTCGGCAGGTCGACGCCCTTGCTCTCGGCCTTTTGCACCAGGTCGCTTTCGTCGTAGGCGGCGGTGTTGAGGGCCTTGTTCAGCGCCCGTTCGGCGCGCGCCGGCGCCGGCGCGGCAGCCATCACGCGCGCTTCCATCGCCACCTGGCCGGACTGCTTGCGGGCGCGGTGCTGCACGTCGCCGAACGCCATATAGGTGCCGCCCATCTGCTCGCCCAGCCTGGCCAGTTCCTGGTCGTAGGGCGTGGCGATGACGTCGACGCCGCCATCCTGGGCGATGGCGAAGTATTCGCCGCCGCCGACCTGGGCGATCGTGCGCCAGGCGGGCGTGGTCTCCTGCATGGTGCCGCACTGGATCGTGTTGACGATGATGCCGCGCCGCTGCGCCAGCCGGGCGCTGGCGCTGGTGCTGGGCAGGGCGTGGTAGTCGTCGTGCGGGGGCGCGTCGCCGACCAGGAACATCACTTGCGACAGGCCGGGGCCGTTGGCGGACCAGCCGGCCGCGCGCAGGGCGTCGGCCATGGCGCTGCGCACATCCTCGGGGCCGTCGCCGCCGCCTTCGGCGCGCAGGGCCATCAGCTGGGCATAGACTTCGTCGAGGTTGCTGGTGAGCGGGGTGACCCGGGTCAGGTAGGCGTCGCCGCGGTCGCGGTAGGCCACCAGGCCGACCTTGACGTGGGTGCTGGCGGCGCCGCGCCGTTGCAGCACGTCGTTGACGATGCCCCAGATTTTCGTTTTGGCGCCTTCCAGCATGCCGCCCATGGAACCGGTCGTGTCGAGCACGAACACCAGCTCGATGGTGCCGCGCGCGACCGGCAGCTGCGGATGGTGGGGACGGATCATTTGGCCTTGCTGGCCCTGCTGCCCCGCGCCGGCGAAGGCGGCGGGCGCGGCCAGGATCGTGGCGAGCGCGATTGCGCCAAGCAAGGCGCCGGCGCCGAAGGATTTCTTGTTGTGCGGGATGGTCATCATGTTCTCCGGTGGCTGTCCAGGCAAAGGGGCCTGTGCCTATGAAACGGCGGGCGCGGAGAAGCGGGGTTAAAGCAAATTGTAAGCAGGTGTTAGCGCCGCTGCGCGGCGGCAGGCGCGGCTTTTGCCGGCGGAACGGAGACAGGTTAAGGCACGGGATGCGGCGGGGATCATCGCCAGGCGCCGTCGGCGTTGGCGATCATCACGGCCGCCCCATACAGGTCGTGCGCGATGCCGGTCGGCACGCGGCGCGTACCGAGCCGCCATTCAGTTTCGTGGCCATTGTCGAGCAGCATGGTGCGGCAGCCGGCGCGGTTGCCCGCTTCGACATCGTGCAGGATATCGCCGATCATCCACGAGGCGCGCAAGTCGATCTCGTGTTCGCGCGCCGCCTGCAGTAGCAGGCCCGGCCGCGGCTTGCGGCAGGTGCAATTGAGCGCATAGCGCGCGACCTTGCCTTCCGGGTGATGCGGGCAGTAATAGAAACCGTCGAGGTTGAGCTGCTCGCGGAACATCAGGTCGGCCAGGCGGTTGCCCACCGCTTCCATCTCCGGTTCCGTGAACAGGCCGTGGGCGATGCCGTCCTGGTTGCAGACGACGATGAAGCGGTAGTCGAGGCGGGCCAGCAGGCGCAGCGCGGCGCCGGCGCCGTCGCACAGGTGGACGCGGCGCGGATCGGCGTTGCCGTGCAGGTCGTCGACCAGCGTGCCGTCCTTGTCGAGGAAGATAGCTTTCATAATTTACGGCCAGGAAGTTTCTTGCATGGGCAGCACCATGATCTCGGCGACCACGCTGGCGGCGGGCAAGAGCAGAACGCCGAGGATCGCCTTGCTGGCCGGCAGGTTGTGCACGTTCGGGCCCCAGGCGAAGTGGCCGCCGCGCCCGCCGCAGCCGGGCGGGCAGGCTTGGACAGCAGGTAGAACTGGTGCGGCGACAGGGGCAGGTAGTAGAGGTAGCTGCCGTGGGTGTGCCAGGCGAGTATGTTGAGCGGACGCATGGCGGCTCCTCAGGCGAAGCGGACGCGGTAGCGGATTGCGCCGGCCAGCCGCCAGTACAGGGCCAGCGGCGGCATCAGCACGGCGGTCAGCAGCACCTCGGCCACATGGGCGGCGCTGTGGGCGGTGCCGTGCAGGCGGCGCGCGCACAGCAGCGCCGTCATGGCCAGCCAGGCGGCGCCGGCGGCCAGCGCCGGCGCGCGGGCGCCGAGCGCCGCGCCGCACAGGGCCAGCAGCAGGAAGGCGACCGTGGCCGCGTCTTCCCAGTGCGGGGTGGCGCGGATGTTCTTGCGGTACAGCGCCGGGTGCTTTTTGTACAGCAGGGCATCGAAGGCGGCATCGCGCAGCTCGGCCAGCGCCGCGCCCCAGGGCGCGTGGCGCAGCGGGCGCACCACCAGCGCATGGGGCGTGCGCACGATGGCCGCACCCATGCCCAGCAGGCGGAAATGCAGGTCGCAGGCTTCGCGCCAGGTGCAGCGGAAGCGTTCGTCGAAGCCGTTCAGGCGTTCGAGCACGCGCTTGCGGAACACGCAGTTGGCCAGCGGGATGGCGGCGCCGGCGCGGCGGCGCTGCTCGCGCTCGTGGGCGGTGGGCGGGCCGGCCAGCGGGGTATCGACCTGGCCGCACAGCACGTCGACGTGGTCGTCGAACGCGGCCAGGGCATGCCGCAGCCAGCCGGGCGCGGGCACGCTGTCTTCCGCGGTGAAGGCCACCAGCGGCGCGCGCGCCATGCGCCAGCCGCGGTTGCGCGCCGCCGCGGGGCCGTGCGGGCCGTGGTTCGGCAGGTAGACCAGGGCCGGCCCGCGCGCGCTGGCGCTGGCGCGCCATACGGCCACCAGCTGGCGCGTGCGCTGGCTGGGCGCGTCGTCGACGACGACGATCTCGTAGCGGCGCCCGTCGAGCGCCTGGCGCAGCAGCGCATCGAGGCAGCGGTCGAGCAGGTCGACCCGGCCGGCCGTGGCGACCACGACCGACACGGCGAGCGCCGCCGACGCTGCGGAATCAGGCGGGGTTGTGCTTGCTGGCATGCTCGTCTTCATCTCGGCCTTTCGAAGTGCGCTGCTGGAGTTGCCACAGCCGTGCATACAGCCCTTTGCGGCGCAACAACTCCTTGTGGGTGCCGCGCTCGACAATGCGGCCGCGGTCCATTACCAGGATCTCGTGGGCGCGCACGATGGTCGACAAGCGGTGCGCGATGATGAGAGTGGTTCGATCACGCGACAGCCGGTCGAGTTCCTGCTCGATGGCGGCCTCTGAATCTGAATCAAGTGCGGATGTCGCTGGTATTGATCAGGCGATCGGCCAGCAGGCTCTTGGAACGCGAATCGAGCTGGCGTGCCAGCACGTGCCAGAGGTCGGCGGCAATACCCTGGGGGGCGGCGTGGGCCGCGGCGGTGCCTGTGTCCATGCCCGCTTGGACAACGGGCCGAACCATTTGGCTCCCGCGCGGGCGCGCGCTCAGGCGGCCGGGCCGGCGCCGCAGTGGGCGCGGTACTGGATCGGGCTCATGCCGGTGTGGGCCTTGAACTGGCGCGAGAAGGCGCTGTGGTCGGTGTAGCCGCACTCGTAGGCGATCTGGGCGATGCCCATGTTCGAGCCCGATTCGATGATGGCCATCGCCGCGGCCAGGCGCGACTGCAGCAGCAGCTGGCGCGGCGAATAGTGGAACACGCGCTGGAACAGGCGCTCGACGCGCGACAGCGACAGGCCGGCGTTGCGCGCCAGCTCGTCCATGCTGATGTTTTCCTGATAGTGCTGGCTGATGTGCAGGGCGATCTCGGCGATCTTGCGGTAGACCGGGTTCTGCTCGTCGGGCAGGCCCAGGTCCTGCGAGGTGCCGGCCAGGCCGACGATGGCGCCGGCGGCATCGCGCAGCGGCGTCTTGTGGGTCAGGCACCAGCCGCGCGAGCGGGTGGGGTAGAGGTGCAGCTCGAGGTGCTTGCTGATCGGGGTGCCGCTGTCGATGACCAGGCGGTCCTGGGCCATATAGGCCTGGGCCAGCGGGCGCGGGTGGACTTCGAGTGCGGTCTTGCCCAGCATATCCTGCTTGCTGCGCAAGCCGCAGCGGCGCACCATCGTATGGTTGATGCAGACATAGCGGCCCTCGCGGTCCTTGACGAAGAAGGCGACGTCGGAGAGCGCGTCGAACAGGCTCTCGAGCGCCGCCAGTTCGACCGAGGCGAAAGCGGGGGCGTTGGCGGCAAGGGTGCGCAGGTCCATGGTCGTCCGTCCGTGTATGAGCAGCCACGAGTATACATCCGGCATCACCGCCCGGTTGTGCCGAAATCCCCACACAGGCTATACAATTCGGAGCCAGCGCCGCCAATTCGGCGGGCGGACCTCGATTCCCGTCCAATCGGGGTCAGACCTCAATTTCGCCCCATTCGGGGACAGACCTCAATTTCCGTGCGGCAAGCATTGCTGCGGCGCCTTCTTCTGCGGATGGCGGGGCCGGGGCGTGCGCCCGGTTAACTGAGGTCTGACCCCCAAGCGTGTTTAATTGAGGTCTGACCCCGATTGGAAGGGTATTGGCGCCTGACCTTGGCCTGGCATTTCCGGCGGCGGTGGGCTATGCCGAATTGGGCGCCGGACGGGCACGGCTGGAGCAAGACTGGGGGCGGGGAGCGGAGTATCGTTGAACCTTCTGTCATCGGACCGGTTTTACCGGAGAAAGCAAGGACGTCATGTGGCATGGTGTGATCCCCGCTGTTTCAACCAAATTCACCCCGGAAGGGCAACTCGACCACGCGGAGATGGAGCGCTGCTTCGCCCTCCAGATGGACGCCGGCTGCGACGGCCTGATCGCCTGCGGCTCGCTCGGCGAGGGACCGATGCTGTCCCAGGCGGAACGTATCGAGGTGTTGCGTACCGCTAAGAAAATTGCCGGCAGCAAGCCGGCCCTGCTCACCGTCGCCGAGGCCGCCACGCGCGACGCCTGCGCCCTGGCCGCCAAGGCCGAACAGGCCGGCGCCGATGGCCTGATGGTGGTCCCGAGCACGATCTACCACAGCAACCACCGCGAAACGATCGCCACCCTGCGCGCCATTTCCGCCGCCAGCGACCTGCCGATCATGATCTACTCGAACCGCCTTGCCTACCGCGTCGACGTCACCAACGACATGCTCGAAGAGCTGGCCGACGATCCCCACTTCGTCGCCGTCAAGGAGTCGTCCGACGATATCCGCCGCAGCACCGAGATCATCAACCGCCTCGGCACCCGCTACGACCTGTTCACCGGCGTCGACAACCTCGCCTTCGAGGCGCTGGCGGTGGGCGCGGTCGGCTGGGTCGCCGGCCTCGGCCTGGCGTTCCCGAATGAGACGGTGGCCATCTACCGCCTGATGAAGGAAGGCCGCCAGCAGGAAGCTCTGGCGATCTACCGCTGGTTCCGCCCGCTGCTCGACCTCGACGTGTCGTCCTACCTGGTGCAGAACATCAAGCTGGCCGAGGCGATCGCGATCGGCTCCAACGAACGGGTGCGCGCGCCGCGCATGCCGCTCGAAGGCGAACAGCGCGCACGCGCCGAACGCGTGATCCGCAGTGCGATCGAGACCCGTCCGCAGCTGCCGTCCTTCGCCTGAGGCATGCTCCGTTCGTACGACGTGCTGGTGGTCGGCGCGGGCATCGTCGGCGCCGCCTGCGCGCTGGCCTTGCGCCGCGAAGGCCTGTCGGTCGGCCTGGTCGATGCCGCCACCCCCGGCTGCGGGGTGACGGCGGCCGGCATGGGCCACCTGGTTGCGCTCGACGAATCGGACGATGAACTCGACCTGTGCCTGCTGTCGCTGCGCCTGTGGGACCAGTTCCTGGCGCGCCATCCCGGCGTCGGCGAGCCGTCCCGCTGCGGCACCTTGTGGATCGCGGCCGACGACCAGCAGATGGGGCACGCTTTGCAGCGCGCCGAACGCCTGTCGCGCCGCGGCTGGCAGGCCGACGCCGTCGCCGGCGATGCGCTGGCGCGGCTCGAGCCGGCCCTGCGCGGCGGCCTGCGCGGCGCGGTGCGGGTGGCCGGCGACAGTGTCGTGTATCCGCCCGCGGTGGCCGACTTCCTGGCCCGCCAGATGGAGCGCGAAGGCGGCACGCTGCTGCTGGGCCGGCGGGTGGCGGCCATCAACGAGGATGTGCTGGTGTTGGCCGACGGCGCGCGCCTGGTGGCCGACCGCATCGTGCTGGCGGCCGGCGTGCAGGCCGCGGCGCTGCTGCCGGAGGTGCCGGTGGCGCCGCGCAAGGGCCACCTGGCGATCACCGACCGCTATCCGGGCCGGCTGGCGCACCAGGTGGTGAGCATGGATTACGGCCAGGCGGCGGCCGGCGCGCACGGCCTGGCGCTGGCGGCCAATGTGCAGCCGCGCGCCACCGGCCAGTGGCTGGTCGGCTCCTGCCGCCAGGACGGCCTGCACGACGGCGCCGTCGACCCGCAAGTGATGGCGGCGGTGCTGGCCAGCGCGATCGCGCTGCTGCCCTGCCTGGCCGGTATGAATATCGTGCGCACCTGGACCGGTATGCGGCCAGCGTCGCCCGATGGACGCCCGCTGATCGGCCCGCACCCGGCACGTCCGGGCGTGTGGCTGGCCACGGGCCATGAAGGACTGGGCGTGACAACCGCGTTCGGGACTTCGCAATTGCTGGCCGACCAGATCATGGGACGCGCCAGTGCGATCGACGCGACGGCCTACCAGCCGTCGCGCTTCGTTTCCATGCACGGAGCTGCACAATGATAGTCAAGGTCGACGGCCAGGCCGTGGAAGTGGAAGAGGGCGCCAGCGTGGTGGCGGCGCTGGTGCTGGCCGACCGCCTGTGCACCCGTGTCTCGGTGCGCGGCAAGGCCCGTTTCGCGCTGTGCGGCATGGGCCAGTGCCAGGAATGCCGGGTCAGCATCGACGGCCAGCCGCACCGCCTGGCCTGCCAGACCGTCTGCCGTCCCGGCATGCGGATCGCCACCGGGAGCGCGGCATGAGCATCGTCATCCTGGGCGCCGGCCCGGCCGGGCTGGCCGCCGCCGCCGCCGCCTCGCAGCATGGCGCGCAGGTCACGGTGGTCGACGACAACAGCGCGGCCGGCGGCCAGGTCTGGCGCGGCGGTCCCGCGCGCTTCACCGACCCGCGCGCGCAGCAGCTGTGGGACATGCTGCAGCAGCGCCCCGGCGTGCGCTTCCTGTACGGCGCGCGCGTGGTGGCCGCCGCCGGGCCGCGCACCCTGCTGCTCGATACCCGGGACGGCCCGCTGCGGCTGCCGTGGCAGCGCGCGATCCTGTGCAGCGGCGCGCGCGAACTGCTGCTGCCTTTTCCCGGCTGGACCCTGCCCGGCGTCACCGGCGCCGGCGCGATCCAGGCGCTGGCCAAGGGCGGCATGCCGCTGCGCGGCAAACGGGTCGTCATCGCCGGCACCGGGCCGCTGCTGCTGGCCGCCGCCGACACGGTGCGCCGCCACGGCGGCATCGTCGTCGCGATCGCCGAGCACCGCCCGACGCGCGAGCTGGCGTCCTTCTTCGGCCGCCTGCTGCTCGGCCACCAGGCCAAGGCGCTGCAGTCGCTGCGCCTGTTCGCCAGCCTGCGCGGCCTGCCTTACCTGCATGACGCGGCGGTGACCTCGGCCTTCGGCGACGCCAGGCTGCGCGGGGTCTCGCTGTTCCACCAGGGGCGCACGAGCGACATCGCCTGCGATTTCCTGGCTTGCGGATTCGGGCTGTTGCCGAATGTGGAAGGCGGCGCGCTGTTCGGCTGCGCGATCGCCGGCGGCGCGGTCGTGGCCGACGCCCGCCAGGCCACCAGCGCGCCCGATGTGTGGGCGGCCGGCGAAGCGACCGGCATCGGCGGCGTCGACAAGGCGCTGGCCGAAGGCCGCATCGCGGGCCTGGCGGCGACCGGCGCCGCGCCAGCCGCCGCCGACCTGCGGCGCCGTGCGCGCGCGCACGCCTTCGCCGCGCTGCTGGCGCGCAGTTTTGCGCCGGCGCCTGCGCTGCGCGCACTGTGCCAGCCCGCCACGATCGTGTGCCGCTGCGAGGATGTGGAGGCGGGGCGCCTGGCCGGCCATGGCGACTGGCGCAGCGCCAAGCTGCAGACGCGCGCCGGCATGGGGCCGTGCCAGGGCAGGGTCTGCGGCGCGGCCTGCCAGTTCCTGTTCGGCTGGGAGCCGCCGGGCTTGCGCCAGCCGGTGTTCCCGGTCAGCGCGGCCTGCCTGGCCAGCCTGGCCGAACCGCAGGCGCCGCCCGAATGAGAGCAATGCCTCGCCCGAAGTCGTGAATGCGACGCTTAAGCACACAATCCAACGTCGTCCCTGCGAAGGCACACTGGTGTCCGGAATAATCCTGTTGACTTCTGAATTTCCACTGACACGAGCGGCGCCCTTCCCGAAGTCGTGAATGTGGAACTCGAAAAGACAATAACCAAC
>JAKFDH010000008.1:0-1577 GCA_036676245.1 Massilia sp. | reverse complement strand
GTGCTGCTCGGTGTCGAGCGTGCTCAGGCTGAGCAGCTCCAGCATGCCGAACATGCCGTTGAGCGGGGTGCGGACCTCGTGGCTCATGGTGGCCAGGAACTCGGACTTGGCGCGGTTGGCGGCTTGCGCCACTTCACGGGCCTCCCTCAAGTCGGTCATGAGGCGCTTGCGCTCCGAGATGTCCCGCAGGGTGCCGATGAAGAAGTGTTCGCCATGATGCTGATATTCAGTGACCAGAAGGTCCAGGTCCAGCAGATGCCCATCCTTGTGCAGGCCCGTCACTTCACGACCGATGCCGATGATGCGCGCCCCGCCGCTGCGCACATGGTGCTCGATCAGGGCCTCGAGTTCGGCGCGAGCGGGTTCGGGCACCAGCCCGGTGACGCTGTGACCGATCAGCGCCTGCGGCGCATGGCCGAAGATGCGCTGCACGGCCGGATTGGCCGAGCGCACCACGCCGCGGGCGTCGATCTGGACGACAGCGTCCGGCAGGTGGTCCAGCATGGCCCGCATCTCCGCTTCGCGCTGGGCCAAAGCATCACTGTTTGCCTTGAGCGCGAGCAGATTGCGAATCCGCAGCCCGAGCCGGATGCGGTCCACCGGTTTGGTGAGGAAGTCTGAAGCGCCGGCTTGCATTCCGCGCTGCCACGACTCGCTGTCGTCGAGCGCCGTCACCATCACGACAGGAATCGACCGGCTGGCCGGGTTCGCCTTGAGGGCCCGGGCTACCGCGTAGCCGTCCATGCCCGGCATCATGATGTCGAGCAGGACCAGGTCTGGCGGACTCTGCCGCACGAGCTCCAGCGCCTGTGCTCCATCGGCCGCCTCTGCGGCCACATAGCCATCGGCCTCGAGCATCGCGACGAACAGCCGGCGGTTGCGATCCTCGTCGTCAACCACCAGTATCCGCGCGGGTTTTTCCGCTTCGCTCATGAGTCCTCCTGTAGGGGCAAGTGCACTGTGAACGTGCTGCCTTGGCCGGATTCGCTTTTGACCTCTATCGTGCCGCCGTGCAGCTCGGCCAGCCGGCGCGCCAGTGCCAGCCCCAGTCCGATGCCGCCATGTCGACGCGCCAGGCCCGCATCGAGCTGCACGAGCGGTTTGAAGAGCCTGGCCATGTCCTCCTGCGCAATGCCGATACCCGTGTCGGTCACGGAAATGTCCAGCGCGCCGCTTGCACGCCGCGCGCTCACGGCGACCGTGCCGCCTTCGCGGTTGAACTTGATCGCGTTGTCGAGCAGCACGTCCATCATACGTCTCAGCGCCCTCGGGTCGAGCGCCGGGCTGCCGGCATCCGGCGCGACATCGAGCCGCGTGGTGACGCCGCCCGACTCGGCCGCCTTGCGGTGCGCAGCCACGCGCTCCTCGAGCAGCGCGCCGATGTCCACGGGCTCGTGCGCGCGCGACCCGTCGGCCGCATCGAGCCGCGACATTTCCAGAATGGCCTCCACCAGCATGAGCAGGTGCTGGCCACTCGCGAGAATGTCAGCGGCAAACTGGGCCTGCCTGGCATTGAGCGGGCCCGGCACCTCGTCCTTCAGCAGTTCAGCGAAGCCGATCACGCTGTTGAGCGGTGT
>JAKFDH010000007.1:0-5103 GCA_036676245.1 Massilia sp. | reverse complement strand
CGCCCGCCCCCATCGCCGCGACGCCGTGCTGGCGACGGTGTATTCGGTGCTCAACAAGATCTTCGACGTGCTGCCCGAGCTGCTGATCGGCGTGGCGGTGGACGTGGTGGTGAACCAGCAGGACTCCTTCCTGGCCAAGTTCGGCCTGCCCGACCCGCTGCACCAGCTTTATGTGCTGGTGGCGCTGACGGTGGTGATCTGGGTCGCCGAGTCGCTGTTCGAATACCTGTATGCATTGAAGTGGCGCGGCCTGGCCCAGGACCTGCAGCACGCACTGCGCCAGGCCGCGTACGGCCACCTGCAGAAGCTGCCGCCGGCGCTGATCGAACGCGAACGCAGCGGCCGGCTGATGGCGCTGATGAACGAGGACGTCAACCAGATCGAACGCTTCCTCAACACCGGTGCCAACGACCTGATCCAGGTCGTCGTGAGTTCGCTGCTGGTGGGTGGCGTGTTCTTCGTGCTCACCGCCGACCTCGCCGCGCTGGCGATGCTGCCGATCCCGCTGATCCTGGTCGGCGCGTTCTGGTTCCAGAAGCGGCTGGCGCCGCGTTACGCCGCCGCGCGCGAGGCGGCGGCCACGGTGTCGGCGCGGCTCAACAACAACCTGGCCGGCATGGCGACCATCCAGGCCTATACCGCCGAGGACTTCGAGGCCGAACACCTGCGCCAGGCCAGCGACGGTTTCCGTGCGCGCAATGCCGAAGCGATCCGCTTCTCGGCGGCGATCACGCCGGTGATCCGCATGGCCATCCTGGCCGGTTTCGTCGCCACGCTGCTGTACGGCGGCATGCTGACCCTGCGCGGCGAACTCGGCGTCGGCAGCTATTCCGCGCTGGTGTACCTGACCCAGCGCCTGCTGTGGCCGCTGACCCGCCTGGCCGACATGACCGACCTCTACCAGCGTGCGATGGCGTCGGTGAACCGGGTGATGGACCTGCTGGACACGGCGGTGCCCGAACGTGGCAGCGCGCCGCTGGCCGGCAAGCCGCGCGGCGAACTTGCGTTCGAAGGCGTTGGCTACGATTACGACGGACGTCCCGCCGTTCGCGATGTGTCGCTGCAGGTTCCGGCCGGGCACACGGTGGCGCTGGTTGGCGGCACCGGCGGCGGCAAGAGCACGCTGCTGAAGCTGCTGCTTCGTTTCCTGGATCCGGCCCGCGGGCGCATCACGCTCGACGGTGCCGACGTCGCCGGTCTCGACCCGGCGGCGCTGCGCCGCGTGGTCGGCTACGTCGCGCAGGAGCCTTTCCTCACCGACGGCAGCGTCGCCGACAACATCGCCTATGGCGAACGGTCCCCGGACCGTGCGCGGGTCGAGGCGGCCGCACGCGCCGCCGAGGCACACGACTTCATCGCAGCGATGCCGCAGGGCTACGACAGCCCGGTCGGCGAACGCGGCGCCCAGCTCAGCGGCGGCCAGCGCCAGCGAATCGCCCTGGCCCGCGCGCTGTACCGCGACCCGGCCATCCTGGTGCTGGACGAAGCCACCTCGGCGGTGGACAACGAAACCGAAGCCGCGATCCAGCATTCGCTGGCCACCGCGGCCCGCGGCCGCACCACGGTGGTCGTTGCACACCGGCTGAGCACGGTGCGCCATGCCGACGCGATCCACGTGCTCGACGCCGGCCGCATCGTCGAATCCGGCACCCACGACCAGCTGGTGGCCCGCGATGGTGCGTATGCGGCGTTGTGGCGGCTGCAGACGGGCGAGACGGCATGAATCGTTCGACCCCGTCACGAACCGCCCGACGTCCGAACGGCGACAATCCGTCCACCTCCGACCGAGACTGCCCATGACCTTGCGTCCCCTGATCGCTGCCCTGCTGTTCGCCGCCGCATCGCCGGCCATCGCCGCCACCAGCCTGACCGCCGGGGCGCAGAGCGACAACACCCGCCTGATCACCGCCGACCGCCTGCTCGACGTGCGCACCGGCCGCTGGCTGGAGAACGTCTGGATCCTGGTGAAAGACGGCCGCATCGCCGACATCGCGCACGGTCCCGGCGCGATGATCGTTACCACCGACACGCCGGTCATCGACCTCAAGGGCATGAGCCTGGTGCCGGGCCTGATCGACATGCACGTGCACCTGGATTCCGACCCGAGCTACGGTGGCTACACCGGCCTGCAGTTCGGCGACCGCTTCTGGTCGGTGCTGCAGGTCAAACACGCGAAGGAGACGCTGGAAGCCGGTTTCACCACCGTGCGCAACGTGGGCTCCAGCGACTGGAACGACGTTGGCCTGCGCCAGGCCATCGATGCCGGCAAATTGCCCGGCCCGCGCCTGGTCACCGCCACCACCAGTTTCGGCGCCACCGGCGGCCATTGCGACAGCACCTACTTCCCGCCGTCGATGCAGGAGCGCAATCCGTACAGCGCCGACAGCCCGGAGGCCGCGCGCCACAGCGTGCGCGAGCTGCGCAAGTACGGCGCCCAGGTGATCAAGATCTGCGCCACCGGCGGCGTGTTCTCGCGCAACACCGAACCCGGCCAGCAGCAGATGCGCGAGGACGAGATGCGTTCGGCGGTCGAGGAAGCGCACCAGTGGGGCCTGCCGGTAGCCGCGCACGCGCACGGAAGCAGCGGCATCAAGGCCGCGATCCGCGCCGGCGTGGACACCATCGAACACGCCAGCCTGATCGACGACGAAGGCATCGCGCTGGCGAAGCAGCACGGCGCCTGGCTGTCGATGGACATCTACAACACCGACTACACCCAGGCCGAAGGCGCGAAGAACGGCGTGCTCGAGGACAACCTGCGCAAGGACCGCGAGATCGCCGAGGTGCAGCGCCAGGGCTTCAGGCGTGCGAACGCCGCCGGCGTGCGCATGGTCTACGGCACCGATGCCGGCGTGTACCCGCACGGCCAGAACGGCCGCCAGTTCGCGGTGATGGTGCGTTACGGCATGACGCCGCTGCAGGCGATCCAGGCCGCCACCGTCAACGCGGCCGAAGCGCTGCAGCGCAAGGACGTCGGCGTGGCCGAGGTCGGGCGTTACGCCGACTTCGTCGCCGTGTCCGGCGACCCGACCGCCGACGTGGGCCTGCTCGAGTCCGTGCCGGTGGTGATCAAGGGTGGCGAGCTGGCCAAGGACGCCCGCTGACGCCCGGAGCCGGCCCGCGTTTGCCGCGCGGCCGGCGCAGCCTGGCCAGAATGAACGGCACGCGCCTTCTGAAGGAAGCGCCATCGGCCGGCAGAAGAAGCGAGCGGCCAGTGAACGGGTCACGAACGGCGGCGAACATCCTCACGGGTGACGCCGCCACGCAATGCCGGATATACGCGCGTCCACGCTCCAATAACCGGATATCCGTCGCTTGTGCTCCATAACGTCGAATCATCCGGACGGTCGCGCCCCAACGACAGCGGACAACCCTTTGACCAAACGCAGGATTTCGCTTGACGTCTCAACCGCTGCGGAGAACCATACGGCCATATGCCTCACTTTTGAGGCCTACTAGGCGTTAGGCCTTCATCCGCTTCAATTGCTTCGGCCCGTTCGCGGGCCGTTATCGTCTCTGGCTTCGCCTAGTTTCAGTGCCGGTCCTGGTCGCCCGCTTCCAGTCAGTTCGCGCGTTGCCGTTCTTCGCTGCCGGCTCGGTTGTCGCACAACCCATCGTCAGGGCGGCCCTTCGTTGTCATCCGTCACAGTTCGCCAAGCGGGCCCAGCCTTTTCGGCCCACCCTGGCTTGCAAAGCGCCCTTCCGCGGCTTAGCGTCCGGCCTAACCATTCATTCAAGCCGACCGCCGGGAATGGACGCGACACAAGTCATGCTTCTTGGGCCGGCGGCGGCTTAACTTAGGCGTTAGGCTTTGAAGAAGTACCGAGCGAGAACGTGGTTCTTCGGCATCTTTGGGGCTGTCGCCTTCTTCCTACTTGTTGTTGGTGCCATCATCGCGCCACGGGCAAGACCCGTCGGCCCGTTCGACGAAATCACTGGAGTGGTTGTTTCCTCGCAGCTCGTAAGTGGGAGGATCCGCGGAGATGTGATGTACGCAACAGTAGAACTTGAGGGAGGTAACTCCGTTATCGCCTCTGTCGCGTCAGGTCGACCTCTTACAGAAGGAACGCCAGTGACGGTGCGGCGTTACAGGCGCCAATCCGGACGCGTCGATTATGAGGTTTTTGCCGTCAGGTCCGGTCCGGGGCCTAACTAATCATTCAAGCCGACGCCTTCGGCGCGGCTTAACTAAGGCGTTAGGCTTCAAAGATGACCATTCCGCCGATCCTCGCCCTTCCTCTCGTCTGCCTATTGGCGGCCCTTGCCGCAAGACGTGCTTTTGCGGCCGTCCGAGAAGATCAGATCATGTGGGGCTCCCAGGCTCCATTGGCGATAAATCGGCGCAAGCAACCCGCAGCATTCTGGTTCTCCATTGGCGCCATGGCATTCTTCGCTCTGGCTTTTTCCGCAATTGCTGTGCACTTGGCGCGTTCTCTATTTGCGAGCGCCTAACTAATCATTCAAGCCGACGCCTTCGGCGCGGCTTAACTCAGGCGTTAGGCGGCGAAATGAACCTATACCCCGCAATGGCAATCTTCTTGCTAAGCGCTACCACAGCTGCGAGCTCGCCGTCGTACAGAAACTGGTCTCACATAAAGCTCGACTCAGATTCATTCTCTTTGGAGCTTCGTACAGACGAGCGATACAGAAGAATTCTCTTCCTTGAAGTGGTCCAGGATGGGATTCGTGTCGAGATAGAAAAGAGCATTTATGCAGATGTAGATTCTCCTCTCGTATACAAGCTTTCGGTTGAGGCATGCCACAGCACCGAGAACGGAACTTGCTCGGTGCTAGAACTTCCTTTCATCGACCAGCGCAAGGAAATCCCTGACGATGAAGCCTACAAGATCCTTTCGATCACCTTTGTTGGCGGGAAGATCAAGGAATACGGAATCTACCGTGCGCCACCGCACGACCACTAACCGGCGCCTGGCGCCTAACTAACCATTCAAGCCGACGCCTTCGGCGCGGCTTAACTTAGGCGTTAGGCTCATGGATGACGCGTTCGTTGTTTTGTTTCTAATCCTGTTTGTTTCGGCCATCGTGTGGATTGCGATTGTCCAGGTTCTTTTCTATCTACTCAAAAAGAATCATCCTCCAATT
>JAKFDH010000006.1:0-83008 GCA_036676245.1 Massilia sp. | reverse complement strand
GTGGGTGCGGCGGCGGTCGTCGCCGGTGTTCTTGCGCAGGTCGAGGAATTCCTCGATGTCCATGTGCCAGGTTTCCAGGTAGGCGCACACCGCGCCCTTGCGCTTGCCGCCCTGGTTGACCGCGACGGCGGTGTCGTTGACCACTTTCAGGAACGGCACCACGCCTTGCGACTTGCCATTGGTGCCCTTGATGTGGGCGCCGAGCGCGCGCACCGGGGTCCAGTCGTTGCCCAGGCCGCCGGCGAACTTGGCCAGCAGCGCGTTTTCCTTGATCGCGTCGTAAATACCTTCCAGGTCGTCCGACACGGTGGTCAGGTAGCACGAGGACAGCTGCGAGCGCAGCGTGCCCGAGTTGAACAGGGTCGGGGTCGAGCTCATGAAGTCGAAGGTCGACAGCAGGTTGTAGAACTCGATCGCGCGCGCTTCGCGGTTCTCTTCGCGCAGCGACAGGCCCATCGCGACGCGCATGTAGAAGGCCTGCGGCATCTCGATGCGCACGTCGCGCACGTGCAGGAAGTAGCGGTCGTACAGGGTTTGCAGGCCGATGTAGCCGAACTGCAGGTCACGGTCGGCGACCAGGGCCTTGGCCAGCTTGGCCAGGTCGAAGGTGGCCAGCGCCGGGTCGAGCAATTCGTTGTCGATGCCCTTGGCGATGTATTTCGGGAAGTACTCTATATAGTGGGCCGCCGCTTTCGCCTGCGGCACTTCCTGTTCGAACACTTCCTTGCGGATCGTGTGCAGCAGGATGCGGGCGGTAACCTGCGAGTAGGCCGGGTCCTTCTCCATCAGCGCGCGGGCAGCCAGGATGGCGGACTTGTGCAGCTCCTCGACCGGCACGCCGTCGTACAGGTTCTTGACCGTCTCGGCCAGGATGGCGTCGGCGTCGACATGCTTTTCCAGGCCGACGCAGGCGGCGTTGATCAGGTCGCGCACTTGCTGCATGTCGAGCGGACGGCGCACGCCGTTCTCGGTTGTGTGGATCTGCGGCGCGGCGATGTCGGTCGTGCCCTGGGCTTCCTTGGCCAGGCGGCGCTCTTCCATGTGCTTGGCGCGGTACAGCACGTAGGCGCGCGCGACGTCGTGCTCGCCCGAGCGCATCAGCGACAATTCCACCTGGTCCTGCACGTCTTCGATGTGGAAGGTGCCGCCGGACGGCTGGCGGCGCACCAGCGCCGACACCACGTTGTTGGTCAGCTGCTCGACCAGTTCGCGCACGCGCGCCGATGCCGCGCCCTGGCCGCCGTTGACGGCGAGGAAGGCCTTGGTCACGGCGATGGCGATCTTCGACGGTTCGAACGCGACCACGGCGCCGTTGCGGCGGATGATGCGGTAGTCGCCGCTGGCGGCGATCGCCTGCGCGTCAGTGGTCGCGGGAGCCGCCGATCCTGGTGCGTTGTGCAGTGGATTGATGGTGATGTCTTGTGAAGTTTGCATGGGCTCTCCAGGAACGCAAAAAAAAACGGGTCCGGCCAGTCGGGTTCACCGCTGGCAAATCGTTGTCAATTATGGATAAAAAGCGCTAAATCAAGGCCAAGTAGTGGGTAGATGCCAGCGTTGATCATTTTAGCGAGGAGTCCGTATGCACCACTAGATGTAGTGCATTCATCAAATCGAGAACTAATTGTAGTGGCTCGCAGACGGAGGCGCAATAGCTTTCTGGAATCGGCAACCTAATTTATTTGCTATTTTTTAGCGGTCTCGGCCTTGACTTTTCAGGGGGCCTGACAGGACGGGCGATTGCGCTTAGCAGGCACTGACAATGTTGCAGTGCGGTCTGTTTTTTTTGCCCGGAAAGCGCGCACGATTGCGCGCGGAAACCTCGCCCAAGGCGGCCCTACGGGTGGTCGTCGACCGCAAAGGGAGTTTCAAGGTTCGGGCGCGTGGATATCGAGTTTCTGCATCTGGTAACGCAGCTGGCGGAAGCTGATGCCCAGCAGTTGCGCGGCCTGGGTGCGGTTGAACTGGGTCTGGGCCAGCGCGCGCAGGATGATGTCGCGCTCGACCTGGTTCAGGTAATCGGGCAGGCTGTTCGGCAGCGCCTCGGGCGCGCCGGCGGCCGGCGCGGACGCGGCCGGCGCCGGCGCGGCAGGTTCCGGCGCCGGCGCCGCCAGCGGCCCCTCGGCCAGGCGCGCGCCCTTGAGCGACAGGTCCTCGACCTGGATCACGCCATGGTCGGCGAAGGCCAGCGCCCGCTCCAGCACGTTCTCGAGCTCGCGCACATTGCCCGGGAAGGAATAGGCGCGCAGGGTGTCGAGCACTTGCGGCCCGAGCGCGGCCTTGCCGGGGCCGGCCAGCCGCGCCAGGATGCCGTCGACCAGCACCGCCAGGTCGTCGAGCCGCTCGCGCAGCGGCGGCAGCCCGAGCTCGATCACGTTCAGCCGATAGAACAGGTCTTGCCGGAACTTGCCGGTCTCGACGCACTGGGCCAGGTCCTGGTGGGTGGCGCTGATGATGCGCACGTCGACCGGTTCCTCGGTGGTGGCGCCGATCTTGCGCACGCGCCGCTCCTGGATCGCGCGCAGCAACTTGACCTGCATCGCCAGCGGCAAGTCGGCCACTTCGTCGAGCAGCAGGGTGCCGCCGTTGGCGGCCTGGAAAAAGCCGTCGCGCTCGTCCGCGGCGCCGGTGAACGCGCCCTTGCGGTAGCCGAAGAATTCGGCCTCCATCAGCGCTTCCGGAATCGCGCCGCAGTTGACGGCGATGAAGGGCTTGGCCGCGCGCGAACTCTGGGCGTGGATTTCGCGCGCCGCCAGTTCCTTGCCGCTGCCGGACTCGCCGGTGATGGCGATCGGCGCCATCGAGCGCGCCAGCCGGCCGATCTGGGCGCGCAGCGCCTGCATGACGGCCGAGCCGCCGATCAGGCGGCTGGCCGTGCCGTCGCCTGCGGCCGGCGCGGCCGCCGGATCGGGCGCCGACAGCCGCAGCGCCGACTGCACCATGATGCGCAGCTGGTCCAGCGCCACCGGCTTGGACACGTAGTCGAAGGCGCCCGCCTTGAGCGCCACCACCGCATTGTCGGCGCTGCCGTAGGCGGTGATCACGGCGATCGGCGTGCCCTTGCCGGCGGCCGCCACTTCGCGCACCAGCTCCAGGCCGAGGCCGTCGGGCAGGCGCATGTCGGTCAGCACCAGCGCGTAGTCGCCCTCCTGCAGCAGCGCGCGCGCCTGGCCCAGCGTGGCCGCGCTGTCGACGTCGAGGCCCATCTTGACCAGCGTGATCTCGAGCAGTTCGCGCAAGTCGGCTTCATCGTCGACGACCAGTACCCGGGGTGAACTCATTGTGCTGCCTTTCCTATCGTCGTCCTCGCCTCAGGCTGCCACCGGCGGCGCGAACGTGATGACAAACCTGCCACTGGCCTTGTGCAGGCCGAACGCATTGGCGTCGAAGCGATACTCGTAATCGAGCGTCGCCGAATTGTTCAGGCACAGCTCGCGCGCCAGGTAAAGGCCGAGGCCGGTGCCCTTGCTCGAGGTCGTGTAGAAGGGCTCGAACAGGTGGGCCCGCACTTCCGGCGTGATGCCGGGGCCGTCGTCCTGCACGTGCATCTCCATCCGCCCGGCGGCGTCGGCCAGCACGTACAGCCGGATCGAGCCCGGCGTCAAGCTGGCGTAGCGCACCGAATTATTGAGCAAATTGACAAGCACCTCGCGCAAATGCAGCGCATCGAAGCGCACCGGGACACTGCCAGTGTTGCCCAGCCACACTATATCACTGGCGAGGGCGTGTGTTTCCTCAAATTCGGCCTTCAGTTCGGCCAGGAACACATCGAGCGCCAGCGGTTCGCTGTTCGGCTGCACCTTGCGCGACAGCTGCAGGATGTCCTCGACCATCCGGTTGACCCGCGCCACATTGTCGCCGACGATCTTGAGCAGGCGCTGCTGCTGCGGCGTGCCGAGGTCCTCGGCCAGCAGCGCGGTGGCGTGGCCGATCGCCGACAGCGGATTGCGCACCTCGTGCGCGATGCTGGCCGTGAGCCGGCCCATCGAGGCCAGCTTCAGCTGCTGCGCCTGGTTCTCGATCGCGGTCACGTCCTGCAGGAAGATCACGCAGCGCTCGGCCGCCTCGTGCGGGGTGTCGGCGCGCGCGAAGCGCACCTTCAGGTGCGAGGACACGTCGCGCCGCCCGCTCCAGGCCGCGTGCGTGTCGGCCCCGCCCTCCTGGTGCGGGCGCACCGTGATGTAGGCCGGGCGCGGCGCGCCCTTGCCGGCCTGCGCCAGCCAGGCGTTGAGCGCGGCCGCCAGCGGCGCCAGCGCCGCCACCGCGCCGAGGCGGAACACCGGCTCGCCGGCGGCCAGGCCCAGCATATGGCGCGCGGCCGGGTTGCTGGCATGGACGGTGCCGTCGCGCCCGACGACGAGGATGCCGTCGCCGACGTCCGAAATGATGATCTGGTTGATCGCCTCCTGGTTGCGCAGGTCGATGCCGCGCTTGGCGGCCAGCTCTTCCTGGCCGATCAGCTTGGCGGCCATGCGGCTCACCGCCACCACCATCGCGAAGTAGGCGGCGCCGTACAGGCCGGCCTGCATGATGCGCGTTTCGCTGTCCTGCATGAAGACCTTGTAGGTCGATTCGGCCAGCAGGAACAGGGTCACCAGCGACGCCGAGAACAGCGACAGCAGCAGCGGCGCCAGGATCGCCGCGCCCGCCAGCGGGAACAGGTACAGGATCACCAGGCCGCTGCGCACGCCGCCGGCGGCCAGGTAGAGCATCGAAATGATGGTGATGTCGGTGGCGATCTGGACCGCCAGCTGGGCCAGGAAGCGGTGCCGCCAGAACGCCGTCAGCAGCGCGAACAGGATCGCCAGCACCAGGTAGGCGATGCAGGTTTCGGCATACACGAAGAAGCCGATCTCGCGCACGCCCCTGTAATCGAGCGTCAGGTAAACCAGCAGCACCAGCGCGATCACCACGCGGGTCGCATTGAGCGCCGTCAGCGAGCGCCAGAAGGTCTCGCGCGACTCGGCCGACAGCGCGTTCCAGCGTGCCATCGCCTACTTCGGGGGCAGGCGCACGTGGGCCGGGCTGCAGTAATCCAGGCCGTCGGCGCGCACCGCTTCCGAGGCCGGGAAATGCAGGCCGCAATGGGCGCAGCGGGCCATCGGCTCGGCCTCGCCTTCGGGCTCGCCGCGGCGCGCGGCCGGCCCGTCCGGCGGCGGCTTCATGCCGCGCAGCTTGCTGCGGATGGCGAAATAGACCAGCACCGCCAGTGCCAGCCAGAACAGCAGGCGCAGCGTCATGCGAGCCCCCTGTGCAGCAGCACTTCGAGCACGAAGCGGCTGCCGACATAGGCCAGCACCAGGGTGGCGAAGCCGGCCAGCGTGAAGCGCAGCGCGGTCTTGCCGCGCCAGCCGCGCCAGCGGCGCCCGGCCAGCAGCGCCGCGAACAGCAGCCAGGACAGCAGCGCGAACACGGTCTTGTGGTCCCAGTGCAGCACGGTGCCGAACAGCTGCTCCGTAAACACGACGCCGGACAGCACGGTCAGGCTCAGCAGGACGAAGCCGATGCCGATCAGGCGGAACAGCAGCCTTTCCATCGTCAGCAGGGCCGGCAGCTGGTCGAGCGTCGATGCCAGCCAGCCGGCGCGCGGATTGCGCGTGTGCAGGCGCGTCTCCTGCAGCGCCATCAGCACCGCGTGGAAGGCGGCGATGGTCAGGGTGCTGTAGGCCAGGATCGCGACCGCGATGTGCCAGCCGAAGGCCGGCGCCCGGCCCTCGAACTGCAGCACGCTGCCGGGGAACAGGGCCGGCAGGACGGCGGCGGCGCAGGCGCAGGGCATGACCAGGCGGCGCAGGCCGTCGAGCGCGAAGTTGCGGTTTTCGAGCCAGTAGGCGGCGACCGACACCCACAGCGCGGCCGAGATCATGAAGGCGAAGCCGATGCGCAGGCTGCCGGGGCCCATCATGCCCTGCCACAGGCCGGCGCCGTGCAGCAGCCAGGCGAAGGCGGTGAAACTCGAGATCAGCGCGCCCCGGCGGGCCGGCAGCGCGGCGCAGGCGGCGTACAGCAGCGCGGCGGAAAAGAGTAAGGAAATGAGCATGGGGGGAGTTTACACTATTGGCGGGCGAAGTCAGCAAGCCACGCCGAAGTCGACAAGGCAAAACGCCAAGCACATAAACCAACGTCGTCCCAGCGAAGGCTGGGACCCATGCTGAGCTTATTCAGTATGGGTCCCAGCCTTCGCTGGGACGACGTTGGTTAAGTTTGTTTTTGATTTCGCATCCGCGGCGTCGGCAGTCCCTCAATCCGACGCCGCCATCCTTAGTTCATCATTGTGATGGCGCTGCTGCTCCTCCATCACCAGCTGCCCCAGTTCGCGCTTGAGGGCATTGAATTCGGGCGCGGCCGGGTCGCGCAGGCGCGGCAGGCCGACCATCAGGTCGCGCTTGACGGTGCCGGGTCGGTAGGTCATCACGACGATGCGGTCGGCCAGGTAGATCGCCTCCTCGATGCTGTGGGTGACGAAGATGATGGTCTTCTTCAACTCGGCCCAGATGCGCAGCAGCTCGTCCTGCAGGTTGCGCCGGGTCAGCGCGTCGAGCGCGCCGAAGGGCTCGTCCATCAGCATGATCGGCGAATCGAGCGCCAGCACGCGCGCGATCGCGACCCGCTGGCGCATGCCGCCCGACAGGTCCTTCGGAAAGCGCTGGCGGAAGTCCGACAGCGACAGCATCGCCAGCAGCTGGCCCACGCGCTGCCCGATCTCGTCCTTGCCGGCGCCCTTGATCTCGAGCCCGAAGCCGACATTCTGCTCGACCGTCATCCACGGGAACAGCGCGTATTCCTGGAACACCATGCCGCGCTCCGGGCCCGGCGCCACCACCTGCCGGCCGTTGGCGGTGATCGCGCCGGTCGACGGCGGGGCGAAGCCGGCGATCGCATTGAGCAGGGTCGACTTGCCGCAGCCGGAAGGGCCGAGCAGGCAGGCGAACTGGCCGCTCGGGATCTCCAGGTCGATGTCCTTGAGCGCGACCAGTTCGCGCCCGTCGGTGCGGAACACCTTGCCCACGCCGATGACGGAAATCGGGGAAGCGCTCATCTCAGCTCTCCAGGCCGCGGTGCCAGCGCAGCAAATGGTTGTTCAGGCGGTTCATGCCGACGTCGATCGCCAGGCCCAGCATGCCGATGGTGATCATGCCGGCCATGATCTTGTCCGACCAAAAATACTCGCGCGCCTCGAGGATGCGGAAGCCCAGGCCATTGTTTACGGCGATCATCTCGGACACGATGACGACGATGAAGGCGGTGCCGATCCCGATCCGCACCCCCGACAATATATAAGGCACGGCGGCCGGCAGGATCACGCGCAGGAACATGGTGCGCCCGCCGGCGCCCAGGTTGCGCGCCGCGCGCAGGTAGATGCCGTCGACCTGGCGCACGCCGGCGATGGTGTTCATCAGCACCGGGAAGAAGGCGCCGACGGCGATCAGGAACACGGCCGGCGGATTGCCCAGCCCGAACCACAGGATCGACAGCGGGATGTAGGCGATCGGCGGGATCGGCCGCAGCAGCTGCACCAGGGGATTGAACCAGGCATAGACGCGCGCGCTGGCCCCCATCGACAGGCCGAGCGGCAAGGCCAGGCCGGCGCCGATCACGAAGCCGGCCACCACCCGGACCAGGCTGCCGAGCGAATCGAGGATCAATTCGCCCGACAGGGCCCAGGCCAGCCAGCTGCCTTCGCCGTGCGGCCGCAGCGGCAGCAGGTACTCGACCCACTTGCGCACCACCGCCAGCGGCGCCGGCAACACCTGGGGATTGACCCAGCCGAGCAGCGCCACGCCCTGCCATGCCGCGATCACCACCGCCGGCACCACCAGCCCGACCCCGATTTCCCGCCACCGTGCACGCTTCATCGATCCTCCCGCAGATAGGCTGCTATTTGACGTTCAAACTCTTCTTGGCCGCGTCGAGCAGGTCGGTGCGCACCCAGTCCCTGGCCACCGGCGGCCGGGCCATGCGCCCGACGCCGGTCTTGACCATGGTGTCGGTGGTGACCTGGATATGCTGCGCGGTGATATCGTAGCTGTACGGCGAATTGCCGATCGCGTCGTCGAAGTCGTCCTTGCTGATCTGGCCCTTGAACACGACTTCGCGCACGTACTTCTCGGCCAGCGCCTGGTCCTCGATGAAGGCCTTGGTGGCCTGCACGAAGCAGCGCATGAACTTGTCGGCCAGCGGCTTTTTCTCGGTGTAGAACTTCTCGGTCATGACCATGGTGCGCACCGGTTCGCCGATCGGGGTGCCATAGGGCTTGAGCACCTCGACCCCGAACCCCTTGTTGATCGCCTGCGAGGACTGCGGTTCGGACTGCATCATGGCGTCGATGTTCTTGCCCAGCAGCGCCTGGTTCAGGTCGGGATAGGACAGCAGCACCAGCTGCACATCCTTGCCGGGCGCGCTGTCGGCGGACAGGCCGGCCTGTTGCAGCTCGGCCATCAGCAGCACTTCCTGGATCGCGCCGCGGGTCACGCCGACCCGCCTGCCCTTCAAGTCGCGGACCGACCTGATGCCCAGCCCGGGGCGCGCCACCAGCCGCGCGCCGCCCCTGGCGAAACCGGCCACCACGAAGATCGGGGCGCCGCCGGCGCGCCCGGAAATGGCGGCCTCGGAGGCGGTGGTGCCGACATCGAGTTCGCCGGCGATGATCGCCTGCATCACGTCGAGTCCCTTGGCGAAGACCTTCTCGTCGACCTTGATGCCGCATTTGGGGCCGAGCTCCTTTATATAGGCGACCGCGCCGTAGTGGGCGAACTTGAGGTTCCCCAGGCGGATCGTTTCCTGGGCGCCGGCGCTGCCGGCAACCAGCATGGCCGCCGCGGCGACGCTGCACGACATCGAACGCATGTTCATTCCCTGCCTCCAGAAGTGACGCCGGGAAGACTATGCCGGCATGCAATACTATGCAAAAAAAGGGGGCCGGAGTTTGATCAGAAATTACCTTTGGTGAAGTCTCGCCAGTGTCGGAATTATTTACATGTGGAAATACACACTTGCCATTTCCTCTACACGGGCAACTTGTAACAGCTTGATTCCTATGAAAATGTGCTGCCGGGGCCGGCGCTGGATCGAATTTTGCATATCGATAGGCGAAAACATTCCTTCTATCCCTGTCAGGAGCCACGCCATGAATCAAGCCACCCTCGTTCGCTTCTGGCTGACCATGATCGCCGCCGCCGGCGCGCTCGAACTGTTCGATTTCCTGTACCACGCCCGCTCGATCCCGGACCAGGGCATCGTGGCGCTCAATGTGGTGGCCGTGCTGGCCTGGTACGCGACGCGCCGCCCGCGCGCCAAACCGGGCTCCCGCGGTTTTGAGCTGCGCCGATAAGGTAAAATGAGTGCCTGATTTTTTAGCTGCCCACTCATTTACCAGGTTGCCATGCTCGATAACTTAACCCAACGCCTCGCCAAGGTCGTCAAGACCATGCGCGGTGAGGCCCGCCTGACCGAAACGAACACCGCCGAGATGCTGCGCGAAGTGCGCCTGGCCCTGCTCGAGGCCGACGTCGCCCTGCCCGCCGTGCGCGAATTCATCGGCAAGGTCAAGGAAAAAGCCCTCGGCGAAGAAGTGATCGGCTCGCTCAGCCCGGGCCAGGCCCTGGTCGGCGTGGTCCAGCGCGAGCTGGCCGCCCTGATCGGCGCCGACCTCGGTCCGGAAGCGTCCCAGCTCAGCTTTGCCCAGCAGCCGCCGGCGATCATCCTGATGGCCGGCTTGCAGGGCGTCGGCAAGACCACCACCGTCGGCAAACTGGCCAAGTATCTGCGCGAAGAAAAGAAGAAAAAGGTCCTGACCGTGTCGGCCGACGTCTACCGCCCGGCCGCGATCGCCCAGCTCGAAACCATCACCCGGCAGGTCGGCGCCGACTTCTTCCCGTCCACCAGCGCCGACCAGCCGGTCGCGATCGCGCTGGCCGCGCTCGACTGGGCCAAAAAGCACTACCACGACGTGCTGATCATCGACACCGCCGGCCGCCTCGGCATCGACGAAGCGATGATGCAGGAAATCTCCGCCGTGCACGCGGCCGTCAAGCCGATCGAGACCCTGTTCGTGGTCGACGCGATGCTGGGCCAGGACGCGATCAACACCGCCAAGGCCTTCAACGACGCGCTGCCGCTGACCGGCATCGTCTTGACCAAGCTCGACGGCGACTCGCGCGGCGGCGCCGCGCTGTCGGTGCGCCACATCACCGGCAAGCCGATCAAGTTCGCCGGCGTGTCCGAAAAGCTGGACGGCCTCGAAGCCTTCGACGCCCAGCGCATGGCCAACCGCATCCTCGGCATGGGCGACATCATGGCCCTGGTCGAAGAGGCGCGCAAGGGCGTCGACAGCAAGGCCGCGGCCGACCTGGCCAACAAGATCAAGTCGGGCGCCCGCTTCGACATGAACGACTTCAAGGCCCAGCTGGGCCAGATGAAGAAGATGGGCGGCATGGCCAGCCTGATCGACAAGCTGCCGGCCCAGTTCCAGCAGGCCGCCGGCGGCGCCAACATGGACCAGGCCGACAAGCAGGTGCGGCGCATGGTCGGCATCATCGACTCGATGACGCCGGCCGAACGGGCCAAGCCGGAACTGATCAAGGCCACCCGCAAGCGCCGCATCGCGGCCGGCGCCGGGGTCCAGGTGCAGGAAGTGAACCGCATGCTGGCGCAGTACGACCAGATGCAGGCGATGATGAAAAAGCTCAAGGGCGGCGGCATGATGAAGATGATGCGCGGGATGAAGGGCATGATGCCGGGGATGCGTTAAAGCGCGCAAAAACGGTGCGGATGAATGCGCAAGGGGCTAAATACGGGCTTTTCCCTCTTATTTAGGCGAAATTTTTTCGAAAAACACTTGCATCAACAGTAAAACCCCACCAATATAAGCCGTGCGATCAATTGCGCAATTTCCCATGTGTTCGTTAAGGAGGCTCGAAGATGGCAACAGCCAAAAAAACCCCAGCACCAGCTAAGAAAGCGGCAGCTAAGCCGGCAGCCAAGCCAGCGGCCAAGAAAGCGGCTCCAGCCAAAGCGGCAGCACCAAAAGCAGCAGCAGCAAAAAAACCAGCAGCAGCCCGCAAGCCTAACGCAGCGTTCATGAAGGCGATGACCCCGTCCGCCGTCCTGGCAGCAGTGGTTGGCGCGACCCCGCTGCCACGCACCGAAGTCACCAAGAAAGTATGGGACTACATCAAGAAGCTCAATCTCCAGGACGCCGCAAACCGTCGCATGATCAATGCGGACGACAAGCTCAAAGCGGTCTTCGGCGGCAAAGCACAGGTCTCGATGTTCGAAATGACCAAACTCATTTCGGACCACCTGAAATAATAAAATTTAGCTGTCCAAGCCAAATTGCAAAAATCCCCCATCTGCCTGAACGCGCTCATGATCGCGTTCAGCGCGGATGGGGGATTTTGTTTTTATGAACTGAATTCCCACTTCTTCCACGCCGCCAGCACCGCGTTCGGATACTCCGGCTTGCCGCGGCTGCCGTTGTAGCGCCCCAGCGCCAGGTACAGGTTGCCCGCCTCCATGTCGAGGTACATGCGCAGGATCGCGCAGCCGTAGCGCAGATTGGTCTGCATGTGGAACAGCCGGCTGCGGTCATTGTCGCCGATGACCCCGGTCCAGAACGGCATCACCTGCATGTAGCCGCGCGCGCCGACGATCGACACCGCGTACTTGCGATAGGCCGACTCGACCTGGATCAGGCCCAGCACCAGCCCCGGGTCGAGCCCGGCGCGGTTCGCCTCGTACCAGGCGGTCGCGAGGAACTCGGTGCGGTGCTGCTGGTCCGGCAGCTTGCGCTTCAAACGCTCGGACATCGCCGCCAGCCACTGCTGGTAGCGCAGGCGCGCCGCCTGGTCGCGGAACACCGGCTGCGGCGGGCGCGCATCCCTGATCGCGTTGGCCAGCGCCAGCTTGACCGAGTCGGCCAGCGCTTCCTCCTTCTGGTTGCCCGCCTGCGCCGGCGCGCACCAGGCCAGGCACGCCGCAAGCGCGGCGCGCGCCACCAGCGTCAACAGGTAGGCACTTCGGCTCACTGCTGCAGTTTGCCCTTGATGAATGCAACCATGCTTTCGACCGGCACATTGGTCGCTTCGGCGTCGCGCCGGCCCTGGTATTCGAGCTTGCCTTCCTTCAGGCCGCGCTCGCCGATGACGACGCGGTGCGGCACGCCGATCAGCTCCCAGTCCGCGAACATCGCGCCCGGACGCAGGCCGCGGTCGTCGACGATGACGTCGACGCCGGCCGCCTGCAGCGCCGCATACAGGCTTTCGACCTCAAGCTTGACCATCTCGCTGCGGTCCATGCCCATCGGGCACAGCACCACTTCGAACGGCGCGATCGCGGTCGGCCAGATGATGCCCTTGTCGTCGTAGTTCTGCTCGATCGCGGCGCCCAGGATGCGGGTCACGCCGATGCCGTAGCAGCCCATCTGCAGCGGCGCCGGCTTGCCGTTCTCGTCGAGGAAGGTGGCCTTCATGCTTTCCGAATAGGTGCTGCCGAGCTGGAACACATGGCCCACTTCGATGCCGCGCTCGATCGCCAGCACGCCCTTGCCGTCCGGCGAAGCGTCGCCTTCGACCACGTTGCGCAGGTCGGCCACCAGCGGTTCGGCGCAGTCGCGGCCCCAGTTGGCGCCGGTGTAGTGGAAGTCCTTGTCGTTGGCGCCGCAGATGAAGTCGGCCATGTTGGCCACGGTGCGGTCGGCCACCACCGTGAGCGGCTGCCTGGCGCCGATCGGACCCAGGTAGCCGGGAATGGTGCCGTAGCAGTCGACGATCTCGGCCTCGGTGGCGAAGCGGTGGTTGGCCAGGCCCGGCACCTTCTTGACCTTCACTTCGTTCAGTTCATGGTCGGCGCGCAGCAGCAGCAGCCAGTTTTCCTTCGTGACCTTGCCGTCCACTTCCTTGTCGACCGTCAGCGCAATCGACTTGACGGTGTTCGCCAGGTCGGCCTTGAGCAGCTCGGCCACCTGTTCGCACTTGACGGTGCCGGGCGTGGACACCTTGGCCAGTTCGGCGCCGGGCGCCGCGCGGCTGGCCGCCAGCGGCATCGCTTCCGCCGCTTCCATGTTGGCGGCGAAATCGGAGGTCGGGCAGTACACCAGCGCGTCTTCGCCGGTGCTGGCGATGACGTGGAATTCGTGCGAACCGGTGCCGCCGATGGCGCCGTTATCGGCCGCCACTGCGCGGAATTTGAGCCCGAAGCGGGTGAAGATCGCGGTGTAGGCGTCGAACATGATCTTGTACGAAGCCTGCATGCCGGCCAGGTCGCGGTCGAAGGAATAGGCGTCCTTCATGGTGAATTCGCGGCCGCGCATCAGGCCGAAGCGCGGACGGCGCTCGTCGCGGAACTTGGTCTGGATATGGTAAAAATTGAGCGGCAGCTGGCGGTAGGACTTGATCTCGGTGCGGACCATGTCGGTGATGACTTCCTCGGAGGTCGGCTGGAACGCGTAGTCGCGGCCGTGGCGGTCCTTCATGCGCAGCAGCTCCGGGCCCATCTTGTCCCAGCGGCCGGTTTCCTGCCACAGTTCGGCCGGTTGCACCAAGGGCATCAGCATCTCGATCGCGCCGGCCTTGTTCATCTCTTCGCGCACGATCGCCTCGACCTTGCGGATCACCCGCAAGCCGGTCGGCATATAGGTGTAAATACCGGAACCGAGGCGTTTGATCATTCCGGCGCGCATCATC
Source organism: Massilia sp. (assembly GCA_036676245.1). Taxonomy (GTDB): domain Bacteria; phylum Pseudomonadota; class Gammaproteobacteria; order Burkholderiales; family Burkholderiaceae_D; genus Telluria_A. The sequence goes on along the minus strand of JAKFDH010000006.1, from coordinate 69,329 downwards.
AGCTGGTGGCTGACGATTTCGGCGTCGGAAGGTGCTTCCTTAAGAGTTGAAATAAAAAAACGTGAGGCGCGCATATCGATGAATTCTTTTTAAAAAGAGAGGGTTATAATCAACCTAATTTTAAAGGATTAGCTGGCAGATGCGTCCAATCTTTATACAAACTGGCCCGTTTGATGTCGTTCCCGCTGTTTTCGTACCCCGAAAACGCCGCGGGACTGCGTGTTTGTGGGTAAAAATGTAAGAAGGCGCACACCGGCAGAAAGTATCGAGGTGCACTATGCTCGATCGTGAAGGGTTCCGGCCCAACGTCGGCATCATCCTGCTTAACGCCCAGAACGAGGTGTGGTGGGGTAAGCGGGTGCGCGAGCACTCGTGGCAATTCCCGCAAGGGGGTATCAAATATGGTGAAACGCCGGAACAGGCGATGTACCGCGAACTGGAAGAGGAAATCGGCCTGCGCCAGGAGCACGTCAAGATCGTCGGCCGCACCCGCGACTGGCTGCGCTATGAGGTGCCGGATCATTTCATCAAACGCGAGATTCGCGGGCATTACCGTGGGCAGAAGCAGATCTGGTTCCTGCTGCGCATGGTCGCGCGCGACAACGACGTCAACCTGCGCCTGACCGACCATCCGGAATTCGACGCCTGGCGCTGGCACGAGTACTGGGTGCCGCTGGACGTGGTCATCGAGTTCAAGCGCGATGTCTACCAGCGCGCGCTGCAGGAACTGTCGCGCTTCCTGACCTGGCCGTCGAACGGCGCGCACGGGCAGGAACGGCGCCATGCGACGCGCTACCTGCGCCAGCCGCACGCGCCGCGCACGGCTGCGCCGGAGCCCGGCAAGCCGGCCGAGACGGCGGCCTGCGAACCGGCGCCGCAGCTGACTGGGACGTCCGACAAGAAGTAAGCCGGGCGGAAGCCGGGGTACAATACCGCCCATGTTTACCCCGTCCTCCAATGATGTGCGGCGCTTCTTCTGCGAAGCGTTCCGCAAGCAGCGCGCCGGCGAAATCCTCAGCCCGATGGACGCCATCGCCGCCGACTGGATCGTCCAGCACCCGGAATACGCCGACGTCCTGTCCGACCAGGATGCCGCGCTGGCGCGCGACTACTCGGTCGAAGGGGGCCAGGCCAATCCCTTCCTGCACCTGTCGATGCACCTGTCGATCGCCGAACAGGTGTCGATCGACCAGCCGCCGGGCATCCGCGCCGCCTGCGCCAGCCTGGCGCAGCGCCTGGGCGAGCACGAAGCCCACCACCAGGTGATGGAATGCCTGGGCGAGATGATCTGGACCTCGCAGCGCAACGGCACCCCGCCCGACAGCGCCGCCTACGTCGACTGCGTACGCAGGCGCTGAGTCACATGTACGTCCCGCAGCGGCCTCGCTGCGGCAGAATGCTTAACGGCTTATACAAAATGACGCGATGAAACAGACCCTGGGAACCCAATTGCGGCACCTGATCGAACTGCTCGACGGCGCCGTCAGCCATGCCTATGAAGAAGCGGGGCTGGCCTACCGGCCGCGCTACACGCCGGTGCTGCGCGCGCTGATCGAGCAGCCGAGCGTGACGGTCGGCGCGATCGCGCTGGCGGCCGGCATCACCCAGCCCGCCGCCACCCAGACCGTGGCGCTGATGGCCAGGGTAGGCCTGGTCAGCGTGACGCCGGGCGCGGTCGATGCGCGCCAGAAGCTGGTGAGCCTGACCGGGCAGGGGCGCGCCCTGCTGCCGCAGCTGCAGCGGTGCTGGAAGGCGACCGCCGCCGCCGCTGCCAGCCTCGAGGCGGAGCTGGCGCATCCGCTGTCCGATACGCTGGCCGAAGCGATCCGCGCTCTGGAGGGCAAATCCTTCGGCGAGCGGATCCGCGAGGCCCGGGGCGCCGGCTAGCCTGTTTTCTGCGCCCGGAACTCGCTCGGCGTCATTCCCGTGTGCTTCTTGAATGCCCGGTTCAGCGCACTCTTGCTGTTGAAGCCCGCTGCCAGCGCCAGGTCGAGGATGCTGTCGCCGGCATTGGCGTCGGCATGCAGCGCGCGCTTCAGGTCCTCGACCCGGTAGCGGTTCAGGTAATCCTGGAAGTTGACGCCGCAGGCGTCGTTGATCAGCTGCGACAATTCATGCGCCGTCATCGCGACCTGCGCTGCCAGCTGCTCGAGTTTGAGCTCGCCGTCGCGGTAGGCGTGCGCGTTCTCCATCGCGGCCGCCAGCGCCGCCAGGTAGCGCACCCGGTCCGCCTCCGGCAGCAGCTTGTCGGCGTAGCGCGGCTTGGGCGCCTCGGCCGGCGCGGCCTGCGGCTTGTAGCCGAGCGGCAGCCGCATCGCCAGCACCGCGGTGCCGTACACGAAGCACAGCAGCGCGATGGCGCCGATATCGTCGGACGACAGCGGCAGCGCCACGTCGAAGAATTCGATGCCCAGCGCCGCCACGCTGAGGATGCCGCCGACCAGCCAGATCGCCATCAGCCGGCGCAGGCCCTTGACCAGCGCACCCGGCGCGGCGGCGCGCATGAGGCGCCGGCTGGCCGCCACATAGGCGAGGAAAATAACAAGCTTGGCCGGCGCCGCCAAGGCCAGCAGCCAGTGCGGCCGTCCGCGTCCGAGCGACCACGCCAGCTTGGCCTCGCCCGTTTGCAGGTAGAACGGCAGCAGCGCCAGCGTCGCCAGGGCGAACGGCAGGAAGTGCAGCCAGGCGCGCCGGTCCAGCGGACGGTCGAACAGCAGGCTGCCGAAATACAGGTAGAGCAGCGGCCCGACCAGGAGGCCCAGGGTCCAGATCGCGCCGATGCTGTGCGGGTAGCTGGGGTACAGGCCGTGCAGGCCGAGCCAGGCATGCAGGATGATCGCGCTCGATATCGCGAGCAGCGCCGCCAGCAGGCGGTTGGCGCTGCGCGGCGCCTTTTCGCTGGCCGCCAGCAGCGCGAAGGCCAGGAACAGGCCCTGGCCGATCGCCAGCAGGTAGAGGACGGACAGGATCGAAGCGGCCATCAGGCACGACCAAAAATGAAAAATCCTCCCGGCCTGCGCATGGCGGCGGGGAGGATTACTGGCCGTCCGGGGACGGACAAGATCAGCGCTTGATGAGCAGGGTCGTCGGCAGGCTGGCCAGGTAGGCGGAAATGTCGGCGATATCCTTGTTCGACAGCGGCTTGACCTGGCCGCCCATGATCGCGTTGGCGCGGCCGTTCGGGCCTTCGCCGCGCTTGTAGGCGATCAGCGCGTGCTCGAGGTAGGCGGCGTGCTGGCCGGCCAGCTTCGGATAGCTCGGGTCGATCGACTTGGTGTAGTCGGCGCCGTGGCAGGCCGCGCAGTTGTATTTTTTGACCAGCGCTTCGCCGCTGGCGACATTGCCGCCTGCGACCGCGTTCATCGAAATCGCGCCGAATACCAGGGCAGTCATCAGTTTTTTCATGGGTCTGTCCTTATTTCTGTGCGGTCTGCTGCGAGTAGTAGGCAGCAACGTCGGCCATTTCCTGCTCCGTCATGCTGGCGGCGATGCCGCGCATCGAAGGGTGCTTGCGCTCGCCCTTTTTGTAGGCGGCCAGTGCGTTCTCGATGTATTTGGCGTTCTGACCACCGATCATCGGCACCGGGAAGACTTCAGGGAAGGTCGCTTTGTAGCCCGGGATGCCGTGGCAGCCGATACACATATCGACCTTGGCTTTCGCGGCGTTACCGACGATATCGGCAGCGGCAGCGACGTTGGCGGCGCTGGCGAGCACGAGAAGTGCAAAGAGTTTTTTCATGGTGGCGAGAATAAGTGGTAATGGGTACCGCGCGTGAACCAAGCTAGCAAATACAATAACTTTTTCACTATCAACCTGCGATTTTAACCGAAGAAGCGAGCGTCGTCCACTTCCCGGGCAGAAACCGGGGTCAGTGCCGACAAAAGCACATGAGTTCGGCAACCATGCCGAACTCATGTGCTTTTGTCGGCACTGACCCCGGTTTCTGATCTGGCTTATACTCGAAATTAATCCACTTTTCGCCATCCACGCCCATGCAAGCACCGAACCCCCAGGCCCACCGTTTCGAAGGCTCCGACAGCTACGTCGCCACTGCCGACCTCAAGCTGGCGGTCAACGCCGCCCTGACCCTGCAGCGTCCCTTGCTGATCAAGGGCGAGCCGGGCACCGGCAAGACCATGCTGGCCGAGGAAGTGGCGGCCGCCCTGAACATGCCGCTGATGCAGTGGCATATCAAGTCCACCACCAAGGCGCAGCAGGGCCTGTACGAGTACGACGCGGTGTCGCGCCTGCGCGACTCGCAGCTGGGCGACGAGCGCGTGCGCGACATCCACAACTACATCGTCAAGGGCGTGCTGTGGCAGGCCTTCACCGCGCCGGAACCGGTGGTGCTGCTGATCGACGAGATCGACAAGGCCGACATCGAATTCCCGAACGACCTGCTGCGCGAACTGGACCGGATGGAGTTCTACGTCTACGAGACGCGCGAGATGGTCGTCGCCAAGCACCGCCCGCTGGTGATCATCACCTCCAACAACGAGAAGGAACTGCCGGATGCCTTCCTGCGCCGCTGCTTCTTCCACTATATTAAATTCCCGGACAAGGACACGATGGAAGCCATCGTCAAGGTCCACTACCCGACCCTGAAGCAGGATTTGCTGGCACAGGCCCTGCAAAGCTTCTACGAAGTGCGCGACGTGCCGGGCCTGAAGAAAAAGCCGTCGACCTCCGAATTCCTCGACTGGCTCAAGCTGCTGCTGGCCGAGGACATCGGCCCCGAAGCCCTGCGCAGCAAGGATGCAAAGTCCGTCGTGCCGCCGCTGCACGGCGCCCTGCTCAAGAACGAACAGGACGTGCACCTGTTCGAGCGCCTGGTCGCCATGTCGAGGATGAACCGCTGATGATCCAGGTCGACCCGATCACCCTCGAATTCAACGGCGTGCGGCTCGAGCCGCTCGGACTGCACCACGCCGACGGCCTGCGCGCCGCCGCCAGCGACGGCGAGCTGTGGAACCTGCGCATCACCTCGGTGCCGGAACCGCAGGATGTCGAGGCCTACATCCGCCTGGCGCTTGACACGCCGAACCGGCTCGCCTTCGCGGTCATCGACGCCGCCAGCGGCGCCGTGATGGGCACCACCAGCTACCACGACATCGTGCCGAATATCGACCGCGTCGAAATCGGCTGGACCTGGTATGCCAGGAGCCGCCAGCGCAGCCACGTCAACACCAGCTGCAAATTGCTGCTGCTGTCGCACGCCTTCGACACGCTGGGCTGCTTCCTGGTCGGCCTGCGCACCGATAACTTCAACCACGCCTCGCAGGCGGCCATCGAACGGCTCGGCGCCAGGAAGGACGGCGTGCTGCGCCACCACCACCCGCGCCGCGACGGCACCGTGCGCGACACCGTCATGTACAGCATCGTCAAGGGCGAATGGCCCGAGATCAAATCGCAGCTGCACTACAAACTGCGCCGGGGCGGCGCCGCCTGACATGCTGATTGACCGCATATGCTCATAGATTTCTTCTTCACGCTGAAAGACGCGAAAATCCCCGTCACGATCAAGGAGTTCCTGACCTTGCTCGAGGCGATGGAGCGCGGCGTGACGTCGCCGTCGATGGACGACTTCTATTACCTGTCGCGGCTGACGATGGTCAAGGACGAGGCCAATTTCGACAAGTTCGACCGCGCCTTCGCCGCCTACTTCAAGGGCATCAACACCGCCTTCGACACCAATACCCCGATCCCGCTGGACTGGCTGCTCAAGCGCATGGAGCGCGAGCTGTCGCCGGAACAGAGGAAGGAGCTGGAGAAGTTCGGCTACGACAAGCTGATGGACCGCCTGAACGAACTGCTGAAGGAACAGAAGGAGCGCCACGAGGGCGGCAGCAAGTGGATCGGCACCGGCGGCACTTCGCCGTTCGGCAACGGCGGGACCAACCCGGAAGGCATCCGCATCGGCGGCGCAGGCGGCGGCCGCAGCGCCGTCAAGGTATGGGAGCAGCGCGCCTACAAGGACTACGACGCCGAGCGCGAACTGGGCACGCGCAATATCAAGGTCGCCCTGCGCCGGCTGCGCAAGTTCGCGCGCGAAGGCGCCGAGGACGAACTGGCGCTCGACGCGACGATCCGCGCCACCGCCAACAACGCCGGCTACCTCGACATCAAATTCCAGCCCGAACGCAAGAACAAGATCAAGGTGCTGATGCTGCTCGACGTGGGCGGCAGCATGGACGACCACATCGAACGCACCGAGGAGCTGTTCTCGGCGGCCAAGACCGAATTCAAGAACATGGAGTTCTTCTACTTCCATAACTGCGTCTACGACTACCTGTGGAAGAACAACCGGCGCCGCAACGCCGAACGCTTCCCGACCTGGGACATCCTGCGCAAGTACCCGCCCGACACCAAGCTCATTTTCGTCGGCGACGCGACCATGAGTCCCTACGAAGTGCTGCAGCCGGGCGGTTCGGTCGAATACAACAACGAGGAAGCCGGGGCCGAATGGCTGGCGCGCTTCTGCCATGCCTTCCCCAAGTTCGCCTGGCTCAATCCGGAGCCGGAAGGCGTATGGCAGTATCGCCAGTCGATCTCGGTGATCCGCCAGATCATGAATAACCGCATGTTCCCGCTGACCATCGAGGGACTGGAGCGGGCGATGCGGCAGCTGAGCAAGTAAGCGATCCTGCCGGTCTATTCACAAATTAATCTTGTGTATTCCGCCACCTGAAACGTGCGCGCGGCCGCGTCTAGTAGAATCGCCCGACGCCGTCGCCCCCGACGGCAGGAGAGGAGCACATGCCCGATTTGCTGACATTCCTGACCGGCCTGTCCTGGCCAGTGGCGATTTGCCTGGCCTGGCTGGCCGGCGAATTCGGCCAGCGCGCCACCGGCCTGCCGCGCATCAGCTTCTATGGCCTGGTCGGCTTCGTGCTCGCCCCTACCCAGGTCGGCGTGCTGCCGCCCACCGGCGCGGCCGGGCCGGTGCTGCTGGTGGCCGACATCGCCTTCGGCCTCATACTGTTCGAACTGGGCTACCGCATCAACCTGCGCTGGCTGCGCAATAACCCGTGGATGGCGATGGCCGGCCTGGCCGAGGCGCTCGGCACCTTCGTCGCCATCTACTTCATCGCGGTCTGGTTCGACACCGAAACCATGACCGCGCTGATGCTCGCCGCGCTGCTGATGGCCACCTCCCCCGCCACCGTGGTCAGGGTCATCAACGAGCAGCGCAGCTCGGGCCAGGTGACCGAGCGGGTGCTGCACATGTCCGCCATGAACTGCGTGCTGTCCGTGTTCACCTTCAATATCATCGTCGGCTTCTGGATCTTCCACAGCTCGGACGACATCGGCGAAGCCACCATGCGCAGCCTGGCCGCGCTGATGATGTCGGCCGCAACCGGCGCGCTGTTCGGCGTCGTGGTGCCCTTCCTGCTGCGCCGCCTCGGCAACCTGGCGCAGGATGCGACCGTGGCCTTTGCGCTGTCCGTGATCCTGCTGGTGTCGTTCACCTATAACACCCAGCTGTCGTCGGTGGTGGCCACGCTTGCCTTCGGGCTCACGGCGCGCCACCGGCGCGTGGCCTTCAGCCAGGCGCAGCGCAACTTCGGGGCGCTGGGCGAAGTGCTGGCGGTGCTGCTGTTCGTGTACGCCGCGTCCACGCTGGACTGGCGCCAGGTGATGGCCGGCGGCGCGCTGGCGCTGGCCGTGCTGGCGGTGCGCCTGTTCACCAAGACCTTCGGCGTGGCGATATTCTCTCAGCTGTCCGGCATCTCGTGGCGCAAGGGCGTCCTGAACGGGCTGGCGCTGGCGCCGGTGTCGGTGTTCGTCATCCTGCTGCTCGAGCATGCGCGGCTGCGCGGGGTGCACGTGGACGGCGAGCTGCGCTCGATCGCGGCGGTCACCATGCTGCTCGAGGTGTTCGGCCCCATCATCATCCAGCGCGCCCTGATCTGGGCCAACGAAACGCCTGAAGGATAGACCACCATGCCGCTCGAACCCTTTGCCAAGTCCGAAGCGCTGACCTTCGGCGTGGAGCTGGAGCTGCAGCTGGTCAGCCTGTCGGACTTCGACCTGACCGCGGCCAGCCCCGACCTGCTGCACCTGCTGGCGCGCAAGCCCTTCCCCGGCAATGTCACGCCCGAAATCGCCGAGAGCATGATCGAGATTAATTCGAGCGTGCACAAGGCGCACCTGCCGCTGCTGGGGCAGCTGATCGAGATCCGCGATGTGCTGGTGGCGGCCGGCGACCAGCTCAATATCGGCCTGTGCGGCGGCGGCACCCACCCGTTCCAGCACTGGTCGGAGCAGAAGATCTATCCGAAGGAGCGCTTCCGCGAACTGTCCTCGCTGTACGGCTACCTGGCCAAGCAGTTCACCGTGTTCGGGCAGCACGTGCACATCGGCTGCAGCTCGGGCGACGATGCGATGTTCCTGCTCCATTCGCTGTCGCGCTACATCCCGCACTTCATCGCGCTGTCGGCCTCGTCGCCGTTCGTGCAGGGGCACGACAGCCTGTTCGACTCGGCGCGCCTCAATTCGGTGTTCGCGTTTCCGATGAGCGGGCGCGCGCCGTTCTGCCTGTCGTGGGACGAGTTCTCGAACGTGTACTTCGCCAAGATGGAGAACACCGGAATCATCAAGAGCATGAAGGACTTCTACTGGGACATCCGGCCCAAGCCGGAGTACGGCACCATCGAGCTGCGCGTGTGCGACACGCCGCTGACGGTGGAGCGGGCGGCGGCGCTGGCCGGCTACCTGCAGGCGCTGTGCCGCCACCTGCTCGAGCGGCGCGAGGCGCCGCCGGTCGAAGACGACTACCTGGTCTACAACTTCAACCGCTTCCAGGCCTGCCGTTTCGGGCTCGAAGGGGCGATCACCCACCCCAAGACCTACGAGACGATGTCGCTGCGCGAGGATATCCTGACCACCTTGCGCAAGATGGAGCCGCACGGCGCGGCGCTGGGGAGCCTGGGGGCGCTGCGCCACCTGTCCGACGCCGCCGAAGGCATCAGCGACGCCGGCTACCTGCGGCGCGAATTCGAGCAGCAGGGCAGCGCCGAGGGGATGGTCAATGCGGCGATTGCGCGGTTCAGGAGCAACCGGTAAATGGGCCGGGTTCGCGAGGTTCGAAGAAAGCCGCCCCCTCCAACGTCGTTCCTGCGAAGGCAGGAACGACGTCGTGGGTTGCGCGGCGATTCGAGAAGTACCGACTCCGGCTAGAACCTGGTCTCGCGTGCCGAACGCAAAAACTCATCCAGGATCGGCGTGCAGTCGAGCAGGTCGATCCCGCCGGCGCGGTGGAACTCCGGGTGCCACTGCAGTCCCATGACGAAGTCCGCCCGCTGGTAGCGGATCGCCTCGACGATGCCGTCCGGGTCCGACATGGCTTCGATCATGATGTCGCGCCCCAGGTCCTTGACGGCCTGGTGGTGGATCGAGTTGACGAGCGCCCGCTTCCGCTCGGGGAACATGCGCGCCAGCGAGGAGCCGGGCGGGAACACGATCTCGTGGCGGTGCGCGTCGTAGTCGCTGTGCACGTGGGCGATCGCTTCCGGCACATTGGTCGCCACGTCCTGGTACAGGCTGCCGCCGAAGGCCACGTTGATCAGCTGGCAGCCGCGGCAAATCCCCAGCACCGGCTTGCCGGCATCGACGAATTCGTGCAGCAGCTCCAGTTCGTACAGGTCGCGCGCGCGGTCGCCGCCCCATTCGGGCCGGGTCGGCGACTCGGAATAGGTTTGCGGCGACACGTCCGCCCCGCCCTGCAGCACCAGCCCGTCCAGGTGGCGCGCGTAGTGGCGCAGGGTGATGTTGCTCGGGTGCAGAAGGCCGCTGGTATTGACCGTCGGCACCATGAACACCAGCACGTCGCGCGACATCACCCACTGGGCGATCGACTCCTCGAGGTATTGCAGGTTCTTGCTGCGCAGGCCGGTCGCCCCCGCTTCCGGGTGGAAGATACGGGCCGATACCCCGATGCGCAAGGTGCGACGCATGAAATCGCGGCTGAACTTGTCGCGCATCGCCCGCCAGCGCGAGGACAGCACGCGCCTGGCCAGCGCCAGCGGCGTGTCGTTGTCCTTCTGGTAGCGCGGCGGGGCGTCGGCGCGGCGGTCGGGAATGCGGGCGCCGCTGTCGCGGCTGTCGGACGGGGTGGGCTTGTCGTTGTCTGCCATGGCGACTTAACTATAGCCCGGCAATTGCCGCGCACGATACAATGTTGTAACAAAAACACGACGCCACGTTCAGCTCGGCAAGGACAGCAGCTTCTTCAGCGAACCGACCAGGTGGCGGTCGGCGACCGGCTTGTCGAGCAGGCCGCGCACGCCGGCCGCGCGCGCCCGCGCCGCGCTGTAGGCGAACGCCGGGCTGACCAGCAGCACCACGGCGATCCGCACCGCCCCGCGCTGGGCCTTGATGGTCTTGGCCAGGCCATAGGCGTCGATGCCCGGGGTCGAGGTATTGATCAGCACGACCGCGACCGGGGTTTCGTCGCACAGGCGCACCGCGGTGGCCGGGCTGTCGGTCCACTCGACCGACAGGTCGCGCCCGGCCATCAGCTTGGCCACATGGTCGCGGAAGGCGCCGCCCTTGTCGACGATCAGCACCGCCCCGCGCGGCGGCGCCTTGCGCAGGCTGTGGTAGACGGCCGGGTCGGTCAGGTCGAAATCGAGGCGCTTGCGGCGGCGCCGCTCCGGCACCACCGGCAGCCCGCGCGCGGCGGCCTGGTCGCGCTGCTCCGAGCGGCGCTCGACGATCTCGCCGAGCAGCTCGTGCAGCGCGCGCTCGTCGAGCGGGCGCGCCAGGCTGGGATAGGGCATCTCGACCGGGGGCACGCCGATCAGCAGCGAGGGCTGGGCCACGATCGGCGGGGCGGTCAGGGCGGCCAGCGTCTTCACGTCGTCCGAATTGCCGATATACACATCCGGCTCTTGCAAACTGTCGGCATGCAAGCAAAAATACGCCGTCCCCGATTTGGGCCCCCGTGCCAGCATCGCACACAGCTGGGCGCCCTCCTCGGCACTGAAGCCCAGCAGGCGGATCGAAATCGGGAATTTGTGAGCGCGCATGGTGGAAACCCGGATGGCAAATGCGTTACGCGTATGAATCTAACCACAATTATGCTGACTGGCAAGAAGATTCAATCGCCGTAAAAGCAATCATTTTCTGTCCGACAAGATAGAATGCGCAGGCATCCGCATAAAGAAACTAGATATGGCAACCAAGAAACCCGCATCCGACTACAGCGAATCCTCCATCCGCGTCCTGAAGGGACTCGAACCCGTCAAGCAGCGCCCGGGCATGTATACCCGGACTGAAAATCCCCTGCACATCATCCAGGAAGTGATCGACAACGCCTCCGACGAGGCGCTGGGCGGGCACTGCATGAACATCGGCGTGACCCTGAACGTGGACGGCTCCATTACGGTCGAGGACGATGGCCGCGGCATTCCGGTTGGACTGCACCCGGAAGAAAACGTGCCGACGGTCGAAATCGTGTTCACCAGGCTGCATGCGGGCGGCAAGTTCGACAAGGGTTCGGGCGGCGCCTACGCCTTCTCGGGCGGGCTGCACGGGGTCGGCGTCTCGGTGACCAATGCGCTGTCCTCGCGGCTGCAGATCGAAGTCTGGCGCAAGGAGCCGGACGGCAACGGCTACCACACCCTGGTCTTTTCCGACGGCGACGTCATCGAGCCGCTCAAGTCGATGCCGGCCCCGCGCGACGGCAAGAAGTCGGGCACGCGCGTGACCGCGCTGCCGAACCCGAAGTATTTCGACACCCCGGCCATCTCGCAGGTCGAGCTGCAGCGCCTGCTGCGCTCGAAGGCGGTGCTGCTGCCCGGCGTGACCGTCACGCTGACCAATGCCAGGAATGGCGACGTCACCACCTGGAAGTACGACGAAGGCCTGCGCGGCTACCTCAACGAAATGCTGGCGCAATCGAGCAACGGCGAGACCCTGATCCCCGTGTTCGAGGGCGCCCAGTACTCGAACGGCGAGACCGACGGCTTTGCCGAAGGCGAAGGCGCGGCCTGGGTCGTGGCCTGGACCGAGGAAGGCGCGCCGGTGCGCGAATCCTACGTCAACCTGATCCCGACGCCGAACGGCGGCACCCATGAATCCGGGCTGCGCGACGGCCTGTATGGCGCGGTGAAGAACTTCGTCGAGATGCACTCGCTGCTGCCGAAGGGCGTCAAGCTGCTGCCCGAGGACGTGTTCGCGCGCGTGTCCTTCGTATTGTCGGCCAAGGTGCTGGACCCGCAGTTCCAGGGCCAGATCAAGGAGCGCCTGAACTCGCGCGACGCGGTGCGGCTGGTGTCCTCGTTCACCAAGCCGCCGCTCGAGCTGTGGCTGAACCAGCACGTCGACTACGGCAAGAAGCTGGCCGAGCTGGTCATCAAGCAGGCCCAGTCGCGCCTGCGCTCGCTGCAGAAGGTCGAAAAGAAGAAATCGTCCGGCGTGGCCGTGTTGCCGGGCAAGCTGACCGACTGCGAATCGTCGGACATCACGCGCAACGAAATCTTCCTGGTCGAGGGCGACTCGGCGGGCGGCTCGGCCAAGATGGGGCGCGACAAGGAATTCCAGGCCATCCTGCCGCTGCGCGGCAAGGTGCTCAACTCCTGGGAGACCGACCGCGACCGCCTGTTCGCCAACAACGAGATCCATGACATCGCGGTGGCGATCGGGGTCGACCCGCACAGCCATGGCGACACGCCGGACCTGTCCGGCCTGCGCTACGGCAAGATCTGCATCCTGTCCGATGCGGACGTGGACGGCTCGCACATCCAGGTGCTGTTGCTGACCCTGTTCTTCAAGCATTTCCCCGCCCTGTTCAACCACGGCCACATCTGCATCGCGCGCCCGCCGCTGTACCGGGTCGACGCGCCGGCGCGCGGCAAGAAGCCGATCCAGAAGCTGTATGCGCTCGACGACGGCGAACTGCTGGCGATCGAGGACAAGCTGTCGAAAGACGGGCTGAAGGAAGGCGCGTGGAGCATTTCGCGCTTCAAGGGCCTGGGCGAGATGAACGCCGAGCAGCTGTGGGAAACGACGATGAACCCGGACACGCGGCGCCTGCTGCCGGTGACCCTGGGCGACTTCGCCCACATCGACGCCTCGGCGCGCTTCAACATGCTGATGGGCAAAGGCGAAGCCGCCGCCCGCCGCGCCTGGATCGAAGAACACGGCAACGAAACCGAAGCCGACATTTAAAACAATCGGGGTCAGACCTCAAAAAAAACCACATCGGGGTCAGACCTCAATTGATCAGCGCCAATTGATTGAGCAAACGGGGACAGACCTCTCCCCTGGCTCAATTGAGGTCTGACCCCGATTAGGGGTTGATTGAGGTCTGACCCCGATTGAAAATTTGAAACAAACAAGATTATGTCCACACAAAACGACCTTTTTGCCGAACCGCCGCCACCGCCGCCAGAGGATGGCGAGACGCTGACCCTGTCCACTTTCGCCGAGCGCGCCTATCTCGATTACGCGGTGTCGGTCGTCAAGGGCCGCGCGCTGCCGGATGTGGCCGACGGCCAGAAGCCGGTCCAGCGCCGCATCCTGTACCAAATGAACGAACTGGGCCTGGCCGCCAACGCCAAGCCGCGCAAGTCGGCCGCCGTGGTCGGCGATGTCATGGGTAAGCTCCATCCGCACGGCGACCAGTCGATCTACGACGCCCTGGTGCGCATGGCCCAGGACTTTTCGCTGCGCTATCCGCTGATCGACGGCCAGGGCAACTTCGGCTCGCGCGACGGCGACGGCGCGGCGGCGATGCGCTACACCGAGGCGCGCCTGTCTCCGATCGCCAAGCTGCTGCTCGACGAGATCGACCAGGGCACGGTCGACTTCCAGTCGAACTACGACGGCCAGCACAGGGAGCCGAAGTCGCTGCCGGCGCGCCTGCCGATGGTGCTGCTCAACGGCGCCTCGGGCATCGCGGTCGGCCTGGCCACCGAGATCCCTTCCCATAACCTGACCGAGGTGGCGCAGGCCGCGGTGGCGATGATCCGCAATCCGAAGATCACCCACGGCGAGCTGATGGCCTTCATTCCGGGGCCGGATTTCCCGGGCGGCGGCCAGATCATCACCCCGCCGGCCCAGATCGCCGAGATGTATGCGACCGGCCGCGGTTCGATGAAGGTGCGCGCGCGCTGGAAGATCGAGGAGCTGGCGCGCGGCCAGTGGCAGGCGGTGGTGTCCGAGCTGCCGCCGGGGACCTCGTCGCAGAAGGTGCTCGAAGAGATCGAGGAGCTGACCAACCCGAAGATCAAGCTGGGCAAGAAGGCGCTGTCGCCGGAACAGCTGGCCCTGAAGCAGCTGATCCTCGGCTCGCTCGACACGATCCGCGACGAATCGGGCCGCGCCGCGCCGGTGCGCCTGGTGTTCGAGCCGAAGTCGAAGAACCAGGACCAGACCGAGTTCATGCTGATGCTGCTGGCCCATACCTCGCTCGAGTCGTCCAACTCGATCAACCTGGTGATGATCGGCGGCGACGGCCGCCCGCGCCAGAAGGGCCTGGGCGAGATCCTGCAGGAGTGGATCGAGTACCGCTTCGTCACCGTGCGCCGCCGCACCGAATTCCGCCTCGGCCAGGTCAACGCCCGCATCCATATCCTGGAAGGGCGGCAGATGGTGCTGCTCAATATCGACAAGGTGATCCACATCATCCGCAATTCGGACGAGCCGAAATCGGCCCTGATGGCGGAGTTCAATCTGTCCGACATCCAGGCCGAGGACATCCTCGAGATCCGCCTGCGCCAGCTGGCGCGCCTGGAAGCGATCAAGATCGAGCAGCAACTGGCCGAACTGCGCAAGGAAAAAGGCACGCTGGAAGACCTGCTCGAAAATCCGTCGTCGATGAAGCGCCTGATCATCAGGGAAATCGACAGCGACGCCAAGACCTACGGCGACGTGCGACGCACCTTGATCGAGGAAGCCCAGAAGGCGGTCGCCGAGCAGAAGGTGATCGACGAGCCGGTCACGGTCATCGTGTCGGAAAAAGGCTGGGTGCGCGCACGCACCGGGATCGGCCACGATGCGGCGCAGTTCACCTTCAAGGCCGGCGACTCGATGCACGGCACGTTCGAATGCCGCACCGTCGACACCCTGCTCGGCTTCGCCGACAACGGCAAGATCTACTCGGTGCCGGTGGCGGCGCTGCCTGGCGCGCGCGGCGACGGCGTACCGATCACGACCCTGGTCGACCTGTCCGGCGGCGCGGCGGGCAAGCCGGTGCGCATCCTGCATTATTTCGCGGGCAACGCGGCCACCAGCCTGCTGCTGGCCTCGAGCGCCGGCTACGGCTTCGCGGCCAAGGCCGGCGACATGGCCAGCCGCCTCAAGGGCGGCAAGTCCTTCATGACGCTCGACGACGGCGACCAGCCGCTCGAGCCGCGCGTGATCGACGCCAAGGCCGGCGCGATCGCCTGCCTGTCCGAGAAGGGACGCCTGCTGGTGTTCGGCATCGACGAACTGAAGACCCTGTCCAACGGCGGCCGCGGCGTGATCCTGATGGAGCTCGAGGCCAAGGAAAAGCTGCTGGCCGTGCAGCCGATCTCGCAGAAGGGCGTGACCGTGACCGGCACCTGGGCCGGCGGCAAGGCGCGCACGGTCGACCTGTCGGCCTCCGGCCTGCAGGTCCACTTCGGCAAGCGCGCCCGCAAGGGCAAGGCCCTCGAGGCCAAGGTCAAGGTGCAGAACCTGAAGCCGATCGTTTAAGGCGGCTCCAAACCGGGGTCAGTGCCGACAAAAGCACACGGGCTCAACCATAAAGCCTTATGGTTGAGCCCGTGTGCTTTTGTCGGCACTGACCCCGGTTCTCCGGTTCTAAAATGCCAGCGCGGTGCTCAGTACCAGCCGGTTCGGGCGGTCCACTGCCCCGGCATAGTACAAGGAAGCGTTCTTGCGCGTCGTGCTCCACGCCAGCTGCACCGTCCATGCGTCGAACCCGGCCGCGATGCCGATGCGCGCATCGAAGCGCGGCGCGACCGGGTAGCGCCACCTCTCCGTTCCGATCGCATGCAGGTAGCCGGCGTGCGCGACCAGGTCGACATGCTCGCTCAGCGCCCGGCTGCTGTTGAATTCGAGGTAGGCGGTGCGCCCGCTGACGCCGAAATACTGCGGCGCCAGCGACAGGCGCACGCCGCTGCGTTCGCCGTTCAGGCCCATGTAGACCTCGCGGTAGTCGTACTTCGCGGCGCCGCGGTAGCGGTAGGCGCTGATGCCCGCGTCCCAGCTCAGCGCATCGCCGAAACGGCGCGCCCATCCGGCATAGGCGACCGCCAGCGCGCTGGTCTCGGTGTAGCGAAACCGCGCGCGCGCCACGGACAGGCCGGCATACGCCCCGAAGGCGCTGTCGTAGTTCGCCCCGAGCTGCGCCGACGGCCGGTTGTCGCTCAGCGTGATGCCGCGGTAGCGGTAGTCGCTCGACAGGCTGGCGCTGAAGCTGGCCTGCGCCATGCAGGACGGCGCCGGCACGGCGGCCAGCAGCGCCACGACGAGGGATGCGGAAGGCGCCGCCGTCACGGAGTGCGCGCCGCCTGGACGAGCGCCGGCACCGGGCACGAGCACACGCAGTCGCCCGAGGCGCGCGCCAGCGCCGCGCAGGCGTCGATCGGTGCGGCCGGGCTGCTGCGCAGGTAGGCTTGCAGTTGCGGCGGCGTGGCGCGCGGGCGCAGTTCGTCGAGCAGCGCCAGCAGCCCGCTGACATGGGCCGACGCATACGAGGAACCGGACACCATGCCGTAGCGCGCCCCGGGCAGGGTCGAGGGAATGTCGCGGCCGGGGGCGGCGTCGCCGCCGACCGAGAATACGCCGGGCCACGAAGCCGGGAAGCCGCCGTCGGCCAGCGCCGGATCGGCCGCGCCGACCACCGCGATCCCGCGCAGCAGCGCCACGTCGAGCAGGCGCTGGAGCAGGCGGTCGGGCGGACCGGTCAGGCTCAGGTTGATCACCTTGGGTTCGCGCATGATCGCGAAGTTGAGCGCCTTGCCCAGGCTGAAGCTGTCGCACTGGGCGCCGGCCTGGCCGTTCGTTTCGCGGCAGGCACGCAGCGCCAGCAGGCGCGCCTGCGGCGCCACGCCGCGGATGCCGATGCCGTTGCCGGCGCGCGCGGCGATGATGCCGGCCACCGCGGTGCCGTGCGCTTCGCCCGCATAGGCGCTGTTGTCGATGAAGTTCTGGCGGTGCAGCACCTGCCCCGCCAGGTCGGGATGCTGCTCGTCGATCCCGCTGTCGATCACGGCGACCGTCACCGACCGTCCGGTCGCGGTGCGGTGCAGCGTGTCGAGCTTCCAGCGGGCCGCGCCCGGCTGCGCCGGGTATAGCGGATCGCCGCTGGCCAGCGAGCGGAAGGCCGCCACCGGCTGCGCCCACGCGACCCGCTTGTCGGCCTCCAGCAGCGCGGCGACCCGGGCCGCTTCGGCGCCCGAGGGCAGCGCCATCACGTAGCATTCGATGCCGAGCACCGGCATCGGCCAGTCCGACACCAGGGACAGTCCGTGCGCGGCGGCCAGCGACTGCGCCAGGCGCCGGCGCGCGGCGCTGCCGCTGGCGCCGCGGTAGGCGCCGCTGTAGCCGGCGCCGGGCTGGAAGTGCGGCGCCGGCACCTGCAGCATCACCAGCACCTGGGCCGCGGCCGGCGCCGCCGGCTCGGGGTCGGCCGCGCGCGACGGCGCCGCCCAGGCCAGCGCCAGCAGCAGGCCGGCGCGCGCCAGCTGTTTCATCGTTGTCATCAGGGTCATTTCTCGCCGCCGGT
This sequence comes from Massilia sp., assembly GCA_036676245.1. Lineage (GTDB taxonomy): Bacteria > Pseudomonadota > Gammaproteobacteria > Burkholderiales > Burkholderiaceae_D > Telluria_A. The sequence goes on along the minus strand of JAKFDH010000006.1, from coordinate 51,606 downwards.
CTGCAGCGGCTCGGCCATCTGCACCGCGCCGTTCGCGCGCAGCGCCGCCAGCGCCGCCTGCTGCGAGGCGGCCGGAACGCGCAGCAGCCAGGCATTCGCTTCGGTCGGGCCGTCGGCCACGCGGGCGTCGCTGGCCTTGAGCGCCTGGCGCATCTGCCCTTCGGTGGCGCCCGGCTGGAATACGACGACCAGGTGCGCTTCGGCGGTGCTGGCGGCCGGCACCGCGCCCAGCAGGCGGTACGCCTGCGGCTCGCGCATCGACTGCGCCGCCAGTCCCGCGCCCAGGCCGGCGATCACCAGCAGCTGGGCCGCCATCGCCCAGCGCATCCAGCGCGCCTGGTTGGCCACCGGCTTGAATTCGTCCAGGCGCAGGGTCAGGCGCGCCAGCGCCCCCTCCATGTCGGGCGTGGCGCCGGCCGCCGGCTGCACCGCCTGCAGCTGGCGCTGCCAGTCCAGCTCCTCGCGGCACTGCGCGCAGACGGCCACGTGTTCGCTCACCATGGCCTGCTCGTCTTCCGGCAGCTTGTCCAGCACTGCCCATGGCAGCAGCTTCTGGACCTTCTGGTGGATCGAGGAATCGAGTTCGAAGATATGGGCGTTCATCAGCTTTGCTCCAGTTGACCGGCCAGCATGATCCTGAGCCGGGAGCGCGCATTGAACATGCGCGTTTTTACGGTGTTGACCGGACAATCCATGATGGCGGCGATCTCCTCGTAGCCCATGCCATGGTAGTAGGCCAGGTTGACGACGGTGCGCTGCAGCGCCGGCAGCGCATCGAGCGCCTGCGCCACGATGTACTGCAGCTGCTGCGCCGACAGCGCGATTTCCGGCTCATAGGCGGAGTCGCCCGCGCTGTCCTCGAAATCCGAGTCGACCGGTTCGTCCAGGTCGCGGATGCCCTTGAGCGCCTTGCGGTAGGCGATCGCGAAAATCCAGGTCGACACCTTGGAACTGTGGTTGAAGGTCGAGGCGCGCTGCCAGACCACCAGCATGGTGTCGTTGATGATCTCCTCGATCAGCGCCGGATTGCGTGTCATGCGGTCCAGGAAGCGCGCCAGGCGCGGGAAATAGGCGCGGTACAGCTGGTTGAAGGCGAGCTTGTTCCCCGACTCGATCGACGCGATCAGCCGGACTTCATTGGCTTCGCCCGCCTGCGCGCGACCGTCGCGGCGGGCAGCTTCCTTCCTGCGCTCTTGCATTGCGACACTCCCTGTTTCCCCGTTTATACCAGTAAAGCGGAAAAAGGTTCATCGCCTATCCTACTTTTTTTTGCCGATTCCCGCGAACCTTTTGTGCTCTATCATGCATTCACGGCTAACAACCACCAATCCGGGACCGCCATGATTCGTTTTGCCAAGTTTTCCCCGCCCCTTGCCGCCGCCGCCCTGTGCGCGGCGCTGCTGGCGGCGGCCGCCGCCCCGGCCGATGCCGCCGCGCCGGGCAGCCAGGCCCCCGCCTTTTCGCTCGAAGGGCGCAGCGGGACCGTCAGCCTGGCCGCCTACAAGGGCAAATACGTCTATCTCGACTTCTGGGCCTCCTGGTGCGGCCCGTGCAAGCGCTCCTTCCCGTGGATGGGCGAGCTGCAGAAGCGCTACGGGCCGGCCGGCCTGCAGGTGCTGGCGGTCAACGTCGACGCCGTGCGCGGCGATGCGCTGCGCTTCCTGGCCGAAAACCCGGCCGACTTCGTCGTCGCCTACGACCCGCAGGGGAGCGTGGCGCGCCAGTACGCGATCAAGGGCATGCCCAGCAGCGTGCTGATCGGCCCCGACGGCAAGGTGTTGCATGTACACGCCGGCTTCAACGACGAGACGGCGCGCGCCGTCGATGCCGGCATCAAGACGGCCCTGGCCAAATCCAACTGAAAGGCATCCGATGCGACGAATAATGACGGCATGCGCCGTACTGGCCCTGGCGGGGTGCGCCCTGCCCCCCGTGCAGCCATGGGAAAAAGGCATGCTGGCCAAGCCGGCGATGAGCTTCGAGACCGACCGCCTCGACACCAAGTTCGCCGAGCATACCTATAGCAGCAAGGAAGGCGCCGCGGGCGGCGCCGGCGTGGGCGGAGGTGGCTGTGGATGTAATTAAGCCAGGCACGATCAAGCCAGGCGCGATCCTGCTGGCGGCGCTGGCCCTGCCCGGCGTGGCGCAGGCCGAAACCGCGCCGGAACAGGGCAGCATCAGCGTCAAGTACCTCGACTACCAGGAGCGCCAGGACAACCTCAAACGCGTGGGCGTGCATTCGCCGGCGCTCGAATTGCTGGTGCCGATCGCCGGCCAGTGGGCGCTGCGCGCCGGCGTCGTGTCGGACGCGGTGTCGGGCGCTTCGCCGCGCTACCACACGGCGCTGTCGGGCGCTTCGCGCTTCCGCGAAAAGCGCACCGGCGTCGACGCCTCGCTGACGCGCTACCTGGCGCGCGCCAGCGTCACCGTGGCGCTCGGCACTTCGGACGAGCATGACTATGACTCCCGTTTCGGCTCGGTGCAGGCGACCTTCTCCTCGGACGACAACAACACCACCTGGCAATTCGGCGCCGGCCTCGCGCGCGACCGCATCGATTCGGTCAACAAAGCCGTCGTCAACGAACGCAAGCGCACGGTCGACCTGATGGCCGGCGTGACGCAGGTGCTGACCCCGCGCGACATCGTGCAGGCGGTGCTGACCCATGTGCGCGGGCGCGGCTATTTTTCGCATCCGTACAAATTCGTCGACGTGCGTCCGCGCGAGCGCGACCAGGACAGCGTGCTGCTGCGCTGGAACCACCACCTGGCCGAGCGCGGCGCGACCAGCCGCCTGAGCTACCGCTACACGAACGACAGCTACGCGATCCGCTCGCATACGCTGGCGGGCGAATACGTGCAGCCGCTGGGCGCCTGGACCGTGATTCCCTCGCTGCGCCTGTACACCCAGTCGGCGGCGAGCTTCTACTTCGATCCTGTGTATGACACGCGCTTCGGGCCGCCCTTCCCGCCCGGCTTCTCGTTCGACCAGCCGCGCGACATGACGGCCGACCAGCGCCTGTCCGCCTTCGGCGCCGTCACGCTCGGCATCAAGGTGGTGCGCCAGCTCGGCAAACATACTTCGCTCGACTTCAAGTGGGAGGAGTACCGGCAGCGCTCGAGCTGGCGCCAGTTCGGCGGCGGCAGTCCGAGCCTGATGCCGTTCGAGGCGCGCAGCCTGCAGGTGGGCCTGACGCGCACATGGTAGGCGCGCCGTCCAGCTACAGCATCGGCTTCGATGCGATGGCGAGCGACTGCGAAGTGCGGCTCGCGGCAGGCAGCCTGGCCGAGGCCGAGGCGCTGGCGCGGCCGGCCATCGACGAGGTGCGCCGGATCGAGGCGGCCTGGTCGCGCTACCGGCCCGACAGCATCGTATCGCGCATCAACGCCCAGGCCGGCGCCGCGGCGGTGCCGCTCGACCCCGAGACCGAGGCGCTGCTGGCGTACGCCGGCACGCTGTACCAGAGCAGCGGCGGCCTGTTCGACATCACCTCCGGCGTGCTGCGCCGCGCCTGGGATTTCCGCAGGGCCGAGGTGCCGGCTGCGCAGGCGCTGGCGCCCCTGCTCGGGCTGGTCGGCTGGCACAAGGCGGCCCTCGAACAGCACACGATGCGCCTGCCGCAAGCAGGCATGGAAATCGATTTCGGCGGCTTCGGCAAGGAGTATGCGGCCGACCGGGCGGCATCGCTGCTGGTGGCGCAGGGGGTCAGGCACGGCTACGTCAACCTGGGCGGCGACCTGCACGTGATCGGCCCGCAGGCCGATGGGCAGCCGTGGATGATCGGCATCCAGGACCCGCGCGATCGGCTGGCGCTGGCGGCCACGATCCCGGTGGCGTCCGGCGGGCTGGCGACCAGCGGCGACTATGAGCGCTTCTTCGAATGCGACGGCAAGCGCTACTGCCACATCCTCGATCCGCGCAGCGGCATGCCGGTCTCGCACTGGCGCTCGGTCAGCGTGCTGGCGCCGGTGGCGATCGCGGCGGGCAGCTATGCGACGATCGCGATGCTGATGGAGGCGGACGGCCTGGCCTTCCTCGAACAGTCCGGGCTGGCCTACCTCGCCATCGACCGCGACGGGGCCGTGCACAGCAAGGACATCGGCGCGCGATAAAAAGACGAACGGCATCGAGACCGACGTCGTGAATGCGAATTTCAAGACACACAAACCAACGTCGTCCCTGCCTTCGCAGGGACGACTTCGGTTACTACCGTGGATTTCAGTCGCCGTTTACTTGGTCGCCGCTTTCTTGACATCGGCCGCGACTTCCGCCTTCTTCTCTTCGGTCTTGGCCTTGGCGACCGCCTTGTCGGCGCCCGCTTCGACGGCGGCCTTCTCGGCCTTCGCATCGGCCTTGATCATTTTTTTCTCGGCCGTCAGGTTGGCGTCGGCGACTTTTTTCTCGGCCTTGGCTTCGGCCTTCATCTTGTCTTCCGGATCAGCCTTGGCGACATCGGCATTCGCGTCGGCGGCCTTCTTGACTGCCTTCGAATGCGCCTTGGCCTTTTTCTCGCTGGCGTCGGCTGCGGCCTTGGTGGCCTTTTCATCCGCCTTGGCCACAGTCTTGGCTTCCTTCGCTTCCGCCTTGGCGATATCCTTCTGGCCTTCCGCCTGGGCCTTCTGGACCGCAGGGGTCGCTGGCGTGGCCGGGGTGGCCGGGGTCGTTTGTGCGTAGGCCGACACGGCGAACAGGCCGGCGATCAGGGTTGCGAGCAGTTTGTTCATGGGTCATTCCTTTGGGTAAATGGAGGGGTTGCGTGACGATTCGGATCGCCATCTAAGCGTTCTCGACATTACATTTCGTCAAGGAACGGAACCAGAATATGGCCAGCTGCTGGGTTGGTCTGTGCGGTGGCGCACGCATATGCATGCAACGGTAAACACGAAAAAAAGGGACGCGCTTGCGTTCCCTGCCATCGCACCCGCCCTTGCGCGGCCGCGCCTACTTCTTCATGACTGGACGGGAATACAAGTCGATGATGGCAGCCACCGCGTCCCTGCACACGTTACAGAATCTTTCACTTCGGTCGAACATCAGGCATTGCTGTTCGGAACGATAGTAGCCGGTGGCCTCGTAGTTGGCGCCCTCGAAGGCGCCGATGTCGTGCCGGTGCCTGGCGCCGGCGAACAGTTTGGCGGAGGCCGCCAGGTCTTCCTTGAACAGGGCGCTCATTTCCGCCTCCGGGCGCTTGGCCGCGCGCAGTTCGGCGCGCTTTTTCTGGTAGGCGCGCGACGCCGTTTCGTACTCGGCCTTCGGCCACGGCGTCGGCAGCGGCGTGCCGGCCTTGACCTTGGACTTCCATTTCAGCCGGGCCGGGTCGCGCAGCGCCGTCACGTTCGGCTCCCACGGCTCCATGCGCGCGCTGGACGAGGCATAGGCCACCGGCGAGGTGTAGTACTCGTCGGCCAGGCCGGCGAAATGGTGGCCGAACTCGTGCACGAACAGGTAGTTGGCCCAGTCGTTGCCGGCCGCCGCGGTGCTGAACTGGCCGAAGATGCCGCCCCCGCCGTAAGTGTCGTTGTTGACCAGGATTTCGATGAACTCGTAGGGCGCGTGCTGGGCGATCTCGCGCAGCGCGCGGTTGTCCAGCGTCAGCACATAGCGCTCGCTGCCGAAGATGTCGTAGCGCGTGCCCAGCGGCGACGCCGTGTGCACGCCGGTCGACGGGCGCGACACGCCCGAGGCCGCGGTCGGCACCGCCAGCGCCCACACATTGAAGTCCCTGGCGCGCTCCTTGAACGGCGACACCGTGAACAGGTGGTCGGCCAGGCGCCGCACGTCGGCCTCGAACTTGCCCATCTCGGCCGCGGTGTAGCCGTCGCCCATGACCAGCAGGTCGACTTTCTGCGGCGACGGGCCGTTTACGCGGATCGGGATCGGCCTGGCCGGCGCCGCGGTCTGCACCCGCACCACGTCCTGCGCATTGGGGTCGACGTCGACGCTCCACACCACCGAGAACAGGTTGCGCTCGTCGCGCCTGAGGATGCGCACCTTGACCGGCCTGGCGAACTGGGGGAAGCGCACCGACTCCTGGAAGGCGCGGCTCAGGCGGTTCGCCTCCTCGGTCGTGCGCCACTCGCCGAAGATGGTCGAGAAGCCGCGCGAATACAGCAGGTCGCCGCTGACGGCGTCCACCACCTCGACCTTGTTCTGGCCGCGGTCGGTGTCGTCGATCGACTGCGACAGGTCGCCCGGCCACGGCAGCGGCTCGATGACGACGCGCTCGAGCGCGTACTGGTCGGACAGGGCGTTGCCGCTGTGGTGGTAGTCGACGCGGACGGTGGCCGGGGCCTGCGCGGCCGCCGGCAGCGCGGCGCAGGCGAAGGCGCAGGCGAATGCTGCGATGCGGGAGACGATACTGGAAACGGACATGGCAATCCTTGCGGGCATGGGATTAACATTGTAATCCCGCCGCGCCTGCCATTTATAGCGCTATTTGTACTGGTAGAGCGGCTGGTTCAGCTGAATCGGGCGGATATCGAGCCGCAGCCGGTGCACCGAGTAAGCCTCCGACGTGGCCGACGCATAGCCGGCGCTCTCGCGGGTGCGGGTGAAGCGGAACTCGAAGCCGAGGTCGGGCTGGGTCTCGCCCTGGTGGCCCATGGCCACGCCGATCGCCTCGGCCTGGTCGCTGTCGACCAGCTTCGACATCAGGTCGACGACGGCGGTATTGCCCAGGATATCGGCATTGAACAGGGTGCCGGTGTAGTAGGGCTTGGCCGGGTCGATCCTGCCCTCGGCCTTGTCCGGCGACGGCGTGAACAGGCCGCTCACCAGGTTGAAGCGGTCGCCGTTGTCGAGATAGCTGATGCGCACATTGCTGACGTTGAAGATACCCGGCTCGCTGCGCGCGGCCGACAGGTCGAGCAGCACCGCCCCCTTGTAGCCGACCACCTCGACCTCGCGCCGCGCATTGACCACCATCGCGGTGTTCTCGTCGATCCCCAGCCCCAGCTTGTAGCCCTTCTTGAGCATGGCCGGCAGCATGCGCGCGAAGCGCCCGCGCACCAGCAGGTGCTGGTCGATGAACACGTCGTCGCCGATGAAGCCGAGGCCGGGCGCGATCTCGCGGCCCTCGGTCACGCCCAGCTTGAGGGTGGCCAGCACCGGCCTGGCTTCGTAGAACATGGTGCTGCTCATGATGGCGGCGCCGGCGCTGGTGCCGGCGATGACGCCGCCGCGCCGGTACATCTCCCACAGCGCATCGAGCACCAGGGTATTGCTGCCGTCCGGGCGGCGCAGCGCCTGCGTGATGCGGCCCTGGTCGCCGCCGGCGAAGTAGGCGCCGCCGGCGCTGCGCACCTGGGCCGCCAGCGCCGGATCGTCGGCCGCGGCCATGTAGTCGACCCCGGCCAGCTTGACGGCGACCGGCACCACGAAGGCGTCGGCCCCGTACCATTGCAGGCGTTCGGCATTGCTCTGGCCTGCCCGTTCGGGCCGCGCCGCCGCCGACGCGAACACGGCGATGCGGGCGCCCTTGCCGCCGGCCAGCTGCACGATGCGCGCCCAGACGGGCGCGTTATCGCCGCGCAGCGCGCCGCCGATGATCACGAGCGAGCCTTTCGGCGCGTCCGCGCTGGCGGCATGCGCCGCGCCCGCCAGCAGCAGCAGCAGCAGCGCCAGGCGGTACGCGGTAGTGAGCATGTGCACCTCTTTTGTTGTTGCCGTCAAATCATAAGCTGCATGGAAATCATACGCCTGCCGTGCGATCGATGGCGCGACAATTGGCACATCGAGCATACCCGCGTGCGGCCGCGGCGGTTTGCTGGGGCGCAAGCACGGGCCCGGCATTTACTCTGCGAAATCGATGGGCCATAATCGATCACCCACCACTTCGCCAGGCACGCCCATGCAAGCGCAAACCCACCTGATCTCGATGCAGGACAGCAGCACCGCCTACCAGCTGACCAGCTTCCATTTCGGCCTCGCCGGCGCCGGCAGGAAGGCCTACATCCAGGCGGCGCTGCATGCCGACGAAGTGCCGGGCATGCTGGTGTCGCAGTTCCTGCGCAGCGAACTGCTGGCGCTGGAGGCGGCCGGCAAGCTGCGCGGCGAAATCGTGCTGGTCCCGGCGGCCAATCCGATCGGGCTGGCGCAGGCGATCCACGGCACGCCGTTCGGCCGCTTCGACCTGTCGACCGGCACCAATTTCAACCGCGCCTGCAAGCACGTGGCCGGCGACCTGAAACGCTCGCTCGCCGGCCGCCTCGGCGCGGATGCGGCGGCCAACGTGGCCCTGGTGCGCGCGCATGCGCGCGGCGCGGTCGCCAGCTGGCGCCCCGGCACCGACGCCGAGGCGCTCAAGAAGGTCCTGCTGGGGATGGCGATCGACGCCGACATCGTGCTCGATCTCCATTGCGACAACGAGGCGGTGCTGCACATGTACGCCGGCACCCCGCTGGCCGAAGCGGCGATGCCGCTGGCGGCGCTGCTCGGATCGCGCGCGCTGCTGCTGGCGCTCGAGGCGGGCGAGGAACCGTTCGACGAAGCCTGCTCGCGCCTGTGGTGGGACCTGGCCGCGCACTTCGGCCCCGCCACGCCGCTGCCGGCGGCCTGCCTGTCGGTGACGGTGGAGCTGCGCGGCGAGATGGACGTGAACTACCAGGATGCCGAACGGGACGCGCGCGCGCTGCTCGCCTTCCTTGCCCACGAAGGCGTGATCGAGCAGCCGCGCGCCGCGCTGCCGGCGCCGCTGTGCGCGCCGACGCCGCTCGAAGGCGTCGAGCCGATCGTCGCCCCGCACGCCGGCGTGCTGGTGTTCGTCAAGGCGCTGGGCGAGCAGGTCGCCGCTGGCGACGCCATCGCCGACCTGATCGACCCGGTCAGCGGCCGCACCACCCGGCTGTGCAGCAGCGTGGCCGGCGTGTTCTTCGCCCGCACCGCCCACCGCCACCTGTTGCGCGGCATGAACGTCGCGAAGATCGCCGGGGCGGTCGCCTTCCGCAGCGGCAAGCTGCTGGGCCAGTAAGACGCCGCCGGCAAGGTCCCCGTGCCACATTGAACACTTGTCAAGTTATCAGCCGACGTCAAGTGATCAGCCGACGTCAAGTGATCAGCCGACGTCAAGTGATCAGCTGACGTCAAGTGATCAGCTGACGTAAATATTCGGGAAATAGCGCTCCATCAGCGATTGCGGGCGCTGCGGGGCGGTGAAGCCGTACTCTTCGTACAGGCCGTGGGCGTCGCTGGTGGCCAGCGTGAAGCGGCGCAGGCCCTGCAGGCTGGGATGGGCGATCACCGCCTCCATCAGCTGGTGCGCGTAGCCGCGGCCGCGGTACTCGGGCAGCACGAACACATCGACCAGGTTGGCGAAGGTGGCGTAGTCGCTGATGACGCGCGCGAACGCGATCTGGCGGCCCTCGAGATAGCCGCCGAAGCACAGCGAATTGTCGATCGCGCGGTCGACCACCGCGCGCGGGATTCCGATCGCCCAGCTCGATTGCTCGCTGAGGAAGCGGTAGATCAGGGGAACATCAAGCTGCGAACGATCGGTCGAGATCTGGAAGCTGGGCTGCAAGGATGACATGGCGGTTCGCGTCAGGGCTAAAAAGAGCCATTTTACCGTTGAAACGCGGCCTGGGTCGCCTGCTTCGTCAGCGGGTGCGCAGGTAGCGCTCCGGGAGCGCCAGCTGCTCGTCCTCGGCGCGCCACAGCACGCTCTGGATCCACCAGCGCGACCCGTCGTGGAACAGCTGGATGCTGTTCACGCCGCGCGCGAACGGCTTCGCATCGGACGGCGCGTGGCGCGCCTCGTAGCTGGAAAACACGTGCACCAGCTGGCCGAAACGCTCGCTGGTGGACGCCAGCTCGGTCTCGTAGAAGCCGCTTTCGGCGAACGGCCTGGCGCTGCGGGCGATGTAGTCGTCCACGCTCATGGTGCGGGCGCCGAACATCGCGCCCGGGCGCGGGCCGATCGCCGCCATCCTGCCCTCGGGGGCGAACAGGGAATGCATGCGGTCCCAGTCGCGCGGCTGGCCGGCGGCGCCGGAGATGGTCGCGTACAGGGCGGCGACGATCGCCTCGGGCGAGGCCACGTCGGCCGGGCGCGCCGGGCGCAGCGGGGCGGCCGCGGCCGGCACGGCGGCCGGCGCCGGCGTGGCGCGCGGCTCGTGCACGATCAGGCAGCCGGACAATGGCAGGGCAAGCGTCAGCAAAACCGCGTACGAGAGTCGCATAAGGGGGTTCCGGGTCGTCAGTATTGGCAGAAGTGCCAGATAATCGGTCATTTGGGGCCCATTGTCATCCTAAAAATGAGGGTTTGTTTATAATCAGGTAAATCAACCGGAACCCTGACAATGACTGCACAACTCTCCCAAAAAGGCGAGGCCTGGTCGGCCCGCTTCTCCGAACCTGTCTCCGACCTCGTCAAACGCTATACCGCATCCGTCTTTTTCGATAAACGCCTGGCCCTGTTCGACATCCAGGGTTCGCTGGCGCACGCCGAAATGCTGGCCGCCCAGGGTATCATCAGCGCGGCCGACCGCGCCGAGATCGAACGCGGCATGGCCCAGATCAAGGGCGAAATCGAGGCCGGCAGCTTCGAATGGCTGCTCGACCTCGAAGACGTCCACCTGAACATCGAAAAACGCCTGACCGAACTGGTGGGCGACGCCGGCAAGCGCCTGCACACCGGCCGTTCGCGCAACGACCAGGTCGCGACCGACATCCGCCTGTACGTGCGCGCCGCGATCGACGACATCACGGCGCTGCTCAATGCCCTGCGCGCCGCCCTGACCGACCTGGCCGACAAGCATGCCGGCACCATCATGCCGGGCTTCACCCACATGCAGGTGGCGCAGCCGATCACCTTCGGCCACCACATGCTGGCCTATGTCGAAATGTTCGGGCGCGACGTCGAGCGCATGGCCGACGCCCGCAAGCGCGTCAACCGCCTGCCGCTGGGCGCGGCCGCGCTGGCCGGCACCACCTTCCCGATCGACCGCCTGCGCGTGGCCAGGACGCTGGGCTTCGACGACGTGTGCCACAACTCGCTCGACGCCGTGTCCGACCGCGACTTCGCGATCGAATTCTGCGCCGCCAGCGCGCTGATCATGACGCACATTTCGCGCATGTCGGAAGAGCTGATCATCTGGATGAGCCCGCGTATCGGCTTCATCGACATCGCCGACCGCTTCTGCACCGGCTCGTCGATCATGCCGCAGAAGAAGAACCCGGACGTGCCGGAACTGGCGCGCGGCAAGACCGGCCGCGTCTACGGCCACCTGAACGGCCTGCTGGTACTGATGAAGGGCCAGCCGCTGGCCTACAACAAGGACAACCAGGAAGACAAGGAACCGCTGTTCGACACCGTCGACACCGTGGTCGACACGCTGCGCATCTTCGCCGACATGGCCGGCGGCATCAGTGTCAAGCCGGACGCGATGCGCGCCGCCGCGCTGCAGGGCTACGCCACCGCGACCGACCTGGCCGACTACCTGGTCAAGCGCGGCCTGCCGTTCCGCGACGCCCACGAAGCCGTGGCGCGCGCCGTGCGCGCCTGCGACGACGCCCGCTGCGACCTGTCCGAAATGTCGCTCGAGCAGCTGCGCCAGTTCTCGCCGCTGATCGAGGACGACGTGTTCGCCGTGCTGACGCTGGAAGGCTCGGTGGCCGCGCGCGACCACGTGGGCGGCACCGCGCCGAACCAGGTGCGCGCCGCGATCGCCCGCGTGCGCAAGCAGCTGGCCGGCTGAGGCGGGCGGCCGCGCGCCGCCTGCCCGTCATGAAAAATAGAGGAGACAACCCCGATGTTCATCACCCTATCGCGCCTCATCGATGGCCTCAACGAGAAGATCGCCGGCGTCGTCAGCTGGGCACTGCTGGCGGCGGTGCTGATCTGCGCCGGCAATGCGCTGGTCCGCTACACCTTCAATACCAGCTCCAACGCCTGGCTCGAAATCCAGTGGTACCTGTACGCGGCCATGTTCATGCTGGCCTCGGCGTATACCCTCAAGCGCGACGAGCATGTGCGGATCGACGTCGTCGTCGGGCGTTTCTCGCGCCGCACCCAGGTGTGGATCGACCTGTTCGGCTATGCGCTGTTCCTGCTGCCGGTGTGCCTGCTGATCCTGTGGTATGGGATCCCGTTCGCGCAAGTGTCGATCCGGAGCCAGGAGATGTCGAGCAATGCGGGCGGCCTGATCGTGTGGCCGGCCAAGCTGCTGGTGCCGCTCGGCTTCGCGCTGCTGGTGCTGCAGGGGATCTCCGAAATCATCAAGCGCATCGCCTTCCTGAATGGCCGCATCGGCGAGCACGAGATCGCCAGGCACGTGACCAACCCGCAGGAAGAGATCGACGCCATCAAGGCCGCCAACAAGATCGACTGACAGCTCGGTCAACACAAATAAGACGGACAGGGACACATGGAACAATTCATCATCGCGAATATCGCCCCGATCATGTTCGGGGCGCTGGTCATCTTCCTGCTATCGGGCTTCCCGGTGGCGTTTTCGCTGGCCGCCAACGGCCTGTTCTTCGGCCTGGTGGGCATCGAACTGGGGCTGCTCAAGCCCGAGCTGCTGCAGGCGCTGCCGAACCGGATCTTCGGCATCATGGCCAGCGAAAACCTGCTGGCGATCCCCTTCTTCACGCTGATGGGACTGATCCTGGAAAGGTCGGGGATGGCGGAGGACCTGCTCGACACCATCGGCCAGCTGTTCGGGCCGATCCGCGGCGGCCTGGCCTACGCCGTCATCTTCGTCGGCGCGCTGCTGGCCGCGACCACCGGCGTGGTGGCCGCCTCGGTCATCTCGATGGGCCTGATCTCGCTGCCGCTGATGCTGCGCTACGGCTACGACAAGCGGATCGCGACCGGCGTCATCGCCGCCTCCGGCACGCTGGCCCAGATCATCCCGCCGTCGCTGGTGCTGATCGTGATGGCCGACCAGCTGGGCCGCTCGGTGGGCGACATGTACAAGGCCGCCTTCTTCCCCGGCCTGATCCTGACCGCGATGTACGCCGGCTACGTGCTGGCGCTGTCGATCTTCAAGCCGGACCGGGTACCGGCGCTGCCGCTCGACGCGCGCAACCTGCGCCAGCCGAACGGCGACAGCGGCGCCCGTTCGCTGCTGGTGCTGGTGGCGGCCAGCGTGGCGCTGTCGTTCGGCTTTGCCGCGCTGTACGGCCCGAGCCACCCGCAGCTCAAGGGGGACGAACTGGGCATCTACTCGGCGGCGGCCGGCATCCTGTCCGCGTTCGCGCTGGCGCTGGCCAACCGCTACCTGAAACTGGGCCTGCTCTCGCGCATGGCCGAGAAGGTCGTGTTCGTGCTGGTCCCCCCGCTGGCGCTGATCTTCCTGGTGCTGGGTACGATCTTCATCGGCATGGCCACCCCGACCGAAGGCGGCGGCATGGGCGCGCTGGGCGCCATCATCCTGGCCCTGATCAACCGCCGCCTGTCGTGGAGCCTGCTGAGCCAGGCCATGAACTCGACCACCCGGCTGGCCTGCTTCGTCATGTTCATCCTGATCGGTTCGACCGTGTTCGCGCTGGTGTTCCGCGGCGTGAACGGCGACCTGTGGGTCGAGCACCTGCTGACCGGCCTGCCGGGCGGCACCACCGGCTTCCTGATCGTCGTCAACGTGATGTTCTTCGTACTGGCCTTCTTCCTCGACTTCTTCGAGCTGGCCTTCATCCTGGTGCCGCTGGTGGGGCCGGTCGCGAGCAAGCTGGGGATCGACCTGATCTGGTTCGGCGTGCTGCTCGGGGTGAACATGCAGACCTCGTTCATGCATCCCCCGTTCGGCTTTGCTTTGTTCTATTTGCGCTCGGTGGCGCCGAAAGAAGTCAAGACATCCGACATCTATTGGGGTGCAATACCGTTTGTGGTCATCCAGGTGATCATGGTGGGCCTGATCATCGCCTTCCCGCACCTTGTATCGATCGAAAAGAAGGTCGACATGACGGAGCAGCTGGAGCTGAAGATCGAGGCCCCGACCGAACTGGAACTGCCCGCCTCCGAAGAAAAAAAGGGGGAGGACGACCAGACCCCGCAACTGGACTTCTCGAGCGACACCGAGGAAGCCAAGGACAAAGAAAAGAAGTAAACACACATGGGCATAGGCGGCAAGACATACGAGGAAGCGCTGGCAGGGCTGGCGGACATGACGGGTTCGATGGTGGCGATCGGCGAAGCGGAGCACCGTGAGCGGATCGCCAGGGCGCAAGCCTTCATGCGCGAGCGCGGCGTCGCCGCGGTGTACCTGAACGCGGGCACCAACCTGCACTACTTCACCGGCACCAAGTGGTATGCCAGCGAACGGATGGTCGGCGCGATCCTGCCGGCGTCCGGCGCGCTCGAATACATCGCCCCGGCGTTCGAGGAAAGCACGCTGAAGGACTTCATGCTGGTCGACGGCGCGGTCAACTGCTGGGAAGAGCACGAAAGCCCGTACCGGCTGTTCATCGACGTGCTGGCGCGGATGGGCATCCGCACGGATGGCGCGCAGCCGCCGCGGATCGGCATCTGCGAAAGCGCCGCCTTCTTCATCGCCGACGGCATCCGCGCGGTGGCTGCCGGCTACGCGCTGGAAAACGCCGGGCCGGTGACGGCGCATTGCCGCACCCGCAAATCGAAGAACGAGATCGCGCTGATGCAGCGCGTGAAGGACATGACGCTCGAAGTGCACAAGGCTGCCGCGAGCGTGCTGCATGAAGGGATCAGCACGGTCGAAGTGGCCGACTTCATCGCCCAGGCGCACCGCAAGGTGGGCGCGCCCGGGTCGTACTTCTGCATCGTGCTGTTCGGCGAGGCGAGCGCCTACCCGCATGGCGTGAGCTACGTGCAGACCCTGAAGCGCGGCGACGTGGTGCTGATCGACACCGGCTGCCAGGTCAAGGGCTACATCTCGGACATCACGCGCACCTACGTGTACGGCGAGGCGACAGAGCGCCAGCGCAGCGTGTGGAACGCCGAAAAGGCGGCGCAGCAGGCCGCGTTCGAAGCGGCGCAGCTGGGCGTGCCGTGCCGCGAGGTCGATGCGGCGGCGCGGCGCTCGCTCGAGGCGAACGGCTTCGGCCCCGGCTACAAGCTGCCAGGCTTGCCGCACCGGACCGGGCACGGCATCGGCATGGACATCCACGAATGGCCCTACCTGGTCGGCAGCGACAGCACGCCGCTGGACGTGGGCATGTGCTTCTCGAACGAGCCGATGATCTGCATCCCGGGCGAATTCGGCATCCGCCACGAAGACCATTTCTACATGACCGAGAGCGGGCCGAAGTGGTTCACCGAACCGGCCCGCAGCATCGACGACCCGTTCGCCGAGTTTGCCTGATCCCTGATAAATTGTTGCCAAAAAGCGTCACTTTCCCCACACCGGGGCCAGACCTCAATTCACCACTGAATTGAGGTCTGACCCCGGTTTGCTGCGAATTTGCCTGAGGAATCACAAAATCTTACAAATAGCCTGTTGGTCCGTTTCCTTGAGTCATCTAGACTGGAGTGATTTCCGGAACATTAACGGGTGCTGAAATGGCAGAATCGCAAGCAACTTGCGTGGATGATATTGCTGTCGAAACGGGGGCGCTGCCCTCCACCAGCGCCGTCCTTGCCGCCGGCGCGCTGCTCAGCGCATGCGGCGGCGGTGGCGGCGGAGCGCCGGGAACCGCGCCGCCGCCGGTGACTTCGCCCGTGACGCCACCACCTCCCGCCATGCCCACCGCCATCCAGGCCTCGCGCTTTCTGGCGCAGGCGTCGATGGGCGCCACCCGCGACGAGATCGCGCGCGTGCAGGCGATCGGCTACGCCGCCTGGCTCGACGAACAGTTCGCGCTCGCGCCGGCCGGCACGCGCTGGGATTGGCTGGTCGGCGCCGGCTTTGCCGCCATCGACTACAAGAACAGCGAAGCCGGCGCCGATGCCGCGGCCTGGCGCAAGATGCTGTCCTCGCCCGACACGCTGCGCCAGCGCGTCACCTTCGCCCTGTCCGAGATCGTCGTGGCGGCCGTCGCCGGCTTCGTCGGCTCGGGCTGGAAGTCGTTCTCCGCCGCGGCCTACATGGATATCCTCGAGGCGAACGCCTTCGGCAATTACCGCACCCTGCTGCAGCAGATCTCGCTGAGCGCGCCGATGGGCGAGTTCCTCACCTACCGCAATAACGTCAAGTTCAATGCCGCCACCGGCGCCATGCCCGACGAGAACTACGCGCGCGAGGTGATGCAGCTGTTTACCATCGGCCTGGTCCAGCTCAATCCGGACGGCTCGCAAAAGCTGGCCGGCGGCGCGCCGCAGGAAACCTACACCCTCGACGACATCACCGGCCTGGCGCGCGTGTTCACCGGCTGGAACTACGACCTCGCCGGCGGCGACACCAATACGCCCGACTTCAAGAAGCGCCCGATGGCGCTGACCGCCAGCCGCCACGAATCGGGCGCCAAGACCTTCCTCGGCACGACGATCGCCTCAGGCACCGACGGCGCGGCCAGCATGACGAAGGCGCTCGACACGATCTTCGCCCATCCGAACGTGGCGCCCTTCATCGGCCGCCAGCTGATCCAGCGCCTGGTCTGCAGCAATCCGTCGCCGGCATATATCGCCCGTATCGGCGCGGTCTTCAACAACGACGGCAGCGGCGTGAAAGGCAACCTGAAGGCCGTGGTCAAGGCGATCCTGCTCGACGACGAGGCGCGCGGCGCGGCGCAGCTTGCCGATCCCGCCTTCGGCAAGCTGCGCGAGCCGGTGCTGCGCTTCACGGCCTGGGCGCGCGCGTTCAAGGCCAGTTCGCCAAGCGGCGCGTGGAACATCGGGAACACCTCCGACCCGGGCACGCGCCTCGGCCAGAGCCCGGTGCGTTCGGGTTCGGTCTTCAATTTCTTCCGGCCCGGCTACGTGCCGCCGAACAGTCCGATCGGCACGGCCGGCATGGTGGCGCCGGAATTCCAGATCACGAACGAGTCGACCGTGGTCGGCTACGTCAATTACATGCAGACGGCCGTCAGCAAGGGCATCGGCGACGTCAAGGCCGACTACAGCGCCCTGATGCCGATGGCCGACAGCTCGCAAACGCTGATCGACGAGCTCAATGTGGTGCTGGCCGCCGGCCAGCTTTCAAGCGCGACGGCGGCGACGATCAGGGGCGGCCTCGATACGATGCCCTCCGGGACCGACACGGCGCGCCTGAACCGCATTTACGCGGCGCTGACCCTGGTGCTGGCCGCGCCCGAATTCCTGGTCCAGAAATAGGAGCCGCCATGCACAACGATCCCACCGGCGCCTCGCGCCGCGCCTTCCTCAAACGTGCGTCGGCGCTGTCGGTCGCCGGCGTGGCCGCCCCCTGGGCGCTGAACCTGGCAGCGATGGCCGAAGCGTCGGCCGCCACCGCCACCGACTACAAGGCGCTGGTTTGCGTGTTCCTCTACGGCGGCAACGATTATGCGAACACCCTGGTCCCCTACGATGCGGCCAGCCACGCCCTGTACCAGCAGTTCCGCCCATCGTTCGCCCACGCGCGCGACGCCCTCGCGGCGACGGCGTTGAATCCGCAATCGGCCCCGCTCGACTCGGCGGGCGTCGCGCACCAGTACGCGCTCTCGCCCAACCTGGCGCCGCTGCTGCCGCTGTTCGACGCCGGCCAGCTCGGCGTGATGCTGAACGTCGGCACGCTGGTGCAGCCAACCACCAAGCAACAGTACACGAACAAGTCGGTCAAGCTGCCGCCCAAGCTGTTCTCGCACAACGACCAGCAATCGGTGTGGCAGTCGTCGTCGCCGGAAGGGGCCACCTCAGGCTGGGGCGGGCGCATCGGCGACCTGTTCGAAAGCGGCAATACGCACTCGACCTTCACCTGCGTGAACGTGTCCGGCAATGCGGTCTACCTGTCCGGTAAAACGGCGGTGCAGTACCAGGTGTCGACCAACGGCTCGGTGCCGCTGGCGGGCCTGAAAAGCCCGCTGTTCGGCTCCACCGCCTGTTCCGCGGCGCTGCGCGCGCTGATCAGCGAGCCGCGCACGCACCTGCTCGAGAACGAGTACACCCGCGTCAGCAAGCGCTCGATCGACGCCAACGAGATCCTGACGGCGGCGCTGGCCGCGGCGCCCGCGCTGGCAACGCCCTTCCCCGCCTCGAACTCGCTGGGCGACCAGCTCAAGCTGGTGGCGCGCATGATCTCGTCCGCGCCCAGGCTGGGCGCCAAGCGGCAGGTGTTCTTCGTGTCCCTCGGCGGCTTCGACACGCACGACGGCATCGCGGTCGACCACCCGGTACTGATGCAGAAGGTCGGCGCGGCGATGGCGGCGTTCTACGCGGCGACGGCGGAGCTGGGCGTGGCCAGCCAGGTCACCTCGTTCACCGCCTCGGATTTCGGCCGCACGCTGACCGGCAACGCGAACGGCTCGGACCATGGCTGGGGCAGCATGCATTTCATGATGGGCGGCGCCGTCAACGGCGCCCGCTATTACGGCACCGCGCCGGTGGTGGCGAACGGCGGTCCGGACGACGTGGGCCAGGGCCGCCTGCTGCCCACCACCTCGGTCGAACAGTTCGCCGCGACGATGGGCAAGTGGCTGGGGGTGACGGACAGCGAGCTGCTGTCGCTGCTGCCGAATCTGGCGAATTACAATGCCGGTGCGCGCAACCTGGGGTTCATGAAGGCGTAAGCCGCTGGCGACGCCGGTGGGTCGCGCTGCGCTTACCCACCAGCTCCGTCCGCGACCTCAGCCCCGCTTCATCACCAGCGTCAAAATGTCATAACTGGCCACCAGCTCGCCATTCTGGTTGGTGACCTGCACATCCCACGCCACCACGCCTTGCCCCACGCCTTTTTCGTCGCTGCGGTTGCGGTCGACCTTGCGCTTGCAGGTCAGGCGCGCGCGGATCGTGTCGCCGATCGCCACCGGCGTGATGAAGCGCAGGTTGTCCAGGCCATAGTTGGCCAGCACCGGTCCCGGCGCGGGCGACACGAACAGCCCCGCCGCCGCCGACAGCACGAAGTAGCCGTGCGCAATGCGCTTGCCGAACTGCGAATCCTTCGCCGCGATCTCGTCGAAGTGCATGTAGAAGAAGTCGCCCGAGATGCCGCCGAAGGCGACGATGTCGGCCTCGCTGACGGTGCGCCGGTGCGTCAGCAGCGAGTCGCCCATCTGCAGGTCCTCGAAGTACTTGCGGAACGGGTGCAGCTCGCTCTCGTTGACCTTGGCGCCGCGCACATATTCGCCGGTGATCGCCGCCAGCATCGTCGGCGATCCCTGGACCGCGGCGCGCTGCAGGAAGTGGCGCACCGCGCGGATGCCGCCCAGCTCTTCGCCGCCGCCGGCGCGGCCAGGGCCGCCGTGCTTGAGCTGCGGCAGCGGCGAGCCGTGGCCGGTGGAGTCGACCGAGGCTTCGCGGTCCAGCACCAGCACGCGCCCGTGGTGGGCAGCCGCCAGCGGCACCGCGTGCGCGGCGATGGACGGGTCCTTCGTCACCAGGGTGCTGACCAGGCTGCCCTTGCCGCGCGCGGCCAGCGCCAGCGCTTCGTCGATGCCCTCGTAGGTCATCATCGTGCTGACCGGGCCGAAGGCTTCGACGTCGTGCACGGCGTCGTTGCTCATGGCGTCACGGCACAGCAGCAAGGTCGGCGCGAAGAAGGCGCCGTTGGCCACGCCCTGGCCGACCGGATTGAAGCCATGCGCCGCGCCGAACAGGATCTCGTTGCCCTGCGCGAGCATGGCGACCCGTTCGCCGACGTCGCGCTGCTGGTCGATCGAGGCCAGCGCGCCCATGCGCACGCCTTCGACCGAGGGGTCGCCGACGACGATCCTGGCCAGCCGCTCCCGCAGCCGCTCGCCGACTGCTTCGGCATGCTGCTTCGGCACGATGATGCGGCGGATCGCGGTGCACTTCTGGCCGGCCTTGCCGGTCATCTCGCGCGCCACTTCCTTGACGAACAGGTCGAACTCGACGTCGTCGGGCGTCACGTCCGGCCCGAGGATGGCGCAGTTGAGCGAGTCGGCTTCGGCGGTGAACGGCACCGATTGGGCGATCAAATTCCTGTTGACGCGCAGCTTGGCGGCGGTGTCGGCCGAACCGGTGAAGGTGACGGCGTCGGTGCCGGTCAGGCGATCGAGCAGGTCGCCGGTGCTGCCGATCACCAGCTGCAGGCTGCCGGCCGGCAGCAGGCCGGATTCGTGCATCATGCGCACCACGGCTTCGGTCAGGTAGCTGGTCGCGGTCGCCGGCTTGCCGATGCAGGGCATCGCGGCCAGGAAGCTCGGCGCGAACTTTTCGAGCAGGCCCCAGATCGGGAAGTTGAAGGCGTTGATGTGCACCGCCAGGCCGCCGCGCGGCACCAGGATGTGGGTGCCGGCGAAGCCGCCCTTCTTGCCCAGCATCATGGCCGGGCCTTCGTGCAGCACATTCGACGAGGGCAGTTCGCGGCTGCCCATGCTCGCATAGGCGAACAGGGTGCCGATGCCGCCTTCGATGTCGACCCAGCTGTCCGGGCGGGTGGCGCCGGTCAGGTGCGAGACCGCATACAGTTCTTCCTTGCGTTCCATCAGGTACAGCGCCAGCGCCTTCAGGCAGGCCGCGCGCTTCTGGAAGTCGAGCGCCATCAGGGCCGGCACGCCGGTCTTGCGGGCGTAGGTCACGGCTTCGTCGAAGTCGATCTTCTCGGCGTGGGTGTGGTAGATCAGGGCGTTGTTCAGGGCGCTGTGCAGCGGCACCGACGGCTCAAGGCCGAGCCAGCGGCCGCCGATCAGGCTTTGCAGGGTTGTTGCGTTACGCATTGGCGTGTTCTCCGTATCGATTATTTCTTGGGGGCGTGCATCTCGGGGCCGAGGTCGATGCGCCGGCGATCGGCTTCAACTTCGTCCAGGGCGTCGACTTCGCGCATGGTCTGCTGCGAGCGGATCACCAGCTCGTGGTACTGCCTGGTGCCGAAGCTCTTCCAGGCGATGTCTTCGTCGGTCAGTTCACGCATCACGCGCGCCGGCGTGCCCATGACCATGCTGCGCGGCGGGATGACCATGCCGGCCTTGACGAAGCTCATGGCGGCGACGATCGCTTCGTCGCCGACGACCGCCTTGTCCATCACGACGGCGTTCATGCCGACCATCGCATTGCGGCCGATGCGGCAGCCGTGCAGCACGGCGCCGTGGCCGATGTGGCCGTCCACGCCGACCACCGTGTCTTCGCCCGGAAAGCCGTGCATGACGCAGGTGTCCTGGAGGTTCGCGCCTGCCTCCATGATCAGGCGGCCGAAGTCGCCACGCAGCGACGCGAGCGGGCCCACATAGCAGCGCGGGCCGATGATGACGTCGCCGATCAGCACCGCCGACGGGTGCACGTAGGCAGTCGGGTGGACCACCGGGGTGACGCCGTTGATTTCGTAGACTTTAACCATATTCGGTCCTTCGGTGCGGTGTTCGTGGCGGCGCGCGGCGGATCTCGCTACGCTCTTCCGCCCTACGGGTAGTTCTTCAGACTCTTTCGATGATCAGGGCGATGCCCTGGCCGACGCCGATGCACATGGTGCACAGGGCGTAGCGCCCGCCGCTGCGGTGCAGCTGGTTGACGGCGGTCGCCACCAGGCGCGCGCCGGATGCGCCCAGCGGGTGGCCGATGGCGATCGCGCCGCCGTTCGGGTTCACATGCGCGGCGTCGTCGGCCAGCCCCAGGTCGCGCGTGACGGCCAGGCCCTGCGCGGCGAACGCCTCGTTCAGTTCGATCACGTCCATCTGCCCGATCGACAGGCCGGTCATGGCCAGTACCTTCTTCGACGCCGGCGACGGGCCGAAGCCCATGATGCGCGGCGCCAGGCCGGCCGTCGCCATGCCGACGATGCGGGCGCGCGGCGTCAGGCCATGGCGGACCGCCGCGGCGTTCGATGCGATCAGCAGCGCGCAGGCGCCGTCGTTCAGGCCGGAGGCATTGCCCGCAGTGACGCTGCCGTCCGGCCTGACTACGCCCTTCAGCTTGGCCAGCATCTCGATGCTGGTGTCGGGCCGCGGATGTTCGTCGGCGGCGAACAGGCGCGACTCGCCTTTCTTCATCGCGATCGTCACGGGCACGATCTCGCCGGCGAAGAAGCCGGCCGCATTGGCCGCCGCCCAGCGCTGCTGGCTGCGCAGCGCGAAGGCGTCCTGGTCGGCGCGGCTCACGTTGAACTCCTGCGCGACGTTCTCCGCCGTCTCGGGCATGGTGTCGATGCCGTGGCTCGCCTTCATCAGCGGGTTGACGAAGCGCCAGCCCAGGGTCGTGTCCTCGATCTTCGCCGCGCGCGAGAACGCGCTGTCGGCCTTGCCCATGACGAAGGGCGCGCGCGTCATGCTTTCCACGCCGCCCGCGATGATCAGCTGCGCCTCGCCCGACTTGACCGCGCGCGCGCCGATGCCGACCGCGTCCAGGCTGGAGCCGCACAGGCGGTTGATGGTTGACGCCGGCACATCGGCCGGCAGGCCGGCCAGCAGCGCGGCCATGCGCGCGACGTTGCGGTTGTCTTCGCCGGCCTGGTTGGCGCAGCCGTAATACAGGTCGTCCACGGCTTGCCAGTCGACGCCGGGGTTGCGCGCCATCAGCGCTGCCAGCGGCAGCGCGCCCAGGTCGTCGGCGCGTACGCCGGCCAGCGCGCCGCCGTAGCGGCCGAACGGCGTGCGGATGGCGTCGCAGATGAATGCATCGGTCAGGGTGCTCACTTGTACATCTCCAGTTGGCTAAGGTTTGGGGCGCTTGTCGATCACGCGTTTGGCTTTGCCGGTCGTCGTGCGTTCGATGCCGTCCGGCGCGACGACAGTCACCTTGGTGCTGACGCCGACGAAGGTCTTGATGCGGTGCTCCAGCTCGCGCGCCAGCGCGGCGATGCTGTCCTGCGAATGGCCTGCATCGCGCAGTTCGGCCGTGACATCGAGCTTGTCGAGGTGGCCGTCGCGCGCGACCACCAGCTGGTAGTGCGGCGCCAGCAGCGGCATCTTCAGGATCAGTTCCTCGATCTGGCTGGGGAACAGGTTCACGCCGCGGATGATCAGCATGTCGTCGGAGCGGCCGGTGATCTTGCCGATGCGGCGCATCGAGCGCGATGTCGGCGGCAGCAGGCGGGTCAGGTCGCGCGTGCGGTAGCGGATCACCGGCAGCGCTTCCTTGCTCAGCGAGGTGAACACGAGCTCCCCTTCCTCGCCGTCGGGCAGCACTTCGCCGGTCAACGGGTCGATGATCTCCGGGTAGAAGTGATCTTCCCAGATGACCGGCCCGTCCTTGCTCTCGATGCATTCGCTGGCGACGCCGGGGCCCATCACTTCGGACAGGCCGTAGATGTCGACCGCGTCGATGCCGGCGCGCTGTTCGATCTCGGCGCGCATCGCGTCGGTCCACGGTTCAGCGCCGAAGATACCGACCTTCAGCGACGACGCCGCCGGGTCCAGTCCCTGGCGCTTGAACTCCTCGATGATGTTGAGCATGTACGAGGGCGTCACCATGATGATGGACGGCTTGAAGTCGCAGATCAGCTGCACCTGCTTCTCGGTCTGGCCGCCGGACATCGGGATGACGGTGCAGCCGAGGCGTTCGGCGCCGTAGTGCGCGCCCAGGCCGCCGGTGAACAGGCCGTAGCCATAGGAGATGTGCACCATGTCGCCGGCGCGCCCGCCGGCGGCGCGGATCGAACGGGCCACGACATCGGCCCAGGTGTCGATGTCGCGCCGGGTGTAGCCGACCACGGTGGCCTTGCCGGTGGTGCCGGACGAGGCGTGGATGCGCACCACCTTCTCGCGCGGCACGGCGAACAGGCCGAAGGGATAATTCTCGCGCAGCGTCTTCTTGTCGCTGAACGGGAACCGCGCGAGGTCGGCCAGCGACTGCAGGTCGGCTGGATGGACGCCGGCGGCGTCGAACGCGGCCCTGTAGTGCGCCACGTTGTCGTAGGCGTGCTGCAGCGACCAGCGCATGCGCTCGAGCTGCAGCGCCTGCAATTCATCGCGGCTGGCGCGCTCGATCGGTTCGAGTTCGCCGGCAGCGGGTGTACGTCGGACCATTACATTTTCCCTTTCGGCGATCAGGCCGCGGCGCTGTCGGCGACCAGGCCGCCGATGCGGTGCGACTTGCCGCGCAACAGGGCGACGGTGCGCCCATCCTGATTGACGACCTTGACGTCGTAGACACCGGTCTTGCCGGACAGGGCCTGCTCGACCGCCTCCGCCGTCAGCAGGTCGCCTTCGCGGCCCGGCGCCAGGTAGTCGATCGTGCAGCCGGCGCCCACGGTGTTGTGGTTGTGCGAATTGCAGGCGAACGCAAAGGCGCTGTCCGCCAGCATGAAGATGTAGCCGCCGTGGCAGGTCTGGTGGCCATTGAGCATGTCGCGCCGCACCGGCATCGTCATGCGCGCGTAGCCGGGCCGGATCTCGGCCAGCAGCATGCCCAGCGCCTGGCTGGCCGGATCGCGCTCGAACATGGCCTTGCCGGCCAGTTCGGCCAGCGCCAGCGCTTCCCTACTTTGCATGGAAACGCCCGCCACCGGCCAGTTTGCGGCGCAGCAGCGGCGACACGCGGTAGCGCGCCTCGCCGTAGCTCGCGGCCATGTTGTGCAGCACCGTCACCAGGTGCGCGATGCCGACCTTGTCGGCCCAGGCCAGCGGCCCGCGCGGATAGTTGACGCCCTTCTGCATCGCGATATCGACCGCCTCGGCGCTGCATACGCCCTGGTTGACGGCATCGGCCGCTTCGTTGGCCAGCATGGCCACGGTGCGCATCACGGCCAGGCCGGGCACGTCGTCGAGCCGGGTGACCGTGAAGCCGGCCGCCTGCAGCATGCCGACCACGGAGTTGTAGGCCCGGTCGCTGCACTGGTCGGCGCGCGCCAGCGCAATGCGGGTGGCGCCGGCGTAGTCGCCCACCAGGTCGAACAGCACCGTGTCCGGATGCTTGTTGGCGTGGGCGCGCTCGGTGGCGGTGCGGCCGTCGGTCAGGAACAGCGCCGCGCCGTTGGTATGGAAGGCCGCCGCTTCGAGTTCGCCCGCATGCGGCAGGGCCTTGCGGTGGCCGACACTGAAGCCCGCGCTTTGCAGGCGCGCCTCGAGCGGGTCGGTCACGGCCGAGGACACGCCGGCCTCGATGCTGACGCTGACGGCCTCCGGGCGCGCCTGCGGCGGCTCGGCTTGCGGCGCCGGCTTGGCGGCGCCTTCGGCATAGTCGTAGAAGCCGCGGCCCGATTTGCGGCCGAGGAAGCCGGCGCTCACCATCTCCTGCTGCCGCACCGAGGGCGTGAAGCGCGGATCGCCGAAGTAGGCGTCGAACACGGACTGGGTGACCGAAAAATTGACGTCGTTGCCGATCAGGTCCATCAGCTCGAACGGTCCCATGCGGAATCCGCCCGCTTCGCGCAGCACCGCGTCCAGCGTGGCCACGTCGGCGGCCTGCTCGTTCAGCAGGCGCAGTCCCTCGGCGTAGTAAGGCCGGGCCACGCGGTTGACGATGAAGCCGGGGGTGGAGGTCGCGTGGACCGGGCTCTTGCCCCAGGCCCCGGCGGTGGCGAACACCGTGGCCGCCACTGCGGGGTCGGTGGCCAGGCCGCTGATCACTTCGACCAGCGCCATCAGCGGCACCGGATTAAAGAAGTGCATGCCGACCATGCGCTGCGGATGGCGCAGCCCGGCCGCGATCGCGGTGACGGAGATCGACGAGGTGTTGGTGGCGAGGATGCAGTCGGCGCCGACGATGCCTTCGAGGTCGGCGAACAGCATGCGCTTGGCTTCGAGCTTCTCGACGATCGCTTCGATCACCAGCGCGGCTCCGGCCACGTCCTTCAGGCTGGCGGCGGCCTGCAGGCGCGAGCCCGCGTTGTCGGCTTCGAGGCCGCTCATCTTGCCTTTTTCGGCCAGCTTGCCGTACATCTTGCGGATGTCGGCGATGGCGCCCGACACGGCATCGGGCCGGGTGTCGAACAGCCTGACGGCATAGCCCGCCGCAGCGGCCACCTGGGCGATGCCCGAGCCCATGGCGCCGCTGCCGATGATGGCGACCACGCTGTTGCGATCGAGTGCAGCTGCGCTCATCTCACTCTCCCTTGAACTGGGGCGGACGCTTGGCCATGAAGGCGGCCACGCCTTCGCGGTAGTCGTGGCTGTAGCCAAGTTCGCGCATCATTTCCCCTTCCAGGCGCAGCTGCGCCGGCAGCGAATTGGCGAAGCTGAACTGCAGCGCCTTCTTGGTGTAGGCCAGGCCCTTGGTCGGGGCGGCGGCGAAGTGCTCGGCCATCGACATCGCCTCGACCATCAGCGCTTCGTCCGGCACGCATTTCCAGATCAGGCCCCACTGCTCCGCCCTTTCGGCGGTCAGCTTCTCGCCCAGCATGGTCAGGCCGGTGGCGCGCGCCAGGCCGATCAGGCGCGGCAGGTGCCAGGTGCCGCCGCTGTCCGGGATCAGGCCCAGCCTGCAGAAGGCTTCGACGAAGCTGGCCGAACGCGCCGCCAGCACGATGTCGCAGGCCAGCGCGATGTTGGCGCCGGCGCCGGCGGCCACGCCGTTGACGGCGCAGATGACCGGCATCGGCAGCTGGCGCAGGGTCAGGATCAGCGGCGCATAGAACTGCTCGACCGACTCGCCCAGGTCGACGCCTTCCGCACCCGGTTCCACCGCACGGTCGGACAGGTCCTGGCCGGCGCAGAAGCCGCGCCCGGCGCCGGTCAGAAGCAGCACCCGCACGCTCGGATCGGCCTTGACGCTGTCGAGTGCCTCGCGCACCTCGAAATGCATGGCCTGGGTGAAGCTGTTGAGTTTTTCGGGCCGGTTCAGGGTCAGTACCGCGACGCCGTTCTGGACCTTGAATTTGATGTTCTCGAAGTTCATGCTGTCCTCCGCTGCTGGGTTATTGGGTTATTCGGCCTGATCGAAATCTACCACCACTTTGTCCGTGACCGGGAAACTCTGGCAACTGAGGACGAAGCCGCGCGCGATCTCGTAGTCCTCGAGCGCGTAGTTGACGTCCATGTCGACCTTGCCGTCGACCAGTTTGCAGCGGCAGGTCGAACACACCCCGCCCTTGCACGAATAGCGCATGTCGATGCCGGCGCGCAGGCCGGCGTCGAGGATGGACTCCTTGTCCTTGTCCATCGTGAAGCTGGTGTGGTTGCCGTCCATGATGACGGTGACCTCGGTCTCGTGGCGCACCAGCGCATCGAGCTGGCGCGGCTTGTGCTGGTGTTTCGGGATGCTGGCGGCGAACAGCTCGATCTTGATGTTCTGCTTCGGCAGCCCGGCTTCCTGCAGCGCGCTCGACACGCCCAGCATCATGTCCTCGGGGCCGCAGATGAAGGCGACGTCGATATCCTCGATGCGGATCCAGTGCTGCAGGAAAGCTGCGCACTTCTCCTTGGTGATGCGGCCGTTGAACAGCTCGATGTCCTGCTGCTCGCGGCTCATGACGTAGGCCAGGTTCAGGCGCTCCATGTACATGTCCTTCAGGTCCATCAGTTCTTCCTTGAAGATGACGGACGAGGAGGCGCGGTTCCCGTAGAACAGCGTGAAGCGGCTGTTCGGTTCGGCCAGCAGGGTGGTCTTGATGATCGACAGGATCGGCGTGATGCCGCTGCCGGCGGCGAAGGCGACGTAGTGCCGGGCGTTGCCGGCCGCCAGCGGCACGTTGAAGTGGCCCATCGGCGGCATCACTTCCAGCGTGGCGCCGGGCGCCAGCGTGTCGTTGGCCCAGCTCGAGAACAGGCCGCCCGGGGTGCGCTTGATGGCCACGCGCAGGTCGCGGTCCTGCACCGCGGAGCAGATCGAGTACGAGCGGCGCACGTCCTCCCCGCCGATCCGGGCGCGCAGGGTCAGGTGCTGGCCCTGCTGGTAGGCGAAGCTGTCGGCCAGCTCGGACGGCACGGCGAAGGTCACGGCGATGGTGTCGCGCGTTTCGTTGCGGACCTTGGCGACTTTGAGTGGATAGAATTTGCTCATGGGGGCGGCCTTAATGGCACTTGAAATAATCGAAGGGTTCGCGGCAGTCGAGGCACTTGTAGAGCGCCTTGCAGGGCGTGGATCCGAACTGGCTGGTGAGCTGGGTATGGGTCGAGCCGCAGTTCGGGCATGCCACCGCCGGCGCCAAGGGACCGCCGCGCCGGATCCCGCCATGCAGGCCGCTGACATCGATCACCTTGTGCGCCGGCGGCGCGATGCCGTAGCCGGCCAGCGCGGCCTTGCCGGCCTCGCTCATCCAGTCGGTGGTCCATGCCGGCGACAGCTGGCTGACCAGCTTCACCTGTTCGATGCCGTGGGCATGCAGCGCCTCGGTCACCGATTCGGCGATCACCTGCATCGCCGGGCAGCCGGAGTAGGTCGGCGTGATCGTGACCACGCAGGCATCGCCGTCGAAGGCGACGCCGCGCACGATCCCCAGGTCGACCACGGAAATGACCGGGATCTCGGGATCGGCGACCTCGCCCAGCCAGGTCCATACCTGGTCGACGCTGGCCTGGGTGGCGTTCATCACCACTGGGCTCCGGGATAGGCGCGCTGCAGGAACTGCATCTCGGCCAGGATGTAGCCGAGGTGCTCGCTGTGGCGGCCGCTCTTGCCGCCTTTCTGCATCCAGGCCTCGGGCGAAGGCATGGCCAGCGTGGCTTCCTTCAGGATCGCCGCCACGTGCTCGAGGAAGGCGGCGCGCAGCCCTTCCGCAGCCGGCGCCACGCCCTCGTCCACCATCGCCTCGTCGACGGCGTCGTAGACGAACATCTCGCCGCTGTAGGGCCACAGTTCGTTGATGGCGGCCTGGGTCTTGGCGTGGCTCTCTTCGGTGCCGTCGCCCAGGCGCACCACCAGGTCGCCGCTGCGGCGCAGGTGGTAGGTCACTTCCTTGAGCGACTTCTCGGCCACTTCGGCGATGCGCGGATCGCTCGAGCGGCACAGTCCCTGCATCAGGAAGTAGTGCCAGGCGTCGAACAGGAACTGGCGCACCATCGTGTCGGCGTAGTTGCCGTTCGGCTGTTCGGCCAGCAGGCAGTTGCGCATGTCGTGGGCGTCGCGCAGGAAGGCCAGGTCGTCCTCGGTGCGGCCGCGGCCTTCGAGTTCGCCGGCATACGTGAGCCACATGCGGGTCTGGCCGAGCAGGTCGAGGGCGACGTTGGTCAGCGCCATGTCCTCTTCCAGCGCCGGGCCCTTGCCGCACAGCTTGGACAGCTGCTGGGACAGGACCAGGGCGTTGTCGCCGAGGCGCAGCAGGTATTCGAATTTGGCAGTCACGGGCGCGCTCACAGGTTCTTGACTTCTTCCGGCATCGGGAAGAAGGTCGGGTGGCGGTAGACTTTGCTGTTGGACGGCTCGAACAGCGCGCCCTTGTCGGACGGGCTGGAGGCGACGATGTCGGCGGCGCGCACGACCCAGATCGACACGCCTTCGTTACGGCGCGTGTAGACGTCGCGCGCGTTGTTGACTGCCATTTCGGCGTCCGACGCGTGCAGGCTGCCGACGTGCTTGTGGGCCAGGCCGTGCTGGCTGCGGATGAAGACTTCCCACAGGGGCCATTCTTTGCTCATGTTGCTCTCCGGTATAAGTTTTGCGCGCGGCAATTGGGGACAGACCTCGACACCCTTTAATTGAGGTCTGACCCCGATATCGAGGTCTGACCCCGATATCGGTTTCAGGCGGCTTGCTTGCTGCTGTGCTTGTCCGCGTAGGCGACCAGCGCGTCGCGGAACCAGGCGCCGTCGTCCCAGGCCTTGACCCGGGTGCGCAGGCGCTCCTTGTTGCAGGGACCGTTGCCCTTGAGGACGTTGTGGAACTCGGCCCAGTCGATCGCGCCGAATTCGTAGTGGCCGGTCGCGGCGTTGAACTTCAGCTCGGGGTCGGGAATCGTCAGGCCCAGGAATTCGGCCTGCGGCACGGTCTGGTCGACCATGCGCTGGCGCAGCTCGTCGTTCGAGAACAGCTTGATGCGCCACTGCGCCGACTGCGCGCTGTTGACCGATTCGGCGTCCGACGGGCCGAACATCATCAGCGATGGCCACCACCAGCGGTTCAGCGCATCCTGCGCCATCGCCTTCTGTTCCGGCGTGCCTTGCGCCAGGCTCATCATGATGTCGTAGCCCTGGCGCGCATGGAAGGATTCTTCCTTGCACACACGGATCATCGCGCGCGCATACGGCCCGTACGAGCAGCGGCACAGCGGGATCTGGTTGATGATGGCCGAGCCGTCGACCAGCCAGCCGATCGCCCCCATGTCGGCCCACGACAGCGTCGGGTAATTGAAGATGCTCGAATACTTGGCCTTGCCCGAATGCAGGGCGGCGAGCAACTCGTCGCGCGTGACGCCCAGGGTTTCGGCCGCGCTGTACAGGTACAGGCCGTGGCCCGCCTCGTCCTGGATCTTGGCCAGCAGGATCGCCTTGCGCTTGAGCGTGGGCGCGCGCGTGACCCAGTTGCCTTCGGGTAGCTGGCCGACGATCTCGGAATGCGCGTGCTGCGAAATCTGGCGGACCAGGGTCTTGCGGTAGGCGTCGGGCATCCAGTCCTTGGCCTCGATCTTGACGCCGGCGTCGATGCGCGCCTGGAACGCGCGCTCTTCCTGCCCCATGTCGTCGACCGACTGAACCTTCGCGAGGCCGGTTTCCACCAGTTGTGCGTACATTGCCGCTCTCCCATGCCGAATGCTGAACCATGATGATACGATACAAAAATCACTAAGTACACAGAAATTTTGAATCGAATCGCAGTATTGTATCCTGTTAATATCGCAACAGCCATGCGGGAAAATCATGCTGCGCCGTTCCGCATTCAAAGTAAACTGTTCGCCTGTCCCAAACTATGTACGCAATGAAACAATTGAACAGCAACGAATGGATCGAACACTTCCTCGCCGCCGACCCGCCGCGCTCGAAATCGCTGGTGATGACGATCTTCGGGGACGCGATCGCGCCGCACGGCGGCACCATCTGGCTGGGCAGCCTGATTGAACTGCTGGCCCCGTTCGGGGTCAACGACCGGCTGCTGCGCACCAGCGTGTTCCGGCTGGCGCAGGAGGGCTGGCTGGTCGCCAACCGCGACGGCCGCCGCAGCTCCTACGCGATCCTGCCCGAAGCGCAGCCGCGCTTCGAGCGCGCCTACCGCCGCATCTACGCCCCGCTGTCGGTGCACTGGGATGGCCAGTGGACCCTGCTGGTCGCCGCCAGCAACACGATCGACGCGCCCCAGCGCGCCCAGCTGCGCAAGGAATTGCTGTGGGAAGGCTATACGATGATGGCGCCGGGCATCTTCGGCCACCCGGCCGGCAATGCCGAAGTGCTCGAGGACATCCTGGCCCGCCTCGGCGTGCAGGGCAAGCTGTTCATCTGCCGCGCCACCAGACTGCCGGGCGTGTCGTCGCGGCCGCTGCCGGAACTGCTGGCCGAAGGCTGGGACCTGTCCGGCGTGATTGACGGCTACGAACAATTCATCGCGCGCTTCGCGCCGCTGCTGGCCTTGCTGGAACAGGGCGCGCCGCTGGCGCCGGAGCAGGCCTTCGTGATCCGCACCCTGCTGATCCACGCCTACCGCCGGGTCCAGCTGCACGACCCGATGCTGCCGGTCGAACTGCTGCCCGACCCGTGGCCGGGCGCCGGCGCGTATGAACTGGCGCGCGCGCTGTACCGCCTGACCCAGGGCGCGGCCGAGCGGCACATCATGGCTTGCCTCCAGCGCGAGGATGCGCAGGCGGCCGCCGCGGCGCCTTCATTTGTGCAGCGGTTTGGCGGCCTCGGCTAACTCGGCGGCACGCCGGCGCCCGATCGCATCCCACAGCCTTTCCACCTGCGCCGCGTTGCGCCGGTAATAGCCATGGCCGACGGCCAGGTAATAATCGATGCCGGCGCCCAGCGGCAGCGCCTGCATTCCGACCTTGCCGGCGAACCTGGCATCTTCCATCAGCAGCCTGCCTTCGTGCTCCCAGCCGATCGCCGCATCGCCGCGCCCGGCCAGCAGCTTGGAAAAATTGACGGCCAGCGAACGGCCATGCTCGTCGAGCGGCGCACCGGTGGCCAGCACGCGTTCGCGCATGGCCACCGCACCGGCCGAAATGAGCACCGGGCGCTGCAAGCCGCCGAAGCGGGCGCCGTCCCAGCGTAGCGCGGAGCCGATGCGGTAGAACACCATCAGGTGCGCGCTGGCGATGGTGCGGGAACGGTCCGCCTGTCCGTCACGCTCGGGATAGCGGACGATCGGCAGCAGCTCATTGCTGAATGGGGTCAGGGGAAAGGCGTGCAGCTTGCCGGAGGCGATGTCGACCCTGCAGCGGGCGATCGGCACGGCGGCGAACGCGATGTCGACGCCGGCCTTGCGCGCCGCGTGCGCCAGGCGCTGGCCGATGATGCCGCCGCCGGCAGGCGTGAGCAGCGGCGGGTGCGAATGATTGTCGGTGCAGACAAGCAGCGTTTCCGCCCATGCCAGGCAAGGCGCGAGCAGCCATATGGCCAGCAGGGATCGGAACAGGGGCGGCACGCGCACTCCGGACGGAAAGTACCTGCATTCTAACCAATTTTGCAAGCCGGCAGTTGCACTTAACAATCGTCGTTCAGGCCATGGCGGGGGAAGGCCACCGGGTTGCGGATCGCCTCGATGCCGAGGTCGACATCGATGTCGGGCCAGTACAGGCGGCTGGCGCTGACGCACTGGACGCGGCAGATCTGGGCGACGGTCGCGTGTTCGAAACGGGGGAATTCGACGAAGGCCAGGTACAGCTCTTCATCGCGAAACTGGAGCCAGAAACCGTTGGGGCTGATGCTGGTCACTACTGCGTGGGAAAAACGGATACTGCTCATGCTGCTGCTCCGGCGACGACAATGAAACGTCGACCTTAGCAAACCCGCGGGGCGCGCGCCTTGACTACGCGCAGACGCCCCGGCCGGTCCGGCCCGCCGCTACTTGCGGCCCAGGCTGATCAAATTGGCCTGCATCGTCTGCTCGGCCACCGAGGCCCACATGTTCTGGTCCTGGCGGAATCTTTTCCACGGTTCGTAGATCTTGCGGAACTTCGCATTCTTCGCCGCTTCCTCTTCCATCACCTCGGTCGAATGCTTGTACGCGGCATCCAGGATGGGCCGCGAGAAATAATGCAGCTTGGCGCCGCCCTTGATCAGGCGCGCCAGCGCGGCCGGGTTCTTCGCATCGTAGTCGGCCTGCATGACGACGTGGCATTCGTAGCTGGCCACCTCGATCGCCGCCTGGTATTCCCTGGGCAGTTTTTCCCATTCCCTGATGTTGATGTAGAACGACAGCTGCGGCCCCGCCTCCCACCAGCCGGGCGAATAGTAGTGCGGCGCGACGCGCGCCAGGCCGAGCTTTTCGTCGTCGTAGGGGCCGACCCATTCGGCCGCGTCGATCGTGCCCTTCTCGAGCGAGGTGTAGATGTCGCCGGCCGGGATCTGCTGCGGCACCGCGCCCATGCGCTCCATCACGCGCCCGGCGAAGCCGGCGATGCGGATCTTCAGGCCCTTGATGTCGGCCACGGTCTTGATTTCCTTGCGGTACCAGCCGCCCATCTGGGTGCCGGTGTTGCCGGCCATGAAGTTGACGATGCCGTAGCCCTTGAAGAAGTCGTGCATCAGCGCGCGCCCGCCGCCCTGGTCGAACCACGCCGTCTGCTGGCGCGAGGTCAGGCCGAAGGGCACCGCGCAGTCGAAGGCGAAGGCCGGATCCTTGCCGAAGTAGTAGTAGGACGGGGTATGCCCCATCTCGACAGTGCCGGCCTGGACCGCGTCCATCACTTGCAGGCCCGGCACGATTTCGCCGGCGGCGAAGGGGCGGATCGTGAATTTGCCGCCGGTCAGCTGCGCCACGCGCTTGGTGAAGCCTTCGCAGGCGCCGAAGATGGTGTCGAGCGTCTTGGGGAAGCTCGAGGCCAGGCGCCAGCTGATGGCCGGGCTGCCCTGGGCCAGCGCGGGGGCGGCGACGACGCCGGCGGCGGCGCCGAGGGTGGTCTGGGCGAGGAAGGAACGACGCTGCATACGGCTCTCCTGTTGAATGACCAGCAATTGTAGCGCCAGTGCGCTGATCGTGAACGCGGTGAGAACAATGAAATTTTAGTATCATCCTGTTCTTACGCCCCCTTAACAACAGGACTTACCATGTCTATCAAGATCAGCAGCCAGTTCGACGCTGGCGCCATCGACGTCGTCAGCGCCACGAGCGCCGGCGCCATCGACCTGAACATCCGCAAGGATTCGCACGCCGACATCACCCAGTGGTTCTACTTCCGCCTGCAGGGCGCGCAGGGCCAGCCATGCACGATCCGCTTCCTGAACGCGGGCAAGAGCGCCTATCCGGACGGCTGGCAGGATTACCAGGCCATGGCCAGCTACGACCGGGTCGAGTGGTTCCGGGTGCCGACCGGTTTCGACGGCGAAGTCATGACGATCAGCCACACGCCGGGCATGGACAGCGTCTACTACGCCTACTTCGAGCCCTATTCGTGGGAGCGCCACCTGGAGCTGATCGACCGCGCCCAGCTGTCCGAACACGTGCGCGTGCAGGACCTCGGCAGCACCGTCGACGGCCGCGACCTCAACCTGCTGGTCATCGGCGACCCGGCCGCGCAAAAGAAGGTCTGGGTCATCGCGCGCCAGCATCCGGGCGAAACGATGGCCGAATGGTTCGTCGAAGGCATGCTCGATGCGCTGCTCGACCCGGCCGATCCGTTCGGCCGCCAGCTGCTCAAGGAATGCGTGCTGTACGTGGTGCCGAACATGAACCCGGATGGCGCGGTGCGCGGCAACCTGCGCACGAATGCCGCCGGCGCCAACCTGAACCGCGAGTGGAACACGCCGAGCATCGAGCGCAGCCCCGAGGTCTACCACGTCAAGGCCAGGATGAAGGAAGTCGGTTGCGACCTGTTCCTCGACGTGCATGGCGACGAGGGCCTGCCGTATGTGTTCGTCGCCGGCAGCGAAGCCTTGCCGAGCTTTACCGCCGAGCAGGCGGCGCGCGAGAAGCAGTTCGCCGAGGACTTCAAGGTCGCCAGCCCCGACTTCCAGACCGAGCATGGCTACCCGAGCGCGCCGTACACGGACGAAGTGCTGACGATGGGCTCGCCGCACATCACGCACGCCTTCGGCTGCCTGT
This sequence comes from Massilia sp., assembly GCA_036676245.1. Lineage (GTDB taxonomy): Bacteria > Pseudomonadota > Gammaproteobacteria > Burkholderiales > Burkholderiaceae_D > Telluria_A. The sequence goes on along the minus strand of JAKFDH010000006.1, from coordinate 16,624 downwards.
CGCTGACGCTGGAACTGCCGTTCAAGGACAATGCCAACGATCCCGACCCGCACAGCGGCTGGGATGGGGCGCGCAGCGCACGGCTGGGTGCGGCGGTGCTGCAGCCGATCCTGAAGGCGGTGCGCGGCTAGGTCGCCCTACGGTCCATCGTCGCGCGAGGCGGTGCGCCGCCTGAGCGATTTAGTCGGGTATTCGACACTTGCCTGTGCTTTTGACCCACATCAATTATTTTTTTGGCGCGAATCAATAGACTTCCCTTCATACCAACGACAAGTGATGAAGGGAAGTCCAAATGAAACGCAGTGTATTGGCAATCAGTATCGTCGCAAGCCTGTCCGGCTTGTTCATGCAGGCAGCGCAGGCCGAGGCCGGTCCATGGGAAGTGCGCGTGCGCGCGACCCGCCTGTCGCCGGCCAACGATGCGACGCCGCTCGGCGGCGTCGGCGCCGCCGACCGCATCCATGTGGCCGACAAGACCATCCCCGAATTCGACATCAGCTATTTCTTCACGCCGAACCTGGCCGCGGAACTGGTGCTGACCGTGCCGCAGAAGCACGACGTCACGCTCGACGGCGCCAGCATCGGCAGCTTCAAGCACCTGCCGCCGACCTTGCTGGCGCAGTATCACTTCATGCCGAATGCCATGGTCAGTCCGTATGTGGGCGCGGGCCTGAACTACACCCGCATTTCGAAGGTGCGCCTGCTGGGCGGCGCCGGCGACCTCGAGAACAACAGCTTCGGCCTGGCGATCCAGGCCGGCGCCAACTTCCGCATCGCCGATCGCTGGACCTTCAACGTGGACGTGAAAAAAATACAGATCCGCAGCGACGTGTCGGTCAGCGGCGCCAAGGCCAGCGAGGTGAAGGTCGACCCGCTGCTGGTGGCGGTGGGCGTGGGCTACCGCTTCTGAGCGTCCCGAAAAAAATGCCCCGCGAGGGGCATTGTTGCTGTTACTTCCTGCCGGCCTTGATCAGGTAATCCTGCATCACATGCTCGGACACCGAGGCCCACATGTTCTGGTCCTGGCGGAAGCGCTTCCACGGTTCGTAGATGGTCTTGAACTTGGCGTTCTTGGCCGCTTCCTCGTTCATCACGTCCTGCGCCGCCTTGTAGCAGGCGTCCGTGATCTCCTTCGAGAAGGTGCGCAGCTTGACGCCGTTCTTCAGCAGGCGCGCCAGCGCCGCCGGATTCTTGGCGTCGTATTCGGCCTGCATCACCACGTGCGCTTCGTAGCTCGCGCATTCGACGGCCGCCTTGTATTCCTTAGGCAACTTTTCCCATTCCTTGATGTTGACGTAGAAGGAGAAGCTCGCGCCCGCTTCCCACCAGCCCGGCGCGTAGTAGAACGGGGCGACCTTGTAGAAGCCCAGTTTTTCGTCGTCGTAGGGGCCGACCCATTCGGCCGCGTCGATGGTGCCTTTTTCAAGCGCAGGATAGATGTCGCCGCCGGCCAGCTGCTGCGGCACCAGGCCCAGGCGCTCCATGACCTTGCCGGCGAAGCCGCCGACGCGCATCTTGGTGCCCTTCAGGTCCGCCACGGTCTTGATTTCCTTGCGGAACCAGCCGCCCATCTGGGTGCCGGAATTGCCGCCCAGGAAGTTGACGATGCCATAGCCCTTGTAGAACTCGCGCGTCAATGCCTTGCCGCCGCCCTGTTCGTACCACGAGGTGTGCTGGCGCGAAGTCAGGCCGAACGGCACCGCGCAGTCGAAGGCGAAGGTGGCGTCCTTGCCGAAGTAGTAGTAGGCGGCGGTGTGGCCGCATTCGACCGTGCCGGCCTGGACCGCGTCCATCACTTGCAGGCCCGGCACGATTTCGCCGGCCGCGAACGAGCGGATGTTGAACTTGCCGCCGGTCAGCTCGGCGACACGCTTGGTGAAGGTGTCGGCCGCGCCGAAGATGGTATCGAGGGATTTCGGGAAGCTGCTGGCGAGGCGCCAGTTGATGGTCGGCAAGGCCTGGGCCAGGGCCGGTGCGGCAACTGCGCCGGCGGCGGCGCCAACCGCCGTTTTCTTCAGAAACGAACGACGTTGCATACGGTGTCTCTCCTGTGGGTGGGTAGGGCAAGGAAATCGGTTGGCGGCAATACGCTGCTGCCGGCCAGCCTGGGCAAATAATTAACAGTTCGCAATAGAAATATACAGATATTTCAGCCGCCGTGCAGGTCAGCTGCCTGCCACGACCATCTTTTCGATCAGGATCGAGCCGGTTTGCTTGTTGCCGCGGATCAGGACATCATTGCCGACCGCCACGATCTGCTGGAAGATATCCTTCATGTTGCCGGCGATGGTGATTTCCTCGACCGGGTACTGGATGACGCCGTTCTCGACCCAGAAGCCGGAGGCGCCGCGCGAATAGTCGCCGGTCACGTAGTTCGTGCCCTGCCCCATCAGCTCGGTGACCAGCAGGCCGCGGCCCATCTTGCGCAGCATGCCGGCGAAGTCGTCGCCCTTCCTGGTGAGCGACGAGGCCAGCGCCAGGTTGTGCGAGCCGCCGGCGTTGCCGGTGGTTTTCATGCCGAGCTTGCGCGCCGTGTACGAGGACAGGAAATAGCCCTGCAGGACGCCGTCGCGGACGACATCGCGCTTGACGGTGCGCACGCCTTCCTCGTCGAACGGGGCCGAGCCGACGCCGCCGATCACATGCGGGTCTTCGAGGACCTGGATATGGGACGGGAACACGGACTTGCCCAGGCTGTCGATCAGGAAACTCGACTTGCGGTAGAGCGCGCCGCCCGAGGTGGCTTGCACGAAGGCGCCCAGCAGGCCGGCCGCCAGCGGCGCCTCGAACAGCACCGGGCAGGTGCGGGTATCGAGCTTGCGCGCGTTCAGGCGCGCCAGCGCGCGCTCGGCGGCGTAGTGGCCGACCGCTTCCGGCTTGGCCATCTTGGACGGGTCGCGCACCGAGGTGTACCAGTCGTCGCGCTGCATCTTGGCGCCCTTGCCGGCGATCGGGGCGACCGACAGCGTGTGGCGCGAGAACGGGTAGCCGCCCGAGAAGCCGCGCGAATTGGCGGTGACGAAGTGCGATTGCTGCACGTGCACACTGGCGCCTTCGCTGTTGGTGATGCGCGGGTCGACATCGAAGGCGGCGCCTTCGGCGCGCTGGGCCAGGGCCACCGCTTGCTCGGTCGACAGCTGCCACGGGTAGCACAGGCGCAGGTCGCGCGGGGCCAGTTCCAGCATGTCGGCGTCGGCCAGGCCGGCGCAGTCGTCTTCGGCGGTGAAGCGGGCGATGTTGTAGGCCGCATCGACCGTGGCGCGCAGCGCGGCGGCGGAAAAGTCGGAAGTGCTGGCATTGCCGCGCTTCTGGCCGACGTAGACCGTCACGCCCATGCCCTTGTCCTTGTTCTGCTCGATCGTCTCGATCTTGCCGCGCCGGACCGATACCGACAGCCCGCTGCCTTCGCTGATTTCGACGGCGGCATCGGTGCCGCCCTGCTCGCGGGCGTAGGCCAAAACGTCGCTGGCGAGCTGTTTTAACTGGTCCTGGGTGTGGATAAAGACGGAGTCGTTCATGTGGTGTTTTCTTCGGCTGGCCGGTTAAACGGGTATGATAGCAGTCGTTTACTGTTTTTACCGGCCGGTTTCACGCCTACCGGACCTATATCATGCCAAATCCAAACCGCGGTGCCTGCGGGTTCCAGTCCTCCGAGTTCGAAGAAGAATACGAACGCCCATCCAAGTCCGAGCTCAAGCGCCAGATGAACGAGCTGCAAAAGCTCGGCGAAGAGCTGGTCGAAGCGCCGCGCGACCGCGTCAAGCGGGTGCCGATGCCGGAGGACGTCAAGGAGGCGATCCTGATGTGCCAGACCATCACCAACCATGAAGGGCGGCGCCGCCAGATGCAGTTCGTCGGCAAGAAGATGCGCACGCTGGACGAGGAAGAAGTGGCCGTCATCCAGCGCGCGATCGACAGCTGGAAGGGCATGAACAAGGCCGATACGGCCGCGCTGCACGCGCTCGAGCGCCGCCGCGACAAGCTGCTGGTCGACGACAAGGCGCTGACCGCGCTGCTCGAAGAGAACCCGGAACTGGACATGCAGCACCTGCGCACGCTGATCCGCAATGCGCGCAAGGAGCAGGCCGAGAACAAGCCGCCGAAGGCTTACCGCGAGATCTTCCAGATCCTCAAGGACCTGGGCAAGAAGAGCAAGGCCGCCCCCGCGGACGGCGACGAACTTGACGACGATGCCGATGACGACAGCGACGACGAACAATCCTGATATGCTGGTCGTCGGCCTGGTGTCGGTGTCCGACCGCGCCAGCGGCGGCGTGTATGAAGACAAGGGCATTCCCGCCCTGTCCGACTGGCTGGCCTCCGCGCTGACCTCCCCCTACCGCATCGAAACCCGGCTGATTCCCGACGAACGCGCCGGGATCGAGCGCACCCTGGTCGAGCTGGTCGACCAGGCGCGCTGCCACCTGGTGCTGACCACCGGCGGCACCGGGCCGGCGCGGCGCGACGTGACGCCGGAGGCGACGCTCGCCATCGGCACCAAGGAAATGCCGGGCTTCGGCGAGCAGATGCGCCAGATCAGCCTGCAGTTCGTGCCGACCGCGATCCTGTCGCGCCAGACGGCCGTGATCCGCGAAACGCCCGATCACGCGGCGCTGGTGATGAACCTGCCCGGCCAGCCGAAGGCGATCAAGGAAACCCTCGAAGGACTCAGGGATGGCGACGGCAAGCAGCTGGTCGGCGGCATCTTCGCGGCGGTGCCCTACTGCGTCGACCTGATCGGCGGGCCGTATATCGAAACCAATCCGGCGGTATGCAAGGCATTCCGCCCGAAATCGGCGCTGCGCGCCCCGAAGGAATAAAACGCATGAGCCAACTGCTGGACAATATCGAAATCGAGACCGCGCCCAATCCAACGGCCGCGATCATCTGGATGCACGGCCTGGGCGCCGACGGCAACGACTTCGTGCCGCTGGTGCGGGAGCTCGACCTGCGCGGCCTGCCCGGCATCCGCTTCGTGTTCCCGCATGCGAACACGATGCCGGTGACGATCAACGGCGGCTACGTGATGCGCGCCTGGTACGACATCAAGGTCAACGACCTGGTGCGGCATGAGGACGAGGGCGGTTTGCGCGCCTCGCAGCTGCAGGTCGAGGCGCTGATCGCACGCGAGAAGGCGCGCGGCATTCCGGCCTCGCGCATCATCCTGGCCGGTTTTTCGCAGGGCTGCGCAATGGCCTTGCAGACCGGCTTGCGCCATCCGGAAAAGCTGGCCGGCCTGATGTGCCTGTCGGGCTATGTGCCGCTGGCGGCCCAGGTGGCCAGCGAGCGTTCGGCGGCCAGCCTGGAGACGCCGGTGTTCATGGTGCATGGGCTGCACGACGGCGTGATCCCGATCGCGCGCGCCGAGCAGTCGCGCGACCTGCTCGAGTCGATGGGCTACAAGGTCGAATGGCACCAGTATGTGATGCAGCATTCGCTGTGCCAGGAAGAAGTCGACGATATCGGGGCGTGGCTGAAAAAAGTCCTAGGCTGACCCGAATTCGCGCAAGCCGCCGCGATTCCTGTGCCGCGCCCCCGCAGGGCGTAGAATGCGGCTTTACTAAGAAAGCACACAATGAAAAAAACCGGCATGGCAAAGAGCGACGCCAAGAAACTGATGGGCAAGATGGTCGCGCCCGGCGCGGCATTCGGCGCCGCCGTCCCTGTCGTCGACAAGCGCGAGCAGCGCCGCCTCGACCAGGCTGCGGGACTGGTGCCGTTCGCGGTCAAGCTCAATGGCGAGCTGGTACAGCAGCTGCAGGCGCTGGCCAAGGCGAATGGCGCCGACATGAACGAGACCGTGGCGGCAGTTCTGGCCAAGGGCCTGGCGGCCTGACGAGGAGGATTGAAGATGGCAAGGAAAAAAGAAGAGGAACTGGACGAAGAAACCCTGGCGCTGATCCACTGGTGCATCGAGGTCGAAGGCTTCCTGGTCAAGGGCGGCGCCACGCAGAAGGAAGCGCAGGAACATATCGAGGAACAGATCGAGTGGTTCACCGACCAGTTCTATGACGGCCTGACGCCGGAAGAAGCGGCCAAGGAAGCGCTGGCCTGAATTAGTCCGTGCTCCGGCGGTGCTGCCTGCGCAGCTCGGCGCAGTCGAGCAGGCCGCCGACCGCACGGTCACTGGGAAGTTTGCCGTCGCGGCCGCCACTCCGGGAGGCAAAACGAGGCAAATCGAGGCAAGATCAGGCATTTGCTCCACAAGCGGTCGGGCATAGCTCCGAGACAGCCGAATCAACAATGATGCAGGCGAATCCTACACCGGCATTGGCATGACATCCGAAGCCGGCGCCGGCGTCTGCGCCGCGTTCATCACCATGGCCAGCAAGGTGTAATAGCCGTTGATGCCCATCAGGTCCACCACGCCCTTTTCCCCGAACAGCGCCAGCGCCTCCGCATAGGTGGCGTCCGACACGCGCTTGTGCCGGTGCAGCTCGATGCAGAAGTCGTGCACCACCGCCTCGTCCACCAGCATCGCCTGCGGACGCACGCGGCGCGCGACCGCGTCCACCACGTCGGCGCCGATGCCGGTGCGCAGCGCGATCGGCACGTGGATCGCCCATTCGACCTGCTGGTCCCACTGGCGCGCCGTGACCAGGATCGCCAGTTCCGACAGGCGGGTGCCGATCGCGCTGCGGTAGCGCAGGTACTCGCCCATGCGCTGGGCGCATTCCATCAGTTCGGGGCTGCGCAGCAGCGGCACGAAGGGACCATAGACGGCGCCGCGCGGACCGTCGATCACCGCTTGCGCGGCGGCGCGCTGCTCGTCGTTCATGTCGGCCGGGGCGATCGGCCCGAGGCGGTCTGTTAAATTCACGGAAGGCTTTCGCGAGGGGGAGCGGCGAAAATATTCGCACAGCTTGCGCTAAAAATCAAAAGAATCGGCCTGCTTCGAGATTATTGTCAGCAGTCACCATTCACGTGTTTGGAAAGCGAGGACCGCATGACCCATATCATCCACCGCAGCCTGCGCCATACGCCGCCGGTCGCCGTCAGCGCGCAAGGCATGCTGGTGCGCGACAGCCGCGGCAACACCTACCTCGACGCCAGCGGCGGCGCGGCTGTGTCCTCGCTCGGCCACGGCCACCCGGACATCCTGCGTGCGATGCACCGCCAGATCGACAGCAACGCCTATGCCCACACCGCCTTCTTCACCACCGAGGTGGCCGAGGAGCTGGCCGAGCGGCTGGTGGCGGGCGCGCCGGAAGGCCTGTCCGAGGTGTACCTGGTGTCGGGCGGCTCGGAGGCGATGGAGACCGCGATGAAGCTGGCGCGCCAGTACTTCGTCGAGAAGGGCGAGCCGCAGCGCAGCGTGTTCATCGGGCGCCGCCAGAGCTACCATGGCAATACCCTGGGCGCGCTGGCGGTGGGCGGCAACGAGTGGCGCCGCAAGCCCTTCGAGCCGCTGCTGATCGACGTGGCGCGGGTGTCGGCCTGCTACGAGTACCGCGAGCGCGCCGAAGGCCAGACGGCCGATGCCTACACCGCGGGCCTGATCGACGAACTGGAAGCGAAGATCCTCGAGGTTGGCCACGACCGGGTGATTGCCTTCGTGGCCGAACCGGTGGTGGGCGCCACCGGCGGTGCGATCCCGCCCACGCCCGGCTATTTCAGCGGCGTGCGCGCGGTGTGCGACAAGTACGGGGTGCTGTTCATCGCCGACGAAGTCATGTGCGGCATGGGGCGCACCGGCAGCATGTATTCGATCGAGCAGGACGGCGTGTCGCCCGACATCCTCACCATCGGCAAGGGGCTGGGCGCGGGCTACCAGCCGATCGGCGGCTTGCTGGCGCAAGGCGCGCTGGTGGACGTGCTGCGCCGGGGCAGCGGCAGCTTCCTGCACGGGCACACCTACATCGGGCATCCGGTGGCGGCGGCGGCGGCGCTGGCGGTGCAGAAGGTGATCGAGCGCGACGACCTGCTGGCGGCGGCGCGGCTGCGCGGCGAATCGCTGCGGCGCAAGCTGAAGGAGGCGTTCGGCACGCACGACCACGTGGGCGACATCCGCGGGCGCGGCATGCTGTTGGCGCTGGAGATGGTGCAGGACCGGGCCAGCAAGGCGCCGTTCGCGCCGACCCGCAAGCTGCATGCGGCGATCAAGGACCAGGCGATGGCGCACGGGCTGATGGTGTACCCGATGGGCGGCACCATCGACGGCCGGCGCGGCGACCACGTGCTGCTGGCGCCGCCGCTGATCGCGACCGAGGAGGATTTGTCGGAGATCGTGTCGCGGCTGTTCGATTCGATCGGGGCGGCCTTGCGCCGGCCGATGGCCTGAAGCGCAGGGGTAGGGTGGGTGAGCGAAGCGCTACCCACCTGCGTAGCCAACACGGTTCTTGGTGGGTAGCGCCACGCTCACCCACCCTACCCTCAACTTACTTCGTGTACGCGATCACTTCCTGCTGCTGCTCGCCCAGCCCCGCGATCCCCAGCCGCAGCTTGTCGCCCTTCCTGAGGAAGCGCTGCGGCTTGCGCGCCTGCCCCACGCCGGGCGGGGTGCCGGTGGCGATGATGTCGCCCGGTTCGAGCGTCATGAAGCGCGACAGGTAGCTGACCAGCTGCGCCACCGTGAAGATCATCGTCCCGGTGCTGCCGGTCTGCATGCGCTTGCCATTGAGCTCGAGGTACAGGTCGAGCTTTTGCACATCCATCACTTCATCGCGCGTGACCAGCCACGGGCCGACCGGGCCGAAGGTATCGCAGCCCTTGCCCTTGTCCCACTGCGGGCCGCGCTCGAGCTGGAATTCGCGCTCGGAGACATCGTTGACGACGCAGTACCCGGCCACGTGCTTGAGGGCGTCGGCTTCGCTGACGTACTGCGCGCGGGTGCCGATGACGACGCCCAGTTCGACTTCCCAGTCGGTCTTGTTCGACCCTTGCGGCAGCATCACCGGATCGTCCGGCCCGTTCAGGCAGGTGACCGCCTTCATGAACACGACTGGCTCCTTCGGCGCCGCCATCCCGGTTTCAAGGGCGTGGTCGGCATAATTGAGGCCGATGCCGATGAACTTGCCGATGCCCTTGACCGGCACGCCCATGCGCGGGTTGCCGCGCACCAGCGGCAGCGTTTTCGCATCGACCTTGGCCAGCTTGCGCAGTGCCTTGTCCGACAGCTGCGCGGCGTCGATGTCGGCGACGATGGCGGACAGGTCGCGCAGGCGGCCTTCCTCGTCGAGCAGGCCGGGTTTTTCTTTACCGGGGCGACCGTAGCGGACCAATTTCATATCTACCTCGTTAAGGATCTGTTGAGAAAGTTTAAGATGAGCAACACTGCGGTGGAACGCGAGTCTATACCAAACACATGGAACCAGCTGTGCATCAGGAGCCAATGCATGCAAAATAAAATTTGCATCTAGGAAAAGAAATGGCTATTGTACAAGTTTTCATCCAGCTACTCTTGCTCACTTTTATCGTCAGACGGGAATTCACATGACTGCACCAGCCCTCAGGAAACAGAGAATTCAACGCACCGCAGATAAGAACAAAGCAGCAAATGACCAAAAGATCAGCGATTTCTTGGAAACGAGGAAGTCCGAAGAATTAGTACTTGCTTTCGCAGGGCCAGTTGGATGCGGCATAAGTTTGGCGATTGCTGAATCAAAGGCATCATTAGAGGCTATCGGATATGAAGTCCACGTTATTAAATTGAGAAAGTTTATCCAAGACAGGATCGCCAACCGAGAAATCGGAGTTGAGATGAAAGATTATGCAGGACGATCTGAATCGGTTAGACGCATCATGATGCTTCAAGATGGTGGAAATAAATTGAGGGGTTTGGGAACAAGCTATTTAGCAGAACATGCTATTCAGGAAATTGTTTTATTGCGGGGCAAACAAAGTATAGCCGCAGGGTTTGCAGGCGAAATCACTGATTACGTTCCCAAACGAACAGCCTATTTAATCGACCAAATTAAACATCAAGACGAAGTGAATCTACTTCGAATAGTTTATGGTCGGCTGTTTCATCTAATTGGCGTTATAAGTGTCGCTGATAAGCGGAAAGCCAGATTACGAACAAGCGAAAAAGTCAGTGCATCTGAAATCTCAGAACTTATGGAACGTGATCGAAGGCAAGAAGACACAAATGGTCAACAGCTTGATAAAGCTCTGCAGATGGCAGACTTCTTTATTAGCACTGACCATGGAACGACACCAGCACTTCAAAAAAAATTAAAGCGCTTTTTGGGGTTATTGCACGGCGAAAACGGCATCACTCCGACCCCACAAGAATATGGGATGTACGCGGCGTTCTCTGCTGGCTTAAAGTCTGCTTGTTTATCAAGACAAGTGGGCGCTGCAATTGCAGATAGCAGCGGTAAAATCGTATCAACTGGATGCAATGACGTCCCAAAACCGACAGGTGGCCTCTACACGTCCGAAGATCAAAGTAAGGACATGAGATGTGTGCATAGAGAAGACCAAATATGCTTTAACGACCGAGAGAAAATATCTCACAAGGCAGATATCGAAAGTGCCCTTCGGAATATTATGGTGAAAGACACATCCATCAGAGTCATTGCAGATTCCGATATTAATCAAGTACTTGAAGCAGTGTATAGTGCCTCACACATTGGAGATTTAACAGAATTCTCACGCGCTGTTCATGCGGAAATGGATGCGATTATCTCTCTAGCTAGGACGGGAACACCTGGAATCGTCGGTGCCAAGCTATTTACAACTACCTTCCCATGTCATAGTTGCGCACGACACATTGTGGCAGCAGGAATCACGAAGGTCTACTATATTGAACCTTACGAAAAAAGTTTGGCGCAAAAGCTCCATTCTGATGCAATAGCTTTCGAAACAGAGGATGACGAAGATGAAAAAATCGGCTATAATACTGCCCCAACGTCTCAACTGGTGAAATTCATACATTTTGAAGGTGTCGCTCCGAGCCAGTACTTAAACTTCTTTAAGATGACAAAGCGCAAGGACAGCATCACCGGCCGAGTAATTAAGATTACGCCAAATCATTCCCCTAAGGCAGTAGGGGAGTACTTGGATGACTACAAGTCTTTCGAATCGAAGGTAGTTGAGCGTTTACGAAAACCAGCAGGCAGTGCGCTTGCCCTGGCTGAAGTGCAACCCAAGTTGTAAAGGTTAACTTGTCCGAAGATGGATTTTTCGCGTTTTCAGCATTTTTACTACAAGAGCTTGCTTGACCTAGAAGCAACCTTGAACTACTCTGGATCCCATGATCGCTAACCTCTAACGGATGTGTACAAATGAAAAAAGATCCGAACGAACAATTGGCTTTCAACTTCACTCACGATGATGTCTGCTGTGTGGCCACGTCTGACCGTGCTGGCCCATCCTTGAAGCTCGTCCATTCAAAGAGTTCGATTCAGAATCATGGACAGCTTAGTGAAGCCGAGGAACGGGAGATCATCCTCTCTCGTGTGGTTTCGTACGCCAAGTCATTGGCTTGGTGAGGATTAGTGCGGGAAATTAAGGCTACTTCGGTAGCTTTTTTTTCGATTTTTTAGACTTCTCGCGCTTGCCTTAAAGACCTAGAGTGTTCGGCCTATCTCCAAAATCCGAACCCACACTACAAGCGGATTCTTGCAACGGACGGCGGCGCCGGTAGAACTGCAGCAGCCCCGGCAGCTGGACCAGCACCAGCACGCCGAACGCGACCTGGTAGGCGAGCGCCGGGTACTGGTGCAGGTGGTTCGGCTGCCACAGCCCGACGATCGCGCCGAAGCCGGCCTGCACCACGAAGGCGCCGACGAAGATCAGCAGGTTCAGGCAGGTGGCCGCGCGCCCCGTCAGCGACGACGGCATGCTCTGCGCGACGATCGCGTATTCGATGCCGGTGATGGTGCCGACCAGCGTGAACACGACCGACAGCAGCTGGTAGCTGGGCGGGTAGTTGACGATGAAGCCGGCCTGCACCAGCACGAACAGGCCGATGCCCACGCCCGCCACGTCGAGCGGCTTGATGCCGCGCCGCCCGGCCCATTCGGTCACCATGCCGACCGCGATCGCGCCGAAGATGACCGAGGCCATGCCCAGGTACAGCAGGTAAGCCACCGCGCCTTCCGGGAAGCGCGCCACGTCCGACAGCCAGCGCCCGATCCACAGGCCCTGGATGCCGAAGAAGATCGCATGCGGCACCAGCACCAGCGATATCGTCCTGCGGAAGGCGGGGTCGCTGTAGACATCGAGGATCGACTGCACGGTCGGCCGCCTGGCGTTCGGGTTGGGCGCGGTGCGCGGGGTCACCAGCCAGATCACCAGCGCCACGCAGGCGACCAGCGCGGCCAGCATCGTAAACAGGCCGCGCCAGTCGGTGTACTGCATCGCCAGGCGCACCGGCAAGGTGGCGGAGGCCGCGCCCAGGCCGCCGACGGCGATCAGGTAGCCGTGCACCGACGGCAGCCGGGTCGCGGCGATCCAGGTCGAGACGGCCTTGACCGCCGACATGAAGCAGCCGCCCAGGCCACAGCCGATCACCGCGCGCGCGATCACCAGTTCGGCGAAGCTGCCGCCGCGCGCGAACATCAGCGCGCCGGCGGCAGCCACCAGCAGCAGCACCAGCTGCACCTTGCGCGGCCCGTAGCGGTCGAGCGCGATCCCGACCGGCAACTGCACCAGCGCGAAGGCGAAAAAGAAGGCGCTGGTCAGCAGGCCAAGCTGGCCCGGGGTCAGCGCCATCGCCCCGACCAGCTGCGGCGCCAGCACCGCATTCACGGTGCGCAGCAGCGAGGATAAATAATGTCCCAGCGCGAACGGCAGGAATACATAGAAGAAGACGGCCACGCCGGACAGGCGGGCCTTGCTCTGGTCGCTGTCCATGGCCGTCCCCCGGGACGGTCAGGCGGCGTCGCTACGGGCGCTGCCGCAGGCCTGCGCTGCCGAACGCGCAGCCTGCAGGATCGGGATCACCTTGCCGGCCGGCGCCGGCGGCGCCTCGTCCGCGCCTTCCTCGAAGAAGAACTTCTTCTTGCCGAAGGCCGGCACCAAGTGGTCCATCCAGGTCGCGGCCGGATCGAACCTGGCGAAGAAGGGCTTGCGCACCCAGTCCGGATTGCGGGCCTGCAGGAACTGCAGCGCGAACAGCTTCTCGCCGTTGATGGTCACCACGCCGTCGATCACGACCTTGCCGGGAAAGGCGCTCATCGACGGCCCGCGCACGGTGCGCGACAGGCCCGACACCATCTGGTAGGCCTGCTGGAAAATCTCATGGGCGCGCGCCAGCGGCAGCGAGAAGTATTCGCTGGGACCGGTGTCGCGCTCGACGAACATGTAGTACGGGATCGCGCCCAGGCGCACGCCGGTGGTCCACAACTCGGCCCAGCTCTTCGGGTCCTCGTTGATGTGGCGGATCAGGGGGCCCTGCATGCGCAGGGTGGCGCCGGTGCCGACGATGCGCTTGACGGCCTGCTGCGCTACGGACGCGCGCAGCTCGGCCGCATGGCTGTAGTGGCCCATGATGGCCAGGTTCTTGCCGCTGGCGACGACCCGCTCGAACAGGCGCATCAGCTCGTCCGCGTCCTTGTCGCTGACGAAGCGCTGCGGCCAGTAGGCGACCGACTTGGTGCCGAGCCGGATGTTCTGGATGTGCGCCAGTTCCGGCGCCAGCAGCGGCTCGATGAATTCGGCCAGCGAGCGCGTGTTCATGATCAAGGGGTCGCCGCCGGTGATCAGGACGTCGGTGACGTCCGGATGGGTCTTCAGGTAGGCCACCAGCTCGCCCGTTTCGCGGGCGTCGAACTTCATGTCGTCCATGCCGACGAACTGCGGCCAGCGGAAGCAGAAGGTGCAGTAGGCGTGGCAGGTCTGGCCGGCGCTGGGGAAGAACAGCACCGTCTCCTTGTACTTGTGCTGCAGGCCCTTGAGCGGCGCGTCGTTCACGCGCGGCACGTTGTGCGTCATCTGCCCGGCCGGGTGCGGGTTCATGCGCATCCGGATGCCGTGCACCATGCGCTTGATGGCCTCGTCGTCTTTCTTGACCAGCACCAGCTCGCGCAGCTGCTGGTATTCGGCCGCGGGCAGCATGTCGCGGTGCGGGAAGGTCAGGCGGAAGATCGGGTCGTCCGGCACCGCGCTCCAGTCGATCAGTTCATCCATCACGTAGGCATTGGTGCGGAACGGCAGCACGTGCGACACCACTTGCACCGCTTCCTGCAGGTCGGGGCGCAGCGAGGCCCACTGCGGTGCTTTCTCGATGGTCTGGCGGGTATAGGGCTTGAACTTGGCGGGCAGGATATCGGTGGTCACGGCGCTCTCCGGGGCAGGGTTGGTGAAGGGCTGCCGTCAGGGTTCCGGGGACTGGAATTGCCGGCAGGAATTCACTGTATTACTTGCCGAGCGGCACGTGATTGCCGTGCATCAATTGAAATGCGGGAAGATTTCCATGTGGAATAAACCCTTGCGCCAAGCCATGCGGCGGCCGCGCCACGGCCCTGCATGCAACTTGCGGCCACGCAAATTGCTTGGCGGCCAGCGGCGTAGATTACGCAATGCACCTAAGCAACATTCTCTTGACGACCCTTCCCCGAGGACCCACCCATGAAACTAGCCGCCCCCCTGCTCGCCGTCACCCTGGCCCTGGCCATTACCCCAGCCGCCTCCGCCGCCGACCCGACCGAAAAAGACGCGATCGCGATGTGCGAACGCGGCGCCGCCCTGATCAAGGCCAAGGGCAAGAGCGAAATGATGAAGCGCATCAACGCCAAGGACCCCGACTTCGTCCAGGGCGCGCTGTACATCGACATGCGCGACCTGCACACCGGCATCGTGCTGGCGCACCCGATCAATGCCTCGATCGTCGGCAAGGACCTGACCGACATCCCCGACGCCAGCGGCAAGAAATACCGGCGCGAGATCATCGAACTGGCCCAGAGCAAGGGCAAGGGCTGGGTCGACTACCAGTACAAGAACCCGACCACCAACAAGATCGAACCGAAGACGACCTACATCCTGCGGGTCGACGACATCGTGCTCGAAGCCGGCATCTACAAGAAATAAGACGCAGCGCGCAACCAGGAGCCCAGCATGCTGAAGAAACTGCGAATCGGACCCAAACTGCTGCTCGCTCCTGGCCTCGTGCTGGTCCTGCTGATGCTGCTCTCGGGCGGCGCCTGGTACGGCATGGTGCGCCAGAATGCCTCGCTCGAAAACATGGTGCAGGTGCGCGCCGCGCGCCTGAAGGCGGCGGCCGACGTCGCCGGCGACACCCGCCACGCGCACGCCAACATCTACCAGCTGCTGGCCTGGATCAACGGCAGCTTCGCCCAGGCCAGGCTCGATGCGCTGATCGCCGACATCAACCGCAAGCATGCCGCCATTGCGGCCCAGCTGGCGGCGCTGGCCGCGGTGTCCGGGCCGGACGAGCGGCGCCTGCTCGACGCCGCCGGCAAGGCGCTGGCCGCCTACCGCACGAGCGTGCTCGAGACGATCGAGCTGGCCCAGGTCGATCAGTCGATCGCGGCCAACTCGATGCAGAAGGCGGAGAAGCAATTCGGCCAGCTGGGCGGGCAGCTGGCGCAGCTGGCCATGCTCGAAACATCCCTCAGCGAGCGCGCCTACGCCGACGCGCGCGCCGAATACCGGACCCTGGTCGCCACCATGGCGGCGCTGGTGCTGCTGTCGATCGCGCTGTCGCTGCTGGCGACGATGCTGGTGCGGCGCGCCATGCTGGCCGACATCCGATCCATCTCGCACGCCGCGACCGAGCTGGCCGAAGGCCGCCTGGCGCAGGGCGCCGGCAGCGACGGCCGCGACGAGATCGCCGACGCCTCGCGCGCGCTCGACCACACGATCGGCACCCTGAAGACGACCCTGCAAAGCATCCTCGGCGCGGTGCGCTCGATCGACACCGCCTCGCACGAAATCGCCAGCGGCAACCTCGACCTGTCGGCGCGCACCGAGCGCCAGGCCGGCTCGCTGGAACAGACCGCCAGCGCGATGGCGGCCCTGACCCTGGCGGTCAAGGAGAACGCCAGCAACGCGCGCCTGGCCCACGAGCTGGCCGCCAGCGCCGCCAGCCTGGCCGAGAACGGCGGCGCCGCGGTCGACCGCGCGGTGGCGACCATGGACTCGATCAAGGCCAGCTCGCGCAAGATCGTCGAGATCATCGGCGTCATCGACGGCATCTCGTTCCAGACCAATATCCTGGCGCTGAACGCCGCGGTGGAGGCGGCGCGCGCCGGCGAACAGGGGCGCGGCTTCGCCGTCGTCGCCGCCGAGGTGCGCAACCTGGCGCAGCGCTCGGCCGCCGCGGCCAAGGAAATCAAGGGCCTGATCGCGGCCTCGGTCGCCGCCATCGACGGCGGCAGCGCCTCGGTCGACGCGGCCGGCAGCAGCATGGGCGACATCGTCGCCGCGGTGCGCCAGGTGAACCAGATCATCGAGCGCATCAGCGTGGCCAGCTCGGAACAGGCCGACGGCATCGCCGAAGTGAACATGGCGGTCGGCCAGATGGACGACATGACCCAGCAGAACGCGGCCCTGGTCGAGCAGGCGGCGGCGGCCGCCGAAAGCCTGCACGAGCAGACCGTCAACCTGGCCGGCGCGGTGTCGATCTTCAAGGTCGACGCCGACGCCGGCCCCGGCAGCGCCGCCGGCGCGATCGCGCCGGCGCGGGCGGCGCCGGAGCGGCGCGCGCGCAACAGCC
>JAKFDH010000005.1:0-61583 GCA_036676245.1 Massilia sp. | reverse complement strand
GCCCGGCACGTCCAGGCCGAGGCGCTGGGCCACCGCGACGGCGGCGGCGGCCATGTCGTCATTGCTGGCGAAGATCGCCGTGGGACGGTCGGGCAGCGCCAGCAGCAGCTCGGCCGCGTCCAGCCCGGAGCGGTAGTTGAACAGGCCCTGCACCACCAGCTCGTCGGCCGGATCGGCGCCCAGCTCCTTGACGGCGGCCCGGTAGCCGGCCAGGCGCGGCGCGCTGACCGACTGGTGCGGATGCCCGGTGATGAAGCCGACGCGCTGGTGACCCAGTTCGATCAGGTGGCGCGTCATCTGGTAGGCGGCGGCGCGGTCGTCGATGCCGATCGCGTTGACGCGCGTGTCCGGCTGGCCGCAGGCGATCGCCACCAGCGGGATGCCGGCCTTGACGATGCGGTCGACGATGGCGGCATCGTCGCACAGCGGCGGCGGCAGGATGATGCCGTCGAGGCCATTGTCGATCAGGCGCTGGGTCTGCTCGAGCCCGAGATCGCCCTCCTCGCATTTTTCGACGAACAGCTGTACGTTGTTCAGGCTGATCTGGTTGAGCAGGCCGAGCAGCACTTCGGTCAGGTAGGTACCGCTGCGCACACTCGGCAGGCTGTACAGGAAACCGACGCGGATCGGCTTCGACCCGGCCAGGCTGCGCGCCTCCTGGTTGGGCGCATAATTGAGCGCCGCGGCGGCCTCGGCCACCTTCTTGCGGGTGCTGGCGCGCACGGTAGACTTGCCGTTCATCACCCGCGACACAGTCATCGGGGAAACCCCGGCAAGTTTGGCCACATCCAGCATATTGGGACCGCGCTTGCCGTCTTGTGCTTTGAATGGATCGGACTTGGAATTGGTCATGACGTCAGTGCCTCGGGAATAATCAACGATGTTTGCGTAACACGCGTAACAGGACTTTACCACAAGCGTCTCAAAAAGTGTCCCGCGGGTGGTGGTAAGGATAACAAGACGACTTGGCCAATGCAGTTGACGCCCCCATCTAATTGCGTCACAATCGGTCAAAATGATTGCGCTATTCATTTAATCTTGCGCTTGCTTTTACTATCAACAAGGGAAAACCATGTCGGACAGCCCGGTCATCACAGAAATGCGCGTCATCCCGGTGGCCGGCCACGACAGCATGCTGCTCAATCTATGCGGTGCGCATGCCCCCTGGTTCACTCGCAACCTGGTCCTGCTGAAGGACAGCGCGGGCAACACGGGCATGGGGGAAGTGCCGGGCGGCGACGGCATCCTGCTGGCGCTGCAAAAGATGGTCCCGCTGGTGGTGGGCAGCAGGATCGCGCTGTACAAGCGCACGCTGAACACATTGCGCCGCGCGATCGCCACGGGCGCCGGCGCGCAGCAGCACCAGGTCACGTCCAGCGCCGAGCAGGCCATCCTGCGCCAGCCGCACGAAATCAACCTGCGCCTCGAGAATGTCATCACCGCCGTCGAAGCCGCCCTGCTCGACCTGACCGGCCAGTTCCTCGGCGTGCCCGTGTGCGAGCTGCTGGGCGCGGGGCAGCAGCGCGACACGGTGCCGATGCTGGCCTACCTGTTCTACCTGGGCGACCAGGCCCGCAGCGGCCTGCCCTACCTGGACGGCGCCGGCCCTGACGCCAGCTGGTACAGGCTGCGCCACCAGCCGGCCCTGACGCCGGACGCCATCGCCGCGCTGGCGCAGGCGGCGGTGGACCAGTACGGCTTCCGCGATTTCAAGCTCAAGGGCGGCGTCATGCGTCCGGCCGAGGAGATCGAAGCGGTCACCGCGATCAAGCGCCGCTTCCCCGATGCGCGCGTAACGATCGACCCGAACGGCGCCTGGTCGCTGCGCGAAGCGGTCGACGTATGCCGCGGCCAGGGCCACGTGCTGGCCTACGCCGAAGACCCGTGCGGGCCGGAGGACGGCTACTCGGGCCGCGAAATCATGGCCGAATTCAAGCGCGCGACCGGCATCCCGACCGCGACCAACATGGTCGCCACCGACTGGCGCCAGATGGCCCATTCGCATTTGCTGAACGCGGTCGACATCCCGCTGGCCGACCCGCACTTCTGGACCATGCAGGGATCGGTGCGGCTGGCGCAGCTGTGCCACGACTGGGGCCTGACCTGGGGTTCGCACTCGAACAACCACTTCGACGTATCGCTGGCCATGTTCACCCATGCCGCCGCGGCGGCGCCGGGCAAGATCACCGCCATCGACACCCACTGGATCTGGCAGGAAGGGGTCGAGCGCCTGACCCGCGAACCGCTGCGCATCGTCGGCGGCGAAGTGGCGGTACCGTCGAAACCCGGGCTGGGCATCGAACCGGACATGGACCGCATCATGGCCGCGCACGCGCTGTACAAGGAAGTTGAATCCGGAGCGCGCGACGACGCGATGGCGATGCAAACCATGGTACCTGGCTGGACTTACGATCCAAAGCGGCCCAGCCTGGGGCGCTGACATGCACCCGGCCGCAATGACGGACCGGGCAAGACCAAAACGATATAAATAATAGAGACAAAGCGAGACACCATGACAAACACCGCAGACAGCACCACCGGCCGGATGGGCGTGACCGAAAAAATCGGCTACAGCCTGGGCGACCTCGCCGCCAACCTGATCTTCCAGACCCTGCTGACCTTCATCGCCTTCTTCTACACCGATGTGGCCCGGATCTCGCCGAACGCCGCGGCCAGCATCATCTTTGTGGGGGGCCTGGTGGGCGCCTGCTTCAACCCGGTGATGGGCCTGATCGCCGACCGCACCACCACCCGCTGGGGCAAATTCCGGCCGTGGATCCTGTGGACCTCGGTGCCGTTCGGCCTGGTCGCCATCCTCGCCTTCAGCGTGCCGGACCTGGGCGCGCAAGGGAAAATCATCTACGCCACGCTGACCTACGTGCTGCTGATGCTGATCTACTCGGCCAACAACCTGCCCTACTCCGCGCTGAGCGGCGTACTGACCGGCAGCATGGCCGAGCGCAACAGCCTGTCCGCCTACCGCTTCGTCGCGGTGATGGTCGCGCAGTTCATCATCCAGGTGCTGCTGCTGCCGCTGGTGCTGATCTTGGGCGATGGCGACAAGGTCACCGGCTTCCAGAACACGATGATCATCTTCGCCGTCGCCGGCACCATCTGCTTCCTGTTCACCTTCTTCACCACGCGCGAGCGCATCGTGCCGAGCCCCGCGCAGCGCTCGAGCATCGGCCAGGACATCGCCGACCTGCTGCGCAACCGTCCCTGGGTCGTGATGCTGGTGCTGACCATCCTCGTCTTCATCACGCTGGCGCTGAAGGGCGGCATGTACATCTTCTACTTCAAGAGCTACCTGAGCGAAGCGCACCTGGCGGCATTCCTGGCGGACGTCGGCTTCAACGGCTTCATCGCCAACCTGAATGCCCTGCTCACCAGCGCCGGCCTGACCAAGTTCCACTGGCCGGAAGACGCCGCCACCTCCGGCTTCAGCCTGTTCAACGCCGCCGGCATCATCATGATGATCATCGGGATCGGTTTCTCCAAGCCGCTGGCCGACCGTTTCGGCAAGCGCGACGTGTTCGGCGCGGCGCTGCTGGTATCGACCCTGTTCATGCTGGCGTTCTACTTCTACGCGCCCGGCTCGATCGGCCTCGTATTCATCTCGCAAACGATGCACGGCTTCTTCTACGGGATCACCATCCCGCTGCTGTGGGCGATGATCGCAGACGTGGCCGACTACTCGGAATGGAAGAACAACCGGCGCGCCACCGCCCTGCTGTTCTCGGCCATGATCTTCGGCCTCAAGGCGGGCCTGAGCATCGGCGGCGCGCTGGTGGCCGGCCTGCTGTCGATGGTCGGCTACGACGCCTTGCTGGCGGTGCAGCCGCCCGAAGTGGCGGACGGCATCCGGCTGTCGGTCAGCGTGTACGCCTCGATCCCCTTCCTGCTGGGCGTGGCCAGCCTGGCGTTCTACGAGATCCGCAAGTCGACCGAACGCACCATCGAACAAGAGCTTGGCCTGCGCAGGGCAGCCGCCCAGCACTGACCCTCCCACCACTAACCGCAACCCAGGTACCAGTAATGCCAGACCAATTGAACAAGGAAAGCGTGCAGCAGCTGCAAACGCGCGCCATATCGCAGCCGCTGCTGACCCACATCTACATCGCCGACCCCTCGGCCCATGTCTTCGAAGGACGCATCTACATCTATCCCTCGCACGACATAGAAGCGGGCATCGCGTTCAATGACAACGGCGACCACTTTGCGATGGAGGACTACCACGTCATCTCGCTCGACCGGCCGAACGGCGAGCCGGTCGACCATGGCGTCGCGCTGCACGTGGCCGACGTCCCCTGGGCCTCGCGCCAGATGTGGGCGCCGGATGCAGCCTGCAAGGACGGCAAATACTACCTGTACTTCCCGGCCAAGCGTCCGGACGGCATCTTCCAGATCGGCGTGGCGAGCGGCGACCATCCGGCCGGCCCCTTCGTGCCGGAGCCCGGGCCGATCGCCGGCAGCTACTCGATCGACCCGGCCGTGTTCGAGGACGACGGCGAGTTCTACATGTACTTCGGCGGCATCTGGGGCGGGCAGCTGCAGAAGTACCGCGACAACGTGTACGCCGAAACGAACGAAGAGCCGGCGCCCGGCGAAGCGGCGCTGCAGCCGCGCGTGGCGCGCCTGTCGGCCGACATGAAGGAGTTCGCCGAAGCGCCGCGCGCCGTGGTGATTCTCGACGAGCAAGGCAAGGAGCTGCTTGCCGGCGACCATGCGCGGCGCTACTTCGAAGCGCCGTGGCTGCACAAATACCAGGGCAAATACTATTTCTCGTACTCGACCGGCGACACCCACCTGCTGTGCTACGCCACCGGCGACAGCCCGTACGGCCCGTTCACCTACCAGGGGCCGATCATGACCCCGGTGATCGGCTGGACGACGCACCACTCGATCTGCGAGTTCGAAGGCCGCTGGTACATCTTCTACCACGACAGCAGCCTGTCGGACGGCGTGACCCACCTGCGCTCGGCCAAGGTCAGCGAGCTGCAGCACGACGAGCACGGCAAGATCATCACCATCTTCCCCTACCGCGACACCGACATCACGGCCGATGGCCAGGCAGGAACCCCATGAACACAAGCTTGCGCCTTGCCGTCCTCGCCGCCGCGGCTTCATCGGCCTGTGGCGCCGGCCTTGCGGCCGCCGCGGACGCGCGCTTCGAGCGCTTCGCCTACAGCGGCAAGTCGCAGGAAGCGGCCACCGTCGCAGCCGGCGAATACCGCAACCCGATCCTGACCGGCTACTATCCCGACCCGTCGATCGTGCGGGCCGGGGAAGACTACTACCTGGTCAACTCCTCGTTCACCAACTTCCCGGGCATCCCCGTATTCCACTCGAAGAACCTGGTCGACTGGACGCAGATCGGCAACGTCATCGACCGTCCGGGCCAGTTCGACTTCAAGGGCATGGTGTCATCGCGCGGCATCTACGCGCCCGACATCTCGTACCACAAGGGCGTGTTCTACCTCGTGACCACCTGCGCCTACTGCGCGGGCAACGTCGTGATGACGGCGACGAATCCGGCCGGGCCGTGGTCCGATCCGGTGCCGCTGTCATTCCAGGGAATCGACCCGTCGATTTACTGGGACAGCGACGGCAAGGCCTACATCCTGAATAACGACGCGCCGGCGGAGAAGCCGCGCTACGACGGGCACCGCGCCATCTGGATCCAGGAGTTCGACCCGAAGGGCATGAAAATGGTGGGCGAGCGCACCCTGCTCGTCAACGGCGGCGTGGACCTGAGCAAAAAGCCGATCTGGATCGAAGGACCGCACATCGTCAAGCGCGGCCAGTGGTACTACCTGACGGCGGCCGAAGGCGGCACCGGCGACCAGCACTCGCAAGTAGTGCTGCGCTCGGCCAGCCTGCGCGGGCCGTACGTGCCATTCGAAGGCAACCCGATCCTGACGCAGCGCGACCTGCCGAAAGAGCGCGCGCATCCGATTACCTCGGCCGGGCATGCCAAGTTCGTCGAAACGCAGAACGGTGAATGGTGGGCCGTGTTCCTGGCGACGCGTCCGTACGAGGGCGACATGTACAACATCGGCCGCGAGACCTTCATGCTGCCGGTGACGTGGCAGGACGGCTGGCCGCGGATCCTCGGGCAAGGCAAGCCGATCCCGTTCGCGGCGGCCAGGCCGAAGCTGCCGGCGCAGGCGAAGGGCAGGACCAGCGGCGACCTTGCCTACGTCGACGAGTTCGAGCGCGACAGGCTGTCGTACGAATGGATCGGCGTGCGCACGCCGCATGCGCCCTTATATAGCGTGAAGGGCGGCGCGCTGCATCTGACGAGCGCGGGGCGACTGGGCGACCTGCAGTCCACGCCGGCCTTCATCGGCCGGCGCCAGCAGCATCACCTGGCCGATGTGTCGACGACGCTGAGCTTCTCGCCCGCGCAGGATGGCGAACGCGCAGGCCTGGTGGCATACCAGAGCGATGCGTCCTACCTGTTCTATGGCCTGACGCAGGTTGCCGGCAATAAGGTAGTGGCCTTGTACACCCGGACCAAGTCGGACAGTGACGTGCTGGTCGCCAGCGCGCCGGTCGGAGATGCGCCGGTCACGCTGGCGTTGCGGGCGGACGGCGGCAAGATGCAGTTCGACTACACCGTCAACGGCCGCACCGAGCGGCTGGCCGGCAATGTCGACGCCACCTTCCTGTCGACCCAGAAGGCCGGTGGATTTACTGGCACCGTCATCGGCCTGTACGCCGGCAAGTAATTCCTCCCCCTCTCAACCCCGGGGTCAGACGTGCGTTGATGCGTTCGATCTCCAACCCACCCCGGGGTCAGACGTGCGTCCCTTGCACCATTAAAATTAACAAGCTGGGGTCAGACGTGCGTCGTTGTTCTGGAGCAGCAATTTCCCTTCGATGAGCTGCTCTCACAGGCCTGCGAAGCTCTCCCCATATACAAAGCATTTTAAAGCGCTCCATCAACCACAGGCATCTTCACTGAAAGTGCAGATCCAGGGGCGGTAGTCATGCCAAGCCGCGCGAACGCACACCTCTGTCCATCATGGACACCTAAACTTGCTTAAGGCCGCGATGCGTTGCACTGCCTTCATTCAAGTCACCGCCACGGGCTACGATATCAAAAGCCCTTGTCGATGAACGAAAAAAGCATGAACGCACGTCTGACCCCTGGGTAGAAGCACGATCGAACACATCAACGCACGTCTGACCCCGGGGTAAAAGCACGATCGAACGCATCAACGCACGTCTGACCCCGGGGTTCCGGGAACAAGAGAAAAGCCCAACAGGCAACGCCTGCTGGGCTTTCTGCTTCCTGCCAAACCGCCCTCTGGCGGCCCGGATCAGAACGTCGTGCGCAGCGACAGCGTGTAGCTCGCCCCCGGCTTGTACTCGTCGAAGATGGCGTTGCTGAACTGGGTGTAGGTCTGGCTGATCGCCTTGTTCGCATTCCACACACTGAACGTCAGGTCGGTGTTGTACTTGAAGTCGAACATGCGCTTCAGGTTGGCGCCAACCGACAGGTCGACCTGCGAGCGCTCGGTCGTGTAGGCATACGCACCGCCCGGCACGTTCAGGCCCGTGCTGGTGTTGACCACGTGCCCCGCCGTGTACGAACGCGCCACGCGCACGTTCAGGCCATTGCGCTCATAGTAGAAGGTCAGGTTGTTGGTCCGCGGCGGCACGCCGGCCACCGGTGGCGCGTTGGCCGCCTCGTCCTTCTGCTTGGCGTAGGTGAAGTTGGTCGTCAAGCCGAATCCCTTGATCGGCAGCATGTCCAGCGGCTGCTGCCAAGTCACTTCGACGCCCCGCACTTTCAGCTTGGTGTCGATGTTGTAAGGCTCGGTGATCTCGACCAGGTGCTTGTCGCGCCCGCCGCTGGCATCGACCGACTGCTGCTGCGCCGCCGTCAGGCCCACGGCGCCATACAGCGCATCGAGCTGGGCCAAGGTATAGCTGTTGATGCGCTGCCCCGGACGGCTGATGATGTCCTTGGCGAAGTAGCTCAGCGACACGTAAGCTTCGCGCGTCATGTAGTACTCCAGCCCCAGGTCGAGGTTGTTCGCTTCGAAGGGCTTGAGCTTCGGATTGGTCACGTTGCCCTGGCGCGCGCCCTGGTCGCCGATGGTCAGCAGGGTCTGGCGCAGGTCGGCCGGGTTGGCGCGCGTCAGCGATTTCGAGCCCGATGCGCGGCCGATCAGTTTCGGCGTGAAGTTGTAGGCCAGCGTGGCCGACGGCAGCACATTGCTGTACTTGGTCGACTCGTAGCGCCACGTGCCGATGTTGTCGTACAGGCCGCCGTTCATGGTCGTATTCGGCACCGGATTGCGCGGGTCCGGCACCGACACCAGGGCGCCGATGGTCTGCTTCGTTTCCGCATAGCGCACACCGGCGTTGTAGCGCAGCGTGCCGCCGAACAGCTTGGTGCGGCCCGTCACTTCGGTGTAGGCCGCACTCACGACTTCGCGGATGTAGCCGCCGCTGCCGTTGTTGAAGCCGCGGGTGATGTTGTCGCGGAAGTATTGATAGTCGGTGTCCTGGGCGAACTTCGGCCAGTCGACGGTGATGAAGCCGTGGTCGGTCTTATGCGCGTAATTCGGCACCAGCGCATTGCTCACCACCGAACCCAGGTAGGTCAGCGGCGCGGTGGCGCCGGCGGTCGCGCCCTTGCCATAGCCCGGATAGGCGGTGGCGGCGTCGGCCATCGGGCCAGGGGTGCTGCGGCCGTCGCAGCCCGGCTGGCGCAGCTGCGTGTTCGGGCCGAAGAAGCGTACGCTCATGTTGTTGCCGCAAGCGACGTTCATCCAGGCGTCGGCCACGCTGTAGCTGCGATAGCGGCGCTCGATATCGTCGTACGACAGGCCGCCCTTGAGGCTGAAGTCGGAATCGCCCCAGTTGACGTTGAAACGCGTGCCCTTGGTCGAGTTGCTGCGGTCATACAGGTCCATGCGCAGGCCGGACAAGCCCTGCCCCGCCTGGTACCAGCCGAAGTTCTTCGGGTCGTTGATGTCGAGGTTGGACGAATACACCGGCGACCGGCCCTGCACGCTGTTGTCGTAGCGGATCACCGAGTTCGGCGAGCGCGTGGCCAGCAGCACGGTCGGCATGTCGCGTTCGAACTTGCTGTCGGTCAGGTTCAAGTGGCCGTCGATGGTCAGCTTGTCGGTCGGACGGAACTCGAAGCCCGGGTTGATGCTGCGGAAGTTCGTCTTTTCCTTCATCGGCCGGAATTCCAGCGACCAGAAGGTGTTGGCGAAGATGCCCTTGGTCAGCGTGCAGCCCAAGGTGCAATCGGTGCGGTCGAATTCCATGCCGATCGGGATCGGCGTATTCGCGCGGGTGCCCGCGTTCATCGCCTCGTACACCATTTCGTTCGATTTCTGGGCGAACACGGTGTCGAGGTAGACATCCCACTTGTCGTTCGGCTGCCACTGGAAGCTCAGCACTTCGCCAGTGCGCTCGCGCTTGCCTTCGTAGATCAGGTGGCGGCCCAAACGCGCCATCAGGGCGTTGTCGATCTGCTGGATGGTGGCGCCGGGGTTCAGCGCCAGCAGCATCGCGCGGTCGATCGGGCGGCCCGGCACCAGGATCGAACGGGCATAGTCAGGCAAGTCGGCCAGCGCCAGGCCCGATGGCACGGTATCCGGCGTCGACTGCGATCCGCCGCCGGTGCTGTTCGGCTTGTCCGCGGCAGTGGCCTGGTTGCCCTTCAGCTGGAAATTGCGCATGTCGACCGACTGGAAACCCTCGGTCTTGTAGCTGGTGTTGCCGAACGCCACGCCGGCCAGGACGCCGAACTTGCCCCAGGCGCTGCTGGTCCAGGTGTTGCTGACCAGGCCGGAACCGGTGTTGCCGGTCTTGCCGCTCTGCTCGCGATAGTTGCCGCTGAGGGTGAATGCCGAGCGGAAGCCGCTCTTGTCGAAGGGCCGCACGCTGCGCATGTTGACGGTGCCGGCGATGCCGCCTTCGATCAGGCTGGCCTGCTGGCTCTTGTACACGCTGGCGCTGCGGAACAGTTCGGACGGCAGGAAGTCCATGTCGACTTCGCGGTTGGCGCTGATCGAGCCACCCCAGTGGCCGGCCGAGGCCGACGCCATCGGCGCGCCGTTGAGCAGCACGCGGGTAAAGGCCGAGCCCATGCCGCGGATCGAGATGTTCAGGCCCTCGCCGTCGATTTCGGCGCGCTTGACCGTCACGCCCGGAATCCGGCCCAGTGCGTCTGCAATGTTGGGATCAGGGAATTTACCCATGTCTTCCGAGAATACGGTGTCGCTCAAGCCGATGTTTTCCCGCTTTTCATTGGCGGACAGGGCGAGCGAACTGCGGAAGCCGGGCACTGTGACGGTCACGACGGGTGTTTTTTCCTTGTCGGCGGCTACCGCCGTGGCGGCTGTTGCCGGCGCCGGCGCTTCCTGCGCGTAGGCGCTGGAAATCAGGCTGGCAAGGACGGTCAGGACGAATACCTCGCCGCGCGAACCCAGTCGACGCCGTGCGGCGCCCTCCAAATTACTTTTCATGCTTGTCTCCATCTGTGGCCTCTGGTGCCATGTGTGTTTGCGCCACCATCGGCGCATCGATTTTTGCATTCTTAACGAGAAAACAATCTTTTGGTACCGGTATCATTTGTGCGCGTCAATGATGCCGACTGTCGGCCCGCGACCGCGCACTGTTCGAAGTTCCCCCTTTCTCTGCCGCTGGATGCAGGCTCTCGCCCGGACATAACAATCAGCATATCACCATAGATAGCGCTACCATTTCATGGTGACTGATTTGCAATGGCGCGTCAACTGCTGTCATGACACGCGTTGTTACATAGACACGGAAAAATTAGGCGCGGCCCGGCTTACTTCACTGCTGCAAGGCCCTGCACCGTCACGACCGTCCCCTTCAAGTTCGCCGATTCGGCGCGCAGCCTGATCGCCCCTGCCTGCCCCGGCTTGGCCCGCACAATCACCAGGCACAGGCCGTTGAAGGCTGGCCGTTGCGGCGACGGGAAGGCCACGAAACTGGTCGGGTCGCCGTTGTCGGTCGCCACGATCTCGCCGGGCCCCTCCACCGTGAACCTGACCAGGTTGTTCGCACGCGGCGCCGTATTGCCATCCCTGTCGGCGACACGCACCGTCACGAACGCCAGGTCCAGCCCGTCCGCCGCGATGGTGCTGCGGTCGGCCGCCGCTTCCAGCCTGGCCGCGCCGCCGACCGTGCGGGTGGTGGCCGTCGCCCATTCCTTACCCTGCCTGTAGGCGACCACTTTCAGCTCACCGGGTTCGTAGCTCACGTAGTCCCAGCGCACGCGGTATTCGAATGGCGCCCGCTTCCTGCGGCCCTGGCTTTTGCCGTTCACGAACAGCTCGGCCTCGTCGCCCGAAGTAAACACATGCACCGGCGTGAACTGGCCAAGCCGTTCCGGCCAGGTCCAGTGCGGCAGGATATGCGCCATCGGCAGCTCCGGACGCCAGCGCGCCTGGTACAGGTAGAAGCGGTCCTTCTTGAAGCCGGCCAGGTCGATGATGCCCGAGTATGAACTGCGGGCCGAATAGAACGGCGTTGGCTCGCCCAGGTAATCCCAGCCGGACCAGACGAATTCTCCCGCCACGTAGGGATGCTGGTCCTGCGCGGCCCAGGAGCGGTCGGCCGAGGTGCCGAAGTCGGAGGCGTACAGTTCATAGGCGTTGACCTGGTGCGTGTTCCAGTCGCCCCCTGCCCCCGGCCGCACCGGCGCGCTGTCGTTGCCGGCCACCGGGAACTGGTACTCGCCGCGGCTGCTCAGCGCGGAGGCGCTTTCGGCGCTGAAGATGACCTTGTCCGGGTAGCGCCTGCGGAACTCCGGGAAGCGGCCCGGGTTGCTGCGGATGCCGGCCCCCTGGTAATTCAGGCTGATCATGTCGACCGCGGCCGGCAGCGGCATGTCGGCCCGCGCCCAGTTCATCGCCGTCATCGTCGGCCGCGCCGGATCTTCCTGGCGCACGATGGCCACCAGCTTCTTGGCGATCGCAGCGCCAGGCTCGCCCGAATACTGCTCGCCCACTTCATTCCCCACGCTCCAGATCACCACCGAGGGATGGTTGCGGTCGCGCCGCAGCATCGAGCGCAGGTCCTGTTCGTGCCAGTCGGGGAAAATCAGGTGCGTGTCGAGCGCGGTCTTCTTGCGCTCCCATACGTCGAACACTTCGTCGATGACCAGGATGCCCATGCGGTCGGTCAGTTCGAGCAATTCCGGTGCCGGGGGATTGTGGCTCATGCGCAGCGCGTTGGCGCCCATCTCGACCAGCATTTCCAGCTGCCGTTCGGCGGCGCGCACATTGAAGGCGGCGCCCAGCGCACCGAGGTCGTGGTGGTTGTTCACGCCCTGGAACATCACGTGCTGGCCGTTGACGATGATGCCCTTGTCCGGATCCAGCGCCACGGAGCGGATGCCGAAGCGGGTTTCGTAGCGGTCGACTTCAAGGCCGTCGCGCGTCACCGTCGTCACCGCCACATAGCGGTTCGGGCGCTGCTGCGGCGGCGGCCCCCACAGGCGCGGCCTGGCGATGACGACCGCCCCGCTCACCTTGCCGCTGGCCCCGGCGCCAAGCGCAATGCGCGCCGGCGCAATCTTCGCCACCACGCCCCCCGTGCGCACGCCCCTGGCGTCCAGATCATGGATCGCGGTCGCCACTTCCACCGTCACCGCGCGCTTCGCATCGTTGTCGACGGTGACGTCCAGCGCCACCGCGGCGCTTTCCGCCGACACCTTCGACGTTGTGACCTGCGTACCCCACTGCCCCACATGCACCGGATCGGTCCTGGTCAGCCACACATTGCGATAGATGCCCCCGCCCGGATACCAGCGCGACGATTCGGCCGGATTGTCCAGCCGGATCGCCAGCGTGTTGGCGCCGCCGGCATTCACATACGGCGTCAGGTCGACGCGCCAGGAGTTGTAGCCGTAGGGCCAACCGCCGGCCAGGCGGCCATTGAGCCAGACGGTCGCATACGACATGGCGCCGTCGATATCGAGGAAGATCGAGCGGCCCTTGTCCGACGCCGGAATGGCCAGCTGCTTGCGATACCAGCCGATGCCCCAGCTGGGCAGGCGGCCGACGCCGCCATACGGCCCCGTTTCCAGGAAAGGCTGCGAGATCGCCCAGTCGTGCGGCAGGTCCACTCGCTGCCATGCGCTGTCGTTGAATGTGGTCGCCAGGTAGGGAACGTCGAGCTTCGGTTCCTGCGCGGGACGCTGGTGGCGGCGCGCCGGTTCGAGGATGAAGGCATTGCCGGTCGGGAGGATCCACGGCTTGAGCACGGGCCCCTTGGCGTCGCCGGCCTTCTCGGCGGCGTCGGGCATGGCATCTGCAGCCTTGCCGTCCGCGCTGACCTTCACTTCGGGGCGCACGTCATAGCGCAAGGCGTCGGACGTGCTCGCCGGGTCGCCCATCGTGAAGCGCCAATCGGCATTGATCGATACGCGCTCGCGCGATGCCGCGACGGGTGCGGCCATCGCAGCGCCTGCGATGGCGGCAATGCCGAGGAAGAGCGCCAGGCGGCCGGGCAACAGCCGGGAACACATTGTATGTCTCATCGTCTCTGTCGTTATTGTTGCGCGGCCATCGAGGGGCGCGGCATGGAAGGCTTCTAAAAAATTCCGGGGCCATGCAGCGCTGATTGTCCAACACATGGCGCCCGGCAAAGAGAAGACCTACGTGTTACGCAACCATCCCGGCTACGACGTCTGATACCGCCGTATCCAAAACTAACAAATAAATGATAGCGCAACCATTTCAGTGTAGTTCCATGCGTAGGCGCTTGTCAACAGAATGTTGGGCGCTATTCTTTCAGGACGAGGATTCCCGAAACGCGCCGAGCAGGCGCGCGGGAAAGAAAGGTGGGATCTTGTTGCGAGGTAAATTTACTCGAACTGGATACGGTCGACATAGTAGGGGCTGTAGGCATTTCCCTGGCCTTGCAGCATGAAGCCTTCGAGCAACTTGCCTTGCGCGCCGATGTCCTTGAGGGGCACGTCGACGATGGCCCAGGTCTTCGCCTTGGGTTTGACCACGAAGTCGGCTTCAATGGTTTTACCGTCTGCCACGGCCTTGACCATCAAGCTCTGGCCGCCCGCCTGCCCGCCGTTGATGTAGAACGTCAGCTTGCTGAAGCCTTCGGTCGAAAACGCTTCGTGGTGCAGCGCCAGTGCGCTCCAGGCATCCCCTTCCACCTTGATTGGCTTGCTGCCCCCTGCCGGATACGTCAAGGCGACCTTGGCCCAACTCCGGTTTTGCCAGCCATTCTTGAGTTCCTCGTCGTACGCGACGAAAGGCTTGCCCGGCGTTTGGGCAAGTGCCGGCCTGGCCAGCAAGTTCGCGGCGAGTCCCGTTGCAAGGGCAAGGAAGGTGCGGCGTGTTTTCATTACATTGTCTCCGTCTTTTTTAAGTTGCATTATTGCGGCCGAACGAAGCCGCCCCTATCGTGCCAAGCGAAACACCAACCACCAGCACAAACCATAGCGAGGCCGAACTGACAGGCGCAGGCAGGATCGACGCTGCCGACAAGACCAGCACGACGATACTGGCCAGGGCCATCAGCAGGAGCAAGGCGGACGACGCGACCGATACGGTGCGCACTTGCGCTGGCTGCGCCTGCATCGCCAGCAGCAGGAAACCGATAATGCACAGCGACGGGAAGGTCAGCCAGAGCGTGAAGCCGGGCATGGCGGCGATCAGACCCATGGTGGCCAGCAAAATGACAGCACCGGATAGCAGGCCAAGCGCGATCAGCGCCACACCGAAAATAAGCAACATGTCAGACTCCTTGCGTGAGAAAGGCCCCGGAAAGTGCGAAGTAGAACTGAACTATTGGGCATAACTCTAGCCCATCTGTATGCACACGTCATGCATATTTTGACGAAGTCCCTGTATGAGTTTTGATGCCGATGGCGTCGCGCCTGCCCCCACAAGCGGCTCCCCCAAGATGCTGTAGACTTCAGTATTCATTTTTCAATGTTCCGTGACGTCTTGCCGTCAGCAATTCCGTCCCGAATTTCACCAGGATGAACAAACGTGCGCTTTTCGCGACGGTGTTGGCGAACTTCCACCCCGCCGTCGCCACCTGGTTCGGTTCCGCCTTCCCCGCCGCGACCGAGGCGCAGCTGCGCGCGTGGCCGCTGATCCAGGCGGGCCGCGCCACCCTGGTGGCCGCGCCCACCGGCTCCGGCAAGACGCTGACCGCCTTCCTGGCCGCGATCGACGCCCTCGTGCGCGAGAGCCGCGAGGCGCCGCTGCCCGATGAAACGCAAGTGCTCTACGTGTCGCCGCTGAAGGCGCTGTCGAACGACATCCACGTCAATCTCGATGTGCCGCTCGAAGGCATAGGCCGCCAGCTCGATGCCATGGGCTTGCCCGGCCACGGCATCCGCACCGCCGTGCGCACCGGCGACACCACCACCGCCGAACGCAACGCGATGCGCAAGCGCGCCCCGCATATCCTCGTCACCACCCCCGAATCGCTGTACGTGCTGCTCGGTTCGGACAGCGGCCGCGCCATGCTCTCCACGGTGCGCACGGTGATCGTCGACGAGATCCACGCCGTGGCCGGCAGCAAGCGCGGCAGCCACCTGGCGTTGAGCCTGGAACGGCTCGATGCGCTGTGCGCGCAGCGGCCGGTGCGGGTCGGCCTGTCCGCCACGCAAAAACCCTTGTCCGCCGTCGCCGAATTCCTCGTCGGCGCCGGCCGCGAATGCGCGGTCGTCGACGTCGGCCACGTACGCGCGCGCGACCTGGGGCTCGAACTGCCGCCGGTGCCGCTCGAAGCGGTAATGCCCAACGAGGTGTGGGAGCGCGTCTACGACCGCATGGCCGAACTGGTGGTGCTGCATCGGACCACGCTCATCTTCGTCAACACGCGCCGCATGGCCGAGCGCATCGCGCGCCACCTCGGCGAGCGCCTCGGCGCCGAGCACGTGGCCGCCCACCACGGCAGCCTGGCCAAGGAATACCGCCTCGCCGCCGAGCAGCGCCTCAAGCGCGGCGACCTGCAGGTGCTGATCGCCACCGCCTCGCTGGAGCTGGGTATCGACATCGGCGACGTCGACCTGGTATGCCAGGTCGGCTCGCCGCGCAATATCGCGGCCCTGCTGCAGCGCGTGGGCCGTTCCGGCCACCAGGTGGGCGGCATGCCCAAGGGACGGCTGTTCCCCACCTCGCGCGACGACCTGATCGAGTGCGCCGCCCTGCTCGACTGCGTGCGCCGCGGCGAGCTCGATGCGCTGCGCATCCCGCGCGCGCCGCTCGATGTGCTGGCGCAGCAGGTCGTGGCCGAAGTGGCCAGCCGCGAATGGGGCGAGGACGAGCTGTTCGACCTGGTGCGCCGCGCCGCCCCGTATGCGCAGCTGGCGCGCGCGGACTACGACGCGATCCTGCGCATGCTGGCCGAAGGCTACACCACCCGCAACGGCGTGCGCGGCGCCTACCTGCACCGCGACGCCGCGGCCCGCTCGCTGCGTGGCAGGCGCGGCGGCAAGCTGGCCGCCGTCACCTCCGGCGGCACGATCCCGGACAATGCCGACTACACCGTGCTGCTCGAACCCCAGGGCCAGTCGGTCGGCACCGTCAACGAGGATTTCGCTGTCGAGAGCCTGGCCGGCGATGTTTTCCAGCTCGGGAACACCTCCTACCGGATCATGAAGGTCGAGGCGGGCAAGGTCAGGGTCGAGGATGCGCACGGCGCGGCGCCCAACATTCCATTCTGGCTGGGCGAGGCGCCTGGCCGCAGCGACGAGCTCTCGGCCGGCGTGGCCCGCCTGCGCGCGGAGATCGATGCCCAATTGGCCGACGGTGAGGATGGCGGTGCTGCGCTCGACCGGGCGGTCGCCTGGCTCGACGAGCACCTCGGCCTGAACGAGGAAGCGGCGCGCCAGATCGTCGAGTACCTTGCCCGTTCGCGCGCCGCGCTGGGCGCCCTGCCGACCCAGGACACCCTGGTCATGGAACGCTTCTTCGACGAGACCGGCGGCATGCAGCTGGTGCTGCACGCGCCATACGGCAGCCGCATCAACCGCGCCTGGGGTCTGGCGCTGCGCAAGCGCTTCTGCCGCAGCTTCAACTTCGAACTGCAGGCCGCCGCCACCGAGGATGCGATCATCCTGTCGCTGTCGACCAGCCACAGCTTCCCGCTCGACGACGTGTGGCGCTACCTGCGCTCGGCCAGCGCGGAGCCGATCCTGGTGCAGGCGCTGCTCGACGCGCCGCTGTTCAATGTGCGGTGGCGCTGGAACGCCACCACCGCGCTGGCCCTGCCCCGCTACACGGGCGGGCGCAAGGTCGCGCCGCAGCTGCAGCGCATGAAGAGCGACGACCTGCTGGCGGCCGTCTTCCCCGACCAGGCAGCCTGCCTCGAGAACATCGTCGGCGAACGCGAATTGCCGAACCACCCGCTCGTCAACCAGACGCTCGACGACTGCCTGCACGAAGCGATGGACAGCGAAGGCTGGCTCGCGCTGCTGCGCCGCATGGAAGCGGGCGACGTGCGCCTGCTTGCGCGCGACCTGCCCGCGCCCTCCCCGCTGGCGATGGAGATCCTCAACGCCCGCCCCTACGCCTTCCTCGACGATGCGCCGCTGGAGGAACGCCGCACCCAAGCCGTCATGAGCCGGCGCTGGACCGATCCCGCCTCCACCGACGACCTGGGCGCGCTCGATGCCGACGCCATCGCCGGCGTGGCGGAAGAAGCCTGGCCGCAGGCGCGCAACAGCGACGAGGTGCAGGAAGCGCTGGTCGCACTGGCCTGCATCACTCCTGCCGAAGCGGCGCGCCAGGATCACTGGCCCGCCTGGCTCGACGCCCTGGCCGCAAGCGGCCGCGCGACCCGCCTGCGCGATACGCAAGGGGCGGATTTCTGGGTGGCGCTGGAGCGGCTCGACTGCCTGCAGGCGGCCTACCCCGAGGCGCAAGCCGAGCCCGCGCTCGCCATCCCCGACAGCCACCGCGGCAACGGCGACGAGGACTGGACGCGCGACGCCGCGCTGGTCGAGATCATGCGCGCCCGCCTGACCGGCTTCGGCCCGCAGCCGCTGGCGGCCATCGCCTCGGCCCTGGCGCTGCCCGCATCGACGGCGGCGATCGCGCTGACCCAGCTCGAGAGCGAGGGTTACGTAATGCGAGGCCGCTTCACGCCCGCCGCCAGCGAGGAAGAATGGTGCGAACGCCACCTGCTGGCGCGCATCCACCGCTACACCATCAAGCGCCTGCGGCGGGAGATCGAACCGGTCGAGGTGCAGGATTTCATGCGCTTCCTGTTCGACTGGCAGCACCTGTCGCAAGACACGCAGCCGCAGGGGCAGGATGCGCTGCCGCAGGTGCTGGCCCAGCTGGAAGGCTACGAGGCTGCAGCCGGGGCCTGGGAGAGCGACCTGCTCGCGCTGCGCATGCGCGACTACTCGATCCTGTGGCTCGATGAGCTGTGCCGATCCGGCAAACTGGTATGGACCCGTATCGGCGCGCCGCTGTCGGCGGCCGGCGGCCCGGTGCGAGGCACGCCCATCACGCTGCTGCCACGCCGCCAGACGGCCTTGTGGCACTCGCTGCCGGCCATCGGCGGCACGCCGGACATCTCGCCGCGCGCGGCCAGCGTGCTGGATGCGCTGCGCCGCGACGGCGCCATGTTCTTCGACGAACTCCAGCATGATGTGCGGATGCTGCCGGTGGAGCTGGAAAATGCGCTCGGCGAGCTGGTGTCCACGGGCCTGGTCAATGCCGACAGCTTCGCCGGCATGCGCGCCATGCTGCTGCCGGCGGCCAAGCGGGCCAGCAACGACAAGCGGCGCCGCCGCGGCGCGGGTCCCACGATGGAGGAAGCGGGCCGCTGGGCGGTGGTACGGCGCGGCGCCGGCGCGGAAGCGGCGGTTCCCGCCAAGCCTGGCCGCAAGCCGCGCACGGCGCCCGAAACGCTGGAGTACATCGCGATGACGCTGCTGCGCCGCTACGGCGTGATGTTCTGGCGCCTGCTCGAACGCGAGGCGGCCTGGCTGCCATCGTGGCGCGAGCTGCTGCCGGTGTACCACAGGCTGGAGGCGCGCGGCGAGATTCGCGGCGGGCGTTTTGTGGCCGGCTTTTCGGGCGAACAGTTCGCGCTGCCGGAGGCGATCCCGCTGCTGCGCGACATGCGGCGGCGGCCGCAGGATGGGGGCCTGGTCTGCATCTCCGGCGTCGATCCGCTCAATCTGTGCGGCACGCTGCTGCCGGGTGAAAAGGTGCCGGCCCTGGCGGGCAACCGCATCCTGTTCCGGGATGGGTTGCCGGTTTCGACCATTGTGGCTGGGAAGATCAGCTACCTGGTTGAACCGGGGACGGCGCGGGAGGTGCTGCATGCGCACCTGGTGGGCCGTCACTAATCCCGAAGTCGTAAAACCAAAACTCCCACTACAAATCTCAACGTCATTCCTGCGCAGGCAGGAATCCATGGCACCGCAGGTCAGAGTTAGGGCATCACGGAGCGAAGGCCGCATGGATTCCTGCCTTCGCAGGAATGACGTTGGTCAGTGCGTGTTTAGTGTCGAACTCCCGACTTCAATCAGGGAACGAGATTTTACCCATCGAAACCGACGGAATACCCAGCCGCTTGCCGAAATCCGCCCTGCCCCCCGCCACGGTCTCATTCGCCAGCACCGCGAACAACACCGCCTCCTTCGCATCGCCAGCCACGCCCAGCACATCGGTACGGTGGCTGAAGTTGCTCCAGCTTGGCAATGTTCGGATTCAACTTGGCTTGCTCATCCGCTTGCGTCGGATATTCGCCACCGGCCGGCGCAGCGCATCCTCGATCTTACCGGCAGTCAATGGCTTGACGATGTAGCCGGAAGCGCCGCCCAGGATGGCTTTTTCGATCGTTATCCGGTCGGTCGCGGCCGTCACCATCAGGACTTCGCAATTCGGCAGCGCATCGCGGATGGCCGGCAGCGCCTGGAGTCCATCCATATCGGGCATGGTCACGTCCAGGAAGATCAGCTCCGGCCTTGTTCGCAGACAAGCTTCCAGCCCGGTGCGACCTGTTGCCGCCTCGGCCGCCACCTCGAAAGCCTCCGCCGACAGGGCCATGCGCAGCACGCTGCGCGTCAGCACATCGTCATCGATCAACACGACCCGAACCCGATCTTCTTGAGCCACGGCAACCTCCCTGAATGATCCGACTTGTGTCCGATTATGGTAATCGAAACGGCCCCCTGACATGCACCGATTTCGCAGCATTCCGAAATTTAACTCCCAGTTGAATATCTATTGCAACAAACTCGGCGCGGGCGCTTAATGGCGTTATTCGCGCTGCGCGTCGCCATCACCCAGGCGCATAAGGCGCACGCACGGCCATGCGCCGAGGGTTTCTACGATCCCATGCTGCCGCTGTCGTTCGCGCTGGCGCCGTGGGCCGGCGCCCTGGTCGAACTGGATGGCCTCGAGGAAAACTACAGCCATCGAAAGACGCGCGCATCCGCCACGCAAAGATCGACCGCGCCGCTGAACTGACCGCCCTTCCACTTAAGGCCCGCCGGCGTGAGCCTGTGGCGCCCTTGCACACTTTCCAACATTCACTTTGCACAACGCGATATGCAATATGGCCAAAATGTTATCGATAACCCGAAGCATGTGAAAAACGATATGGTTGAGCTGAAAAAATCTATACGTCATGCACGCTGCATGTGAATACAATGGGGATAGCGCCGGCAGCATGCGCACCGATGCAAGCGTTCAAACTGCGCGCTTAATTCGTGTAAAAATGTTATCGATAACTTGATATCGCGCAGAAGCGATACGGGAGACACGGAAATGCCAACACCACATGCCTGCGGCAGGCTTTGCCGCAGCCACGCCCATCCCATTCCCGACACAGCCTGGTCGAGCCTCCCTGCCTTGCGCACGGGGCCGGTTCGTACG
Organism: Massilia sp.; assembly: GCA_036676245.1. GTDB lineage: Bacteria > Pseudomonadota > Gammaproteobacteria > Burkholderiales > Burkholderiaceae_D > Telluria_A. The sequence goes on along the minus strand of JAKFDH010000005.1, from coordinate 40,701 downwards.
TCCACAGCCAGCAGCCAGATTTAATTTCACCACGATTCACTATAAAAACAAGGGGACTACAAATGAGAAGACTGAGATCGCGGGAAGCGTGCATGCGTATCCTGTCTGCGGTTGTTTCTTGCGGTTTGGTCGCGGCCTTGCTGGCGTTGCCAGGCAAGGCTGCCGCTGCGGACACGATCCAGACGCTGGCGACCGATTACCAGCCGACCATCAACGAGACCATCGACGCGAGCGGCTTCAAGCATCCAGGCGTCGGCGTCACCAAGGAAGTGCTCGAGAACATGCGCACCCAGGTGCGCGCGCAGAAGGAGCCGTGGAACACCCACTTCAACAAGATGCTGCTGTCGGGTGCCGCGTCCAGGACGGTCCAGTCCAGCAACCAGGGCGCCGATCCGACCAAGCCGGCTTCGCTGGCCTACAACAGCCAAAGCTTCAACTCCAAGTTCATCTCGGACGGCTTGAAGGCCTACACCCAGGCCATCCTGTACTACGTGACCGGCGATGAAGTCTATCGCGCCAATGCGATGCGCATCATCCGCATCTGGGCGCAGATGGACCCGGCCCAGTTCGTGTACTTCAACGACGCGCATATCCATACCGGCATTCCGCTGAACCGGATGGTCACCGCCGCCGAAATCCTGCGCTACTCGAGCACGCAGACGCCGGCGCTGGCATGGACGGAACAGGACACGGTCAATTTCACCAACAACCTGATCACGCCGTCCATCGAGACCTTCAACCATACGAACTATCGCTTCATGAACCAGCACCTGTACCCGCTGATCGGGGCGACCGCTGGCTATATCTTCACCGGCAACAAGCCGCGCTACCTGGAAGCGGTGGAATGGTTCACGGTTAACAAGACGGCGCCTGACCAGGGCGAGAACGGCGCGATCAAGCGCCTGTTCCGCCTGGTGGACCGCAATGACCTGACCGGCGAAGCTGTCGACCCGCCTGTGGTGCAGCACGTCGAAATGGGGCGCGACCAGGCGCACGGCGCCGGCGACGTCACCAACATGCAGCTGCTGGCGCGCATGCACCTGGCCCAGGGCAGCAAGTTCGACCCGGTCGAGGGCACCCTGTCCACCGCGCCGAACGCAGTCGGTCCCTATGAATTCCTGAACGACCGCATCTTCGCCGCGTCCGAGTACTTTGCGAAGTATATGCTCGGCAACGATGTCCCCTGGGTGCCGACCGCGGCCCACATGGATGCCAACGGCGTTCCAACGATCGTCTACAAGCAACTGGCCGGCGGTTACCGCGGCCGGCTGACCCAGAACACCTGGGAACACTTCTACTACTACAAGTACACCCGCGGCTTCAACATGGAGCAGGAGTCGCCCTACTTCACCCGCATGTACGCACAGCGCAGCGGCTATAACTGGGACGGCGTCGATGGCGGCGGCGACTTCTGGCTCTTCATTCCGGCGGCGGCCGAGTCCGAGGGTGCCCAGTTCCTGGTCAAGCCGATCATCGACCCCTACCGTGAACTGGAAGACCGCTTTACCGCGCTCGACGGCAATTCCTTCGCCACGCAGGATGACACCGCCGCCTACGTCGAAGTCGCCGCGACGCCGGCTGGCAGCAAGATCGCGCTGGTCGGCTCCGGCAACGGGGCGCGCACCGTCGCCTTCCGCGTGCGCACCAACGGCGTCGCCAGCATGGACGTGTTCGGCGACACCATCACCCTGCCCGACACCAAGGGCGAGTGGAAGTATATTTCGTACGCCTTCAATGCCTACCAGGGCCTGGGCGACCTGGTCTACATGACGATCAAGGGCGCCGGCACCACGGTCGCCATCGACCACATCAACGTGCAGGCGGCGACCCTGCTGACGCCGCCGGCCTTCAGCACCGGCAATGCCGACCTGAACATCTTCACCTATTCCGCGTCGAGCACCACGATCAATGCCGATTTCTCGGCCACCGATTCGAACGCGGCCGACGTCGTCACCTACCAGATCGACAACATGCCTGCCGGCGCTACGTTTAACGCGAGCACCGGTGCCTTCTCGTGGAAGCCGACCCAGGCCGGCATCTACTCCTTCGTCGTTTCCTCGTCGGACGGCACCACGGTGAGCACCAAGAAGGTCAAGGTCGTCGTCAGCATCGACCGCCAGGCCGCCGTCAACGCGGTGATCGCCAGCTACAACCCGGCCACGCTGTACCTGAGCTCGACGCTGGCCATCTACAATGCCGCCTTCGCCGACACCAGCGCCGCCATCGGCAGCGCCACCGACGACGAATTCTTCGCCAGGCTGGCGGCGCTGAACACGGCCGTCGTGGGCCTGAAGGAACTGACGCCGCTGATGGCGGACGGCAGCATCAACTACGCCAATATGTTTGTCGAGTCCACCTTCGGCAACTCGGTACCGAACGCCCTCGACAGCAATCCGGACAGCTTCGTCGGCTACTTCCAGGCCGTGAACCTGGCGCATACGCTGGACTTCGGCCCGAGCTTCAAGGTGTCCGCGACTGCGTTCCAGATCCAGGTCCGCGCCAGCTTCCCCGAGCGTATCGGCGGCGTGGCCGTGTTCGGTTCGAACGACAAGGAGAACTGGACCCGCCTGACGCCAGGCTTGACAGTTGTCAACGAAGACATGCAGGACATGCCGGTCCAGGATGACGTGAAGAACGCGAAGTTCCGCTTCCTGCGCATCCACATGATCCAGCCGTCGAGCACCATGCTCGAGCTGTCGGAATTCCGCATCTTCGGCGCGCGCCACGAGGCGGTCAACAAGCTGTCGGCGGTGTCGATCAGCTCCGCGCAGGCCATGCGCAACCGCATTGTCGCCGGCAACACCGTCAAGCTGGCCTTCAAGTCGACCGAGGCGATCAACAATGTGAGCGTCATGATCCAGGGTAAGCCTGCGACCGTGACCACGGCCGACAACCTGAACTGGACCGCAAGCTGGGTCGTCGACGGCGCCGCCACCGCAGGTACCGTCAAGTTCACCCTCGGCTACAAGACCGCGGATGGCCAGGACGCATCGACCGTGTTCACGACGGACGGCACTTCCCTGTTCATCGCCGACCAGAGCGGCATGCTGGAGAACCTGCTCAGCTTGACCAGCCTGACCGATTCCAGCGGCCGGAGCGCGGCCGACCTGCTGGCCCACGCCGGCAGCCTGTTCGACAGCAACCTGGGCACCTTCACCGACTTCCGCGTCAACGGCAGCGGCGCCGGCGGCTGGCTGACCTTCGACTTCAAGGGCGGTGGCCAGGCCACGATCTCGAAGGCGGAAATCCTGGCGCGCCAGGACGGCTTCTACACCCGCATCAAGGGTGTCGTGGTCCAAGGCTCGCATGACAATGTCAACTACGAAACCATCTCCAACGCCGCCGGCTCGACCATGGACTGGCAGACGCTGACGGTTGGCGCTCCCCAGCCTTACCGCTATATCCGCATCCTGAACGGCAACAGCTGGTTCGGCAACATGTCTGAATTGCGCCTGTACGGCGTGGCGGAATCGGTCAACAAGATCGCGACCGTGTCGATCAGCTCGGCCCAGGGCCTGCGCAACAGGATCGTGCCCGGCAGTACCGTCAAGCTGAGCTTCACCGCGAAGGAAGCGGTCAACAACGTCATCGTCACCATCCAGGGCCAGGCGGCGACGGTCAGCACGGCGGACAACATCAGCTTCACGGCCACGGCCACCCTGCCCCAGGGTGCGGCCACCGGCGCGGTAAAGTTCTCGATCAACTACAAGCTGGCCAGCGGCGGCGACGGTTACCCGAACACGGCAACCACCGACAACACCAGCCTGTACCTGGTGGACGAGTCGGACGTCATCCGCAACCTGCCAACCATCGCCACGCTGATCGACTCCACGCTGAACCGCCCGCTCGCAACGACGGTCGGCCAGGTGAATAACCTCGGTGACGGCAACCTCGGCTCGATCTCGGACTTCCGCATCGGCAGCACCAACTCCGGCGTCGGCAGCTACATCACCTTCGACTTCAAGGCCGGCAACCAGGTGAACCTGAGCAGCGTGGAACTGGCGCCACGCCAGGACAGCAACTTTGGCCGCATCAAGGGCACCGTGGTCCAGGGCTCGAACGACAACACCGCATGGACCACGCTGACCGGTGCGGCCGGTTCGACGATGGACTGGCAGACCCTGGCCGTATCCAGCCCGGTTCCGTACCGCTATATCCGCATCATCAATGGCGGCACCTGGTTCGGCAACATGTCGGAAGTGCGTTTCCATGGCAGCGTCCACGGCGCCGACACCACCGCGCCGGTGACGACGGTCAATGCAGGGGCCGAGCCGGTTGTGGTTGGCACCTCGCTGACCTTGAGCGCGACCGATGCAGGTTCGGGCGTATCGGCCACTTACTTCACGCTCGACGGCGGCGCGCAGCAGGCCGGCAGCACGGTCGCGCTGAACACCACCGGCACCCACACGCTGGTGTACTGGAGCGTGGACTGGGCGGGCAATGTGGAGCAGCAGCATACGCTCGCGGTGAAAGTCAACCCGCCGATCGTCAGCGCCAGCGTCAAGATGACGCAGCAAGGCGCCATCCTGATCCGCCCCACCGGCAAGTACGTCGGCGCGGTGATCATCACCAACACCAGCGGTGCGGCGCTGGCCGGCCCCCTGCAGCTCAAGCTCGCTGCGCTGACCCCAGGCCTGACCCTGGACAATGCCAGCGGCATCGATGACGGTGCGCCTTACGTCACCATCGCTGGCGGCCTGGCTGCGGGAGCGAGCACCATCGTACCGCTGTCGTTCACCAACCCTGCCAAGTCCGTCGTCGGCTACACGCCTGTGCTGTACCAGGGCACTTTCTAAGGAGACCCCATCATGATCAAGCACTCCATCTCGTCAATGCTGCGCCGCCTGGCGCTGGCCGTGGCGCTGGCTGCCGGCTGCAATGCCGCGCAAGCCGGGCTTATTCATATCACCGTCGATACCTCGACCTTCGGCGCCGCCAGCGGCTACCTGGACATGCAATTGAGCGCCACGTCCGGTATGCCGCTGGCGACGGCCGTCGTCAGCAATATGGCCGGTTTCGGAGCACTCGACTGGAATTTCGGCGTGACGCCGCTGGCCGGGGGCTTCGGCTTCCGCAACGACGTGTCGAACTACCTGTCGCATACCGTGACGTTCGGCGGCCTGCTGTCGTTCGACCTGACCTTCGACGGCGAGCACGATCCGCTGACGGCCTATGTGTCGCACTTCGTCATCAGCGCCTTCGACGAAACGTTCGCGCCGCTGGGGGACTTCGATCCGGTGACGGGTGCGCTGGCCGACATCAGCTGGACGCCAGCGCTGGGCGCCGGCGTGCAGGGCAACATCGGCTTCGTCGTGGCCGATGCGGCCGTGACGGTGGTGCCCGAGCCGGCCGGCCTGCTGCTGATCGGCGCGGGCCTGGCCGCCCTGGGGATGACGCAACGGCGCCGCAAGGCGACAAGGCGCTGACACCATCCACGCTCGCTGAACATGGCCCACCAGTCGGTGGGCCATTTTTTCGCCTATACCGGATTCGCACAACCTGAATAAAACCACAGTCACCAACGTCGTCCTCGCGAAGGCGGGGAGGGCAGGTAATTTCCATCTCTATCGAATTCTTCCACGTCCCTTTTCAAATCAAGCACTTAGTCCCCCAGCACTAGTTTCGCATTGTCAAACTCATCAGAGGGATTTGCCAACAATCACAAATATGCTACGCTGCGCTGCCTGAAAATCATCTTTTCATGCACTATAAGGCTGGCAGCGGCTACCCGCCCCTGTCATCCCCGCCACCGTCAGAGGCGCGGCACGATCGCGCGAGAAGGAAGCAAATGAGCCAGGTCGAACCCCTTCGCCTGCACGTGCCCGAACCTACGGGCCGTCCAGGCTGTGCCACCGATTTTTCCTACCTGCGCCTGTCGCCCGCAGGCAGCGTGCGACGCCCCGAGGTCGACGTGCTGCCGATGGACACGCGCGACCTCGCCTACTCGCTGGTCGGCGTGCTCGATGCCGACGGCAAGGCCGTCGGCCCCTGGGTCCCCGAGATCGACGTCGAGATGGTCCGCATCGGCCTGCGCGCGATGATGAAGACCCGTATCTTCGACAGCCGCATGCTGCTCGCCCAGCGCCAGAAGAAGATGTCCTTCTACATGCAAAGCCTGGGCGAGGAAGCCATCGGCACCGCCCAGGCGCTGGCGCTCAATGTCGACGACATGTGCTTCCCCACCTACCGCCAGCAAAGCATCCTGATGGTGCGCGAGTACCCGATGGTGGACATGATCTGCCAGCTGATGTCCAACGAGCGCGATCCGCTCAAGGGCCGCCAGCTGCCGGTGATGTACTCGGTCAAGAAGGCAGGCTTCTTCTCCATCTCCGGCAACCTCGCCACCCAATACATCCAGGCCGTGGGCTGGGGCATGGCCTCCGCCATCAAGGGCGACACCAAGATCGCGTCCGCCTGGATCGGCGACGGCGCCACCGCCGAAGCGGACTTCGACACCGCACTCACCTTCGCCCACGTCTACCGCGCGCCGGTGATCCTCAACGTGGTCAACAACCAGTGGGCCATCTCGACCTTCCAGGCGATCGCCGGCGGCGAGAACACCACCTTCGCCGCGCGCGGTGTCGGCTGCGGCATCGCTTCGCTGCGGGTGGACGGCAACGACTTCCTGGCCGTCTACGCCGCCTCGAAGTGGGCCGCCGAACGCGCGCGCCGCAACCTCGGGCCCTGCCTGATCGAGTGGGTCACCTACCGCGCAGGACCGCATTCGACGTCGGACGACCCGTCCAAGTACCGTCCCGGCGACGACTGGTCGCACTTCCCGCTGGGCGACCCGATCGCCCGCCTCAAGCAGTACCTGATCGGCGCGGGCGCCTGGTCCGAGCAGGAGCATGAAGACACCCAGAAGGCGCTGGAGGCCGAAGTGCTGGCCGCCCAGAAGGAAGCCGAGAAGTTCGGCAGCATGGCCAGCGGCCATGTGTTCAGCCCCGCCGAGATGTTCGAAGGGATCTACAAAGACATGCCGGAACACCTGCGGGTGCAGCGCCAACAGCTGGGAATCTGACGATGGACAACAACGACAAGAAAACACCGATGACCATGATCCAGGCCCTGCGCTCGGCCATGGATGTGATGCTTGAGAAGGACGACAATGTCGTGGTCTTCGGCCAGGACGTGGGCTATTTCGGCGGCGTGTTCCGCTGCACCGAAGGGCTGCAGAAAAAATACGGCAAATCGCGCGTATTCGATACGCCGATCTCCGAAAGTGGCATCGTCGGCGTGGCGATCGGCATGGGCGCCTATGGTCTGCGGCCCTGCCTCGAAATCCAGTTCGCCGACTATATCTACCCGGCCTACGACCAGATCGTGTCCGAAGCGGCGCGCCTGCGCTACCGCTCGGCGGGCGACTTCACCGCGCCGATCACGATCCGCACTCCTTGCGGCGGCGGCATCTACGGCGGCCAGACCCACAGCCAGAGCCCGGAGGCGGTATTCGCCCACGTATGCGGCCTGCGCACGGTGATGCCGTCCAATCCCTACGACGCCAAGGGCTTGCTGATCTCGGCGATCGAAAACGACGACCCGGTGATCTTCCTCGAGCCCAAGCGCCTGTACAACGGTCCCTTCGACGGCCACCACGACAAGCCGGTGGTGCCGTGGTCGCAGAACCCGATGGGCGAAGTCCCGGAAGGCTACTACACCGTGCCGCTCGACGCGGCCACCGTGTTCCGTCCCGGCGAACAGCTGACCGTGCTCGCCTACGGCACCATGGTGTGGGTGTGCGAGGCGGCGGCGCGCGAGAGCGGCATCGACGCCGAGATCATCGACCTGCGCAGCCTGTGGCCGCTGGACCTGGCCACCATCGTCAAGTCGGTCAAGAAGACCGGCCGCTGCGTGGTCGTGCACGAGGCGACCCGCACCTGCGGCTTTGGCGCCGAACTGATATCGCTGGTGCAGGAACACTGCTTCTACCACCTGGAAGCGCCGGTCGAACGCGTGACCGGCTGGGACACGCCCTATCCGCATGCGCAGGAGTGGGCCTATTTTCCGGGCCCGGACCGCGTGGCCGCGGCATTCAAACGTACGGTGGAGGCATAAATGGGCGTTCATGTCATTAAGATGCCGGACATCGGCGAAGGTATCGCGGAAGTCGAACTGGTCATGTGGTACGTGAAGGTGGGCGACACCGTCACCGAGGACATGATCCTGGCCGACGTCATGACCGAAAAAGCGACCATCGAGATCCCGTCGCCGGTGCACGGCAAGGTGCTGGCCCTGGGCGGCGCGGCCGGCCAGGTGATGGCGGTCGGGTCGGAACTGATCCAGATCGAGGTCGAAGGCGCGGGCAACCTGCGGCCGGGCGCGCCCGCCGCCAGCGCGCCGGTCGTGGTGACTGCGACCATGCCGGCACCGGCCACGGTGGCGGCAGCGCCCGCGCCGGTGCCAATACCCTCTGCGGTTCCCGCGCCGGCCAAGGCCGCCGCACCCGCCCGCAGCGGCCCCGCGCGCGACGCCGGCGAAAAGCCGATCGCCTCGCCGGCGGTGCGCCGCCGCGCCTGGGACCTCGGCATCGAACTGCAGTTCGTGCCCGGCAGCGGGCCCGCCGGGCGCATCATGCACGAAGACCTGGACGCCTACGCCGCCCGTGGCGCCGCATCCGGCGGCGCGCGCAGCTCGCTGTACCAGGAGCGCAACGACGAGCAAAGCGTGCCGCTGATCGGCCTGCGCCGCAAGATCGCGCAAAAAATGCAGGAGTCCAAGCGCCGCATCCCGCACTTCTCCTACGTCGAGGAAATCGACGTGACCGAACTCGAAGCGCTGCGCGCGCGCCTGAACGAACAATGGGGCAAGGAGCGCGGCCGCCTGACGGTGCTGCCGCTGCTGATGCGCGCGGTGGTGCTGGCCCTGCGCCAGTACCCGCAAATGAATGCGCGCTTCGACGACGACGCCGGCGTGGTGACCCAGTACGGCGCCGTCCACATGGGCGTCGCCACCCAGACCGGCGCCGGGCTGATGGTGACGGTGCTGCGCCATGCCGAAGCGCGCGACATGTGGTCCTGCGCCGACGAAGTGGCGCGCCTGGCCGCGGCGGCGCGCGACGGCAAGGCCGGCCGCGACGAACTGTCGGGCTCGACGATCACCATTTCCAGCCTGGGTGCGCTGGGCGGCATCGTCACCACGCCGGTCATCAACCATCCGGAAGTGGCGATCATCGGCGTCAACAAGATCGTCGACCGGCCCATGATCCGCAACGGCGCCATGGTGGCGCGCAAGATGATGAACTTGTCCTCGTCCTTCGACCACCGGGTCGTGGACGGCATGCACGCGGCCGAATTCATCCAGGCCATCCGCGCGCTGCTGGAATGCCCCGCCATGCTTTTCGTCGAATAAGCCAAATGAACGCACATACAACTACCCTGCTCGTCATCGGCGGCGGACCTGGCGGCTACGTGGCCGCGATTCGCGCCGGCCAACTCGGCATTCCCACTACCCTGGTCGACAGCGGCCAGCTGGGCGGCACCTGCCTGAACGTGGGCTGCATCCCCTCGAAGGCGCTGATCCATGCCGCCGACGAATACGAAAAAGCCTGCCGCTACGCGGACGGCTCGGCGCTCGGCATCTCGGTGCAGGCGCACGCGATCGACCTCGAACAAACCACGCGCTGGAAGGATGGCATCGTCACGCGCATGACCGGCGGCGTCGCCGGCTTGCTCAAGAAGAGCGGCGTGCACGTGGTCAAAGGCCACGCCAGCATCATCGACGGCAAGACCGTGGAGATCGTGCGCGACGGCGAAGCGCCGCAGCGAATCGGCTGCCAGCACCTGCTGGTGGCCACCGGTTCGCACACGCTGGAGCTGCCCTTCATGCCTTTCGGCGGCCCGGTGATCAGCGCCACCGAGGCGCTGTCGCCGGCGCGCGTGCCGAAGCGGCTGGTCGTTGTCGGCGCCGGCTATATCGGCCTGGAGCTGGGCATCGCCTACCGCAAGCTGGGCGCCGAGGTCAGCGTGGTCGAAGCGCAGGACAGCGTGCTGCCCGCCTACGACACCGACCTCACCAAGGCCGTGGCGACATCGCTGAAAGGCCTTGGCGTGGAACTTCATCTGGGCTGTTCGGTGCTGGGCCTGAACGCGGCGGCCGATGCGGTGCGCGTGCGCGGCGCACAGGGCGGCGAATTCGAACTGCCGGCCGACCAGGTGCTGGTGGCCGTGGGGCGCCGTCCCCGCACCAAGGGCTTCGGGCTGGAAGGCCTGATGCTCGACATGGCCGGCCACTTCATCAAGGTCGACAACCAGTGCCGCACGTCGATGCGCGATGTGTGGGCGATCGGCGACGTGACGGGTGAGCCGATGCTGGCCCACCGCGCGATGGCGCAGGGCGAGATGGTGGCCGAGATCATCGCCGGCAAGAAGCGCCATTTCATGCCCGCCGCAATCCCCGCGGTGTGCTTCACCGATCCGGAACTGGTCGTCGTCGGCCTGACGCCGCAGGAGGCGAAACAGGCGGGCATGGACTGCATCGATGCGCTGTTCCCGTTTTCGGCCAATGGCCGTTCGATGACGCTCGAATCGAAGGACGGCTTCGTGCGCGTGGTGGCGCGGCGCGACAATCACATGATCGTCGGCTGGCAGGCGGTGGGCAAGAGCGTATCCGAACTGAGCGCGGCGTTCGCGCAATCGCTGGAGATGGGCGCGCGGCTGGAAGACGTCGGCGGCACGATCCATGCGCATCCGACGCTGGGCGAGGCGATCCAGGAGGCCGCGCTGCGCGCGCTCGGGCACGCGCTGCACATCTGAGGGGGCTAGCTGCGAATCGCCGCCTGCGCGAGATTGCCGGCATCCTTGGGTGGCAGTTTGCCGGCTTCCGGCAGTGCGGCCTCCGGCACCGGGTCGGCGGCGCGAGCCGCGTCGGCGCCGGACGGCAGATTGCCGCCGGCCTGTTTGGCGTTGTGGCCCGCCTCATTGAGGGGCGGCTTGGGAAACAGGAACACCCCCACGACAACTGCTGCGCACACGCTTGCTATCGCAAATCTCTTTGAAGCCACGGCAACCTCTGCGTCGAGTTAAGTTGGGCCCCTCGCCTGAACAGTTGCGGGGAATGCATCAATCTTAGCTTGAACACAAGGAGTGTACTGTTCGGCAACGAACATTGCGGGCTCGACGACGAAAATAGAAATCGTACAATCGAGATTAAAGTTGCAATACTCACCGTCGTCCTCGCGAACGCGGGGACCCATACTGAATAAGCTCAGCATGGGCCCCTGCCTTCGCAGGGGCGACGTTGGTAGATACGGCTACTGTTATTTATCGCCGCCAGCGCCGGCGTTCGCCAGGCCGGGGACTGGGCACGTCGCCGTACTTCAGGCGCACGCCCTTGCCGAAGATCCCTGCCACCAGCCCCCAGGCCGCAGCCCAGCGCGCCGCGCGATCTTTTGCTGCCGGCGTGCCCGCGACAACCGCGCGCGCCAGCGCCAGCGCCATGCGGCGCATCGCGTAGGGTTTGGTATCGATCATGAACCCGTGGAGACGATGCCGGGATCTGGTGCTCATGGTGCTCTGCCATCGTTAATTACACATCGACATGATCGGACTTTCCGCCACGCATTGCATGTTCGCCAACTAACGCTCAGGCGCTTTTTTCCGAAAAAAGAGCACATTCATTAAAGATTTCGACTGGAAACTCCAAAGTCGCTGGTGCCGGTTCAATCGAAGGTCGCGCCGCTGTAGTCGGTCGCCCGCATCGATGCGCGCTGCGAAAACGCCTCGTACCAGCGCGCCAGCCTTGGCCGTCCGTCGGCAAATGGCAGCAGCTCGCGGAACGCCGTCCAGCCCAGGGCGGTGGCCAGCGCGACCTGGCCGATGTCGACCTGTCCTTCCAGGTCCACTTCGCGCTCGATGAAGTCGTACGAGGCGCGCAGCTTTTCCTCCTGTCCCTGGGCCTGGGCCGGCCAGCGCAAAGCCTCCGGCCTGCGCGCCGTTTCCCAGCGCACCAGGATGCCGGCGTCGGCAATGCCCTGCGCCATGGCCTGCACCCGCAGGGCGTGCAGCCGCGCCCTGCCCGTTGGCGGGATCATCGGACGCCCGCCGTGCAGGCCGTCGAGGTATTCGCAAATGACGTTCGAATCGAACAACGCCATGCCGTCCTCCAGGAACAGCACCGGCACCTTGCCAAGCGGGTTGGCCGTGAACACCGTGTCGTTGCGCAGCGTGGGACTGGTTTCCTGGTGAATCACCTCGAGCTGGCTTGCGAGCCCGGTTTCGTGGGCCATGACCAGGACTTTGCGCGCGTAAGGCGAATGTGTTTGGTAAAAGAGCTTCATCATTGTTGTTCCTTCGGTTGATTGACAAGGGAATCAGGCGCCAGCCCGACCAGTTCTTCGTAGCGCACGGGATCGGTGGCGCCTTCGGTGTTCACGACCAGCACGCGCGAGTCGGCTGCAAGGCCGATTGAGGCGCGCAGCTGGGCGTCGCCGGCCACGCGCAACAGGCCGGCCAAGCCGACGCCCCCGCTCTCCCCGGCGACAATGGCCGGGTCGGCGCCGCGCGGGCGCGCCAGGCGGCGCATGACGGCCAGCGCGTCCGCTTCATCAACGGTCATGAAGGCATCGGCGGCGCGGGTCAGGATGCGCCATGCCAGCAGCGACGGCGTATGGCATTCGAGCATGGCCATCATGGTTGGCTCGCCGTGGGCGATGCTGATCGGGCGGCCCGCGTGCAGGCTGCCAAGCAGGCAGGCCGCGCGTGCGGGCTCCACGACGATAAAGCGCGGGCGCGCCGCGCCATGCTGCACGGCGAAATGGCCGGCGATCGCCGCCGCCAGGCCGCCGACGCCAGCCTGGATGAATACATGGGTCGGCGCGTCGGCCAACTGGCCGAGCGCCTCCGTGGCCAGCAAGGTATAGCCCTGCATGACGTAGCCGGGAACGCGTTCATGCCCCGGCCAGGCGGTGTCCGATACGCAGTGCCAGCCATGTTCGTCGCAGGCCCGCGACGCCGCGTCGACGGCATCGTCGTAGCTGCCGGGGACGACGATGACGGTTGCGCCGAAGCGTTCGATGGCGGCGCGGCGTGCGGCGCTGACGCCTTCGTGCACGAAGATGCGCGCTGCGGCGCCGGCCAGCTGCGCGCCCGCGGCGACGGCGCGGCCATGGTTGCCATCGGTCGCGCAGGCAAGCACCATCCCGGCGGCCACCGCGCGCACCGGCGCGCTCGCAAGCTGCGCTGCACCTTGCGGGCTGCCGAACACGCGGCTGGCCTCCTCCAGCACCAGGCGCGCCGCCGCGAACATGCCGCCGAGGGCCTTGAAACTGTCGAGCCCGAGCCGCGCGCTTTCGTCCTTGACGTGGATGGCGCCTACGCCCGCCTGCTGCGCCAGCGTGGCCAGCGAACGAAGCGGCGTGACCCGGTAGTGCGGATGATGGGCAAAGAACTGCGCGGCGCCGGCGGCCGATGCCGGTCCAAGCAGGCCGGCATCGTGCGCGGCGAGCGGCTGGCGATAGTCGGGATGGTTATTAAGAACAAGCATGGCTGGGGTTCCGGATCAATTTGATAAAGAATGATACGTGCGTGCCATGCAGGAAAAAGCTCGCTTTTTTGGCCTACAATGCAAGTTTGTTTCGTTATAGGGCCGAAATGGAGACCAAAAACAAGCAGGAGCGAGCAGTTGTACCGACGGAGGGGCTGGATCAGTTCGACCTGCGGATCCTCGATATCCTCCAGAACGACAACCGCACGCCCCAGCGCAGCATTGGCGAAAAGGTCGGCCTGTCGGCGCCGGCGGTCCAGCGCCGCATCAAGAAGCTCGAGGATGCGCGTGTCATCACGGCCAATGTCGCCGTGGTCAATCCGGGGCGTGTCGGCCAGGCCATCACGATCCTGGTGGAGGTGAATGTGGAGAGCGAGCGCATCGACCTGCTCGATGCGACCAAGGCCAGCTTCGCGGCTGCGCCCGAGGTGCAGCAATGCTATTACGTGACCGGGGAATCGGACTTCATGCTGGTGGTGACGGTGCCGACGATGGAGCAGTACGAGGCGCTGACGCGCAGGATTTTTTTCGACAATCCGAATATCAGGCGTTTTAGGACGCTGGTGGTGATGGACCGGGTTAAGGTGACGTTGAAGGTGCCGCTTGGCGAGTAATCCGAAGTCGCAAACGCGAAAATAAAAACGCACTCACCAACGTCATTCCTGCGAAGGCAGGAATCCATACTGAAGGTGATTAACGACGGCGTCAATCGGCATAGTCAGCATGGATTCCTGCCTTCGCAGGAATGACGTTGGTTAAGCTATTTATTGTTTTGCTTTTACGACTTCGGCCGCAGGCGCCGGTTCCCCGATGTAGAACGACGGCCACGGCGGCTGGTTGTACGCCGTGTTCTGCCACGCGATCGCGGCGCGGTACTGCGGGTCCTGCATCAAGGTGGTGAACTTGTGCGTAGTAGGAATCGCCGTGGAGTAGATCCGCAAACTGCCGTCATCCTCCGCACGCCAGATGATCTCCTCGCGCCAGTCGCCAAACAAATCCAGAGACAAGGCAGGATTCGACTTGGTGCCATTATTCGAACGCGCCCCCGCGGCCTCGAACATCGGCGCCGCCTCGCTCTTGTTCCAGTCCCACTTGAACACCTTGGTGCCGTCGAGCAGTTCGCGCAGCAGGTCGCCGTCCCACCAGACCATGAAGTTGACCTGGCGCGGACGCGCCTCGGCGATCACGTTGCCGCGCGCATCGTACAGCTTGGGCGAGTTGACGGCCCAGGCCTCGGCGCCGGCATGGCGCGGATCGATGTCGCCGGTTGCACCGCGGCCGGTATCCTGCTGGGCCGCCGTGCGCCACAGCACCTCGCCGGTCCTGGCATCCACCATCGCGGCGCCAGTGTTCTTCGACATGCTCATCGTCTCATGGACGCCGAATTTCTCCAGGCCCGGGCGGGTCGGGTCGAGGTCCGACACATGCATCGCATCGCCATGGCCCATGCCCGTGCTCCACAGCGGCGTGCCGTCGTCGTCCAGCGCCATGGCGCCATAGAGGATCTCGTGGCGGCCGTCGCCATCGACGTCGGCCACACTGAGCTGGTGATTGCCCTGCCCCGAATATCCCTTCGGTACGCCGGGCGCTTCCGAATCGAAGTACCAGCGCTTGACCAGCTTGCCGTTACGGACGTCGACGGCGGCAATCGTCGTGCGCGCGTAGTAGCCGCGCGCGAACACGGCGCTCGGCCGCTTGCCGTCGAGCCAGGCGGTGCCGGCCAGGAAGCGGTCGGAGCGATTGCCGTAGGCATCACCCCAGCGCGCCATCATCTCATCCTGCGTCGGGTTATCGCCGTTCGGCCCGCGCGGCGATGGGTAGGCGATGGTATCGAGCACGCGCCCGCTTGCGCCGTCGAACAGGCTCAGATACTCGGGTCCCTTCAGGATGCGGCCCGTCAGCCCGGCCATCAGCTTGCCGCCGCCGGCCTGGCGTGAACCGGTGCGGTCGCTGCCTTCGATCTCGCCCCCCGCAGTGACCCAGTTCGCCACCGGATCGCCGATGACTGTGCCGGCGCCATCGCGCGTGCCATCGCCGGTCTTGACGATCATCTCGGCCTTGCCGTCCCCGTCGTAGTCCGCCACCTGGAACTGGCTGTAATGGGCGCCGGCGCGAATGTTCGGCCCCATGCTGATGCGCCACATCAGCGTACCATCGAGCTTGTAGGCGTCGAACAGCACGATACCCGTGTGGCCCACGCAGCAGTTATCGGCTGCGGTGGTCGGTTCCCACTTCAGGACGATCTCGTACTGGCCGTCGCCATCCAGGTCGCCCACCGAGGCGTCGTTGGCCTGGTAGGCGTACGCCTTGCCATCCGGGGTCACCGCGCCGGGCGGCCGCTTCAGGGGCAGCGACAGGTAGCCGTCCATATACAGCGCCTTGCTGGCGGCGCCTTCCTTGTCCTGCGCCAGCTCGCGCACTTCGTAGGCGGCCGCGCCATTGGCCGCGGCGTCGACAAAGTTGGTGGACTTGACGATCGGCGCGGCGTTCAGCTTTTTCCCGTCGCGATAGACGTTGAACCCGAGGCCAGGCGCGTCGCCCGCCAGCGAACGCCAGCTCACCAGCACACCCGCGGGCCCCTTCACCGCCACCGCGCCCCGGCCCAGCCGCTCGACGTTCATCGAAGAAGGCGCCGCCATCGCGGCGCCCAGCATCGCAGCGGCCGCGGCGCCTGCGCATAACTTTGTCCATGCGCCCATGATCTTAGCGTGCGCCCTGGTACATGAAGCCGCTGTCGTTCAGGCCGAACTTGAACTTCTTGTTCATCTCGATGATCTCGGCGCCGGCCAGCAGCACCGGGCCGTAGCCGTGGGCGGCGCGCACGCTGACCGGGCGGTAGTAATAGAACGCCGGGTCGAACGCCATGCCGGTGCCGACGCAGATGCCTTCGATCTCGCCCCTGGCATTGACCTTGGCGGACACCGCGTTCCAGGCCAGGTTGGCCATCGGGCCATACATCTCCTTGTCCAGGTAGCCGCGGTTCACGGCGCGCGCGATCGCGTAGGTATAGATCGCGGTGGACGATGTCTCGAGGTAGGAATCGCTGCGGTCGATCAGCTGGTGCCACATGCCGTCCTTGTCCTGGAACTTGGCCAGGCCCTTGGCGTGGGCGCGCAGCTGGTTCTCCACCGCCTTGTAGCCCTTGTGGGTCTTCGGCAGCACCTCGAGCACCTCGACCATCGCCATCACGGCCCAGCCGTTGGCGCGCGCCCAGTGCAACTCGGGATGGTCCTTCATGCCGTCGACGTAGCCGTGCATGTAGATGCCCAGCGCCGGGTTGAACATGCGCTTCGAGAACTGCAGCACCTGCTTGACCGCGTCGTCATAGTATTTGCTGTTGCCGGTGTTTTTCCCCATCAGGGCGATGGTCGGCACGCCCATGAACAGGTCGTCCAGCCACAGCGTGTTCGGCAGCGGGCGCATCTTCACGCCGCCCTTGCCGTCCGGCCCCCCGCGCGCCAGCGTGCCATCCTTGAGGCGGTACTCCTTTTCGGTGACGAAAGTGCCGCAGATGTCGACCATCTGGCCGTAGTCCACCTTCGAGCCCATGTTCTTCGCCTTCAGGAAGCTCATGCACAGGGCGCCGGCATCGTCGAGGGCATGCGGATTGAGGAAGCTCTTGATCGGGGCCTGCGCGTTGGCCGGGTCGGCCTTGACGGCCGGGTAGTACAGGCGGGTCAGGTCCGACAGCAGCTGGTGGCGCTTGATCGTGTAGTCGGTGTAGCGCTTGTCGCCGGTGGCGGCGCCCACTGCCAGCATGCCGGCGTAGGTCACGCCCCATTCATAGCTGGTCAGGCGGAAGTCGCCAGGCTTGAGCACCGCATCGGGGTCGGCCTTGTCCAGTTTGGCGATCGGCGCGCCGCTGCTCTTGCTGATCAGCTCTGCCGGCGTGGTGCTGTCGAGGTAGTTGAAGACCCGGTCCATGACCGCCTTGACTTCGGCGGTCTCCATGGCGCGGTAAGGATTATTGTAGGTCACGGTCAGCGCGTGCAGCATCGCGTCTTTCGCGGCCGGGCCTTTTTCCTGTGCCGGCGGGGCTTCCTGGGCCGATGCATGGAATGACAGGGGCTGCGTGCAGGCGATGAGCGCGCCGATCAGCAGCCGTGCAGGCAGCTTCACTTTCAACGATGGTTTCTTCACGTAAGCAATCAGGTAGTAGGGTTGGAAAGTGGCCGCGATGCGACCCGGAACTCCACACTATCCAAAATCCCATCGGCCCGCAATGCGATAGGGCCGCCAAAACCTGTCCAAACCCACAACACTCGTTTTTGTGATTACTTCCGGCACCATACTTATCTTTTGCACAACCGATTCCGCGACTTCGGACCCTCGCTGCCGGGTCACCGGATCAGCGTCGCTGCCGACGCCGGCAGTTCAAACACCCGGACGGCGCGGCCTGCGAAGGTCGCGCTGCGGGCTTTGATCTTTACCGTACGCCCGTCCGCCACGAAGGAAAGCTCGCCCGGCCAGTCGCCGGCAGGCACGCGCAGACGCACCGGCCCGCTGGCCGTGTAGCGCCATTGTCCCTGCTCCCGCCACAGCGCCGCCGCGGCGCCAGCCTTGACGGAAGAAATCGCATAGCCATGGCCCGCCACTTCGCTGCCATGACCAAGGAACAGGTAGTGCAGCGCGCCGCCACGATCGGCGGCGATGCCGTAACGCCCGACCAGGCGCCGGTCGCCGTCCACAAAGGCGGCGCTGTCGCTGTCGCCGGACATGATGGTCTGGCCGCCGCCGGAGTTTATTACCCGCAGGCCCGTGGCGTGCCCTCCCCCTTTGAGCTCGTCGACCGCAAGCACGCCTGCGCTGCCGTCATTCTTCACGGCTTCGAACACCGCCGTAAATGGCTGCGACCACGCTTCACCCGTCTGCCGCACGACGAGCGTCTGCAAGGGCAGCTTGTCGATCCCGGACGGCAGCGTACCGGCCGTCCACGCAGTCGATGGCGGCGCCTGCACGGAGAAGAACTCGCGCCTGGCCGCGCCCTGCAGCCATGCGGTCATGCCCACGCTGCGGTCCGGCAGCGCGAGCTCGAATCGCGCCTGGAGCGGATGGACGGCGCTCAGCGCCTTGCGGTCCCACCAGTAGTCGTAGCCAATGATGTCGCCGTCGGCAAACGCCAGCTTGCTGGTCGGCGCAGTGGCCAGCGTCTTGCCGGCAGGCCCGGTGAAGCGCATCGACTGGCCGAGGTTATGGTAGATGTAGTCGTGGTAGCGGTCCGCGCCGTCGCGGCGCCGGGAACGGAAGATGTCGACGAAGTAGCCGGTTTTTCCATCCAGGCGCACCGTGCCGAGCACGCGCTGCTGCTCGGCATTCGTCTCCGGCTCGCGGAAATCGGCCACGGAGAACGTCGCCAGCGGGAAGGCGCCGGCGGCCGGCGCACCGGGCTGCGGATAGACCGCCTGCACGGTGAGCGGATGGTTGCTCTTCATCGAGGCATAGGTCGATTTTCCGTCCACGACGACCGTATTATGCGCGGCGAACTGCGAATAGTATTCGCGGTGGTCGTTCTGGAAGTAGCCCGACCCGCGCCCGCTCTCCGGGCTGATGCTCAGCCCCTGCGCGAACAACTCCATCGCGATGCCGTTGGCATGCGCATGGTTGCCGCTCGATCCGGCCTGCGAGATCGCCAGTGCATGGTCGCGCGCGTCAGCGCCCTCATAGCCATTGCGCTGAATGAGCCAGCTGGCGTTCGGGGCGTAGAAAGTCGGCGTCTGGTAGGCGGCGATCCGGGACGGCGACGAGGGAACAGGCGCCGGAGCATGTGCAGCCGCATCGTCGAGCAGGCGGCTGACGCTGGCGCCGGCGGGTGCGCGCGCTCCCTGCGCCTCGGAAGCTTTCGTGATCGCGTCCATCAGCGCCGCGTAGTCTTGCGCGTCTGCGGCCAGGCCATGCCGCTGGGCGTAGGCCAGCAAGTGCGCAATCGCGCCGGTGCGCAGGAAGTCATAGCGCGAATCGCCAAAGCCGGCGATGCGGCCGTTCGGCAGCAGGTACTGCGGCAGCGCCTTCGCAGCGCGCGGCAGGACCGGCATCTGCGGCAAAAGATCCACGCCGAACAGGCGCTCCAGCATCTCCAGGCATTCCAGGTAGTCACCCAGCACATTGAGGGAATAGGCGGCCGACTCGTTCCACATGGCGCTCTTGTGGTGGTAGCCGGAGTCGAGCAGGCGCTTCAGCGACCATTGGCGAGCGCCCTTGCCTTTGACGACGGCCTGCACGTAGTGCTGCCTGCCTTGCCTGTCCGGGTACTGCGCGTCGTCGCCGAGGACTGCCGCGATCTGCAGCACGAAACGCGCCTTGATCAGGTTCCAGTTATTCCAGGGCACGCCGTTGGCCATGATCAGGTCGGCCCACTTCTTGAAAGCGCCATCGAACAGGGACCGCTTGTCGCCCGCGCGGCGCACGATGTAGCTGTGCATCAGGTCATAGCTCTCGGCGAGCGGGCCGGCGATGTCTTCGTGGATCACCTCGTACGACTGCAGGCCGACCAGGGTCTGGTCGTGCCCGCGGTTCAGGTCAACCGGCGTTTCGCGGTAGTACAGGCCGCTCATGTAGGTATCGAACACGTCGTACGCGAAGGCCGCATAGGCTTCGTCGCCGGTGGCCCAGTACAGGAAGGCGGCGTCGCGCGCGAGCTCGATGATGCGCATATTGATCGACTCGATGATGCGGCCGGTCTTCGCCTGCTCCGCCCATTCCCATGGCTGCCCGGGCGCGCTCTTGTTCTGCAGCCAGAGCCTGTCGTTATCCCCCATGTAGGGCTTGACGTCTTCCAGCTTTGGATTCGCATACGCGGTGTTCGTATCGCGCGCGCCGGTGAAGCGCACTGTCGGCACCGGGGCCGTGCCTTCGGCATGGTCGTAGTAGCCGTTGCGTACAAACACCTGGGTGTGCTTGGCCTGCCAGTACATCTGCAGGCGCGAGGTGATCCATGCCGGATCGCTCCGGTGCCGGTCGACATAGGGCTGGACGCGCGCCTTGATCGCCGCGTACTGCTTCGCACTGCCGCCGTCGCGCTCGAGCCGCGCGCGCAATGCTTCGGGCCCCGCCTGCACGCCAGGGATCAGGATCGGGTGCAGGTCCTTGTCCTTTGCCAGCGCCGGCAGCGCCAGGCATACGGCAAGCATCGCTGCCGCGCAGGTCCGGAAGCCTTGCTGTCCGGTCGATACTGCGATCATTGTTCATTCTCCAGGAAAAATACGGCGGTGCTGCCCGCCTTGACGGTCACGCGGGCCGTGCCGGGTGCGACCACCGCGCCGCTGGCCAGGTCCTTGACGGCAGTGCGCCGCGCCGGCAAGGCTAGCTCGAAGGTCTTGTTCGTGGAGCTGTTCATCCCGATCAGCCAGGGGCCGTAGCGCAGCTCGTAATAGTCCGCGCGGCCCGCGTGCGCATTGTCCTCGCCGGCAGCATAGCGCGAACCCGGCGCCAGCTTCGCCACCGGCTGCCGCTCCCCGGCCGACCAGACGTCGCCGTCGCCCGGGAAAGGCACCGTGAAACGCGTGCCGTTGATGTGCGGGTTGTTGGGCCGTGTGAAGGTCAGCCCGGAGGGAACGAACTCCTGCCGGTCGAGCGCCACGGTGGCGGTGCGATCGGTCACCGGCGTCACATAGTGCACCCTGGCCAGGCCCGACACGCCGTAGTTGGCGCGCCAGTACAGCGAGGCGTACAGGATGTCCTCGCCGCGCTTGAGGGCGACCACGCCGTTTTCCTCGTCCGTGAAAACAAAGTCCGGCTGGCCTGCGCTCATCGGCAGCGCATGCGGCTGGGCCGGCACCTTCTTCAGTGCGGCATATTCGTCGATCACATCGAGCAAGCCGATCGTCGCACGCAGCGACTTCGCATCCATCATGTGTTCCACGCTCGGGAAGAACTGCTTGTCGGCCACCATCTGCTGCACATAGCCCAGCAGTTTCGGATCGCGCGTTGCGAGCGCCGCCTGCAAGGGCGAAGAGTCCCACGAGGCGCGCTGCGCGTACAGTATGTCGCCGGGGTAGTAGGTGTCGCGCCAGCCGATCGCCGTTTCCAGCCTCATCGCCCGCCTGCCCTGCGCATCCCAGTGCGGATAGCGGAACCAGGCGCGCGCCTGCGCGATCTTCACCAGCTGATCGCGAATACGCGCGTCGCCGTCCACCCCCTTCGCCGGACGGGTCGCGTCATAAATATCGGCCACCCAGTCCAGCACCTCGCCGTAGCCGCCCACGTAGCCCAGCTCCTTGGTCAGGCCCTTCTTCGTCGTCTGCAGATAGGTCTTTTCTACCGAAAATTTGGCGTCCGCCTCGGCCGACGCGTAGGTCGCTTCGCCGCGCTCGTTCAGGCTGCCCGTCCACGGCGTGAGCCCGACAGACTCGTAAAAGAAAGGCAGCAGCTTGGCGCGCGGGTCGGCGCGCTTGCTGCCGATGGCGATCAGGCCTTCGTTGTTGTACCAGACGCCGTACAAGTCCTTGATCATCGACTGGTTCGTGTACAGGCGCCGGTGCTCCTTGTTCCACTTGAGGCTATCGGCGAACATGATCTCCAGCGCGGCGCGGCGGCTGATTTCCGTGCCGTCGCCTTGCCTGACCTTGGCATCGAGTTCGGCCTGCAGCTGCGTGCCGGTGATTTTCAGCGCCCTGCCGATCAGGCCGAATCCGAACCAGCCTTCGTTGGGCGTCGCCTTGTCGTAATAGGCGATGTTCCTGTCCTTCTTGTACAGCTCCCACATGCCATCGATGCCATGGACGATGGCGGCCAGGCTTTGCGGCGCCTGGCGCCCTTTGCTCCACGACGTTTCGTAGGCCCTGGCCAGGAAGGATATCTCGAGCTGGTTGAGCGGCCGCGAGACGGCCCACAGCTTGGCAAGCTCGCCGTCGATGCGCTGCCGGACCCGATCGAGCACCGCATCATCGGCATCGGCCCGCACCGGCGCGGATGCCGCCCTGCCCTCGACGCCGTCGAGCGGCGACATTTTCGCGGCATGGACCATCAAGGCATAAAATCCGCGCGATGGCGCCGCCATCGGCCTCTGGAATTTGGCGAAATCGCTGCCGTAGCGCCAGATCGGCCCCGTCAGCCGCATGCTGCAGGCGATCTCGCTCTTGCCGCGCGTGAGCGCCAGCGGCAGCGGATGGGTTACATAATGGAAGCGCCCCGGCGCCACCGCGTATTTACTGCCCTGGTCCAGGATATCGACATCGCTGGCGTGGCGGTAGCCGACCTGCTTGCCGTCGCAATACAGCGTGGCCTGGCTGGCGTTGACATCCTCGCCCCACAGCCTGGCGCTCAGGTAATTCTGCGCGTCGCCGCGTACCTTGAGGCGGAACGAGGCCGAGCCGCCGCGCCAGTCGTCCGGCGCCAGCGGCGCAAACACACGCGCCGGTTGCCCCAGGGCGCCCACGATCACCTGGCTCGCCTGTGCGGTGAGTCCGTGGGAGGATTCGGACGCGGTATCGCCGAAACGCAGCAGGTCGGTCAGTCCGTCTGCGCCGCCGGCGCCCGCGGGTAGTACAACGGCCAGGCCAAGAGCGGCCGTCAATACGTGACGGCGCAGCGCTGCGCGCCTGGTGCCTGCCGGGCGGCGGCTGGGAGTGAATTGCATGCGTTTGTCTCCATGTTATAGATCGCAACACGAAGCGCGCGCCGCGAAGTTATCGATAACATAGCGGCATGTGACGCGCGTGTCAACCCGAATCGCGTCGACATTTTCGCGGATCGCTTGCTGCGCTATCTTGCTTTCCATACCAATGCATACCACTGGTGGCAATAAAACAGCGCGCAGTTCCTGGCCACATAGGGCGGAGCAACAATTGATGCCAGAAAATAAGCGTGGAAATCTGTTACTAACAATGCTAAATTGATACTCTAAATGTAACGGCAAGGTCGCCAAATCGGTATGGAACATCTCACCCGGCACCTGGTCTCCCAGCACCTCGGCCGGGTCGTAGCGCAAGTCGAAATTGACCAGCACGGACATGGCGCCGTGCAGTTGACGATGGAGCGCGCGCCGCACATCACCATCCCGTACACGTTCGCGGCCGCGGATGTGCAGCGCATCTTCGGCAGCGCGCCTACGTGGAAAGAAATGGTGGTGAGGCTGGCCGTAGCGCAAGCACACAGGCTGCCCCTCAGGGACCAGATCACCATCGCGCGGCGTGCGGAAGCGCTGGACCTGGACAAGCCGCCCTGGGTTGGCGATCTGTCGCGCTTACCTTACGGCGGGGCGACGCATGGTCTGGAACCGGGCGACCTGATGGCTCGCCGTGATGGACGGGCCTGCACGCATACCCGGACCGGGTTTTGCAGCCGTCTCAAGGCGGCGCTGCGCGAGGCGGGCTGCCATGCCGGCCCCCGCGCCCTGGCCAAGGAATTCAATTTGCGGAGCACTGGTCCACGCTTGAGCGTGCGTGCCGCGCGTCACTGGCTGAGCGGCTTGGAAACGCCGGAGCAAACGCAGTTGCATGTGCTGACCGCCTGGCTTGGCGTGACCGGCGAGTGGCTCAGGTTCGGCGAGAACGCATCGGCGCCGGCGGCACAGTCGCGCGAACGGCGGCTTGCACGCGCCGACGGCGCGGACGGCGAATCCGGCAACGACAATGCGGAGTCCCTGGAGCCGGCGCTTGCTTCACCATCGGAACGGCGCACCCGTGACCGGCGCGACCCGGCGCGGCGAGGACGGCGGGCCGACCGCAGCACCGCGCTGCTGGTCGACTACGCAGTTGAGCTCCAGCGCACCAAGGGGAACGATGCCGCGTCCGCATTCTTGTCGGAGAACGCCATCTCCGGGCACATCATCCTGCGGGTACTGGCCTGCGCCGCGTTCCGCCGCAAACCCAACTGCGACATCCCCATTTCGATCCGCCCGTCGCGGCGCGACCACGCCAACGCCCAGTGACCGCCGGCCCTTGGTCAGCTGGCCTTCCCGGGCGATGGTTTAGAAGGTGCGGAGCTGGCGCCGATCAGGATGGCGCGGAAATCGTTGACGTTGGTTCGGGTGGGGCCGGTAATGAGCAGGTCACCGAGTTTTTCGAAGAAGCTGTAGCCGTCGTTGTTGGCCAGGCAGGCCTTGGCGTCCACGCCCAGCGCCTGCGCGCGCCGCAAGGAGGACGGCCGCAGCAGGCAGCCGGCATTGTCCTCGGTGCCGTCGATGCCGTCGGTGTCGCAGGCGATGGCATGGATGCCTTCGAGGCCATCGAGTGCGATGCACAAGGACAGCAGGAACTCGGCGTTGCGTCCGCCGCGGCCGTTGCCGCGCACGGTGACCGTGGTCTCGCCGCCGGACAGGATGACGCAGGGCTTGGGCAACGGCTGGTCGCGCAGCAGGACCTGGCGCGCGATCCCGGCATGCATGATGGCGATCTCGCGCGATTCGCCCTCGATGCTGTCGCCCAGCAACAAAGGAGCGTAGCCAGCGCGGCGCGCCGTGCTGGCGGCCGCTTCCAGCGCCTGCTGCGCGGTGGCCACCACGACAACCTGGTTGCCCTGCAGCCTGGGATCGGTGGCGGCAGGTGCGGCGCGCGCCGCGTCGAGCAGCAAGGCGTGCACCGCCTCCGAAATGCCGATACCGTAGCGCGCCAGGATCGCGAGCGCAGCGGGGCCGGTGCTGCCGCCGGGGATGCTGGGGCCGGAGGCGACGACCGCCGGATCGTCGCCCGGCACGTCGGAGATGACCAGGGTTACCACCTTGGCCGGATGGCAGGCCAGCGCCAGCCGCCCGCCCTTCACCGCCGACAACTGCTTGCGCACGCAGTTGATTTCACCGATGGTCGCGCCGCATTTGAGCAAGGCGGCATTGATCTGGCGCTTTTCCTGGATATCGATGCCTTCGGCCGGCAGGGACAGCAGCGCCGAGCCGCCGCCCGAGACGAGGAAGATCACCAGGTCGTCCTGCGTCAGGCCGCGCGCCATCGCCAGCATGCGCCGCGCGGCGACCGCGCCGGCGTCGTCGGGAATCGGGTGGCTGGCCTCGACGATCTCGATCCGGCTGCAGGCTTCCGCATGGCCATAGCGCGTCACCACCAGGCCTTCGAGGCTGGCGCTCCAGTGCCGCTCCAGCGCCAGCGCCATGCGGGCGGAAGCCTTGCCGGCGCCGAAGACGATGGTGCGGCCTGCCGGCGGCGGCGGCAGGTGGGGGGGGACTGCCGTCAGCGGGTCGACCGCGTCGACGGCGGCGCGAAATAGCTGGCGCAAAAGGTCGCAGGGGTCGGTGGCAGGCGAGCTAGTAGTGTTCATGGCAAATCTCTGGTCAGTACAAAGAACAGCATCGAAGCCGCGAATGCGAATCTCAAGCACAATTCCCACCGTCGTTCCTGCGCAGGCAGGAACCCATGCTGAGGCTGATCAAAGCCGGCATCGTTGCCCACGGCGCGTCTCTGCTTACTCAGTATGGGTTCCTGCCTGCGCAGGAACGACGTTGGTGCGTGCACCTCTTGTTTCACGGCATCCCAGCAAATGCAGCACTATATCGGGAGCCATCGTGGCCGTCTAATGGCAAGTTTTCCTCAGCCGGATGCCGGAATGGAATGAGGATTCAGGCCGTTTCGACCAGCAAGCCGAGCAAGATCAGCGACTGCTGCCAGCCAAGATAGCAGGATTCGGCCGGGATCACTGCCGGAACGCCCTCTTGCACGATGTGGACTTCGGTCCCGCAGGACACGGGCGTCAAGGTCACCGTGGTCTGCATTTCGCCCGGCAGGTTGGGATCGTCGAATACGGCGGTATAGCGCAGGCGCTCGTTCGGCACCAGCTCCAGGTAATCGCCGCCGAATGAATGGCCCTGGCCGGTGCCGATGTCGGCGAAGGACATCTTGTAGCTGGCGCCGACCCTGGCGTCGAGCTGGTGCACGGTGCAGACGTAGCCGTTCGGGGGCAGCCACTTGGCCATGGCGGCAGGGTTGAGGAAGGCCGCATAGATACGGTCCGGGGACGCGCGCAGGACGCGGTGCAGGCGGATGGTGCTGGTCATGATCTTTCCTTTCAAAGAGTTAGCGGGGTTCGCACTATGACGACGGCTGGCGAATGCGGGATTCGACAACCCGATAGCCAGAAACCTGATTTCACCGTCCTCCCGACTAAAGGCAATACCATGCCTACCCTGCACTATATCGTCGATCTTCGTAAAGTTATGTAACGCTGTCTTGCATTTTGTTAGGCCAACGCCCCTTCGGTGGTGTTGCGCCGCGGCAGCTGCTAACATCGGTTTCCATGCGGCAGATTCTCGCCTCCCCTCCCTTACCCGGTACTTCGATGCGCCATTTTTTGACACGCGCCCTGCTTCCCTGCGCCATCGCCTTCTTCGCGGGCGCGGCGCCCGCCACCCACGCACGCCAGCAAGCCCAGGCCGACGTCGTCGGCGGCGCCCAGCTCCAGTTGCGCTGGTCCCTGCTCCGCAATGTGGTGGACGCAAAAACACAAGGTGGCACGGCGCTGGCGCGGCTGACGCTGGCCAACCTCGGCAGCAAGCCGCTGCCGGCCCAGGGCTGGGGCTTGTACTTCAACAGCATGGACGGCGTCGTTCCCGGCCCCGTGCAGGGCACCGGCCTGGTGGCCGAACAGGTCGGCGGGCAGCTGTTCCGCCTGCGCCCCGGGAACGGCTTCACCGGGCTCGCCCCAGGCGCGTCGATGCAGATCGACGTCGTTCATTCGAGCCTCGTGTTCAAGGCGGAGAAAGCTCCGCAGGGGCCCTACCTGGCCTACGACAAGCGCCCGGCGTCCGGCGAAGCGATCGCCGACTACCAGATCGCGGCAATGACCCGCCCGGAACAGCTCGATACCGGCGCCGCCGACCGCACGCCCCTGACCACGCCCCAGATGCTGTTCGCGAAGAACGCCGCGACGGCCGACCTGCCGCTCGACGCGCTGCCGCCGCTGCTGCCGACGCCGGCCAGCGTCGAACGCCTGCCCGGCAGCCTGCGCCTGGCAGCGATGCCGCGCATCGAGGCTGCGCGCGCCCTCGCCAACGAAGCCGACGTGGCGCGCGCCCTGCTCACCGGCCATGTGAGTCAATCCGGCACGTCGGCGACGGCACTGCAGCTTCGCATCGGCAAGGTCGAAGGACACGATTCGCCGGAAGCCTACACCCTGGCCATCGACCCGCGCGCCGGCATCACGCTCACCGGCGCGACGGCGGCGGGCGTCTTCCGCGGCCTGCAATCGCTGCGCGAGCTGCTGCCGCCCGTTCCAGCGGACGCGCTGGAACTGCCAGCCGGCGTGCTGGACCTGCCGGCGCTGCGCATCGTCGACGCGCCGCGCTTTACGTATCGCGGCTTCCAACTCGACGTCGCGCGCAATTTCCAGTCGAAGGAAACGGTATTCCGCCTGCTCGACCTGATGGCCCGCTACAAACTGAACAAGTTCCACTTCCACCTGACCGACGACGAAGGCTGGCGCCTCGAGATCGCCGGCCTGCCCGAGCTGACCACCTTCGGCGCGCGCCGCGGCCATACGGGGCCGCAGCCCGCCCATCTGCCGCCGGCCTATGGCTCGGGCCCCGGCACCGGCGATCCGCACGGCAGCGGCCATTACACGCGCGCCGACTACATCGCCATCCTCAAGTATGCGGCGGCGCGCCACATCGAGGTCATCCCCGAACTGGAAATGCCCGGCCACGCACGGGCCGCGGTCAAGGCGATGGCGAGCCGCCACCGGCGCCTGGCGGCGCAGGGCAAGCCGAACGCCGCGCAGTACCTGCTCAGCCACCCGGGCGACCGCTCCGTCTACACCTCGCCGCAGATGTACCAGGACCATGTGCTCGACCCCGGCATGGAAGGCAGCTACGCCTTCATCGAGCGCGTGGTGGCCGACGTGGTGGCCATGCACCGGCAGGCCGGCGTGGCGCTGCGTACGATCCATGTGGGCGGCGACGAACTGCCCGAGGGGGCGTGGGAAAAGTCGCCCGCCAGCCTGGCCCTCATGCGGCGCATGAAACTGGCCTCCACCGTCGAACTGTGGGACTACTTTTACGACCGCGTCGACCGCATCCTCAAGAAGCACGGCGTGTTGGCGTCGGGATGGGAAGAACTGGGTGCGCGCAAGGTCAGGCTCGATGGCAAGCCAAAGCTGATCCCGAACCCGGTGTTCAGCCAGCGCGGATTCAAGGTCCATGTCTGGAATAACCTCGGCGCCGCCGAAGACCTGGCCTACCGCCTGGCCAATGCCGGCTACGGCACCATCCTGGCGCCGGTGACCAACCTCTACTTCGACATGGCGCACAACAAGAATCCGGAAGAACCGGGCGTGCACTGGGGCGCCTACGTCGAACTCGACACCGTATTCAGTTTCGTGCCCTTCGATTTCGTCAGGAACGGCGGCGACCGGCTGACGGACTACGGGCAGGCCAATATCCACGGCCTGGAGGCGACGCTTTTCACCGAAACGGTGCGTGAGCGCGCCCGCCTCGACTATTTGACCATGCCGCGCATGCTCGCCCTGGCCGAACGCGCTTGGGCGGCCGATCCGGCCTGGGCGCGCGAAAAGGACGCCGCCGCCAGGGCGCGCCTGTACGCCGCCGACTGGTCGCGCTTCGCCAACCAGCTCGGCAAGAAGGTGCTGCCGCGCCTGGATGCCGCCCCCGGCGCCATCGCCTACCGGATCGCCCCGCCCGGGCTGCGGCTGGACCAGGGCCGCGTGCTGGCCAATCACCAGCTGCCTGGTTTCACGCTGCGCTACACCGCCGACGGCAGCGAACCGCACGCGGCCAGCCCCGCCGTCACCGGGCCGATCGGCAGCAAGGGAACGATCCGGGTCGCCGCTTTTGCCCGCAACGGCCGCGCCGGACGGTCTTCCAGCATCGAGAATCCCTAGGACCGTTGTCCGGCAACATCAAGAACATTGTTCTTATTGGAACGAATCACATAAAATGCGTGCTCGCGGGCAGTTTGGGACAACCTCAAGCGGCCCGGACCAACTTGCGCTTTCCATTCCGGCTTGTTGGACTTCGAACAGGACGAAAGGGAATTGCATGGAAAGTTTTATCAACAGTTTGAATAATATTGTCTGGAGCCCGGCTCTGATTTACCTGTGCCTCGGTGCAGGCTTGTTTTACTCGATCCAGACGCGCTTCGTCCAGGTCAGGCTTTTCACGGAGATGCTGCGCCTCCTGTTCAAGCGCAAGAGCGGCGATTCCGGCATTTCCTCGTTCCAGGCGCTGGCCGTGTCCTTGTCCGGCCGCGTAGGCGTGGGCAATATCGCGGGGGTCGCCGCCGCCATCGGTTTTGGCGGACCCGGCGCGATTTTCTGGATGTGGGTGGTGGCTTTCCTCGGGGCGAGCACGGCCTATGCCGAATCCACCCTGGGCCAGTTATACAAAGTGGAAGAAGACGGCCAATATCGCGGCGGCTCGGCCTATTTCTTTGAACGTGCCCTTGGCTGGCGTTGGCTGGGCATCCTGTTTGCCGTCGCCGCCGTCATCGCCTGCGGCATTTTCCTGCCCGGCGTGCAAGCGAACGCCGTCGGCAATGCCGTGACCCAGGTGTTCGGCAATGGCGACATGGTCGATACCTTCCTCGGCCAGGCCGGCACCCATAAACTGATCGGCCTGGGCATCATCCTGTTCACGCTGGCGGTCATCATTTTTGGCGGGATCAAGCGCATCGCCCAATTCGCCGAATTCGTCGTCCCCTTCATGGCGTTTGGCTACATCATCCTGGCGTTTATCGTCGTCGCGCTCCATATCGACCAGTTGCCCGGCGTCCTCACCCTGATCTTCTCCGACGCATTTACGGCCCAGGCAGGCTTTGGCGCCGCGATCGGCTGGGGCGTCAAGCGCGGCGTGTATTCGAACGAAGCCGGACAGGGCACCGGCACCCACGCGGCCGCCGCGGCGGAAACCGAGCATCCTTCCCAGCAGGGCCTGGTGCAAGCCTTCTCGATCTATGTGGACACCCTGCTGGTTTGCACGGCAACGGCCTTCATGATCCTGATTACCGGCCAGTACAACGTGCAGGGCACGCTGCCGGCAGGCACTTTCATCGTGCAGAACTTGCCCGCCGCCACAGAGATCGGATCGGCCGCCTTCACGCAAATGGCGCTGCAGAATACCTTCGGCGCTTTCGGACCGTTCTTTGTCGGCCTGGCGCTGTTCTTCTTTGCCTTCACGACCATCATCGCGTACTACTACATCGCGGAAACGAATATCGCCTACCTGAACCGCTATTTCAAACGGGGCGTGCCGCTTGTCGTCGTCAAGCTGGTGATCATGGCGATGGTGGCTTACGGCACCATCAACAGCGCAGGGTATATCTGGAACCTCGGCGATATCGGAGTCGGCCTCATGGCGTGGATTAACATCGTCGGCATCCTGATCATCTGGTTCGTCGCAAAGCCGACCATCATCTGCCTGCGCGATTATGAAGCGCAGCTGAAGGCGGGCGGCCCGATCACCTTCGATCCGATCAAGCTCGGCATCAAGAATGCGACGTTCTGGGAACAGCGCGCCGCAAAGAGGAAGTAAATCGCCCCTCGCAAAGCCCCGCTCCGCCGGGGCTTTTTTACTGGGCGAGCCGCGCTTTTCAGTCAGGATTCGCGGCGAAGCCTCGCCGGCTCAGATTGAGCGCAATGACATGGCGCGCGCGCGAGATGCGGCTGCGGACGGTACCGACCGGGCAATGCATATTGTCCGCAATTTCGCTGTAGCTGCATCCGTCGAACTCGTGCTGGAGAATGGCGCTCCTGCATTCGGGATGCATGGTCGCCAGTGTCGCATCGACGATCGCTGCCATTTGTTTTCCGGAAATGACCTCCTCCGGGCAGTCGCACAAGGACGCCTCCCATCCCTCATGGTAGATGCTGTTCGCCGCACCCATGATATCGGACGAAACGCGGGCCCGGCGGCTCCGGAATGCAAAAGCGCAGTTGATAGCGATCCGGTATGTCCACGTATAGAAACACGAGTCGCCGCGGAACCCCTTCAGCCCGCGATACGCGCGAATCAAGGCGTCCTGCAGGATGTCCTCGCTGTCGGCAGGATCCCCAACCACGCGCGCGATATGCGAACGCAGCATGTTCCGGTATGGCGCCATCAAGTCATCAAACGCGGCCGTATCGCCGCACCTGACGCGCTCGATCAGCTCTAGTTCCCGTTCCGGCGTGGTCGTCATGGTCGCCCTCCCGGCTTGCGCCTGCCCGTCCTGCTCCTGTATCCGCCGCAAGGCCGGGGTGCAGGGGGAAGCCATGGCGCGCAGCAGGCTTTCGCAGTGATTGTTAATCAATAAGTCCCGTTATAAAAATACTAGCACTCGTCTTCCGGCCAAATTTCCGCGAGGCAGGCAGTGCTCGCATTTCAAAATCCCGCGAATTGCGACTGCTGGTTACCGGCCGGTTTGCGTAAGTGGTCGCCACTGGGAAAGCTTGGTAAGCGGCGGTTACGGCCTTTGCCATAAACCAACTATTGAAGGACAAGTCCTACAAAACGAAGCGGAGATATCTGACCCGCGCATCATAGTGACGAGCTCGCAAATAGCTTATCGTCATGTCATGAGCAATTCCGCCAGAGAAGAAAGGCAAGCTTTCAGTGCGCGATTGAAGTTGGCCTTGGCAAGCGCGCAATTTCCCATCAGGCCCAGCGTGCTGGCCCGGGAGTTCAACCTGCGCGCCAGCGGCATGGAAGTGACGCCCCACGGCGCGCGCAAATGGCTCGTCGGCGAAGCATTCCCGTCGCAGCAGCGGCTGCTGGTGTTGGCGAACTGGCTCAATGTGCAGATGGCCTGGCTGCGCTTCGGCACCCAGGACGGCGGGCAGCCCGTCATAGGCGAAATAGCGTCCGACGAGCAGCTGCAGCTGCTTCAGGAGATCAGCGGCTTGTCGGGCCGGGCGCAGGAGATTGTGCGCAACCTGGTCGATTCGCTTAAGAAACTGGAAGTGGCGGCTGGCCGGGGAACAGCGCAGCCTGAAGGAGGTGGAAGGATAAGTCCTGCGCGAACTCAGCGTTAGAGAGGGAAGGCAGGCATCGCGAAGGCGCACTGGAATTCGCGCAGTTCAAAGTGAACTGCCCTCGCCAGCGTCATCGCTGCGAAGGCAGGATGACGCTGGCGAGCTTGCGTCGTGTCGGACTGAGGTGACGTCGTTTTAGCGCTTGAGCTGCGACAAGTCGCGCACCGCGCCGCGGTCGGCGGACGTGGTCAGCGCCGCATATGCCTGCAAGGCTTGCGACACGTAGCGCTCGCGGCCCACCGGCTGCCATGCCGCATCGCCACGCGCCTGCATCGCGGCGCGGCGGTGCGCCAGCTCCTCGGCGCTCACGCGCAGGTTGACCGTGCGGTTCGGGATGTCGATGTCGATCATGTCGCCCTCTTCCACCAGGCCGATCGCGCCGCCTTCGGCCGCTTCCGGCGAGGCGTGGCCGATCACCAGCCCCGACGAACCGCCGGAGAAGCGGCCATCGGTGAACAGTGCGCATGCCTTGCCCAGTCCCTTCGACTTGATGTACGAGGTCGGGTACAGCATCTCCTGCATGCCGGGACCGCCCTTCGGCCCTTCGTAGCGGATGATGACGACGTCGCCTTCATGCACGGTGTCGCCAAGGATCGCTTCGACCGCCGCATCCTGGCTTTCGAATACGCGCGCCTTGCCGCTGAACTTCAGGATGCTTTCGTCGACGCCGGCCGTCTTGACGATGCAGCCGTTCTCCGCCAGGTTGCCGTACAGGACAGCCAGGCCGCCATCCTGCGAATAGGCGTGCGCCTTGTCGCGGATGCAGCCGGCGCTGCGGTCCATATCGAGCGCTTCGAAGCGCTCCGACTGCGAGAACGCGGTCTGGGTCGGCACCCCGCCCGGCGCCGCGCGGAACAGCCGGTGCACGGCCGGGTCGTCGCTGCGGGTGATGTCGTTGCGCTCGATCGCCTCGCCCAGGGTCTTGGCGTGCACGCTGTAGACCGAGGTGTCGAGCAGGCCGGCCCTGGCCAGCTCGCCCAGGATGGCGGTGATGCCGCCGGCGCGGTGCACGTCTTCGATGTGGAACTTGTCGGTCATCGGCGCGACCTTGCACAGGCACGGCACATTGCGCGAGATGCGGTCGATGTCGGCCATCTTGAATTCAACCTCGGCCTCGTGCGCGGCGGCCAGCAGGTGCAGCACGGTGTTGGTCGAGCCGCCCATGGAGACGTCGAGCGCCATTGCGTTCTCGAAGGCCGCCTTGGTGGCGATATTGCGCGGCAGGATGGTGGCGTCGTCCTGCTCGTAGTAGCGCCTGGCCAGGTCGACGATCAGGCGGCCGGCGCGCAGGAACAGCTCCTTGCGGTCGGAGTGCGTCGCCAGGATGGTGCCGTTGCCGGGCAGGGACAGGCCCAGCGCCTCGGTCAGGCAGTTCATCGAGTTCGCGGTGAACATGCCGGAGCAGGAACCGCAGGTCGGACAGGCGGAACGCTCGATCTCGGCCACGTCGGCATCGCTGACGGCGGTGTCGCCGGCCTTGATCATCGCATCGACCAGGTCCAGCTTGATGATCTTCTTCGTGCCGTCGACGACCTTGAGCACCTTGCCCGCTTCCATCGGACCGCCGGACACGAACACCACAGGAATGTTCAGGCGCATCGCAGCCATCAGCATGCCCGGCGTGATCTTGTCGCAGTTCGAGATGCACACCATCGCATCGGCGCAGTGGGCGTTGACCATGTATTCGACCGAGTCGGCGATCAGGTCGCGCGACGGCAGCGAGTACAGCATGCCGCCGTGGCCCATCGCGATGCCGTCGTCGACGGCGATGGTGTTGAACTCCTTGGCGACGCCGCCGGCCGCCTCGATCTCGCGCGCGACCAGCTGGCCCAGGTCCTTCAGGTGCACGTGGCCCGGCACGAACTGGGTGAAGGAATTGACGACGGCGACGATCGGCTTGTCGAAGTCGCCGTCCTTCATCCCGGTGGCGCGCCACAGGGCGCGCGCGCCGGCCATATTGCGGCCATGGGTCGTGGTACGTGAACGGTAGGTCGGCATGGTGGTCTCCTGGATGCAGTATACGAATGAGAACAGTAGTGTGCCCCTCGCACCACGAGTTGTCCAATATATGATTTAATACCCTGTAATACGTTTTACATATCACAGGACATGAGCCCCCACATCGAGCTGCGCCAGCTGCGCTATTTCGTCACCGTCGCCGAAGAGCTGCATTTCGGCCGTGCGGCGGCACGCCTGCACATGACCCAGCCGCCGCTGTCGCAGACCATTTTCGCGCTCGAGCAGCTGCTGGGCGCCGCCCTGTTCGAGCGCAACCGGCGCAGCGTCGCCCTCACTCCGGCCGGCGCCGCCCTGCTGCCGGAGGCGCGCCGCCTGCTCGCGCAAGCGGGCGAGCTGCCAGGCCTGGTGCAGCGCGCGGCCTTCGGCGAGTCGGGCAAGCTGGTGCTCGCCTTCGTGTCGTCGGCCGACTACAGCGTGCTGCCGCCCTTCCTGCGCGCCTACCGCGCGGCGTATCCAAAGGTGCAGATCACGCTGCAGGAAGCCACGTCCGACCTGCAGCTGGACGACCTGCTCAATGGCCGCATCGACGCCGGCCTCCTGATCCCGCCGCTGCCGGACAGGGCAAAAGCGGAGCTGGACTACCTGCCGGTATTGAACGAGCCGCTGATCCTGGCCGCGCCGGCCGACCTGCCCGGCCTGCGCGGCAAGCGCGACATCGACCTGCGCTCGCTGCCGCCGCTGCCGCTGATTATCTTCCCGCGCATGATTTCGCCCAGCCTGTACGACGCCATCCTGGCCGTGTTCCGCACGGCCGGCATCACCCCGTCCATCGGGCAGGAAGCGATCCAGATGCAGACCATCGTCAGCCTGGTATCGGCCGGCATGGGCATCGCCCTGGTGCCGCAATCGGTCGGCAACCTGCGCCGGCCGGGCGTGGAATATCGTCCCCTCGCGCAGGCCACGCCGCTGGTGGAGACAGGCCTGGTCTGGCGCCGCGACAATGCGTCGCCAGTCCTGAAGGGTTTCCTGGACCTGCTGAAGACGTCACTCTGAAGGCGGCACGCGCTGCCATCGCCGCCTGCAAATACGAAGTTTACTGCTTAGGCAAGATGAGTATCTTTACATTTGTATAGAAACATCAATGTTTTAATGGCCTCGCTTGAAAACACAATCCATTTAGAGACCAAAAGGACATTGATGCAAAATAAGATAGCCAGATGCGCCGCAGGCACTGCCGCAGCGCCAGCCAAAAACGGAAAAATCATGCCAACTGCAATCGCGACGGCGATTGCGACCCTGCTGGCAGGCCATGCCACGCTGGGCCTCGCGCAAACCGCGCCGGCCAGCGAAACGCCGCCGGCGCAAGTCAAGGCCGATGCCAAACCGGATTCCAAGGCCGACGCTTCGGTCTCGACCTCGCTGGAAAAGGTGATCGTCACCGGCACCCGGAAAGTCGGCACCCGCCTGCGCGACAGCGCCGCGCCGATTTCCGTCGTCAGTTCCACCGACCTGGCCGAAACGGGCGCCAGCAACCTGTTCGATGCGATGACCGCCCTGGTCCCTTCCTACAATTCGCAATCGCTTTCCGGCCGCGTCGGCGCCATGATCCGCTCGGTGCAGATGCGCGGCGTGAACCCCAACCACGTACTGGTGCTGGTCAACGGCAAGCGCCGCCACAACACGGCCAGCTTCGCCGCCGATACCGGCCCGAACCAGTTCTCGGCGCCCGCCGACCTGGACCTGATTCCCGTCTCCGCGATCGACCATATCGAAATCCTGCAGGATGGCGCCGCGGCCCAGTATGGCTCGGACGCGATTGCCGGCGTCATCAACATCATCCTGAAAAATTCGCCGAGCGATGGCGCGGTCAGCCTGATGGTCGGCCAGCACGGCGACAGCAAGGTCAACCCCCACCATGAACACAATGGCCTCACCCGCGACCTGCTGATCAACAAGGGTTTCGGGCTGGGCAAGGGTGGCTTCGTGCAGGTGTCGGCGCAGCTGCGCGACCACGACTTCACCAACCAGACCGGGGCCGACCTGATCACGACGAAAGGCTTCGGCAGCCCGGCGGTGCCGCGCTCACCCACGTCCGATCCCTTCCCGAGCAAGGTCAGCGGCGATCCGAAGAGCCGTTTCGGCAACGCCGCCATCAACGCCGGCCTGCGCCTGTCCGACAATGCCGAAGCCTACGCGGTCGCCACTGTCGCGCACCGCGATGCCGAAGCCTGGCAAAACTGGCGCGTGCCGAGCAAAGCGCCGACCGTCTACCCGAACGGCTTCTCGCCGCTGACCCTGGTCGAAGAAGACGACTACGCGCTCACCGTGGGCGCCAAGGGCGTCAGCGCGTCTGGATGGCGCTGGGACATCAGTTCGGTCTACGGCCGCGACTACGTCGAAATCTTCGGCGAACAATCCGTCAACCGCGCGCTGCTGCGCGACACCGGCACCTCGCCGACCGAGTTCTATCACGGCTCGTACACGTTCTCGCAGTGGACCAACAATGCCGACTTCGGCAAGTCCTTCGACATGGGCTGGAGCGCCCCGCTGTCGGTGGCGCTGGGCCTGGAATGGCGCCGCGAATCCTACAGCATCGGCGCGGGCGACCCTGGCTCGCGCTACGACTTCGGCCCTGAAGGCTTCCAGGGCTACACGCTCACGGACGCCGGCACCCATGGCCGGCACAATATCGCCGCCTATGTCGACCTCGGCGTGCGTCCGACGCCGCAGTGGCAGCTCAGCCTGGCCGCCCGCACCGAGCGCTACAGCGATTTCGGCAGCACCGTCAACGGCAAGCTGACCAGCCGCTACGAACTGTCGCCGACCTTCGCCGTGCGTGGCACGGTCAGCAACGGCTTCCGCGCGCCGACGCTGCAGGAAGGCTTCTACTCGGCCACCAACGTCGGCCCCACCTATGCCAACGTGATGTTGCCGACCAATACCGCCGCCGCCGCGCTGGCCGGCGCCATCGCGCTGGAACCGGAAACGTCGACCAACGTGAGCGTCGGCATCGTCGCCACGCCGCTGCCGCGGCTGAACGTCACCGCCGACTTCTACCAGATCGCCATCAAGGACCGTATCGTCGGTTCCGGCACGATCACCGGCGCCCCCGCCAGGGCCGCCATCACCGCCCATGGCAACCCGATCGATCCGAGCATCCCGAGCGTGACGGTGAGCTACCTGACCAATGGCGCGAACACCCGTTCGCGCGGTGTCGACGCATCGGCAAGCTACGCCAGCAATTACGGCGACTTGGGCTCGGTCAAGTGGAGCGCTACCCTGAACGTCAACCGCAACAAGATCACCGGCGTCACGCTGGCGCGCGGCCTCAATCCGGCGGCGGCGTCGCAGATCGTCGACGCGACGCCCGAATCGAAACTGATCCTCGGTGCGAACTACTACAACGGCGACTGGAGCGGCAACCTGCGCGTCACCCGCTTCGGCGAAACCAGGCTGACGGTAAGCGATCCGGATACCGCCGGGGCGCCGTATCACACCAACCGCATCAGCCCGACCTTCATCGCCGACCTCGATGTGGGATATCAGCTGTCGACGAACTTGACCTTGAACGCCGGCGTGAAGAACCTGTTCAACAAGTTCCCGGACAAGGCAATCTCGCGCGGCTACTCGCAGCCTTATGTGTATCCGAGCTTCTCGCCGTTCGGGTTCAATGGGGCGTTCTATTACGTCAAGGGTAGTTACACGTTCTGATGTAGCAGGATTCGCTACAGTCAGACTGTTAGTAACCTCACCAACGTCGTCC
The DNA here is from genome assembly GCA_036676245.1 of Massilia sp. Lineage (GTDB taxonomy): Bacteria > Pseudomonadota > Gammaproteobacteria > Burkholderiales > Burkholderiaceae_D > Telluria_A. Next base: position 2,600 of record JAKFDH010000005.1, on the reverse strand, counting down.
CTGCGAAGGCAGCGGTGCGGCGATCCGAGACCCATGCTGAATACGCTCAGCATGGACCCCTGCCTGCGCAGGGGTGACGTTGTTCATTGTCACCGGAACTCGATTTGCCTGCTACTTCGGTGACGATCAAGAATGCCGCAGACCATGCCACATACAGCACAAGCCACCGGTACAACCCGGACATTCGGCATTTATGGCAGCGCCCCCGGTGCTACACTGGACCCATCATGAAAGCCATCCACACACTCATTCTCTGGATCCTGCTGCTCGCCCTGCCAATGCAGGCATTCGCTGCGGTATCGATGGTGACGTGTCCCCATATCACGGCCGCTGCCACGCACTGCCCCTCCGAAGCCGAAGCCGACACCGGCGCCACCGACTGCAGCATCCACTTCGAATGCCGCCTGGCCGCCGCGCTTGCGCCATCCATCGCCGACGCCGCTGCAAACCACCCGCTCCGCTCGCAGCAGATCGCCTACCTCGGCGCCTACGCCAGTTCCTATTGTCCGGACCGCCTCGAGCGACCGCCGCTCGCCGCCTAGCTCCTCCCCCAATACCGGCTGACGGGCCCTGCCCTCGCCCACCAAGGTCCTCCGCCATTGCGGACGTCCATTCCCCAGACACGGCCAAAGAGATTGCCATGAACATCCATCACACATTAAGGCGCTTGCGCCCGCTCGGCACCTGGTTCGTGCTGGCGCTGCTGTCGGGCTGCTCGGTGCTGTCGAGCGACACCGGCCTGACCGAAGTACGAAAACTGAGCAAGCGCGAGGACGGCACCGTCCTGATCTACAAGCACACCGGCGACGATGCCACCTCCATCGCGAGCCAGACCGGCGCCCTGCTCGGCAAGCCGCTCGACCCGGCCGCCGCCGTCACCATCGCCATGCTCAACAACCGGAATTTGCAGGCGGCCTACGCCGAGCTGGGCATCGCCGATGCGGACCTGGCCCAGGCCGGGCGCCTTGCCAACCCGGTGTTCAGCTTCGGCAAGCTGAAAAGCCACGAAGGCGTCGAGATCGAACGCAAGCTGATGCTGCCCGTGATCGGGCTGCTGACGATGCCGCTCACGCGCCCGCTCGAGCAGCGCCGCTTCGAACAGGCGCAGCTGCGCACCGCCATCCGCGTGCTCGACACCGCGGATGCCACCCGGCGCGCCTGGTACGGCGCCGTCGCGGCCCGGCAGAGCGCGCAGTACCTGGAGCAGGTCGCAAGCGCCGCCGAAGCGAGCGCCGAACTGGCGCGCCGCATGGCCAGCGCCGGCAACTGGAGCAAACTGCAGCACGCCCGCGAACAGGCCTTCTACGCCGACAGCGTGGCGCAGCTGGCGCGCGCGCGCCAGGCCGCGACCGAGGAACGCGAAAAGCTCACCCGGCTGATGGGCTTGTGGGGAACGCAGGCCGCCTTCACGCTGCCCGAGCGCCTGCCGGACCTGCCGCCGGCGGCGCGCGCCATCGAGGACGCCGAAGCCGAGGCCATGGCCAACCGCCTCGACATCCTGATGGACAACAAGGAACTGGCGGGCCTGGCCTCGTCGCTCGGCCTGACCCGCGCCACGCGCTTCGTCAACCTGCTCGACCTGAGCTACCTGCACAACACGGAGGGCGGCGAACGCGTGCGCGGCTATGAAATCGAGCTGCAGGTCCCGCTGTTCGACTGGGGCGGCGCCAAGGTGGCCAGGGCCGAGGCCATGTACATGCAGGCAGTGCACCGCGCGGGCGCCGCCGCCGTCGATGCCCGCTCGCAGGTGCGCACGGCCTACAGCAGCTACCGCACGGCCTGGGAAGTGGCGCGCCACTACCGCGATGAAGTCCTGCCGCTCAGGAAGCGCATCTCGGACGAGCAGCTGCTGCGCTACAACGGCATGCTGATCAGCGTATTCGAACTGCTGGCCGACGCGCGCGAACAGGTGCAGAGCGTGAATGCCGCCATCGAGGCCCAACGCGACTACTGGATCGCCGATGCCGCGCTGCAGGCCGCCATGAGCGGCGCCGGCCAGCCGCCGGCCGCCGCAGCAACGGCCGCCGCGCCCGCCGCCGGCCCCGCCCAACACTAGAACTGGAGTCATTGATGGTTTCACGCAGAAACTTCTTCCGGGGCGCAGGCGCCGCCGCGATCAGCGCCGCGGCCGTCACCCGCGCCGGCGCGGCCTCGCTGCCCGAGGCGGTCATCATGGACAAGGCCGCCACCCAGCCGCCGCTGGCGCCGCCCAATGGCCGCCCCTACAACCCGGTGGTCACGCTCAACGGCTGGACCCTGCCCTGGCGCATGAACAACAACGTCAAGGAATTCCACCTGGTGGCTGAACCGGTCGTGCGCGAGGTCGCGCCTGGCATGAAGGCCCGCCTGTGGGGCTACAACGGCCAGTCGCCGGGCCCGACGATCGAAGTGGTCGAGGGCGACCGCGTGCGCATCTTCGTCACCAACAAGCTGCCCGAGCACACCAGCATCCACTGGCATGGCCAGCGCCTGCCATGCGGCATGGACGGCGTGACCGGCCTGACCCAGCCCGGCATCGACCCGGGCAAGACCTTCGTCTACGAGTTTGTCGCAAAGCGCCCCGGCACCTTCATGTACCACCCGCATGCGGACGAGATGAC
>JAKFDH010000004.1:0-1510 GCA_036676245.1 Massilia sp. | reverse complement strand
TGTGCCAGCAGTTTTTCCGCCAATGCCATGCCGACTGCATTGGCGAAGCCCTGGCCGAGCGGACCGGTGGTGGTTTCCACGCCCGGGGTCATGAAGTTCTCGGGATGGCCCGGGGTTTTCGATTCCAGCTGGCGGAAACGCTTCAGGTCGTCGATCGACAACGCGTAACCGGACAGGTGCAGCAGCGCGTACTGCAGCATCGAACCGTGGCCGTTGGACAGCACGAAGCGGTCGCGGTTGAACCAGCCCGGATTGTTCGGGTTGTGCCGCAGGTAGTCGTTCCACAACACCTCGGCGATGTCCGCCATGCCCATCGGCATGCCCGGATGACCGGACTTGGCAGCCTCGACCGCGTCGATGGCGAGGAAACGGATGGCATTGGCGAGGTCGCGGCGGCTGGGCGTCGTCATAGGTGGCTGCTTGCTTGAGCCCCTCTCCCGGCGGGAGAGGGGTTGGGGTGAGGGGCGGCGGAGTGATGAAACCCAAAGCTCGGGCGCGGAACGGGAACGGCAATTCAATATTGATTGCCGCTTCGCCGCCCCTCATCCGCCCTTCGGGCACCTTCTCCCCGGCTTTACAACGGCGTGGGGAGAAGGAAAAGCAGGCCTATTGTCCCATCCGTGGCCCGGCGCTGTCGCGGTTGCGGGGGCAGCGGCGCGGTGTTAGCGCCGCTACGGGGCTCAGTCGGGCCGTGTCACTGCGACCAGCGCGACGCTGTAGACCTCGCCGCTGGGCCGTCTCAGGTCCACATGCAGCGTCTGGCCCACCTGCCGCTCGGCCAGCGATCTCAATTCGTTGGCCTTCCTGCCCGCGATCGGCACCCCTTCGACCCGGTAGATCGTGTCGCCGACGGCGATCGGACTGCGCGCTGCCGGCGACCCCGGCACGACGCTGCCGATGGTGATGCTCTTGACCGTTGGGTTCAGGAAAAACCCTTCCCCGCTGAACTTCAGGCCGAAGCCGAACCAGCCCCGCTCCCCGGCCACAGCCAACGCGCTCCACAGCAGCAATGCGGCGGCAATGCAGCGGATCCATTCCTGCTTACGCATGCTGGTTCTACTCGATTCAGGTCGTTGCGACGTGGGCCGGCTGCTCGGTTTCGCCCTTCGACACGACCGCCGCCAGCATCAGATCGCCGGTCACGTTGAGGGTGGTGCGGCACATGTCGAGGAAGCGGTCGACACCGAGGATCAGGCCGATGCCTTCCGGCGGCACCCCGACCATGCCGCAGATCAACGCCACCACCGGCAACGAGCCGGCTGGCACGCCGGCGGTACCGATACCACCGAGGATGCAGACGAACATCACTGTCGCCTGCTGCACCAGGTTCAACTCGACGCCAAAGAACTGTGCGAGGAACAGCACGGTGACGCCTTCGAACAGCGCCGTGCCGTTCTGGTTGGCAGTCGCGCCGACGGTGAGCACGAAACGCGACACGCGGCGCGGCAGGCCCAGGCTCTCATCGGCCACGCGCAGTGCGGTCGGCAGGGTGGCGTTGCTGGAAGCGGTC
>JAKFDH010000003.1:0-5583 GCA_036676245.1 Massilia sp. | reverse complement strand
AATGTCGATTTCGGCGCGGCCGGCGCGCGCGCCTTCATGGCCAGCCTGTCCAGCACGGCCAAGGCGAAGGTCGCCACCGGGGCGAAGATCGAGATTCGCTTGGGCAAGGTCGACGGCAAGTTGGTCGGCACGCTGCCGGTCGCTGGAACCGACGGCCAATGGAAGCCGCAGTCGGTCCTGGTCTCCGGCGCCGCCGGCGTCCAGGATCTCGTCTTCGTGTTCCGCGGTGCGGCCGGCGAAGAACTGTTCAAGTTCGATTTCTGGCAGTTTTCCCAGAACGCCGCCGCCGGGGCCCAGCCCCTTGCGGCGCCGCTGGCAAATCCTGCCCGCAATCCCCTGATCTGGGCCGACGTCCCGGACATTTCACTGATCCGTGTAGGGAAAACCTACTACATGAGCAGCACGACAATGCACATGAGCCCGGGCCTGCCGATCATGAAGTCGACCGACCTGGTCAACTGGAGCATGGCGTCCTACGCCTATGACACCCTGGCCGACAACGAAGCCTACCGCCTCGAGAACGGCAAGAACGTCTACGGCGCCGGCTCCTGGGCCAGCAGCATCCGTTACCACGACGGCGTGTTCCACGCCACGACGTTCGCCGCCAACGCCGGCGGGCGCACCCACGTCTACACCACGCGCGATCCGGAACGCGGCCCGTGGAAAGAGACGAATTTCGAGCCCATGATGAATGACCACAGCCTGTTCTTCGACAACGGTCGCGCCTACATGCTGTGGGGGTGCAACAAAATTATGCTCACCGAGCTGAAATCCGATCTTTCCGGCGTCAAGCCCGGCGGCGTGAACAAGCCTATCATCGAACACGTCAACGCCCTGTTCGGCGCCGACCAGGGCGGGCTCTGTGGCGAGGGTACGCAGCTTTCCAAGATCAACGGCCGCTACTACCTCTTTAACATTGCCTCGCCCAAGACCCGCTGGTCGCGCACCGTCATCGTCCACCGCGCCGACAAGATCGATGGTCCCTACGAGGGCCGCATCCTGCTCGATGACCGCGGTATCGCCCAGGGCGGCCTGGTCGACACCCCGGAAGGCAAATGGTATGCCTATCTGTTCAGGGACTACGGCGCCGTCGGCCGCATCCCCTACCTCGTGCCCGTGACCTGGCAAGACGGCTGGCCCGTGCTCGGCAAAGACGGCGAAGTGCCCATGACGCTCGACATCCCGGCCGGCAAGCAGGGCGCCTCTGGCGCCTCCGGCATCGTCGCTTCCGACGAATTCGACCGCCTGCCCGGCGCTCCCGCCCTGCCCCTCGCCTGGCAATGGAACCACAATCCCGATCCGCGCAACTGGTCGCTCACCAGGCGCCCGGGCTACATGAGCTTCTCCACCAGCCGGGTCGATGCCACCCTGCTCGAGGCCAGGAATACCCTGACCCAGCGCGCCTTTGGCCCGAGCAGTTCCGCCACCACCAGCATCGATGTGAGCGGCATGAAGGACGGCGACTGGGCCGGCCTGTCCGCTTTCCAGAAGCAGTATGGTTTTGTCGGCGTGAAGATGAGCGGCGGCGCCAAATCGCTCGTCATGGTGAGCGCCGATTCCGGCCAGCCCGAGGAGATCGCCTCCATTCCCCTCGCCGGCAATACCGTTCACCTGAAGGTCGAAGGCGAATTCAATGCTGCGCCTGACGACGTCCGTTTCGGCGTTGACGAAACGGGCGCCAAGGTCTCCGGCATCCCGGGGGCGCCTGAAGTGGCCCGCTTCTTCTACAGCCTGGACGGCAAAACCTGGACCCCGATCGGCCGTCCCTCGCGCCTTGCCTACACCTTCCCGCACTTCATGGGGTACCGCTACGCGCTCTTCTATTTTTCGACCAGGACGGCCGGCGGCCGTGTCGACTTCGACTACTACCGGGTCGGGCAAAAAGACTGAACGCAAGCGCCCGCGAGGGCGCCAGACTTCTAATCAATTGAAAAAGTATTTGGAAACGTATGAGCGCACCACCGGAATCCGATTTTGGCCCGCCCGACTCTGAAAGGCAGCCGTCGTTGCGGCGCGAGAACCGGCGCTACGCGCTGGTCATCGTGTTACTCATTCATCTGGCTTTGCTGGCCGCGATCCTGCTGTCGCGCTCGCGCGTTTCCGAGCCGCCGCCGGCGCGCAGCGTAGAGGTGGTCCTGTTCGAGCAGAAAGTACCGGAGAAAAAAATTCCCGTACCTCCGCCCGATGCCGCCCCGCCCAAGCTCGTCCCGCCGCCGCTCGCCTTGCCCCCGCTGCCCGTGCTCGACATCGTGCCCGACGCCATCCGGGCCCCGCCGGCGCCGGTCGCTCCCCCGGCCCCGCCGCCTGCCGCCCCGCCCCCGCCGCCTCCGCCCGTGAAGGAGGCCGTGAAGGAGGCCGTGGCCAGCGCGCCACCCAAGCTGTTCGAAGAATGCGCCGAAGAGTCGGATCGGCATATGATCGCCGACGTCTATCGCCTCCCTGTCAACGTCCAGTCGCTGTCCGAAATGCGCAGGCGCAAGCCGGTCAAGCGCGTTTGCATGGCGCAGCTCAATATCACGCCGCGCTCCTTCAAGGACGGCTTTCCCGGCCTGGGCTCGACCAACGAATGGTTCGGCCTGGATATCCGCTTCACCGTCAATGTCCCGGAAACCGCCACGTATGAACTGATGCTGTTGGCCGACGATGGCGCCATGCTCAGCGTCGACGATGAAAACGTGATCGACAACGATGGCATCCACGGCCCGACACCCGTGGCGACGAGGCTCAAGCTGGAGAATGGCTTGCGCAATTTCCGCGTGCGCTACTTCCAGGGGCCGGGCCCGGATCTCGCATTGATGCTTGTGTGGAAAAAGCCAGGCGCGACCGATTACAGCTACCTGCCGCGTGGACTGATCGGGCGGCCACCGGCCGGCACGCTGCCGCAGATCCTGGCCAAGGAGTGATCGGCGCCGCCGATGACAAGGAGGACACCATGAACACCGCATACAAACGCATCGTCGTCGTCGGCGGCGGCGCCGCCGGCTGGATGGCGGCCGTCGGGCTGGCGAAAGCACTGCCCGGCAGCAGCGTCGAACTGGTCGAATCGGAAGAGATCGGCATCGTCGGCGTGGGCGAGGCCACCTTCCCCATGTTGCGCGATTTTCACAAGTCGAACGGCATCGACGAGGCCGAGTTCCTGCGCGCCACCAATGGCACGTTCAAGCTCGGCATCGAGTTTCGCGACTGGCGCGCCAAGGGCCAGCGCTTCTTCCATACCTTCGGCAATTTCGACGACCTTGCCGGCCCCGCCTGCCTGTGGGGCCAGTACCGCCGGGTCAACGACCCGGCGCTCGGCATGCTGAGCGAACAATGCCTGCCCAGCGTGATGGCCAGCCAGGGCCGCTTCGCCCCGCCGCCGGTGGAACGCCCCAAGCTGTACAGCTACGCTTACCATTTCGATGCCACCCTGTATGCGCGCTTCCTGCGCGGCATCGCGCTGAGCCGGGGCGCGCGGCGCACCGAAGGGCGCATCGTCGAGGTCAAGCGCCGCGCCGACGGCGGCGTCGGCCAGCTCAGGCTCGAGGATGGCCGCGTGGTGGCCGGCGACCTGTTCATCGACTGCTCCGGCTTTGCGTCACTGCTGCTGGGCCGCGCCCTGCAAGAGCCTTACGTCGATTTCAGCCGCTGGCTGCGGGTCGACCGGGCCTGGGCCGTGCCGAGCGAGCCGAGCGGCCCCGGACTCACGCCGCACACCGTCGCCACCGCGCTTGAAGCGGGCTGGACCTGGCGGATTCCGCTCACCAACCGCGTCGGCAACGGCCACGTGTTCTCCTCCCGCTACATCGACGAGGAGCGCGCGCGCACCCAGCTGCTCGAACGGCTGGACGGCCCGGCCCTGGCCGAACCGCGCCTGCTGCGCTTCACGACCGGCCACCGCGAGCGCTTCTGGGTCCACAACGTGGTCGGGCTGGGCTTGTCGTCGGGCTTCCTGGAGCCGCTCGAGTCGACCAGCATCCTGCTGATCCAGCGCGGCCTGGAAAAAATGATCGAACTGCTGCGCCCGGGTGCGCCGCCCGCCGCGGCCGCCGTGGCCAACTACAACCGGGGCATGACCAGGGTGTTCGAGCGCATCCGCGACTTCATCATCCTGCACTATTGCCTCACCGAGCGCCGCGACAGCCAGCTGTGGCGCGACATGGCGAGCATGGAACTGCCGGAGACGCTGGATTTCAAACTGCACGCCTGGCGCCAGACCGGCTCGCTGAACATGAACGGGGAAGAAGGGTTCGAGGCCACCAGCTGGCTGGCGGTCCACGCCGGCATGGGCAACTGGCCGCTGCGCGCCGACCCCGTGCTGGCCGAAGTGCCGCTCGCAGAAGCGCTGCAGGCCCTGCACCAGCGGCGCGACCATTACGCGGCCGTCGTGGCGGCCATGCCCACGCACGACGCTTTCCTGCGTCACATACTGAGTAAGGACTAACCGGCAACGACTACCGCAACTTGTACTGGCGGGTCGGCTGACGGGCATCCTCTATTGCACTTGGAGCTCGAACCAATCCACCGGACTTAACGATTTAAAACTCTTGCATGGTGTTTACGCCATGGATTTGTACGATGTCCCCCCACTCTTTTTGGAGTCAGTAAGAAATGAAAATAGAGCACGTATCACACAGAGCGCTGATGCCGAGCACGGCAATGATGGCGGCCGCCGCCGCGATGACCGTATTCTTTGGCGCGGCAGGCAATAGCTGGGCTCAAAAGGCTGAAGGCCTGGCCGACACCCCGCCAATGGGTTGGAACAGCTGGAACAAATTTGCCTGCGATATCGACGAGCGCCTGATCCGCGAGACCGCCGACGCCATGGTCAAGACGGGCTTGAAGGACGCAGGCTTCCAGTACGTGAACATCGACGATTGCTGGCATGGCCAGCGCGACGCCGACGGTAACATCCAGCCCGACCCCAAGCGCTTCCCCTCCGGCATGAAGGCGCTGGCGGACTATGTGCATGGCAAGGGACTCAAGCTGGGCATCTACTCGGACGCCGGCGATACCACCTGCGGCGGCCGTCCCGGCAGCCGCGGCTACGAGTATCAGGATGCGCGGACCTATGCGAAATGGGGCATCGATTACGTCAAGTACGACTGGTGCAACACTCCGCTCTTGAACGCCGAAGCGGCCTACACCACGATGCGCGACGCGATCGCCAAGGCGGGCCGTCCGATGGTGTTCAGCATCTGCGAATGGGGCATGAGCAGGCCGTGGGAGTGGGCCGGCAAGGTCGGCCATCTGTGGCGCACCACGCCCGATATCTATAATTGCTTCGACTGCCAGTTCAGTCCCGGTTTATCGACTGGTCTGGGCGTGCTGCGCATCCTCGACAAGCACGCTGACGCAAACCTGCGCAAATTCTCAGGGCCCGGCCGCTGGAACGATATGGACATGCTCGAAGTGGGCAACGGCATGAGCGAGGATCAAGACCGCGCCCATCTGTCGATCTGGGCCATGATGGCCTCGCCGCTTATCCTGGGCAACGACCTGCGTTCCATGTCCGAGTCGACCCGCCGCATCCTGACCAACCCCGGCGTGATCGCGGTGAACCAGGACAAGCTGGGTGTGCAGGCGCTGCGCGTCCTGGCCGACGGT
>JAKFDH010000002.1:0-7707 GCA_036676245.1 Massilia sp. | reverse complement strand
GCCGGCAGCGGCGCGGGCGACGGCGGCGTTCGGCGGCGTGCCGGCCGGGGCCTGGCCGGGCAGGCGCAGGCTGCCGGTGCCGGCGGTCGGGCTGGCGCGGCGGGCATTACCGACCGGCATGCGGACCGTCCCGTTGGCGGCCACGCGGGCGCCGGCGGTGCCGGTCACCTGCGCGCCCTTGTCGATGGTGAAGGTGGCGCCGGCGTCCTTGCCCAGCACCTGGACCAGGTAAGGCATCACCTGGCGCAGGATCGGTTCCAGCGTGTACGGCGGGTTCAGGATGAACATGCCGCTGCTGTGCAGGCCGAAGCCGTCCGGGCCGGGCGTCGACACGGTCAGGGTCACGTTCAGCCATTCCTTGGCCGGCAGGCGCTTGAGCTTGTCGGCGAACTGGCGCGACTCCATGCGCTGCAGCACCGGATACCAGACCGCGTACATGCCGGACGGGAAGCGCCCGAGCGCCTCCTCGAGGGCATCCTTGACCTTGCGGTAATCCTGCTTGTCCTCGTAGGGCGGGTCGATCAGCACCAGCGCGCGGCGCGACGGCGGCGGCAGCAGCGTCTTGAGCGCGTGGAAACCGTCGCCGCGCTCGACCAGCACGCGCTTGCCGCGCACGCTGGGGCGGATGCCCTGGGCGGCGGCGTGCTCCTCGAGCTTGCGGAAATTATCGGTCAGGATCTTGCTGTCGGCCGGATGCAGCTCGAACAGGCGCAGGCGGTCGTGCTCGCGCATCGCCTTGTCGGCGCAGAAAGGCGAACCCGGGTAGTAGCGCATCTTGCCGCTCGGATTCATCTCCTTGATCATGTTGACGTAGGCGGCCAGCGGCTTGGGCAAGTCCTTGCGTTCCCACAGCGGCGCGATGCCGGTCTCGTACTCGGCGTTCTTGGAGGCGTAGCCGCCGTCGAGCGCATACACGCCGGCACCGGAATGGGTGTCGATATAGGTGTAGGCCGCGTCCTTCTGGTTCATGTATTCGTGCAGCTGGATCTGGACGAAATGCTTGAGGACGTCGGCATGGTTACCCGCGTGAAAGGCGTGGCGGTAGCTCAACATAAGGTGGATTCCATAAAAGTGGCGCAATGCTGCGTGATACCGCCATTATCGCATTTTAAGACCGGTGCCAGTTCTGACATTCGGACACGAGCCCAGCCATAAAGCAAGTTTATGGCTGGGCTCGTGTCCGAATGTCAGAACTGGCACCGGTCGGCCGGTCTTAAAATGCAAAAAAGCCGCAGCGATCGCTCGCTGCGGCCAACCGGGGGGGCTAAACGATTACGCGACTTTCTTTTCGTCGAAGAACTGCTCGTCTTCCGTCGAACCGTGCAGCGCGGTGGTCGAGCTCTGGTGCTGCTGGATGGTCTGGGTCACCGCGTCGAAGTAGCCGGTGCCCACTTCGCGCTGGTGCTTGACCGCCGTGAAGCCCTTGTCGGCGGCGGCGAATTCGGCTTCCTGCAGCTCGACGAAGGCCGACATCTGGCGCCGCGCATAGCCGTGCGCCAGGTTGAACATGCCGTAGTTGAGCGCGTGGAAGCCGGCCAGGGTGATGAACTGGAACTTGTACCCCATGGCCCCCAGCTCTTTCTGGAACTTGGCGATGGTGGCGTCGTCCAGGTTCTTCTTCCAGTTGAACGACGGCGAGCAGTTATAGGCGAGCATCTTGCCCGGGAACTTGGCATGCACGGCGTCGGCGAACTGTTTGGCGAAGGCCAGGTCCGGCTTGCCGGTCTCGCACCACACCAGGTCGGCGAAGGGGGCGTAGGCCAGCGCGCGCGCAATGGCTTGCTCGATGCCCGGCCTGACCTTGTAGAAGCCTTCGACGGTGCGCTCGCCGGTGCAGAACGGACGGTCGTTCTCGTCCACGTCCGAGGTCAGCAGGTCGGCCGCTTCGGCGTCGGTGCGCGCGATGACCAGGGTCGAGGTGCCCATGACGTCGGCCGCGAGGCGCGCCGCGCTCAGTTTTTCGACCGCTTCGCGCGTTGGCACCAGCACCTTGCCGCCCATGTGGCCGCACTTCTTGACTGAGGCGAGCTGGTCTTCGAAGTGGACGCCGGCCGCGCCCGCGTCGATCATCGACTTCATCAGTTCGTAGGCGTTCAGCACGCCGCCGAAGCCGGCTTCGGCGTCGGCCACGATCGGCGCGAAGTAATCGATGTCGTCCTTGCCTTCCGACCATTGGATCTGGTCGGCGCGCTGGAAGGTGTTGTTGATGCGGCGAACCACCAGCGGCACCGAGTTGGCCGGGTACAGCGACTGGTCGGGGTACATCTCGCCGGCGACGTTGGCATCGCCCGCGACTTGCCAGCCGGACAGGTAGATGGCCTTCAGGCCGGCCTTGACCTGCTGCATCGCCTGGTTGCCGGTCATCGCGCCGAGGGCGTTGACGAAGGGCTCCTTGTTGACCAGGTCCCACAGCTTTTCCGCGCCGCGCTTGGCCAGCGTGTGTTCGATCCGCAGCGAGCCGCGCAGGCGCACGACATCGGCGGCGGTGTAATTGCGCACGACGCCCTTCCAGCGCGGATTCGACTCCCAGTCGTTCTGCAGTTCTGCGATTTGCTGTTCACGCGTTGCCATGGTCATTCTCCTGATTGAATAAGACGTTGTAGAAAACGAAAACCGTTAGATAAATGATAGGCCGTTTTGTGCATGGCAACAATACTCTTATATAAGACATATAAGTAAATTAAACTCCTTTGTTTTCAATGTCTTATGTAAAAGTTTTCATGATACGGGATGAAATTTCTCAGAATGAAAGAGGCGAGCCGGTGCGGTTTGCGTGACGTTTCGCAATATGGAATCGGGTTTGCGCGCAGTGAAAAAACAGCGTCCAAAACATGATGGCGCGCGCATTTTTCTGCGGCTTGAGCGCGAGCAACATATGCAATCGCGCTGGACAGGCGGAGTTGTGCTTCAAAAACAACAAAGCCACGCCCTGCGCAAGCAGGAACGTGGCCGTGTTCAGGGCGGCGCCGTGCGCGCCGCGGGAATTACTTGCTGCGGCGGCGGCGCGCTACGCCAACGCCGAGCAGGCCCAGGCCCAGCAAGGCAAGGCTGGCAGGTTCAGGGACGGCGCCTGGCGCTGGCTGAACGACTTCCAATTCACGCAAGGTCACCGACAAGAACGAGCTTTGGAACGTATAGCTTCCCTCGGACGCGCTCAGCACAACTTTCAGGAAGCCGTCGCTCAGGTCGCCCAGCGAAGCGGCAAGGGTGATCGGGTAGTCGGAACCCAAGGCGCCCTTGAAGCTCTTCATGGGAGGTCCTATTGTTGGAAAATGATATCTTCCATTCAGCAACATCCATGCCACCGATGCAATCCCAATTAGAATCAAAGACTTAGCAAAAGAAACGAAAAATTTTCCGATGCAACTGTAAAGTTTCTCGACGGATAACAATGTTATCAATTATGCCAGTTTCTGCTGCGCCACCAGCACGCCGTCGGCGTCGGCATAGATCCAGTCGCCGGGGCTGACGGCGACGCCGGCGATCCACACCCGCGCATTGCGTTCGCCGGCGCCCTTCTTCGCGCTCTTTTGCGGATGGGCCGCCAGCGCGCGCACCCCGATCTCGCAGGCATTGATCTCGTCGCTGTCGCGTACGCAGCCATCGACGACGATGCCGGCCCAGCCATTGTCCTGGGCCAGCAGCGCCAACTGGCCGCCGACCAGCGCCCGCCGCAGGCTGCCGCCGCCGTCGATGACCAGCACATTGCCGTTGCCTGGCGCTTCCAGCGTGGCGCGCACCAGCGCATTGTCCTCGAACACCTTGAGGGTGGTGGCGCGGCCGCAGAACGCCGCGCGGCGGCCGAAGTGGCGGAACACCGGCGGCAGCACCGCCAGGCGCCCGTCTTCAAGCAGTTGCGGATGGTCGTCGCACAGGTCGGTCGTGGCAAAGGTCATGGCGTGGCCTCGTCAGTGGCAAAAAACACTATTCTAGGCCGTTTGCGGCGCCGCGGCGCGTCTCCTGCCCCCGACCCCGACCGCGGTGCCGATCGCCAACAGCTGGAACAGGGCGATGCAGGCGAACACCCAGGCCGGGCGCTGCGCGTCCATCAGCGCGCCGAACAGCAGCGGCCCCGCCGCCAGCCCGCTGTCGAGGCCCGAATAGACGACGCCGAACACGCGGCCGGTGGCCTGTTTCGGCGCCGCGGCGCGGATCAGCAGATCGCGCGACGGTCCGGCGATGCCGGCGGCGAAGCCGATCGCGCCCATCAGCAACACCGCCATCCAGCCCGGCACCACGACCGCCGCCAGCAGCAGCGCCAGCGCCGCGGCCAGCGCGAAGGCGATGGCGATGGTGCGGTCGTGGCGTTCGGCGCGCGCGGCCAGGAAGCCGCCCAGCACCATGCCGCCGGCCGAGGCCAGCATGTAGCCGGTGTAGGCGGTGGTCGCCGCCGCCAGCGACACCTGATAGAGCGCGACCAGGCTGGCCGAGGCGAAACTCTGGATACCGCCCAGCGCCAGCGCGGTCAGGAAGAAGAAACCAAAGCTCATCCAGACCGCCGGCAGGCGCAGGAAGTCGAAGGAACCGCCCGCGGCCGCCTGCTGGGCCGGCGATGGCTGCGGATCGGCGTGCAGGGCGGCGCGCTGCACGAACAGCAGCAGCAAGGTGGCGAACGGGATCGCCGCGGCCGCCAGCAGCGCCACGCGCCAGCCGGACAGCGCGGCGATACCGGCCAGGAACACCGGCGCCGCCGCCCAGCCCAGGTTGCCGCTGATGCCGTGCACCGAGAACGCATGGGCGAGGCGCGCCTTCGACACCCGCTGGCTGAGCAAGGTGTAGTCGGCCGGGTGGAACACGGCATTGCCGGCGCCGGCCAGCATCGAGCCGGCCAGCAGCATCGCGTATTGCTGGGCGCTGGCCAGCACCAGGGCGGCGGCGCCCAGCAGCGCCAGCCCGGCGAACAGCACGCGGCGCGCGCCGACCCGGTCGACAATGAAGCCGGACAGCGCCTGGCCGACGCCGGAGACGACGAAAAAGACGGTCATCAACAGGCCCAGCTCCGCGTACGACAGGCCGAAGGCCGGCTTCAGCCACGGAAACAGGGACGCCAGGATCAGGTGGTAGAAGTGCGACACGCCGTGGGCCAGGCCCACCAGTCCGATGACGCGCGCATCCTCGCGCAAAGTGGCTTGCTGCATCTATTATTCCCCTGTCCTGCCGTGACCGTTGTTTCTGCTAATCTGTAAGGACTGTCGATTTTTGCCGTTTCAGTTATGATGCCCCGTGCATAAATCAAGGCAGGGCTCGACAGCTCGAACAAGAATACTAGCAGTCAAACAAAGAACGCGTTGGCGGCGGCCCTGGCCGCGGCCCGCCCAAAACCGCACATGTCCATTATCGCTCCCGCTTCCCACACCACGATCCAGGTCAACCAAGTCGCGCTGCAGGTGCGGCGCAGCGGCGCCGGCACTCCCTTCATCTGGGGCCATGGCCTGCTGTCGAGCATGGAGACGGACGACGCCCTCGGCTGGCTGGCGTGGCCGGCGCACCCGCCCGGCATCGAACTGGTGCGCTACGATGCGCGCGGCCATGGCGGCAGCGGCGCCTCGCGCGACGCCGGCAGCTATGCCTGGCCGGGCCTGGGCGCGGACATGCTGGGCCTGGCCGACGCGATCGGCGCCGAACGCTTCATCGCCGGCGGCGCGTCGATGGGCTGCGCCACCGTCCTGCACGCGGCGCTGGCCGCGCCCTGGCGGGTCAAGGCGATGCTGCTGATGCTGGCGCCGACGCTATGGGAAAAACGGGTGGCCCAGCGCCGCCTGTACCAGCGTGCGAGCAAGCTCGGCGGCGTGGCAGGCGCGCGCCTGATCGGTATGCTGACCAATCCCGAAGCGCACCGCCTGCTGCCGCCATGGCTGCTCGCGCAGTCGCCGGCGATGGCCGCCGCGATCGCCCAGGGCATGGGCAAGGCCGACCCGGCCACCGTGGCCGACGTGTTCTACGGCGCCTCGAACTCGGACCTGCCGCCGCGCCCCGCGCTGGCGGCGCTGGCCCACATCCCGACCCTGGTCGTCGGCTGGGCGGACGACCCGACCCATCCGGAATCCTGTTCCCAGGAACTGCACCGGCTGCTGCCGGCATCGTCGATATTCATTGCCCGCACGGTCGACCAGGTGCAGCAAATCCCCGGGCGCATCCACGATTTCATCGCGGCACAGGCATGAAGGCCACACACCCCGTGTTACCATGATGCAATCTTAGCAAAGGAGAAAGCTCGTGGTCTTCCTGATCGGTTTTGCCCTGTTCGCGGCCCTGCTCATCCTGTTCTACGTCGTGACCCAGCCGCCCAGGGAGGGCGCCGATGCCGCGCCCTATGGACGCGCGGTCGCCGCCGGCGCCAGCCGCCGCGTCGCCTGGCTGTCGGGCGGAAAACTGTTCTTCAAGGCCGAGGGCGGCGCCGAGCGCCAGATCCACAGCCCCTACATCCAGGAAGTCGAAAACCGCATGGCGCGCAGCAATGAACGCAATGCCTGGAAAAAAGACACCAGCTTCGCCGTCTCCGCCGCCGGACAGATGCGCAATTTCGCCGGCGACGGCGCCGCCATCACCGTCAGTTCGGCCCTGTTCCAAGGCAATAGCCTGCTGTATTTCCTGCAGGACCGCGGCATCGGCGGGCTGTTTTCGCAAGACCTCGACAGCGGCGTCGAAACGCGCATCCTGCACCGGCAGAACCTGGCCCTGGCCGACCTGCAGCTCGATGCCGCCGGCGGCAAGCTCCTGTGCACTTCCGATTCGCGCGAAGGCGTCAAGAACATCGCCATGCTCGACCTCGACGGCAGTGGCCTGCGCGAACTGACCGGCGGCGACACCGCCGACACGGCGCCCGCCTGGTGCCCCGGCGAAGACGGCGTGCTGCTGTTCCAGTCGGCCGGCCTGGCGCGCAACCAGCAAGGCTTGATCGTCGCGCAGGGCCATGCCACCATCCAGCGCCTGGACATCAAAAACGGGCGCATCGACACCGTGCTGGAGGATGTGCGCACCGATTTCCTGCAGCCGCGCATGGGCCCGGGCGGCGAGCTGTACTTCATCCGCCGCCCCTTCGACGCGCCGCAGTATGGCGCCGGCAATATCGTGCTCGACGCCCTGCTGTTCCCCTTCCGCCTGCTGCGCGCGGTGTTCCACTACCTGAATTTCTTCTCGATGATGTACAGCCGCAAGCCGCTGACGGGCGCCACCGGCCCGGCCATGAAAGCGGACCTGAAGGACATCATCGTCAAGGGCAAGCGCATCGATGCCGAGAAGGCGCTGCGCTCGGAGGCGATGGTGGCCGGCGTGCCCTCGCTGGTGCCGGCCAGCTGGCAGCTGGTGCGGCGCAGCCGGCAAGGCGCCGAGCAGGTGCTGGCGACCAACGTGGCCTCGTACTCGATCGGGCCGGACGGCGCCATCGTCATCTCGAACGGGCGCGGCGTGTTCCAGCTCAATGAAGGCGCAGCACCCGCCCTGATCCTGAAGACGGACCTGGTCGACGAAGTGCTGGCCTGAGCCGGCGCCCTAGTGGGGCGCCTGGCCGAACACCAGTTCGCCGTGGACGACACGCACCGGTATCCGGTCCTTGGGACCGAATTTGCCGGACAGGATCAGCTTCGACAGCGGATTCTCGATCTGCTGCTGGATCGCGCGCTTGAGCGGGCGCGCGCCGTACACCGGATCGTAGCCGGCCTCGGCGATCTTCTGCAGGGCCTCGTCCGACACCTCGAGCGTCATCTC
>JAKFDH010000001.1:0-8643 GCA_036676245.1 Massilia sp. | reverse complement strand
GGGCGCGGCGAGCGGCGGCGAGGCGGCAAGGGCAGGCGCCGGCGCCGGATTGGCCGGCCCGGGCGCAAGCACGGCCGGCGCCGAACGCGTCAGGACCGGCGACACGGCGGGCGCCGCGGCCGGCTGGGTGGCCGCAGGCGAGGCTGGCGCTACGCTTTGCTGTACCGCAGGCGGCACGGCGGGCGCGGCGTCGACCGCCTGGGCGATGGCCGCGGCCGGGACCAGCACGGCACCGGCAAGCAGCGCGCCGGCGAACAATTTCGGCAAGGACATCAGTATGCAACTCTCATTGAAAGGGTCGTTCAACATATGACCGGCAAGCCAAGAATACCACGCGACGACACTGCCGTGGCAGCGGCCCTCGCAAGCGAAAAGGCTGTGTTGCGCAGCACGCTGCTGGCGCGGCGGCGGACTATCGATCCGGCCATGCGCAGTGCATGGGATGCGGCGATTTGCGCGCACGTGCTGGCATGGTGGACGGACGCACGGGCGCCGCTGCTGGGGGTCTACTGGCCGCTGCGCGGCGAACCCGACCTGCACCCGGTGTATGCGGCGCTGGCCGGGCGCGGGGTCGCGCTGGCGCTGCCGGTGGTGCAGCAAGCCGACGCGCCGCTGGCGTTCACGGCATGGACGCCGGGCGAAGCGATGGTGAAGGATGGGATGGGTGTGGCCGTGCCGCGGCAATTGCGCCAGGTCGAGCAGCCGCCGGCGCTGCTGGTGCCCTGCCTGGGCTTCAACGGGGACGGCTACCGCCTCGGCTACGGCGGCGGCTATTACGACCGCACCCTGGCCGCGCCGCAGCGTCCGTATACGGTGGGTATCGCCTACACCTGCCTGGCGGCGGTCTTCGCCAGCGCGCCGCATGACGTCGCGCTGGACCGGATCATCACCGAACGCGGCTGAATCCAGGCTGGCGTTCAGGCCTTGGCCAGCCGTTCCCACAGCGCCGTCGTGGCCGCCGCCTGGTTCATCGAATAGAAGTGCAGGCCCGGCGCGCCGCCGGCCAGCAGGCGCTCGCACAGCCGGGTCACGACATCGAGACCGAAGGCCTTGATCGAGGCGCTGTCGTCGCCGAAGCTGGCCAGCTTCAGGCGCACCCAGCGCGGGATCTCGGCGCCGCACATGTCCGAGAAGCGCATCAGCTGCGTGTAGTTGGTGATCGGCATGATGCCCGGCACCACCGGCACGCTGATGCCCATCTTGCCGACCTGGTCCATGTAGGCGAAGTAGGCGTCGGCATTGTAGAAATACTGGGTGATCGCCGCATCGGCGCCAGCCTTGACCTTGCGTTCGAAGGCCAGCAGGTCGTCCTGCGGCGAACGGGCCTGCGGGTGCACTTCCGGATAGGCCGCCACTTCGATGTGGAACCAGTCGCCGGTCTCGGCGCGGATGAACTCGACCAGTTCGTTGGCGTAGCGGAATTCGCCCGCGCCGCCGTAGCCGCTCGGCAAATCGCCGCGCAGGGCCACGACGCGCTTGATGCCGTGCGCCTTGAAATCGTGCAGGATCGTGCGGATCGACTCGCGCGAGCCGCCCACGCAGGACAGGTGGGGTGCGCCGTCATGGCCGGCGGCGAGGATCTCGAGCACGGTATCGAGCGTGCCCTGCTGGGTGCTGCCGCCGGCGCCGAAGGTCACCGAAAAGTACTTCGGGCCCAGCAGCGCCAGCTTCTCGCGGACGACGCGCAGCTTTTGCGCGCCTTCGGGCGTCTTGGGCGGATAAAACTCGATACTGAAATTATTTGTTTCCATCATTTTTGAGAAGTAATGTGGACAGCGCCCACGAGATGATGCTGTACAGGATGGCAGCCAGGAAGGCCGACCAGAATCCCTCGACGTGGAAGCCTTCGACCACATGCGCGACGCCCCAGAACAGCAGCGCGTTGATGACCAGGATGAACAGGCCGAGCGACAGCACCGTCACCGGCAGGGTCAGCAGCACCAGCAGCGGCTTGATCAGGGTGTTGACCAGCCCCAGCACGAGCGCGGCGATGAAGGCGGTGCCGATGTTGGTCACGGAGACCGACGACATCAGGTAAGGCAGCGCGAACAGGGCCGCTGCGTTGATGATCCAGATGAGCAGTAAACGCATGATGATCCAATGTCTGGTTGTAAACCAGGGGCAGTCCGAAGGTCGCCCCCAGGGAAAGCTTTCTACGGCTTAGTAGCGATAGGTCTCAGGCTTGTACGGGCCGGCCTTGCTGACGTTGATGTAAGCGGCTTGCTCGTCGGTCAGTTCGGTCAGCTGCGCGTTGAGCTTCCTGAGCTGCAGGCGCGCCACTTTCTCGTCCAGGTGCTTCGGCAGCACGTACACGCCGACCGGGTAGTTGGCCGTGTTGGCGAACAGCTCGATCTGGGCGATGGTCTGGTTCGCGAACGAGGAGCTCATCACGTACGAAGGGTGGCCGGTGCCGCAACCCAGGTTGACCAGGCGGCCTTCCGCCAGCAGGATGATGCGCTTGCCGGATGGGAAGATGATGTGGTCGACCTGCGGCTTGATGTTTTCCCACTCATATTTCTTGAGCGAAGCGACGTCGATCTCGTTGTCGAAGTGGCCGATGTTGCAGACGATCGCCTGGTCCTTCATCTTCAGCATGTGCGCTTCGGTCAGGATATGGTAGTTGCCGGTGCAGGTGACGAAGATGTCGCCGTGTTCGGCGGCATAGTCCATGGTCACGACGCGGTAGCCTTCCATCGCCGCCTGCAGTGCGCAGATCGGGTCGATCTCGGTGACCCAGACCTGGGCCGACAGCGCGCGCATGGCCTGGGCCGAGCCCTTGCCCACGTCGCCGTAGCCGGCGATGATCGCGACCTTGCCGGCGATCATCACGTCGGTGGCGCGCTTGACGGCGTCGACCAGCGATTCGCGGCAGCCGTACAGGTTGTCGAACTTGGACTTGGTGACCGAGTCGTTGACGTTGATCGCCGGGAAGGCCAGCTTGCCTTCCTTGTGCATCTGGTACAGGCGGTGCACGCCGGTGGTGGTCTCTTCGGTCACGCCGAGGATTTGCGGCAGGCGCTTCGAGTACCACTGCGGGTCCCTGGCCAGGTGCGCCTTGATCGAGTTGAACAGGCAGATTTCCTCTTCCGAACCGGGTTTCGCCAGCACGCCGATGTCCGACTCCGCGCGCACGCCCAGGTGCAGCAGCAGGGTGGCGTCGCCGCCGTCGTCGAGGATCATGTTCGAATAGACGGCATTGCCGGCGGCGTCGTTCGGCCACGCGAAGATGCGGTGGGTGTAATCCCAGTATTCATCCAGGGTTTCGCCCTTGACGGCGAACACCGGGGTGCCGGCGGCGGCGATCGCGGCGGCGGCGTGGTCCTGGGTCGAGTAGATATTGCACGATGCCCAGCGCACTTGCGCGCCCAGCGCTTCCAGCGTCTGGATCAGCACGGCGGTCTGGATCGTCATGTGCAGCGAACCGGTGATGCGCGCGCCCTTGAGCGGCTGGGCGGCGGCGAATTCTTCGCGGATCGCCATCAGGCCCGGCATTTCAGTTTCGGCAATCTTGATTTCCTTGTTGCCCCAGGCAGCAAGGGTGATGTCGGCGATGTGGAAGTCTTGCGAAGATTTGAGTACGGCGTTCATCACGCCCTCCTTTCAGTTAGAAAAAAGACGTGAGCGCAGTTGCGGTGAGTTTCCGAGCCTGGCGAAATGAAGAATTTCGTCGCAACGCTCCTCGGAACTGACTAGTGTAGCCGCTGGGGCTGGTTTTTTCCAGTGAAAATCGAAAAAAACCGGTGCTGCTGGAATCCGGGCGGCGGATTTCTTGCGAACATATAACAACGTCGTCCTCGCGTTCGCGAGGACGACGTTGGCAAACGATTACGAGAGGCCGGCTTCCGCGCGCAGCAGCGCGACCTTGTCGGTGCGCTCCCACGTGAATTCCGGCTCTTCGCGGCCGAAGTGGCCGTAGGCGGCGCTCTTCCGGTAGATCGGGCGCAGCAGGTCCAGCATTTGCACGATGCCCTTCGGACGCAGGTCGAAGTGCTCCATCACCAGCTGGGCGATCTTCTCGTCGGCGATCACGCCCGTGCCCTCGGTATAGACGGTGATGTTGATCGGCTTGGCCACGCCGATCGCGTAGCTGACCTGCACCTGGCACTGGCGCGCCAGGCCGGCCGCGACCACGTTCTTGGCCACGTAGCGCGCGGCGTAGGCGGCCGAACGGTCGACCTTGGACGGATCCTTGCCGGAGAATGCGCCGCCGCCGTGCGGCGCCGCGCCGCCGTAGGTGTCGACGATGATCTTGCGGCCGGTCAGGCCGCAGTCGCCCTGCGGGCCGCCGATGACGAAGCGGCCGGTCGGGTTGACCAGGTAGCGCGTGCCCTTGAGCCATTCGGCCGGCAGGGTTTTCTTGATGATCTCTTCGATGACCGCTTCCTCGATCTGGCTGTGCGTCATTTCAGGGGCGTGCTGGGTCGACAGCACCACGGTGTCGACCGCGACCGGGCGGCCGTTCACGTAGCGCAGCGTGACCTGCGACTTGGCGTCCGGGCGCAGCCATGGCAGGCGGCCGTCCTTGCGCAGCTGCGACTGGCGCTCGACCAGGCGGTGCGCATAATGGATGGCGGCCGGCATCAGTTCCGGGGTTTCGTCGCAGGCATAGCCGAACATCAGTCCCTGGTCGCCCGCGCCCTGGTCGAGGTCGATGCCGGCGCCTTCGTCCACGCCCTGGGCGATGTCCGGCGACTGCTTGTCGTAGGCGACCAGCACGGCGCAGCCGCGGTAGTCGATGCCGTAGTCGGTGTTGTCGTAGCCGATGCGCTTGATGGTTTCGCGCGCCACTTGAATATAATCGACGTTCGCGTGGGTCGTGATTTCGCCTGCCAGCACCACCAGGCCGGTGTTGCACAGGGTTTCGGCGGCGACGCGGGCTTTCGGATCCTGGTCGAGGATGGCGTCGAGGATGGCGTCGGAAATCTGGTCCGCGACTTTGTCGGGATGGCCTTCCGACACGGATTCGGACGTGAAGAGATAGTCGTTTGACATGCAATGCTCCTGTTACTGGTCTGTGAACTGTCGCAGTAACCGGGTTGCCTGCGACGCTTTAGCGACATTTATATTCCGCTTCGCAAGTTGTCTATTAACTCGGCGGATCCTGCATACGTGGTATTTTACGCTCCTTAAGAAATTTAGGTTGGGCAACTGACCGCTGCTGAATACCGATCAAACCCATGTTAGTCACCCTTTTCCGTCTTTTGTCCCACCTTCCCTTGCCTGCCTTGCATTTTTTGGGGGCGGCCCTGGGCTGGCTTGTCTACCTGGCATCGCCATCGTACCGGCGCCGCCTGCGCGGCAACCTGCTTGCCGCGGGCCACGGCGCCCACCTGGCGGCCGCCATTGCCGAATCCGGCAAAGCGATCGTCGAGCTGCCCTTCGTCTGGTGCGCCGACCCCGAACGGGTGGCACGCCACGCCAGCACCCATAACTGGGAACTGGTCCAGGCAGCTTTAGATGCCAAACGCGGCATTGTGTTCCTGACCCCGCACCTGGGCTGCTTCGAAATGACGGCCCAGCAGATCGCGCTGCGCACCGCGCTGACGGTGATGTACCGCCCGCCGAAGAAGGCGGCGCTCAAGCCGCTGATCGAAGGGGCGCGCGCGCGCCGCAACCTGCACCTGGCGCCGGCCACGATGTCCGGCGTGCGGATCCTGGCCAAGTGCCTCAAGAAAGGCGAACCGATCGGCATCCTGCCGGACCAGGTGCCGCAGGAGGGCGAAGGCGTGTGGGCCCCGTACTTCGGCCGCAGCGCCTACACCATGACCCTGCCGGCCAAGCTGGCCAGGATGGGCGACGCCGTCGTGATCCTGGTCTACGCCGAGCGCCGCCCCCATGGCGAAGGCTATATCGTGCGCTTCGTGCCCTTCGACGGCGTGCTCGAAGGCAGCGCCGCCGAGCAGGCCGCCACCATCAATGCGGCAATGGAAAAGCTGATCGCGCTGTGCCCGGCCCAGTACTTCTGGAGCTACAACCGCTACAAGCAGCCCGAGGGCGTGGCGGGGCCGGATGCGCAGGTGGACGCATGAAGCTGCTGCTGGGATTGATGTGGCTGCTGCACTGGCTGCCGCTGCCGCTGCTGGGCCGTTTCGGCAAGCTGGTCGGCAGCCTGCTGTTCGTGCTGCTCAGGACGCGCCGCCATGTCGCGCTGACCAATTTGCGGCTGGCGATGCCGGCCTTGTCCGAAGCCGAGCGGGTCAGCCTGGCGCGCCAGCATTTCCAGGCCTATTCGCGCAGCGTGTGGGAGCGCGCGATCCTGTGGTGGGCCAGCCCGGCGCGGCTGCGGCGCCTGATCCAGGTCGAGCCGAAGGTGCCGCTCGAGGCGATCGCGGCCGGCCCCACCATCCTGCTGTGCCCGCACTTCGTCTGCCTCGACGTGGCCGGCGTGGCCGTCATGCTCGAAACGAGCTTGTGCTCGATCTATGTGCGCCAGAAAAACGCGGCCTTCGACGAGGTGCTGCGGCGCGGGCGCTCGCGCTTCCGCCCGGTCGAACTGTTTTCGCGCAAGGAAGGGGTCAAGCCGATCATCCGCGCGATGCGCGCCGGCCTGCCCTACTTCATGTTGCCGGACATGGACTTCGGCGACAAGGACGCCGCCTTCGTGCCCTTCTTCGGCGTGCCGGCCGCGACCCTGACGGCGCCGGGCCGGATCGCCGCCGCCACCGGCGCCGCCGTGATCCCGGTGGTGGCGACCTTCCTGCCCGGCTACGCCGGCTGGAAGGTGACCTTCTACCCGGCCTGGGACAATTACCCGGGCGACGACATGGTCGAATCGGCGCGCCGGATGAACGCCTTCATCGAGGAGCGTGTGCGCGAGGCGCCGGCCGAGTATTTCTGGACCCACAAGCGCTTCAAGACCCGGCCGGCCGGCGAGGCTTCGCCGTACGCCCAGCGCTGATTCAATTATACTGATCAGCATGAAACTGACCTTTACCAAAATGCACGGCGCCGGCAACGATTTCATCGTCATCGACGCCATCAACCAGGACGTCCGGCTGGGCCCGGAACAATACCGCCAGCTGGCCGACCGCCGCTTCGGCATCGGCGCCGACCAGATCCTGGTGGTGGAACGGCCGGACGACGGCGACGCCGACTTCCGCTACCGCATCTATAACAATGACGGCGGCGAAGTCGAACAGTGCGGCAACGGCTCGCGCGCCTTCGTCAAGTTCGTCACCGACAAGGGCCTGACCGCCAAGACCAGCATCCGGGTGCGCACGATGTCGGGCGTGATCGCGCCGCGCCTCGAGGCCGACGGCAGCGTCACGGTCGACATGGGCGCGCCGCGCCTCGATCCGGCCGAGGTGCCGTTCGACGCGGCCGGACTGGCGGCGCACGGCACCACCTGGCCGCTGGCTGTCGGCGCGCGCACGGTGGACGTGTCGGTGGTTTCGATGGGCAATCCGCACGCGGTGCAAGTGGTCGGCGATGTCGACAGCGCGCCGGTCCTCGAGGATGGCCCCGTCATCGAGCACCACCCGCGCTTTCCGCGCCGCGTCAATGCCGGCTTCATGCAAGTCGTGCACCGCCATCACATCCGCCTGCGGGTATTTGAACGGGGCGCCGGCGAAACGCTGGCCTGCGGCACCGGTGCCTGCGCGGCGGTGGTGGCCGGCATCCGGCGCGGCCTGCTCGACTCGCCGGTGCAGGTCAGCGCGCGCGGCGGCGAACTGTCGATCGCCTGGGCCGGCCCCGGCCAGCCGGTGCTGATGACCGGCCCGGCCGTCACCGTGTTCGAAGGCACGGTAGAGATCTAGGCGTCTGCGCCATCGTCTTCAGGCGGTACAGGCGCTGGCGGTAATTGCCTTCCTGCCCGCCTTGCGCGAACAGGCGGCCGATGCGGTCGAGCGCCTGGCGCTGCGGCGCATCCTCGACCAGCACCAGGCGGCGCTTGCTGCGCCCGTAGCTGGCGCGGATATCGACCACCAGGCAATGCCCATGGTCGGCGCTGGCGACATCGAGCAGCAGCGCCTCGGCCCGCGACAGGCCGAACAGGGCCGCCAGCTCGAGCCGCGCGGCCAGCAGCGGCTGGCTGGCCGCCAGCCCGGCCGGCAGCGCCAGCGCCGCACACCACTTATATAAGGGGCCCTGCAGCCGCGGCGCCGCCTTGTGCAGCGCTTGTGTTGCCCGTTCACAACCCTGGCGCGCGGCCAGCTGCAGCCAGTACAGCGCGCGCACATCCTTGCGCCCATGCTCGCGCCGTTCGCGCCAGTCCTGCAGCCCGCACTCGAGCTGCGCTTCGCGGTAGCCGAGGCCGGCCGCGCGTTCCAGCCAGCCGCGCGCGGTATCGATATTGCGCTGTGAGAATTCCGGTTTGGCATAGATGCAGGCCAGCGCATAGCAGGCCTCGGGCAAGCCATGGCCGGCCGCCAGCGCCAGCCAGCGGGTGGCGCGCTTGAAGTTGGCCGAGCCGGCGCCCGGCGCGCGGCTGCCGTCGGCGCGCATGCGGGCGCTGTGCAAGCCCATCGCCAGCTGTGCCTGCGGATCGCCGCCGGCGGCGGCCAGTTCCCACATGCGCAGCAGGCCGCCGGGGCTGACGGCGCCGGCCGGGCCGCCCAGGCCCCGCTGCAGCATGACGGCGCAGCGCGCCAGCAGGCGCGCCTCGGCCGGCGCCAGCGACGCCGGCGGCGCCTGCAGCAGCGC